>NZ_AP021926.1:0-5128 GCF_014168615.1 Aeromonas sp. WP2-W18-CRE-05 | reverse complement strand
GTTACTCAGGTTCGTAGAACCGCACTCGGGTTTCAAAGGGGGAGCCCCTTTGGCACGCCGATAGGATGCAGGCACGCCGACGGTACAAACGCAGTTTGTATACGGTCGGTCTCGTGCCTGTATACAATCGGTGTCGTGCCTGAAGGCAGTGAATCATGTTCTAACGGGCGGGCGGTGGGATACATAAAGAGACACAAAAAAGGACACACACCACAAAGCGCAGGACACACAAAGAGACACATAAAAGGGCAAAAAATCAGTTAGTTGGACACAAAATAGGGCACGCAATGGGGCACATTCAAGACTTGCGGGGTTGTATGAGGGAGATCCAAAAAGAAAGTGTCCATAGGGAATGAAAAAGCAGCTCAACCGCCAAACCCTACAGATCCCCTACAGAAAGCCTACTAAAGCCCTACCGTTCACCCACAGAACACCTACTGCATACCTACGGAATGCCTACAAAACGGATGACAGGTGACGAGCCCACAAAAAGACCTACAAAATAACCCACACACCACCCAAGCGACCCACACATTGGCCCACTAAAAAACCCACAAAATCGGATGGCTAATTTGATGAATCAAAAAGGTAATTTGAAGAGCATTCCAGAGGAGCAATTCAGTAAGTACGACGTTGCGGACCATTTGACTAGCCGTGTCGAGATCGCGGCATACCTAGAGGCCGCCAAGGAAGAGAACGATCCATCCCTTCTTGCTGCGGTCATGGAGGACATTCACCGACTCGAAGCCCGGCAGAGCAAAGGAGACAGCCAGTGACATATCGCCCATTGACGACAAAGGAAATGGCAGAGCTACGGGAGGAGATGAAGGCTGCCGGAGAATGGGCGAGAACTGTCTTAGGGCAAGAGCGGCGGCAAACGCCAGCAGTTTGCGAATCCTGCCCTAGCACCTCAAATTTCGTACGTACGAAAAAACCAACCCCGCTCCGTGGATAAGCCCTACTGCCCACAGGCCAAACACACGGCCTGATGGACAGCCCTTCGGGAACGGGCTTAACCACCTCGCCAAGAGCCTCTCTCGATTATGAAGAGCTCAAAGAACAGCCCAAAGACCGCACAAAAAGGATGTCGCAAAGCTCCCCAGTTAGCAGGCTCTCCTATCTTTCCGCTGCGCTTCAAGATAGGAGAGCCCTCCTGCTTGGCTACGTTAAAAATGACGTAGTTACACAAGATTGACTCGCCTTGCTCCGGACTATCGAGACCGCTTGCGGCAGCTCCCTCTCACGCGCTCCAGAGACACACCCCGTCCTTGCTGCATCTGCTTTAGTCCCCGCCTGATGGCCAGACTGCCGCGCCGTTTTTTAAGAGCTGGCCGTGGTTGGTTCCCCGTTACGCTCTGATTGCAAATGCCCCACGGTTGCGAATCGTGGGCGGCTGTGGTGCGCGATCACACGCTGGGCAGTATGTGAGATTTCCCCGTTCTGCCCGACCAACCACACCCACACACGGCAACAAACTCATGCTTCCAATCCGTGCGGGTACGACAAAGCGCCAAAGGTGGTGGCCTTCGGTAACGGGTCTTGTTGCGGGAAAAGCTTGATTGGATGGCCGAGAGGCCGCTAAACTAATTAGGACTTTTGGTAGCTGCTTCCCGCTATGGAGCCGTTACCAGGTGAAGTCTGTTCCCCAACTGACTACACCTTCGAACAAACCGCCTTGCAGGGCGGTTTTTTCGTTTCTGGCGAGAAGGTTACGCTTGATCATCCGCTCTGATCAAGATCATTTGAACCACAATGGCAACGCAGTGATCGCTCGCACAACCATAGCGAAAGCAGCTTGGCTTGCATTTCCATCGCCTAAAAAATATGATGACTTTAAATATCATCCAACACCTATCCATATGAAAACCAAGATCCCACATCCGATTCCCTACCAAGGAAGCAAACGGAATTTAGCCGAAAAAATATGCACTCTGCTTCCGGATGGAATAAATACGCTTTATGAGCCGTTTGCAGGTTCTGCCGCAATAACAATATATGCAGCGCACCATAACATGGCAAAGGAGTTCGTAATTGCAGATAGCTTGCCTGAGCTTGTTGAGCTATGGAGGGAGATCATTGAAAACCCAACAAAAACAGCTCAAAAATATGAATGCATATGGAGTGGAAACATAGATAATTCTCCATCTTACTTCAATGAGGTGAGGGAGAGATTTAATTCTAGCCGAGATCCTGTAGATCTACTTTACCTCATTGTTAGGTGTGTTAAAAATGCGGTTAGATTCAATAAAAACGGTGCATTCACTCAATCATCTGACAAAAGAAGACTGGGCACAAACCCGAAAAAAATGAGCGTTTCAATTCACTCTGTTAGCAGCTTGTTAAAAGGCAGAACAAGGGTTGTTTGCGGCGACTTTAAAAAAACAATAGAAGATGCAGGCATCAATGACTTTGTCTATATGGATCCACCGTATCATGGGACAACATATGGAAAAGATAAGCGGTATTTTACGCAGCTAGAACGAGAGAGTTTAATTGATGGCATTTCAGGTCTTAACGCTAAGAACATTCCATTCCTGTTGTCATATGATGGCATGACCGGTGACACCGTATATGGTGAGCCACTACCTGATAATCTTGAAATGAGAAGACTTCTAATTGATGCTGGCCGATCATCTCAAGCAACCTTAAACGGAAATCACTCCACCACGTTCGAAAGTCTGTATGTGTCAAAAAACATAACTAACAGGATCGAACAAGAGTGGAGTGATAGCAGCACTAGCATCGAAAAAATGTTTGCAGCAGCTTAAATCCTACCCATGACAAGTTGCTTTATTAAGTCTTGCACTGAGAGCTGGCGCCGGTCAGCCTCAGTTTTTATAACGTCAAAATCCCGAGCTTCTTCACCCCGCCAAGAGATGTAAACCCTTCGCTCTTCAACCATGGCAACATGAGTATAGTTTTCAGGAAAAGCCCACAAACAACTAGCACAAACATCAACTCTCTTATCTGTCAGAAAGTTCTGGCAGTTTTCACAAGACCAACTTTTTGACCTCTGAGCAGAAGCATCCAATAACATATAGTTATCAACTATCTCATCAGCATCATTTCCTGCGATCTCGTATGGAATTCTGTGATCAATCTGCAAGTACCTAGGATCAAGAACCTCCCCAGTCAGCATAGAACAGGAACCATAGTGTTCTATTAGTTCTTTTTTGAATTTTAAAGGAAATGCTTTTCTTCCACCAATTCGACCAGCAATTGGCTTATCAGTATCGAACGAGTAAGCCCCAATAACCCTTCCTGTTTTTCTGCTTACAACGTTCAATGTTTTTAATGGGATGCCGTTTTCTCTAACATCTCTGGCTGCTCTTGGAGGATGCGCGTAACCATAAACTGTTTCCAGCTCTTCCGTCGTTACGAAACCATTCTTTAGAATATGAATAATTACTGTCTTGGGACGCTTTGCTGTAACCTTTAGACATGCCTCATAAATGTTTTCTGGGATATCACTGGGCCGAGGAGGAAAATCAGACATTGTTTTTTTGCACCAAAAGCTCATTGGGTGGAACACCAAAAACAGAAGCAAATGCCTCTATAGTGGCAATTGTTACATTACGCTCTCCACGCTCAATGGAGCCGATATAAGTTCGGTGATAGCCACACAACTCGGCTAATTCCTCTTGAGATAAACCAAGATTCTTTCGATAAAAGAAAACATTCTCCGCAAATATTTCTTGCAGGCACTTTGCTTTTCTTCTTGTGTTTAATTTGGATAGCGTCATGCCGCTATAATTATCCAGTGATGCCTTTAGGTCGACAGACTATAAGTAGCAACAGGAAAACCATAGCTATGCGTGCAACCACGCAGATTGAACGCTACAACCTCAAAAATCGGTGCGCATAACGCCTTTTATGTTCAATTGCGATTTTTAGTGGCTAAAACGGGGCGCTGGCGGCAAACAGGCCGCCTGTATCGCGTTTTGGGGCGTTTCGACACACAAGGCAGGGCATTTACTACCTGAAAGTTTGCAACGCTTCTGAGGCGGTTTGAGGGCCGGATCCTGCGGGGTATGGTTTCAGCCCTTTTTAGCGGCCTATCGCGCATTATTCTCGGTTGCCCTCAGAGCGATTTGTTCCCACCCCGCCCTGCAAATGTCCCACTTCTGTCCCGGTTTTGTACCGGTTCTGTCCCACTTTTGTACCGGATCTGTTCCGGTTCTGTACCGCTACCCGCTTCGCGGTGTTCCTGTACCCCCGAACAGTGCCGCCCTTAACGACATAGCCACTCTTCACGCCGTCATTCCGCCCTTAAAAACGGTGGATCACAGCCATACACATTACGCACCAGTAAAGCTGGTGCAACGCATTGAAAGAAAAGGAATACTTCATCAGAAAGGAGCCGTGATAATGGTGGCAAAAACGCCATAACAGCATGATCTCAATGCTGTTTTTATGGTTGCACTACCGCCCCGAGAGGAACAAATCGCTCGGAACATCGAGCGTGTCAGGCGGATGCCTGTGGGGCCAATAGGTGAAGCAAAACGGAGTCCATCAGGGTGGGGCCAGTGGCCCCACCTTGGAACAGATCGCTCGGATACCCGATCACCCGCTCGCCCCGTTGCGGCGGGACGGGAACAAATCGCTCGGAACATCGAGCGCGTCAGGCGGATGCCTGCGGGGCCAATAGGTGAAGTAAAACAGAGTCCATCAAGGGTGGGGCCAGTGGCCCCACCCTGTGGAGATCAAGGCAGCACTCCCGAACGAGAGCGACTAGCGCAGTCTGTCGCGCCCTGTTCGGGAGTCGGCAAGCGCAGCGCGGCAGCCTTAACGACTGCTTAGATCCACCTCGATGCGGCGAAAACCGATGGTGTGCGCCGTGTTAACCCCTGCATCGATGGTCTTAAAGACCCGCCAGCCTCCGCGCTGGCGTTCCAACACTTCCGTTTCAGCATTGCGGCCAAACTTCACCAGGTGAAGATGGTAGCCGGCACCCATTGGGGTCGGGGCGATCACCGCCTTGGCAAAGCCCCCCTGTTCAAATACCCACTTCGCCTTGATCTCTTCCATATCAAAAGCCTTTTTTGATTATTCATATCTACGTTATGACACCAACGCAGCCAAACATCAAATTATAATTATGAACCATCATATTCTTATTTTGATTGTC
>NZ_AP021925.1:0-5636 GCF_014168615.1 Aeromonas sp. WP2-W18-CRE-05 | reverse complement strand
TAACAAATAAAGACTTACCTCTTAGCTCACAACGTTCAGCAAAAATGTGGCCAACTAAATCCTTATCATGGGGTAACAGGGGCATCAACAATGAAGTAGGGCCCACTGACCCCACTCAATCACCGTACTCCCTGTCACCATACTCTCGATACTCCCGCCCGAGGCTCATAGAGCTACGCCGCGGCTCCAGCTCAATGTTCAGGGCTTCAATTTTTGGCTCAATGTCTCGACTTGACCGCTCAAGTGCAACACCTGCTTGCTCAAGCTCCCCACGCTCTCTCGCAATGCCCGGTTCTCGGTAGAGGTGGCCTCGAACATCCGCCGCAAATCGCTGTAGGCGTTCTCCCAGGCCACGTGCTGCGCTCTGTACCCGCCTTCCAAGCTCTCTAACGCTTTCAATAACTGCCGCTCTAGTTCCGTCATTCAGTACCCCTCCGGGATCCTCCAGGGATATTCCCCTCTCTCTGATTCCTCTTCGCGACCATAGGCCAACTCCTTCAAGTCCATCTTCACGCACAGCCGCTGATCCTTGCCGCACGTCGACAGTTCCAATTTTCCGCCCTTCGCTGCCAACTGCTCCAATGTCTTGTTCTGGCGTGAGATCTCTACCCAGTTCTCGGCGATGACCCTGCCCTGGTACCACACCACGACCCAGCTGATCCCCAGCAGAAACGCCACTCCAATCAACGGAAAGACCCACCCCTTCAACACCAGCCAGCCCCACCTCCGGCTCTGGGCGTCGATAGCGGCGTTCAATCTCAGAGCGCTTGAGTCCAACGCCGCGAGAATAGCTTTCTCGTGCGGCTCGAACGCGTTCTTCACGCTCGTTTCGATATCGCTCGCCTGCTGCTTCGAGCTCTCTTCGAAGGTCTTGGCCAGCTCTAAAATCTTGCTCATACAGGGCCCCTTTTAGCCGGATATTCCGCCCCCCTTCCGGGTCGGCAATGCTGATACTCTTGCGGGTCTCCCGCACCACCTCAAAGCCATGCTGCTTCAACGTGGCCACCACGTCTCCCCGATCGGCCAGCTCACCGGCTGCCGCCAGTGAAAGCAGACCATCGGTGATCGCTTGTGCCGCGTCCTGCTTGGCTTTTGGCAAGTTTCGGGGGGTCATCAATGCCCGTTTGTTCAAAGGATCATCCGGGTCATGCAAACCCAACTGGGCGTTGACCACCACCTTCCACGCATCGATGCGGGGCCGGTCTGCCCGGTCGAAATAGGGTTGCAGCCGCTTGCCACTCAGCAGTTCGATATTCGGGATCACGAAGTTGAGCTCAAGCCGCTCTTTGTCCCGGTGCTCCACCCACAGACAGGCGTATTGATCCCGATCCAGCCCCGGCAACAACGCACGCTCGAAGCTGTCCATCAACTTGTCCTTGTCCTCCCTGGGCAAATCCGCTTCCTGGAACGACAGCACGCCGCTGGTGTACTTCTTGGCGTAGGGGCTACTGTCGATCAGCGCCTCGATGAGACCCGGATCGCCACGGTCAAGGGTCGCCCCCTCCCGATCCCGCTGCGGCCCCAGCAGGTAATCGACCGGGCCGCTACCGCGCCCCACGCCACGGGCATGAAATTTAACGATCATGACTCGCTGCACAGCCAGACGGTGGCCACACTGAGCGCTTCATCGTGCTCCTGGTAAACCTCCCCGCTGATCTCCTGGCCGTCCTTCAACAACCGCAAGCTCCACCCCTGTTCGCCGGGCAACCGGATCAGGGTGTAGTCATACTCGGCTACGCCGCATTCGTTCATCACGTTACCTCCGTTGAGGGGACAGACAGGGCCTGCAAAGCACGCTCCATTGCCATCAGCACAGCGATCACCTGGACACGTTCAACCGCCCCCCATTCACCGCTGTTCACCCGCCGAGCCACCTGATTGAGGTTGTTGCCGATCCCGGCTAACTGCCGCAACAAGGCCGGGTCGGCTTTGGGTACTGGCGTGCGCCGCCGACCGGCTGCCTTGTCGTGCCCAAGACACTGGCTCCGCATCCATTCGGCCAGCCGTTCATCGCCACTCAAGCCTTTGAGCCGGGCAAATTCCTCGTCGGTGACCCGGATCTTGATCACCCGTTCACGTTTGGCCGTGGTCATTTCTGGTCACCGTTACCGGAATGAAGCTGCCCCCGCCATGCTGACTGCACAGCCTCATGCAGCCTGGCCACCACCTCGGGGGCAAGGGTAGAGGTGCGGCCATCCCGTAGGTTCCGCAGGAAGATCTCCAGCTCGCCACAATCTGGACGATTTAAGGTAACAGTGACCGTTTTTTCCCGTTGCCGTGCGCGGTAAGCAGCTTGCTTGGCGGCAGGGCTCAACGCCTTGCCGGTCGGTGGCCGACCTCGGCGCTTGCCACTTGGCAACAAGTCCAGCGTCTGGTCGTCTCGTTCGTCCTTCATCCGATCACCTCAATTACGGTAACTGTGACCATATCCCTCTCCTGTCTGCCGACCTGGGAAAGCCCGGAACGGGGTTTTTCGGGGCGGTGGAAGCAGGGGGTTTCGGGGGCGGCACGCCCCTGAACCAGCTTCACAGAGGAACCGAAGACGCGAAGCGGCTAAGGGCCCTCTGTGTATGCTGGCTTAGAGTCAAGTTTGACATAGCCGGAATAGGTTGTAACCACCTGTTGGCGAGACTATTTAAAGTAACAGTGACTGTAATTGGATGGCTTCGAGAGTAGGTAACCAGTGGGGGGCAAAAAAGGCTCAAAGGGGAGTGATAATGCGTGCCCTGGGGAAGCAAAAAAACGGGCGAAAAGGATGTTGGCAAGCCGCCGCAGTTTGCCGGGCTCTCCTATCTTTCGCTGCGCTTCAAGATAGGAGAGCCCTCCTACAGACCCACATCGATTTAGGGTCTTTTACAGGATAAGCTCGCCTTGCTCCGGACTATCGAGACTGCTTGCGGCAGCTCCCTCTCACGCGCTCCAGAGAACACACCCCGTCCCGCTGCACTCTGCTTTAGCCCCCGCCTGTTGGTCGGGCTGCCGCGCCGTTTTTTAAGAGCTGGCCGTGGTTGGTTCCCCGTTACGCTCTACTTGCAGATGCCCCAAGGTTGCGAGCCCTGGGAGGCTGTGGTGCGCGATTGCACGCTTGGGCAGTATGTGAGATATCCCCGTTCTGCCCGACCTTCACACCCGCTACGGCAACAATCACTTGCGTCCAATCCGAGCGAATACGACAAAGCGCCAAAGGTGAAAGCCTTTGGTAACAGGGGTTCGGAGAGGATTTGATACTTGAACAGCAGGCCGCGCGCGGCTAAACTGAGGGGGTGCTTTACGGTATCTGCTTCCTCTCACCGAAGCTGTTACCCACCGGATTCCAAGGCCGGCAAGCCGAGGAACACCGGGCAAAGAACCCGCCTAGATAGGTGGGTTTTTTGTTTTCTGGTGGGCAGGTTACGCTTGATCAGATGATCTGATCAAGATCATTTAGAATACGAACCTCACAGAACGAGCGTAGAGCTCACTCGCCACCTAACCCATAGCATTTCCATTGCTGGAACAAAAAACGCGCCATAGCGCGTTTTAATGAAGGATCCGAAGATATGGAAAAGGATCCTGTCTTGATTACGGCATATTCGTTATCGGAGTTCTACGCCGCGCAACAGTCCCCCCAGCCGATACAGCCGTCTCAAGCTGATGATCTTGGCGAAGAGAAAGCTGAACCTCGACATTAAAACCACAAGCCGCATGCTCGTCACAGATAAACGCCTCTGTGTTTGGTGCCCAAATAGCCGAAGTGTCTTCTCGGCGAAGCCTTACAGAAAAATTATTTGTCGCCGGGTTACGGCAACCGGCAATGATACAGGCCATTGGTTACTCCTCTATGTGTAAACCAGGTCACATCATAGCCGAATGGGCACCACTCAAAAAACAAAAAGCTATTCCTATCAATAAATTAAAAATCACCAAGGCTTGTTAGAGCCAGCCCTGGAGCCAGAATTATCTTGTACAAGTAACTCCCAGTTAATTACCCCAAACTGATTGCAGTATTTAGAAACAAACTCAGCGGTAAATAAATTCAATTTGGCATCAATAAGAAGTTGCAACTCTTCATTTCTTTCTTTAGCAGTTCGACCAAAAGGCTCGATTATATCTTTATATAGATTGGAATTGCCATCTGAAATAAACCCCCAAAAATCCTCTCCACACATTTTAATGTGTGTTCCTTTGTCTGGAGAAGACTCATACCCATAACAGCAACCTTCAACACAAAAAATTGATTGCGAACTCATGCCGCCAGATGTTCCTAAAACCTTCTTGGCCAACAAGAAATTATCCTTCATTTTCTTTATTTGAGATGAATTACCCCAGTTAGGCCCAGACTTTATGCTAACAAGATATTTAACACCACCTCTTTCAAATTCAAGATCAATACCAGTAGCACTTGATTTCCTACCACCTAATGCTTGAGAGCATGTAAAAATTGCAACTTTCTCCATGAAATTACCAAAGACAGTTTCCTCGCCAGAAGAAACCGTGGCATCCATGATAGACTTAATTAAGTCACTAGCATTATTCATCCCCTTTGCTTTAAACAAATAAGGATTCTTTCTCTTTGTTATGTCAACGAGTTTTAAACTGCTTATTTTAAGTTCCTTCTTTTTATGAAAATCACCATCTACATTGGAAACAATAAAATCTGATATTGTTGCAGAATCAATCATTGAGCCCCCTCAAAAACAACAAATCCATTTTTTTCTTTTTTTGACAAATTAACTCGCTCAGCACTAACAAGACAATGCTCTCCCAGCAACTCAATGCCAATCCCTATGCGCCCAAGATCTTGAGCAACCTTCATTGTGGTTCCGGAGCCAGAGAACGGGTCTAGCACCACATCACCACTTTGAGTGAACAGCTTGATAAACCAAGCAGGTAGGCTCTCTGGAAAGGCTGCGCTATGGCTTTTATTTGAGCACTCCGTGGCCAGATGTAGCACGTTAGATGGCAACGCCATTTTACGATCTTTCCAGTTTTCTATTTTTTTACCAAATCCACTTCCAACTTTTGATTCATCCCTTCGCTTATCTGTATCACTTAAATTTTTCAGCCTGCTATTAGCCCAATCCCCCATAGGAACTTTAACTGCATCTTGATACATATGGAACTTTTTGCTTTTTGTAAAGTGCAAGCAACGCTCCCAAGAATCTCTAAATCTATTAGGCCATTTACCAGGGAAACTGTTTTTTTTGTGCCACATGTACTCCTCTGTCCATAGCCATCCGAGCTCCCTCATTTTTATAATCAGCTCAAGAACATATGTATGCCTTTCACCATTAACAACCTTTTCCTTAATGTTAAGGACAAAAGAGCCGGTTGGTCTCAGAACCCTTAGTAGCTCCTTAGCAATTGGAAGGAACCAGCTAACATATTCATCAGGATTTACCCCGCCATATGTATTCTTTCTCTGATCAGCATAAGGTGGAGAGGTAACAATAAGGTCTATTGATTCATCATCCATACGCTTTAGAACGGATAAACAATCCGCATTAAACAAAGTAGATGTATTGATGTCCAACCTATTCTTTGTGCGCTGCAACATTTCTTTCACCAAAAAAATTTCGTGGGCTGATCATAACGGTTTAACTAAAGGAGGTCCAGCACTTATTCTGGTCATGGCTTCGGTCTATATTTTTTATCCT
>NZ_AP021924.1:0-8415 GCF_014168615.1 Aeromonas sp. WP2-W18-CRE-05 | reverse complement strand
AGTGGTTTTAGCGGGTTTCGGGGCGCAGCCCTGAACCAGTCACGTAGCGCTAGCGGAGTGTATACTGGCTTATGACTTTAACATGGGTTGAATTTTGAGGGTGCGGATGAATGCTTTTTGTGTCACAGTGACAAATAATATTTATGGTCACTGTGACGGGAATTTGGACGATGAAAGACAACGCAGATAAGGGAACCGGAGACATGTTTGGCATCAAGCGCGGACGGGGTAGACCCAAAACCGGATCAGCCAAAACAGGGGCAGAACGACAAGCTGCCTACCGGGCAAAACAGCAGGAAAATAACGTTACTGTGACGATAAATAGAGGGCTATTGGAAGGACTGGATGCCCAGATGCAGGCGATCAGAGACGGGGGTTCAGCGGTGGTACTGACCTCGGAACAGGCCGGGGAGATCTTGCGGGCGCTACGAACAGCAGAGAACAAACAGCTCCGGGGATAACAGCTACTGCCCACAGGCCGAACACATGGCCTGATGGACAGCCCTACGGGATCGCCGTTACCCCCCTCGCCAAGATCCTCTCTCTTGAATGATTCTCTAGAGACAAGAAGCGCCCTTCGGGCGCTGTTATCTGATATAGGCTTGTTTTGGATCACTCTGGCGAGATTTTGGAGAGATAGCGGCTAACACTTGCCGAACCGATCCCTAAATCCTCGGCAATGTCGCGGTTACTGTAGCCCTGCGCCTTGAGTTCTAACACCGCAGGCAGAAGATCAGCGGCCTTGCTCGGTCTCCCCCCGCCCTTGGATACCTTGCCGCCCTTAGCCCCTCTCCGCGCTTGGATCTCGGTGGTATGTGTCCGATCAACGTAATCCGCAAACGAGGTCGGGGTAAGGTGCCGCCAGATCCAACGGGCGATGCTCTTGGCAGTGGCCTTGATCTCACTATGGGGCAACGGGCCACCTTGCTCGCGTCCAAACGCATTAGCGCTCTCACAAGCGGCACGGACAGCCTCAGCCCATGCTTCATAGCCATTGGGCCGCCAATACTCCCGCACCGCGCAGTAGCCCCATTCCCGCACGTTATCGAACACTGTGACGTTACGCCCCAGCCCGCTCGCCTCTTTACCGCTACGGCGGTTGTAGGCCGCTAAATCAGCATCTGGGCAGAACTCCGCGAGATAGTCGAGGGAATAGGGCACATGGTTATGCCATATCGTCCACCAATCGCTGTGTACGGGGTTTTTGGTGATCAACCCAACATACCCCATGTCAGCGCCCAGCTTCTTCGCCAGCACGTGCTCTATAGCCGCTAGATAGCGCAGTGGCTTTAACCTGGCTGCATTGGTACGCGCCACTGGCGCGGCCAGCAGATAGCCAAGGTGGTAATTGCCATTTTCGGGGTTGATCGCGATCCAATGCGGCGCAGGCAAGCCACGCTCTCGCCACTCTTGATACCCTTCTCGCCGCTGCTCATAGGGCTTTCTGTCCACATCAAACACAATGCAGGAGACATGCGGCGGTGGGTTGTGCTGAATGTGACGGAAGGCCAGCGCAGTTGCCTGCGGGCGGATATGCAGACCCTGCGCCGGATCGTCGGTGCAGTAGGGGCGGAGGGGGAGCCGTTCGACGAATTCGTCGGCTTGAATCGCTTGTTTTACCATCCGTCACCGCGCTTATTGGCGGTGCAGTCTTGTGTGAGGTCAGTCATGTGATATGCTTTCTCTGTTCTTCGTGAACGGCCCCGAACTCTCTGTGCTCTTCCGCCAAGTCGATGAACAGAGATTCGGGGTTTGTCTTTTCTAGGCAGTACGTTACCGCACTCAGGCCGCCGCAGGCACGTTTTTTCTTGGACGCCCACCTTTAGCGCCGTTGGCCCGCGCCGCTGCGACTTTAGCGGGGGTTTTTGCCTTGCCGCCCTTCGCCCCCATCTTGGATGCCGCCCAGTTCTCAGAGCCCAACAACCCTTCCAGCAGGGAAGGTAAGTAGAGATCTGCATCCAACCTCGGAAAGTGCACTCCCAACCCTGACGGAGAGATCTCGATCTCCTGTAAGTCGCTAGGCTTCGCGGCCTCCAACCCCTGTGCCAGATGAGGGGCAAAGGCCAGTTCCAAACCAGAAGACAAGGCGATAACGACCCGTCCAATCCTCCGGTCATAACGCACGCTCGTAGCAACAGGACTACGCTTACGCGCTTCAGAACCGCGTTTATTTGCTTGTGCGATCATTTCATCGGTTAGTTCCATGGATCACCTCCCATTGGCTTATCAGGTGAGCTTGATTGCCTTGCAACTCTGCCCAGATCCGTTTCAGCGCTTTACTATCAAATCCGTAGTTTTCCCGCAGCTCAGGCCCGCCTTGATCACCCGAGAGATTAAACACCGCCTCGCAGCCGCCCCCAATCACGTGTACGTGCGCCGGACGATGGTCGTTTGGATAAATCACCACTCGCCAGCCACCAATGATCAACACCGTTGGCATCAAACAACCTAACTGTTTTGGTTTCTATAAACGCAATAATACACTCGAATGGGTGCATTATCGATAGTTCAACTGTTTTTGCATCCTGATGGGGGTTTCGATAACTTGCCTGCAAACATCATTTCCGCAGGTATACGTCCATGCACAACACCAAGCCCCGTACAGTACTGAGTCTTAAAAAGGCCCCACCACAGCCTGAGATAACCCAAGCAGCACAACAGTCCACCGCGATACCTACGAAGAGAAAAATCCCAGCGGCTTTCCCTTGCCTACAATCGCACTGGCCCGAGCTATTCAACCTCAAACATCCCACTCCACTTAAAATCGGAATCCTAGCTCCTGTCATCGCCAGCCTGAAGCAACAGGACGAGCCTTACACCGATACTCAGATTGGGAAGGCCATTGGCTGGTATTGCCGTAGATTTGAGTACCTCAAAGCCCTCACCAATGCTCCTCATCGAATGGGGATTGATGGCAACACATTCCCCATCAGCGACCAAGACCGCCAAAACGCGATGAAACAAATCAAGGCGCGCATCAAAGAGGCTAGATCCTGCCCCAAACGATGAACTCCCAAACAAGAGCGACTAGCGCAGTCTGTCGCGCTTCGTTTGGGAGTCGGCAAGCGCAGCGCGGCAGCTACATCTCAAAGCCCCGCCCCCGTTCGCGGGCCTGCTGCCGCTCTATCCGCCCCTCCAGTCCTTCCTGTAGGTACTCTCTGGCCTTGTCTATCGGCAAGCCGGAGATCTCTTTCTGCTCATGCTTCCGATTGAAATACAGGTTCCGCTCTGCGTGGGCCTGCTGGTATTCGTCCAACAAACCTTCCTGCGTCTGCGCCGTCTGCTGCGCGATCACGCCTTCAAGCTGGCGACCTGCGTTGCCAAGCTGCTGACCTGCTTGCTCAAGTGCTCGCACTGCTGGCGCAAGGCTCTCACTTCTCCCTGCAAACTCGCGTTTTCTTTTTTCGTCGTCTCGTACAGCCCCAGCAAGCTGTCGCACGCTGTTTGCAAGCTGCGCCATTGCTGCTCTTGCTCGCTCTGCAAGGTCTCTAGCGCGTTCAATAAGTGCCGTTCTAGCTCGGTCATCGTTTAGTAGCCCTTTGGTATCATGTAGTCGTCCCCGAACTTCCCTTCGTCCACGTTCATCCTGATGCAAAACCGGTGCTTCCCGTTCTCGTCCTTGCACCTGTCGCTGAGGATCAATTTCCCCCCCTTCTTGGCTAACTCCTCTAGGGTGGCCTGCCGCTCGGCGATCAGGTTCCCCTGATACCACAGCGTCCCGCTCGTCGCGACCAGCAACAGTAAGGCCGAGATCAGCATCACTCCCCAGCTCTTGAGCAGGAGCCAGCCGATCCGCTTCTGCTGGTCTTGGATGGCGTCGCTGATGCTCTGCCTGCTTGAGTCCAACGCCTTTTTGATAGCTTTCTCGTGCTTCTCGAACTCGGGCTTCAGACTGCTCTCTATATCGTCGGCTTGCTGCTTCGATGTCGTATCTATTCACCAGGACGGGGTTGACGGCATCAGTTCTGCCGGGATGGGATAATCTGTCTTCTCGATGCACGCCCTGACCACGGCCCTCAACCACTCCTGTGGGCAGCGGCCCAATCGCTTGCCGGTCTCCACCAACGACAGGATGCGCTGGCGAAACAGCTCGCCCCGGTGAGACCACACGCCGTAGCTACCCTTGCGCCAGAGCACATAGCCACGCAGCGCCCGCTCCGCCTCGTTGTTGGTCAGCGCTATTTCGTCGTCAGTCATAAACCGCCACAGCATCTCGTCATCCCGCAGCAGCAACTGGCATCGTCCACGGTAGCGTTTGCTGCACAACAGGGCGCCGCGCTCCAACTGGCTTCGCCAGCTTTGCCGGTAACGCGCGAGCCTGCGCAGGTATTTCTGCTTGCTCAACGCACCGCTTTCCCAACGGTGCCGGGTACGAAACACCGCATCCGCCAGCAAGACCAACCGGGCACCGATGGGCTGGTTGCACTGCTCGCTACTCTCGGCGATGGCCGCGAGATTGCGGGCCACGTGGGCCCAGCACAGTTGCCGCTGGTCGGCGTCGATAAACCGGTAGCCGGCGTACTGGTCGGTCACCAGCACCCCGTCAAACTCGGCGCCCAGCAGCCGCTTGGCCGCCTCCTGACCACGGCCATAGGCCGTCATGAAGCAGACGGCTATCTTGCTCAGCGCCAGCCACATCCAGCGGCGCTCTCCACCCCGCTGATGCCGGGTCTCATCGGCATGAACGTGGGTGGCCGTCTGCACCTGCTGCTTGATGGCCTGGTAGGTCGGGGTGAGCATGGCACTCACCCGCCCCTGCGCCTCACTGATGGCGCCCCGGCTAAAACTCAGGCCGAAATGCTGTTTGAGCTGCTGCTGTATCTGGCTGACGCTCTGGTGAAACTGGCCGCTTTGCAGCGCGATGTAGCTGAGCAGATTGGCCCCCATCTGGCTGCTGCTGACGTTGTCTGGCAGTGCGGCCTGGGTCGTGCCGATACACCGTGAGCAGGTCGCACGATACAGTTGGTGTTCGGTGACGAGATAGCTCACCTCGGGCAGCTCGAACACCTGATGAACCTGATAGGGTTTGGCATGGGCCACCATGTCCCCGCCACAGCAAGCGCAATCGGCGGCAGGGTAATGCGGGACCAGGGTCAGGCGGGCATCAAGCGGATGCCGCTCGCGGCGATGTCCCTTGTGACCGGGCTGCGCCCCCCGTTGCTTGCCGGACGCCGGACGCTTGCGGGCCGGCGGCGGTGCACCGGGGCC
This sequence comes from Aeromonas sp. WP2-W18-CRE-05, assembly GCF_014168615.1. Taxonomy (NCBI): domain Bacteria; kingdom Pseudomonadati; phylum Pseudomonadota; class Gammaproteobacteria; order Aeromonadales; family Aeromonadaceae; genus Aeromonas; species Aeromonas sp. WP2-W18-CRE-05. The sequence goes on along the minus strand of NZ_AP021924.1, from coordinate 3,207 downwards.
GTCGCTGGAAGGCGGCTTGGAGGAGTTGCCGCTGTGCTGATTGAGGCGGTCCTCCAGCTCGGCGATGCGGTCGAGGAGCTTATAAATCAGCTCGTTGGCCTGCTCCAGAGTGGTGGGCATTCCCGCGGAATGCATGGTGTTTTTGCTCATGGGGGGAGCGTATCTAAGGAGCAGGATCAAGCAAGCAGGAAAGTGGGATCAAGAGACGATCGTCTCATTTTTCCTGTGTCAATACTGTTCCGGTGAATACTTACGAAATCACGACCGTAAAAAAACCGCCATCTTGAGTAGAAGGGCGCTATTGCACAAGCATCCGGCTTTACCGTCTTTTACCATAACATCCCTTGCACGTACCTACGAACTAATCAGAACATGCAACTGATTAGAAAATGAAATCTCGACTATTGACGGCCGCTCTATTTTTATATAAATTTAGATTAGTTAATTAGATTATAAATTTAGAGGGCTGTTCATGATTGCTGTATCACTTCCAGACGAGTTACTAAAAAGACTAGATGATGCTGTAGATAAAACTGGTAAAAAACGCTCATTCTTGATACGAGAATCAATATCTATGTATTTGAATAACATAGAAAACATACATGAAAAAAAAGAGATCATCCTGAACACCTCAAAACCGTTCTATGAGGTCCTCATTGAAGAATTTAAAAATGAAAAAAAACTAATAACTGAGGCCAGAAAAACTGAGTTCACGATGTTTAGTGATAACGGAAAACTCTATGTCATAAATTCGAAAGGGAATACGCGCAGGCTAGAACCCATGTATGTGAATAATTTCTTTGAAGAGTATAAAAAGACAGGAAGTATGAGTACATCTAGCTATCAAGATATAACCTTCAACTCATCTTATCTTTTAGCTGCACTACAGTACCTGATGGAAAAAGAACTGATTTAACATAAGCACTCATTGCCCGCACCGCCCCGGACAGCTTCGCCACGAACGGGGCGGCAGTCAGCCAAAACCAACAACAACCCACCCGGTAAACCACCCCGATCGCGACAGATAAATTTTACCCAACTGCATAGCCATGCAGCCAGGTGAATGACGGCAGGATTCAGCCCAAAAACAGCGTGAAGGCCCCGAAAACCGGCAAATGCTTCTCCAGCCACTCCCACAGTTCTGCCGCCAGATGCAGGCAGTTAAGTACAGCTTCAATAACCTTAAGCAGTTTCATAATTCCCCCTGGTATAGGCCGTGATCTTTGCATCACGACGTATTTAGCGGGGAATTTCGCAGCCCTTCTTCTTGGGGTTTGTCACGGGACGGCATCCGTCAGCCCAGCGTCGGTCCTTTGTAGGTTTTCTGCGGCTGGCGCTGCAACTCCAGGCTTTTCTGATACTCATGCTCCCGCTGCCGCTGTTCTACCGTACTCAGCTCCCGGACAAGCGGCGCAGCTGCTCGCTTAAACTCAGCACCTGCGTGCTCAAGTCCGACACGCGCTCGTTCAGCACCGCGTTCTCCCGTTGCATAAGACCACACATGCTCCGCCATTCCGCGAAGGCGCTCTCCCATTCGTCCAGCCTTTGCGAGTAGTCCTGCTGTAGCTGCTCTAATGCTCTCAGCAACTGCTTTTCCAGCTCTGTCATTTTCCGCTACTCCTGTTTCAGGCGGATCCATGTCGTCCCGTCGTAAGGGATGGCTTCGGTTTGCATCCCCGGCGGCAGGATAAGAAACCTCCGGCCGTCGCTGCTCTCCTGATAGCGCACTCCCCACGTCCGGGCGGTCATTTTCGCCAGGGTATCTTCCTGCTGACGAAGATGCGTGTAATTGTCGGTTATCTGCTGCCCCTGCCACCACAGAATGCTCCCGCTCGTGCCGATCAGTAGCGCTGACACCATCAGGATGGTGAGCCATGTCCGCCCGGCAGTCCGCAGTACGCTCAGCCGGTTTTTCTCCATCGCCTCGCTCATACTCTGCTCGTGTGCGAGGATGGCGTCGCTGATTCTCCTCGCGCTTGCGCTCAGTTCCGCTCTGACAGACTGCTCGTGCTCGCTGAATGCGGCTTTCAGCATCTCGCCGGTACTCTGCTTCTGCGCTTTCGATTGCTGCTCTAAGTCCTTCGCCAGCGTTAAAAGACTGCTCATAGATGGCTCCCTTCAGTCGGATGTTTCGCCCCCCGTCCGGGTCGGCAATGCTGATACTGCTTTTCGTGGTGCGCACCACCTCAAAACCTGACCGTTCCAGCGCCTCAGTGACGTACTGACGGGTTTTCAGCTCCCCGGACGAAGCAAGGGTCAGCAGTCCGCGCGTGATGGCTTCTGCGGCCTCCTGCGTCGTTTTCGGCAGCCCGGACGGCGTGATCAGCGCCCGGCGGTTTTCCGGTGCGTTCGGGTCGTGCAGCCCCAGTCTGCCGTTCACGATGGTCTGCCAGGCATCGATACGCGGCCGGTCGGCGCGGTCGTAGTACGGCTGGAGCCGCCTGCCGGTCAGCAGCTCGGTATTGGGGATCAGAAAGTTCAGCTCCAGACGCCCCTTGTCCTCGTGCTCCACCCACAGAATGCTGTACTGATCTTTATCAAGTCCGGGCATCAGAACCCGCTCGAAGCTGGCCATCAGTTTTTCCCGCTGGCCGGGAGGCAGATCGGCCTCCGCAAACGACAGGACGCCGGAGGTGTATTTCTTCACGTAAGGCGACGCGTCAATCAGCTCCCGGACTTCTTCTGGCTTCCCCTGCAGGACGCTGGCGCCTTCACGCTGCCGATCTTTACCCAGCAGATAGTCCACCGGCCCGGCGCCACCGCCGCGACCGCGTGGATGAAATTTAACGATCATCGTCCGTTCCTTTCTCAAGAACGGCGTGCCGCAGCCGCTCAAGCCCGGCATCGATGGCCATCAGCGCCGCCACAATCTGCACCCTGTCATGGCCGGTGCCGCCGCCGGCGTTAACACGGCGGGCTATCTGGTTCAGGTTATTGCCCATGCCGGCAAGCTGGCGCAGCAGCGCCGGCGAGATTGAGGGGAGCTTTCCGGTGCGCGCAGGCTTTTCGTCCAGGCAGGTCTGCCGCATCCACGCCGCCAGCTGCCTGCCGTCACAGCGCTCAAGCAGCCGCCGGTGCTCGTCCTCCGTCACCCACATGGTGAGCATCTTGTTCCGTTTCTCTGACAAACCGGCCTCCTGATAACGCCGGGACGGGCGGGAAAGCCTTTCCCGGTCGGCGCGGTGTTGGACAAGCCGCAGGCGCGTC
>NZ_AP021923.1:0-11369 GCF_014168615.1 Aeromonas sp. WP2-W18-CRE-05 | reverse complement strand
GCCAAGATAGAATCGCGTAGCTGCGGGGGTTTGTCTTTTCTGGACAGTACGTTACCGCAGGTGCCTAGACCTGAGCAACGTTAGCCGCATTTAACTTTCCTTCACATATCCTCGAACGAATAAAACCCGCTCTGAAGCCTCTTGGGCAATTCGTTGAGCATCCATAAGCCCGAGCCAGTTGATCCGCGACAAGTAATAAAATGCGGCTGAATACTCTTCACCTGGTGAAGCAAACGCCTCGTCTTTAGCTGCCTGATACAGGGCACAAAACCCATTAAGGGTCGCCGTGAGGTGCTGGGCTCACTGGCGCTGAGTAAAACGGCGATGGCGACATCGGGCGACTATCGCCATTGGCGCGAGCGTGATGGCAGCGTGTTCTCCCACACGATGGACCCCTATCTGGGGGCACCTCTTGCCTCTGATCTGGCTTCGGTATCGGTACTTTGCGCCAGTTGCATGTACGCCGATGCGTGGGCGACCGCACTGATGGTGTTGGGCGTGGAGCGCGGTACGCAGGTGGCCACAGCGAGAGGCCTCAGTGCGATTTTTGTTGTCCGCGAAGGCGAGGAGTTGCGTGAGGTGATGGTCGGGTTCTAAGGCACCAGACGGGTTGGAACTGCGTGGGTTTTGCCTGTTGCGCAGAAGTCGGTATGGTTAAGCCCTTTCATCCCTCGCGCAACGGAGAACCCCGATGAGCCTGCACGGCGACTACGACAACCAAAACATCTTTGCCAAGATCATCCGCGGTGAAGCACCTTGCTACAAGGTCTATGAAGATGACGATGTGCTGGCCTTTCTCGATGTATTTCCACAGTCGTTCGGGCATACGCTGGTCATCCCCAAGCGCGCGGCGGCCCGTAACCTGCTGGAAGTGGATGCCGACAGCCTGACCAAGGTCATCACCGTTGTGCAGATGCTGACCAAAGCGCTGGTGGCTGAGCTGCAGCCTGCTGGCGTACAAGTGGCGCAGTTCAATGGCGCGCCGGCCGGGCAAACGGTGTTTCATCTGCACATGCACATCGTCCCGCGTTTTGAAGGCGAGGCGCTGGCCGTGCATGCCGGTGGCAAGGCAGAGCCCGAAGCGCTGGCCGCACTGCAGGCCCGTATCGTTGCACGTCTGGCCGCGTGACCCCGGACGGACCAAAACGGCTCTGTACCCCCTTGTTCGGTGCCCATGGAGGGCGATTATGCGATTGATTGCGGCGGTTTTACCGGTGGTGCTGTTGGCGGGCTGTTCTTCGTGGCAGCCCGAGGCTGAGTACATCAAACCTGTACCGGCTGAACGTTTGCTGGGCTATCAGGCACCGCTGACGCAAGGCGGCCAGTTGACCGTCAACCGTGATTTCGGCGGCATGGGCGGCGGGTGTTACGTGGCCATTCTGGTCGATCGACAAGTGGCCGCGCGGATTGGCGTCGGCGAGCAGGCGCAGTTTCAAGTACCGGCCGGCACGCGGGTGCTCGGCATCGGCATCGATGAAATGGATGACACCTTGTGCGGCAAAGGCCGCCTGCGCCGCGAACTGGCTGTGAAGGTTACGCCGGGCACGCAGCAGCAGTTCCGCATCCTCAGCGACAACCGCAAGGGCTTTGATATTGTGCCGTTGACGCCGTGAGGCAGTGCCCGCGCCTGGCGTGCCTCAGTGCGCCAGGCGTTTCAATTGCTGCAACTGACGCCAGAGCATCCAGATCACCACCACACTTAGGCAGACGTTGGACAGTGGTAGCGCCAGCCAGACGCCGTTGAGGCCCCATATCAGCGGCAGGATGGCCAGGAAGGGCAGTTGGATCAGCATGTTGCCCGCCGTCACCAGCGTGGCGTAACGGGCCTGGCCCATGGCTTGGAAGAAGCTGGCGGCCAGGACGATAAAACCATCCAGAAACATGGCGAACAGGTGCAGGCGAATACCCGTGGCGCTGGCGTCGAGCAGGGCCTCATCGCTGCCGCTGAATATGCTGGCAAAGGCTTTGGGCAACAGCAGCAGGGCCGCCGTCATCAGCAGGCCACTGCCGACTGCCGTGAGCAGGCCCAGGCGCAGCACGCGGCGCACTTTGTCCGGCTCGCGGGCTCCGTAGAAGTAGCTGACCAAGGGCTGCATGCCGCCGCAGACGCCTTCGGCAAACATGTAATAAAACGCCATCAGGTAGCCGGCGATGGCATAGGCGGCCACCTGCAGCGGGCTGCCGTAGTGCATAAACAGCAGGTTGTGCAACACCACCACCAGGCTCATGTAGAGGTACATCAACATGCTGGAAAAACCGGTGGTCAGTGACTCAAGGCTGTGGCGCAGGTTGAAGCGGCAGGCCGCTGGTTGCAGGCTTAGCGGGTTGTGCCGGCTGAAGATGTAGCCTAGGCAGATCAGCACCGACAGGCTTTCGCCCATCACCGTGGCCAGCGCCGCGCCATGCAGGCCCCATTGCCAGACCATGATGAACAGGTAATCCAGTGCGACGTTGGTCAGTGCACCCACCAGCATGGCTAGGGTGGCCAGTCGCGGTGCGCCGAGGTTGCGCACCAACAGGGGCAGGGCGATAGAGCCAAATACCAGTGGCGCGGCCCAGCCGATTACCTGCAGGTAGTCATTGCCCAGCGTTGCCAGTTCGCCTTGTGCGCCTTGCATGGCCATAAACGCTGGGCCTATCAGAACAATCATCGCGCCAGTGGGGATGCCCAGTATCACCAGCAGCCAGAGTGCCTGTGCCAGGTAGCTGCGCGCTTGTGGCCACTGGGCTGCGCCCTGCGCCAGTGAGCACTGCGCACCACTGCCCATGCCGACCATCATGCCGATGGCGAGCATGACGCCGGACAGCGGCCAGGCCATGTTGATGGCGGACAGGCCGGTTGCGCCCATGGCGTGACCAATAAAAATGCCATCTACGACCATGTACAGGCCGCTGATCATCAGGGCGGCGACGGCCGGAATGGTGTAGTGCCAGAAGGTACGGGTGAGGCTGTGGCTGTTCATAAGAGGGTCACGGGTAAGCGGTGTGCAGTGGTATCAATCGGTTTCGAGGCTTTGGCAGGCTTTTGCCAGCAGGTGGCTGAGTTGCTGCATTTCTTCCGGGCTGAGGTGTTCGGCCAGGCTGGCGGCGGTGTGCACGTAGACATCACGTTCTTCTTGTTCCAGTGCGTTGGATTTGGCCGTGGCCAGCAAACGCATGGCGCGGCCGTCTTCCGTGCAGGGCAGGCGCTGCAAATAGCCGCGTGCTTCCAGCTTGCTGGCCATGGCACTGGCGCTGGCTTTGCTGACATTCATGCGCTCAGCCAGTTCGGTCAGGCGCAGGCCGTGTTCGGCGGAGATCAGGGCGTAGAGGTAATCCAGTTCACTGTTGCTCAACTCCATGCTGCCGCTGTGCTGGGCGTACTGCCGCCAGTGGTGCCACATGTGCCATTGCAGGCGTTTCAGGCTGTCGGTGAGGGTCATGCTGTGCTCCTTTGTATTTTGTTAGGCTAACTAACTAAGGGTATCCGGATTTAATGGTTGATGGGGCTCCTTCACCCCACCAACCTTATACCACCCTCAGATGGTTGATAGATCGACCCCGTAATTGAGTTCCTCTGCGAAATCCGACAGTCCGTAACAGATGGTTTTCTTGTAGAATGGAGAGACCTTCGCAGTTGAGGCCTTCTTCTTGTGCTTCGTGGTGTAGAGCATTCGTGCCCGCATCACCTCGAAGGAGTAACCACGCCCTTCACGGTTCTTGTCCTTGGCCAGTCGGTTGATGGATTCCGTGTAAGCATTGGTGACGGGCATATCCGTCTCGAAGTAGGTCATGATCTCTTCGCGCCAGTTGCCCACCGCTCTGACCAGATCGCTCCAGATTTCCTTCTGGCCTTTCGGGACGGTGGCTATCCACTCGTCCAGGGCGGCTTCTGCCTGGGAGCGCGTGATGGCATCCCAGATGCCGTAGAAGTGCTCCTTGTGCTCGTAGGCGGCCAGCAGTTGCGGGAATGCGCCTGTCCAGGTCTCCATGATCAGCCGCTCTCGGTCTGAGACTTCGTGAGCGCGTTTCAGCAGGATTTTCCGGTCTCCCTTGAGGGTTCGGCTCTGGGAGGGTTTCAGCTCCTTTCTTAGGCCCTTGCGCACCTTCTCCAAGGCATCATTGGCCATGCGCACCACATGGAATTTATCGACCACGATACGGGCCTGTGGTAGCACCGTCTTGACCGCCGTACGGTAGGGGTTCCACATGTCCATGCTGACGATCTCGACCTTCTGCCGGTCTTTCAGCTTCATCAGGTAGTTGGTCACCAAGTCCTGCCGGCGGGTGGTCAGCAGGTCGAGCAGGGTTCTCTCCTCGATGTTGGTCAGAATGCAGCGGTAGCGCTTGTTCAGGTACAGCTCGTCTATACCCAGAATGCGAGGCGTCTCGAATCGGTGCCAGCGCCCCAGGAACTCGGCGCGAGCGCTGAAGATGTCGCGTACCGTCTTCTCGTCCAGGCCAGTCTGCGCCGCCACGAAGGTGTAGGGGTGGTTGAAGGATTCTTTCTCCACGTACTCATGCAGCCGCCGCGTCATGCGGAAGCCGTCCACCATCTCCGGTAGCTGGGGCCTGAAGGAGGTCTTGCAGGCCCGGCAGGTGTACCGGCGACGAACCACCCAGAGGGTGACCCGCTTGCCGTGGATGGGCAAATCACGATAAGGAACATCACGCTTGCCGAACCGCACGATTTCACCCTGCACGCCACATTTCTCGCACGCGATGGGATCGGGTGCGTCCACCTGGAAGTGCATTTCGTCGTCTGTCGACTTGGAGTCCCTGACCTCATAATTTGAGAGGTTAATAAGGCCAGTAACGAGACCCATCATTAATAACCTCGATGTCAGGCGCTGGATAGTTTCATTAACACCAACCCTGAAACAATGAGGATCGCAGCAATGATTCTCGCTGCATTAACCGGTTCAGCCAAAAATGCGATTCCGACAAGAAAAGCGCCTACAGCTCCTATTCCCGTCCAGATTGTGTAGGCAGTTCCGAGTGGAATAGTTCGCATGGCGACTGCTAACAGCCAGAAGCTGGCCACCATTGTAGAAATCGTGATGATCGATGGTAAGAGCCGACTGAAGCCATGAGATTGCTTCATTGTGTAAGCCCACACAATCTCAAGGACACCGGCAACGAGAAGATATACCCAAGGCATTGACCCCTCCGAAATATAACGGGGCCAGGTCGTCCTGGTCATTACTTCCCAAGGTGGGGGAGGTCGTCCTCCTATAGATGGACTGATACTAACCCGCGAAGGGAGGCTGATCAACCATATTCTCCGGTGAGAAAGTGGGAATTACAGGCTGCCAGCAAAGGAGATATCAACCAGATATTCCGGTTACCCAAAAATCATAAGGGTTCAGTCGCCTACACATCCGTGATACTCCTCGGAGCATCAAGGCTAAGCTCTCGCTCTACATCGTCCAGCGAATGCAGAACCTCTTCTCCCTTGCGAACTCTCTCCATGATCTGCTCGGCCTTAGATAAGTCATCGGAAAGCAAACCGTGCTCTTCGACAATCCGGTTAAGCTCTTGGATTGCCTCATGGTTTTCCTGAGCCCAACCGTCCATCTCAACTTTATTCCGTTTACCCAACTGATTGAGCTTCTCCGCCATCTCTTTTTCCGGCAAAAAGTCACCAGCATCAGCCTCACTTAATGCAGCCTCAACCTGTGTGCCCTGCCAAGCTTCATGAGCCACATCCACTTGCATCTCTTGGTTCTCGTTTGCAGTCACCATAAACCTCCCTTCGATGCCAGAACCTCACTTGCGCATAGCCGTTCTTCACCTTTACCACGGTGGAGAATCATCAACCTGACCAAGGTTCTTCCGTGCGGTTTTAGTTTCCGCTTTGAGCTGATTGATCTTCGGCCTGCTCCGGCGGCAAAGTCTTCCGCCATTCAGCCCGCTGCTTGCTTCGTTCTGCCTTGGCTGCTCTTCGTTGCTTTTTCTCTGCCTGATCGGCCTTGTGCAGAGCCCTCTTGCTCTGTGGCTTTTGGGGCTCTAACTCTATCTCTCGCTTAACATTCTTGGCAGCGTCGAGCCGTTCCGCCTTGCGTTTCACCAGATCCAGCCATTCGCCGCTCCGGGTCATGTTGCTGCGCTCAAGGTCAATCAGTTCGCGCCACAATTCCATAATCGCAATTACCTAAATAAACCCGGCTTCGCGCTGGTGACGCAGAGCCAAGATCACTACGGTTTCGCCATCTAGGCGGTAACGCGCCAGATAACCACTGTCCCCAAAGGGGATCACCCACTCGCGGAACACCTCCGGGAGCCCTTCAATAGGACGACCCATCGCGGGTTGTTGCCCGAGCTGGGTCAGCGCCGAACGAATGGTTTGGGCTGCTCGCTGTGCAACAACCGGGCTCTTACTGTGCAAGAACTCGCGCAGCCGTTTAAGGTCACGCAAAGCAGCCGGAGAGAGGATCACTTGTGGCATGCAGGTGCACCACCTTCAATTTCAGTGCCCCAACCAGCCAACCACTGATCGGCCTCTTCAAGAGAGACATGCAAACCAGTCTCCTGAAACTCCTGCCAAGCATCGAGGGTATCGCGGCGGAACGCCTCCTTGCGCTCTTCGCGCTCAACATACTGGGTGATGGCTTCGCGCATCATCCAGTGCGCTGAACGGTCGCGGGCAGCAGCTAGCTGCTTGATCCGGCTTTGGGTATCGCTATCAAGTTTGATAGACATGGGTTTGGTAGCTGCGGACATAAGACCTCACTGTTAGCCAAAGGTATTACCTAGTGATACCTAAATTTACCACGCAATCCAAGCACCGTCACAACCAGATTGCAGTACTGCAATGTCGCCCCCGAACTGGGGCGACTAGCGCAGTCTGTCGCCGCGGGCTCGGGGGCCGCCAAGCGCAGCGCGGCAGAACGGGCTAGACCTTCATCCACCGCAGCAGCAGGGCCAACAACGCTATCCATGCCGCCACATCCCAAGAAGGCCCCGCCAAGGCGCTGTAGAGCGACCCAAGGCCCAACCGGTCAGCAACCCAGTACAAAATGGCTTTCGCAGCGAACACGGCGGCCATTGCCGCCACTGTATGCCACAGCATCAGCCCCGGAAACCGATCACTCAATCGCACCTCAATCCACCTCCACGCCTGCATCGAGCAACCGTTGCCGCCATGTATCGGCGGACAACAGGGCATAGTGGGCCACATGCTGGCGCAGGTATTCGGTATCAATGACGATCCAGCGGTTGCCGTCGTCATCGTTCATCCAGTCGATGGTCGCATCGAGAATGTCGATCAGCGGCCTTCGATCCGCCCATAGCCACGGGGAGCCTTGATAGCTCGCCAGTTCGTACTCAACTGGGGGGAGCTGGCGAATATGCGCCACCGTGTCAGGAGTACCCAACCGACCTGATTTCATACCCGATCTCCTTAATTATTGTCACCGTGACGATATATCACATGCTCAAGCCACGATCTCGCCGCTGCTCTTTTCGCAGCTCCTCGGCCCTGTCGGCGATCAACGCTGCGCCTTGCTCAAGCTCTCCAGCGAGCTTTTGACTGTGCTCACACTGCTGTTCAATAACCCAAGTGCTACTCCGGTAGCCCGGTTGGTCTGGTCCAAACTCCGGCCCATGCTGGCTAGCTCGCTCCTGGTACTCTTCTCCAAGGCCACGAAGGCGGTGTGTAAGTTGGCGCAGTGCGTCTCGTACCCTTCCAAGGTGCTCTGCAACTGCGCCTGTAAGCTCTCCAAAGTGCGCTGTTGCGCGTCGAGCTGCTCCCGCAAGGCTTTCGTCTCGTCCTGGTGCCGTTGCTCCATCCGCTCGAATTGAGCTGTCAGCAGCCGCTCTAACTCGGTCATCTACTTCACCTCCACGGCCATCAGGCCCTTGTACTTCCCTTCGTCCATCTTGAACGGCGTATCGATCTGCCTCGCCACGATGTACCGCCCCTTCCCATCGCGCACGAACGTCACCCCTTTGGGCAGGCTGTCTAGGGTCCGTTGGGCTGTGCTGATCTGCTGGTTTAAGCGCTGAAGATCGGTCAGTTTCCCGGTGATCTCGTTCGCCAGGTACGCTGCCACCCCCCAGGTACTGCCCCCGGCGCCCAAGAGCACAGCCACCGAGATAAGCAGCGGTTTGAGCCATCCCCGGAATGTCACCCGACTCAGGGCCTCCCCATCCGCCTTGAGTTGCGCCAGGGCCGTCCTGAGTGGATCGATCGCCTGCTCGACTGCCTTCCCCTGGGCGAGGGTGATCGCGTTGTGTAACCCCTCCTGGATCTTCTCCAAGTCCGTCAAGCTCAAGCGTTTGAGCGCGTCCACGGTCGCCTGTTGTTGTTCCAAGGCGCTCTGCTGTGAACCTAACAACGTGGTGATCTGCTCGCTCTGCTGCCGAATAGCGTCCCCGGTTGTACTCAGCTCGGCGCTCACATGCTTTGTCAAACGCTCGCTGAGCTGTGTCAGATTGGCCTCGGTCAACGTGGCCACCTCGGCCAGCTCCTCGGCTTGCCGCTGCGCTAGTCTCTCGCTCAAGCGTGTTTTCAGCTCGCCACCCTTCTCCATACAGCTCTCCTTTGAGCCGGATGCCCTGCGGGTATCCCTCCGGCCTGATCGTGATGTAGTCCTTGCCCTGGCGGGTGATCTCGAATTCGAGCACCTCGCCCAGGTACTCGAGTAATTCGCCCCGGTCGCGGATCAGCCCCTGAGCCACCGCCCCAAGCAGGTGATCCCCTATCTGCCGCTTAATGGCAGTCCTGTCCTTCTGACCCTTGTAGGCGTCAAAGGAGGGCTGTATCAGCCGTGCCCGGAGCGGGTCGTCTGGTCTGGCCCAGCCCTTGCCGTAGTTCCATTTATCCCGCAGGGCATCAAAGTCCTTTCGATGTCCGGGCGGGGCAATGTTCAGAGATTTGCCAGTGCCCAGGTGAACACGGGGTACCAAGATGTGGACGTGGACACCGCCTCCCGCTTCCCGGTGCTGCACGGCGGTCAGGTGCACGTCCTGCCTATCCAGTCCGGCAAAGGACAGCGCCTCGAAGTCGTCCAGCACCGCGCCAATCTCGGCGTCACTGGGGGCCTCTTCCTCCGACCAGGAGATCACCGCACTCCGGTATCGATGCTGAAAATCGAGCGAGTCCGCCACGGCGGCGAACTGCTGCGGATCGCCCCGCAACACCACCACCCCGGCACGTTCCTCGCCCTTGTGGTCGTGACTGTCCAGCAAATAGGTCGCCGCACTGCTGGCCTTACCGGTGCCATGAGCCAGGAACTTAATCATCATGCCCGTCATCCTCCCGGTTCGGCGGCGGCGGAAGCTGCGGCAGCAGTCTCCCGGCGCTCTCCTCGATGCTACGTAGCAACGCCAGCAGCTCCACCAGGTGAACCGGGCTCCCTACCAGGCGGCATTCGTTCACAGCCCTGGCGATCTGGTTGAGGTTCGATCCCAACGCCGCGAGCTGGCGCATTAGCGCTGGGTCTGCCAGGTGGCGGGGGTCTCGTTCCCGCCACGACCGGGCGGGGGCAATGTGGGTTTGCTGGTCGGCATCCACCTTGGCTCTCAGCCAGTCGGAGAGAGTCAGGCCCTCGTCCCTGGCACCCTTGCGCCACTTGGCCAGGGTGGCAGGATCGAGGCGAAGGCTGGCCGTTGTGGTCTTTAGCTCTGGCTTTGTCATTGGCTCTCCAAGCGGCGTAGCAGCGCGGGGTTTGAAGGGGCTGAGCCCCTCACCAGCCCCCGGATACATGGAGACCGCGAAGCGGGTGAAATGTAATACGGGGTCGGCTGGCTTAATGCCAGTACAGCAAAAAAATAGGGGGGCGGCAACTTGCTAGTTATCGTCACTGTGACACATAATTAATTACCGTTACAGTGACAGGAAATAACACCATGAAGGACGCCACGGATCAGGGAACTGGGGACATGTTTGGCATCAAGCGCGGACGGGGTAGGCCAAAAACCGGATCAGCCAAAACAGGGGCTGAACGACAAGCCGCCTATCGTGCAAAGCAGCAGGACAATAACGTTACTGTGACGATAAATAGGGCATTGGTGGAGCGGCTGGATGCCCAAATGCAAGCGATCCGGGATGGAGGGTCGGTGTTGGTGCTGACCCCAGAGCAGGCCGGGGAGATCCTGCGGGCATTGCGAACAGCAGAGCTCAAACAGCTCCGGGGATAAGACCTATTGCCCACAGGCCAAACACACGGCCTGATGGACAACCCTTCGGGAGCGGCCTTACCCCCCTCGCACCGAGCCGCTCTCTGGAATGATTTTAAGGCCGCAAAGAAAAACCCTTTGCGGGGGAAAAGACCCCCTCAAAGGGGGGGGATCAACTGATAGCTTTGTTTCGCGATCGCTATTTTGAAATTTTGGCGTACTTGCTGACGGTACTCGCCGAGATTTTAAGATCCTGCGCTATCGAACTATGTGGATGCCCTTCGGCCTTCATCTTCTGGATCGCCTCCCACAACTCCCAGTTCGTTGATTTTGGCCTTCCCCCGCCCTTGGACACCTTGCCACCGATAAGACCGCCCTTCCGACCCTGATCGGCCTTGATGGCCCGCAGCTCTGGCGTCAGGATGCAGCCCGCACCGGTGTAGCGATAGTAGACAAACCCCGCCACGCTCTTGGCCACATAACCAACCTCACGAACAGGCAATGCCCCTCTGTCACTGACGATCTGCTCTGACATAGCCAAGGCTCGGGTAACTACCTGACGATGCCAAACCTCATAGGAAGCGCTGCGAGCGATTTCTACTTGTGGGTAGGCCCATCGCCTTACCTCATCAAACAAAGCGTTATTACGGCCCTCTGAGGCGTTTATGGAATGGTCCAGAGCCTTAGCTCGCCGAGCAGAGAGATTTACCGGCGCAGCGAGCTCGGCAAGCGTGTGTGTCCGCCAGTGCCGCCAGTCGGTATCGTTGATGAAGGCGCAGGGGTTGCGGTGGATGTGACGAGCAAAGCAGAGATCGGCCCCATAACGCTCGTCATAGGCGGCCTCAATGGCCGTCAGATAACGATATGGCTGGCGCTCGCGCACTTCAGGCTGACAATAAACCGGATCTTTTAGCAGCCAGAAGGCTTGGTGCCGATGGGGATTGGTCTGGTTGTAGACAACCACGTTCGGCTCGATGTCGTACAGGGTGTGGGCGTGAACGGTTGGCGAGTTGTCATGATCGATCATCAGCCAATGACGGTCGTTGAGATGCGCCCTGATGCGCTCTATCTGCATGGCGCTATCGCGGGGTAGCCAGCAGGTAGGGCCACCCTTAACGGGCTGACACTCGACAAATTCGGGCAGGAGTTGCTTGAAATTACCTAGCAAGACCAACCGCCTTATTGGCGGTGTAGGGTTGTTTGACGTGATCCATGTGGTATTCTTGTTCCTGTGATTAGTCACGGCCCCCGTATGCTGCGTTCTCTCC
>NZ_AP021922.1:0-11490 GCF_014168615.1 Aeromonas sp. WP2-W18-CRE-05 | reverse complement strand
GTAAAGCGGTTGAGCTTAACAGGATGCGGATTGTCATACACATGGCTACGCCATGTTCCTGCCAATCCCCGCCTGCCCATTCGGCGCTTCGCTTCTCACGGTCTGGCTCATCCTGCAAGGGGCGCGCCCCTTGACCCCGGACAGTGCGGCGCTTTCGCTTCTTACTGTCCAAGACACACCCCCGCCGCGCCCCGGCGAGAAGGAGACACGATGCCATTTGAAACGCAGGGGCCGGGACCGCTGGACGCCGTCATCAATGTGCGGCTGACCGCAGCGGAGAAGGCCCGCTTGAAGGAGGATGCCGACCTTGCCGGGTTGAGCATGTCCGAGCTTGTCCGCCGCCGTTACTTCGGCAGGCCCATCGTTGCCAATGCCGATGCCGTGATGCTCAAAGAGCTACGGCGCATCGGTGGATTGCTGAAGCACATCCACAACGAGAGCGGAGGCGTTTACAGCAAGGAAACAGCCGGAGCGCTGCTGGCAGTGAAAGCCTACATCGAGAGGTTGAGCCGTGATCGTTAAGAAGGTGCCAAACTCAAAAACCAAGCACAAGACGGCGAGCATCCGCGACTTGGCCGACTACATCCGCGAGCCGCACAACCAGAACCCGGATGAGAAAGTGCTGTACGCCAACGGGCGCGGCTTCCTCTGCGACGGACACGCCGCACAGCGTGAGGAAATGGTAGCCCTCGCTGCTGAGTCCGTGCGCAGCAAGAACCCGGTCAATCACTACATCATGAGTTGGCGCGAAGGCGAGCAACCCAGCCCGGAGCAGGTGGAAGAAGCCGTAAGCATCTTCATGGAAGAACTCGGGTGGAAAGACCACCAGGCCATCTACGGCCTGCACAAAGATACGGACAATATCCACTTGCACATCGCTATCAACCGTGTGCATCCCGAAACGCTCAAGATTGTCGAGATTAACCGGGGCTTTGATATAGAAATGGCGCACCGGGCGATAGCACGAATCGAGCACGCGCAGGGATGGCAGCGTGAGCAAAACGGGCGCTATCAAGTGTTGGAGAACGGGGAGCTAGGCCGAGCGCCCTACGACCCGGAAAAGCCACGCCAGCCCGACCAAAGGAAGCGGGACATGGAGAACCGCACCGGGGAGAAGTCAGCCCTCCGCATCGCCATTGAGGACGGCGCGGCGATCATCAAGCGGGCGCAAAGCTGGGAGCAGTTGCACCGCGAGTTATCAGCCAAGGGGATGCGCTACGAGAAAACCGGCAGCGGGGCAACCGTGTTTGTCGGGGACGTTGGCGTGAAGGCCAGCGACGTAGACCGCAACGCGAGCCTTGCCAAGATGCAGAAGCGCCTAGGCGAGTATCAGCCCGCGCCGCAGCATCAGCAGGTAGCACAGCGCGAGCCGGAGCCTATCAAGCCAGACGTGCCGGGCTGGAAGGACTACATCGCCGGGCGCAAGGCTCATTACGCCGCAAAGAACGCGGCCAAGCTGGCACTGGACAAGCAGCAGGAGCAGGAGCGCAAGCAGCTTGCCGAGCAGCAGAAGGCCCGCCGCGATGAACTCATGCGCGGCAACTGGAAAGGCAAGGGCGAAGTGCTCAACGCCATGCGCAGCGTGATTGCCGCCGAGCAGGCGGCAGAGAAAGCCGCTTTGAAAGAGAAGCACCAGAAGCAGCGCGAGCAGTGGCGGCAGCAGTTCCGACCCTATCCCGACCTGGAGCAGTGGCAGCGGATGCAGAAAAGCCCGGAGCTTGCCGAGCAGTGGCGACACCGGGCCAGCGAGCCGCAGCGCATCGAGGGCGACCGCAGCGAGCCGCCGACGCCGCGAGACATTCGCGCCTATGTCCCGGAGATCGTCGGCCAGCAGGTGCATTACAGCCGCAAGGACGACGCGGAGCGGGGCGGGGGTGTGTCTTTCGTGGACAAGGGCAAGAGCATCGACATTCACGACTGGCGCAACCGGGACAGCACGCTTGCAGCCTTGCAGCTATCGGCGCAGAAGTGGGGCAGCTTCACCGTGACAGGGAACGATGAATACAAGGCCATGTGCGCAAAGTTAGCAGCAGAGCACGGCTTCAAGATCACGAATCCAGAGCTTCAGGAGAGCATCCAGCAGGAGCGGCAGCGGATACAGCAGGAGAGGGCGCAGGCGATGAAATCGGAGCAGCTAAAGCAGTTCGAGCGGTACGCGGAAGCGGTAGGCGCAGAGCGTTACCGGGTAACGTCCATCAAGATGCAGGCAGACGGCAGGAAGCAAACCTTCATTCTCGACAAGAAGGACGGCATCACGCGGGGCTTCACACCGCAGGAGATCGCGCAGCGCACGCCGGAGATGCAGCGCCTACAGCGCCGGGGCGAAAACCTCTACTACACGCCGCTATCGGACAGGAAGCATCACATCCTCATCGACGACATGAACCGGGAGAAGCTGGAGCGGCTTATCCGCGATGGCTACCAGCCCGCCGTCGTGCTGGAATCCAGTCCCGGCAACTATCAGGCCATCATCACCGTGTCGAAGCTGGGGACGGTCCATGACAAGGACGTGGGCAACCGGCTGAGCGATGCCCTGAACCGCGAATACGGCGACCCGAAGCTATCGGGCGCTATCCATCCGCACCGCGCACCCGGCTACGAGAACCGCAAGCCCAAGCACCAGCGGGAGGACGGCAGCTATCCCGAGGTGCGCTTGCTCAAGGCCGAGCGCCGCGAGTGCGTCAAGGCGCTGGCTCTGTCCAGCCAGATCGACGCCGAGTATCAGCGGCAAGCCGCCTTGAAGGCGCAGCAGCCCGAGCGCAGCAAGGCCAAGCCCGCCTTGGAGCTTGCAGCGGCCAGCGGCAGCGCGATCGACGCCTATCAGCGGCATTACCGCGACGTGCTCAAGCGGCAGCGGGGCGGCGAGGTGGATTTGTCCCGCGTGGATTCCATGATTGCCGTGCGGATGCGCGTTACCGGCCACGATCAAGCCGCCATCGAGGGCGCTATCCGCCAGTGCGCCCCGGCCACCCGGCAGAAGGACGAGGGGCGCGACTGGAACGACTACGCGCAGCGCACCGCCCGCTATGCCTACAGCGCCGCAGGCGACCGCCAAGCCGCCGAGCTTGGGAAGTACCGCCAGCAGTGGGAGAAGCTGGAAGGCCGCGAGCCGCAGCGACAGCAGGAGCAGGCCAAGGCGCGGAAGATCGAGCGGGATAGCGGCTTGAGTCTCTAGTATTTGTGGCTTTTTTGAGCTACAATAGAAACTCAATGTTGATAGGAGGCTAGATCATGGCTGCAACTGCATTTGTCCGGGCGCGGATTGATGAAACGCTGAAAAACGAAGCCGCCGCCGTGCTGGCGGGCATGGGCTTGACCGTCTCTGACGTGGTGCGCATTGCACTGACCAAGATCGCCAAAGAGAAGGCATTGCCCTTCGATATGCGTGTCCCTAACAAGCTCACTGCTGAGACGCTGGCAAAGAGCGAGCGCGGCGAGGATGTGCACCACGCCAAGGATGCTGATGACCTGTTCAACCAGTTGGGCATCTGATGCGGCAGCCCGACTATTCTGGCCAGTTCAAGCGCGACGTGAAGCAGGCGCAGAAACGCGGCAAGGACATGGACAAGCTCAAGACCTTGTTGGGCTTACTCATCGAGGGGAAGCCGCTGCCAGCGGCCTACCTCGATCACCCGCTGAAAGGCGGGTGGCGCGGCTTCCGTGATGCTCACATCGAGCCGGATTGGCTGCTGATCTACAAGATCACGGGCGACGTGGTGCGCTTTGAGCGTACAGGCCGCCATTCAGATTTGTTCGATGAGTGAGGAGACATGGCGGAAGTTTGGTGCGCGGCTCATGCCGCATGTTTGGAGGAGCCAGCCTTGAGCGAAACAAACAAGAAGCTCGATGAGATTGCTACCCAAGCGCTTGCCGCCATTGGCGAGATGCTCTTGTTCGACCAAGCCAGAGGCAACCCGGAAGAAGCCGCCCGCATCCTGCGATGTGCGCGGCTTTTTGCCCGTTCGGAAGATGTGGCTCAGCGCCTCAGCGATCTATGCACGGAAGCGGGCAGTGATGCGACGTGGCACGAAAGCATCGTGGAGGAACTGCAAGACCGCGAGGACTTGCAAGCCGCCGAGGCCGTGATGGAAGCCCGCCGACAGGCTCAGATTGTGGCGCGGGCGGACAGTGCCGATGCGGACATGCAGTGCTTCATGGATACGGCATTGGAGGACTTGGAGGCCAGTTTGGACGCAGACTACGCGGCGCAGGCGCAAGCCGAGCAGGAGCCATACCGCTACGAGATCATCCCGCGTCCCGCCGATCTTGGCGGCGGTTGGCGATTGCGCTTGTTGGAACGCGGCGAAGAAGTCGGCGGCGGGGTGTTTCCGCTGTCCGAGTACGCCACGGCAGAGAACGCAGAGGAAGCGGCCAACTGCGCCTATGAGGATGCCTTGGCCGAGGCTTCGGCGTGGCTGGCATCGAGGGACGAAAATTGAGCGGCGCAGCAGGGTGCGGGAACACCCGGCAGCGCCTAACCACAACTGTTTTGTACAGGAGAACAGCATGGCTTTAGACATTATGGCGGCTTTTGCCGCTCCACCGGAAGGCTTTGAGTGGCAGTTCTTGCCTAACAGGCCAACATGGTTGCAGACCGACAGCGTTCGCGACGGTGAGGCGCGCTGGTATCTCACCCATCGCCAAGGCGAGCATGGCGACGATCCAGCTTACTACATCGAGATCGAACCGACTGCCCGGTGTGTTCTTGAGGTACTTGCTCAAGTTTCCGACAAGGCGTGGACGGACAAAGCGCAATTGCTGGAAGCCTTGCTTCCTGCCATTCGCGCTGTCGCTTGGAAGAAGGATTGAGGCATGGACAAGAAACCCAAG
Source organism: Aeromonas sp. WP2-W18-CRE-05 (assembly GCF_014168615.1). Lineage (NCBI taxonomy): Bacteria > Pseudomonadati > Pseudomonadota > Gammaproteobacteria > Aeromonadales > Aeromonadaceae > Aeromonas > Aeromonas sp. WP2-W18-CRE-05. The sequence goes on along the minus strand of NZ_AP021922.1, from coordinate 6,660 downwards.
ACCATGCGACTTGCAAGCGACCTAGCAGCCGACTACATCAATGCGCTGGATGCCCGTTACCACGGGGAAAAGCGCCACATCCCAAGCGGATTCAAGACGCTCGATAAGCGGATGCCGGGATGGCTGCACGAAGGCCACCTCATCATTATTGCGGGACGGCCTGCAATGGGTAAAAGCGCCTTCGCGCAGCAGGTAGCGGAAGCCGTCGCGGCACAGCAGCGCACGGCCATTCTGTTCACCCTAGAGATGAGCAGTTATGAGATCACCGAAAGGGCGCTATCCCGCCGTTCTGGCGTACCTATTCCGGCCCTCAAGACAGCGACCAACATCGCTGAAGAGGACTGGGGCAAGATCAGCAACGCCCTTGCCAGTTTCTCGCCGCTGCCGCTTCTCGTTGACGACGCTAGCTTCGATGTTGCCGCCTTGGTGAGCAAGGCCAAGGCGGCAGCCGTTGGGCTTGCGCACGCAGGCTTGCCGCCGCTTGGCTGCATCGTCGTGGACTACTTGCAGCTTGTTGGCGCGAAGGCTGCAAACCGGACGCTAGAAGTCGGCCAGGTTACGAGTAGCCTCAAGCGGTTGGCAAAGGAGTTAGCCGTACCCGTCATTGCCTTGTCGCAGCTTAACCGTGCAGTTGAGAGCCGCAACGACAAGCGCCCGGCCCTCTCCGATCTGCGCGAAAGCGGCCAGATCGAACAGGATGCAGACCTCGTGCTGTTCTTGTATCGGGACGAGTATTACGACGAGAACAGTCCCGACAAGGGCATGGCAGAAGTGATCGCCGCCAAGAACCGGCACGGCACTACCGGCACTGTGAAACTGGCTTTTGTGGGCGAACGTGTCATGTTTGGAGATCTCGCCCATGAATGAAGAAACACTAGCCAAACTCGCCCTTGTCGGGCAACGCATGACCGCCAAGCCGCCCGCCCTCATCGAGCCTGTAGGCGACGCAGCAGAGCCGGAGGAAAAGGTAGGAAAGCAAATGGCTTTTTGGCCGGAGGATGCCGCCGCCATGCCAACGGAACTTACTCGCGTTTCCCTGTTTGGTCTGCCCGCCGACAAACCGGGAGCGAGGAAGATGCTTCGAGCAATGAAACTCGATAGCCGTAGCGATGTTGAGGTGCTTTACACGGGAGAGCAGCTCAGCGCCAAAGAAGAAACAACATGGCTGGCATGTTTGCGCCTAGGTCGAGGCGTGCCCATGGGGCAGCGCATTTACCTGAACCTCACTGATCTACTCAGTGAATTGAAACTGTCGAATACGGGCGGAAAGCGCGGCAATCGGCAGGCCGTTATGACGCGCCTAGACCGACTTTCTGCGGCACATTTCAAGGTGCATTTCAAGCGTGGCGAAAAAACCTACAGCATCACTACCGGGATGCTGAAATGGGGCATTGAGAACGAAACCGGCGCCATGTACATCCGCCTCGACCCAGACGGGGCAGCCCTGTTCGAGAACTTGGCCTATCAGCCCTGGGAAGTCCGGTTATCCCTGCAAAGCGACGTGGCGGCACGCCTGCTGTCCTACATCAGCGGGCACGAGCAGGGCAAGCCGCACTCTCAGACGCTGGACAACCTCAAGCGATGGTGCGGGTACGGCGGCAGGCTTCGCCAGTTCCGCGCCGCCTGCATGGCGGCACTGGAAGAACTGGAAACCAAGGGTGTATTGGTCAAAGGAAGTACCAAGATCGTCAGCGGTGCTAAAGGCGATGTGGCCTGCTGGATTCGGGAGCGAACCGGAAAGCCGCCAGCTATCGACGCCAAGCCCTAAAAAAAGCCGCCCGAAGGCGGCTTTTTCGTTGACGATAGTGCAGCGCGCTCTGACGCTGAAGCAGCGCGCTTTGACGCTGAAGCAGCGCGCTCTGACGCTGAAGCAGCGCGCTTTGACGCTGAAGCAGCGCGCTTTGACGCTGAAGCAGCGCGCTTTGACGCTGAAGCAGCGCGCCCAACCGCCCGTAAACCCGCGCCAGCACTAGGTTTTTGGCACTTTACTAACAAGGAACAAGGTTCTTAACAAGGAACCTTGAGCCAAACCGCGCTTTTTGGCGCGTCTTGGCTCCCAAAAGACAAGGCCGGGACAAGCCCGGCCAGACACACCCCCCCGGCCGCCCGCCGGCCCTCAGAATCGCCTACAGGGGGTCGTCTCAGAAAACGGAAAATAAAGCACGCTAAGCCGCCCCCGGCTTTTCGATCGGCACGGCCCACCATTCCTGCGCGTGCTGCGCCGTGTTCGGTCGGTTCGAGGTGTCCACCTGGAACCCCCGCAGCAGCAGCCCGCGCGGTGTGATCCGCAGCACCTGGACGTCGAACAACGGCGGCAGCAGGCCGCGCCTGGCCGAGGTGCCCCAGCGCTCCCAGAGCTGCGCCGCGTGCAGCGGCCGCTTCTCGGCGGTTCCGATCGGAATGTCGCCGATGCTCAGGGTGCCGATCGTGCCGGGGTCGGCCAGGCACTCCTCGCGCGGGCGGCGAACCCCGGCCACCATCAGCTCGACGACTCTAACGTGCATGGCTGGACTGTAAAAAAATACAGTCTTATTTTCACCCAATGCGGCCGGCTTGGGGGGGGCGATCTATGCCGAGGCTTAGCGTACGATTTTTCCCGTTTCGTCAGCTGGCGCGATCGGCAGTTGATCCGAGGTGGCGGCTGGTGACACGACTGCTCGTTCTGCCCCGATCTGGAGGAAAACGGCAATGTGCGGACGCTATGCGCTTTACGGTCCGGTCTCGCGCCTGCGCGAGGCCTTCGACGCGGTGCCCGAAGGGTTCGAGTTCGAGCCGCGCTGGAATGCGGCGCCGCTGCAGTGGCTGCCGGTGGTGCGCCAGCGGTCGAACGGCGAGCGGGTGATCCACCGCCTGCGCTGGGGCCTCGTGCCGTCGTGGTCGAAGGATGAGGCGATCGCGACCAGGTTCGCCAAGATCGGCGCAGGTAAGTTCAGACCGCTGCGACCAATGCCATCGGCTTAACGTGCTTTATTCTCCGTTTTCTGAGACGACCCCTGCCAGCGCGAAGCGGTCTGTCCGCATCTTCACCAATGCCCTCTGCGGAGCCGGGCGACGGCGACGGAATAGCGCAGTCTTTCCGGCGTCGGCGGCTGGCCAGCCAACGCGCCGCAGGCGAGGCGGCAGCTCGTGCTCGACATCCGGGAGGACAGGCGACCTTTTTAGTTTGTTAGTTTATTTGTTTGTTTCTTTGTTTGTTGTGTTATAATGAGGTCCTCATGTGATGGAGGATCGGTTATGCGCCCCGCTGAGTTTTCCCCGGAAGAGATCGTCGCGGCTGGTGAAGCCCTTGTGGCCGCTGGTCGCAATGTGACCGGCTTTGCCCTGCGCCAGAAGGTCGGTGGCGGCAACCCCAATCGCCTCAAGCAAGTGTGGGACGAGCATTTGGCTGCGAAGAACACGACGGAGGCTGAGCCTGTGGCGGAGCTGCCGGTCGAGATGGCTGAGGAGGTCGCTGCTGTCACCAAGTCGCTGACAGAGCGACTTGCGACGTTGGCCGTCGAGCTGAACGACAAGGCGGTCAAGGCTGCTGAGCGCCGGGTCGCCGAAGTGTTGCGCACTGCTGGTGAGCAGCGTGAGCAGGCGGAGCGGGAGCTGGTCGATGCCGCACAGACGGTTGACGAGCTGGAGACACGGTTGGACGAGTCGCAGACGGAAGTTGAATCGCTGGAAAGGCGGCTCAGTGAGGCTCAGTCTCATGGGCAGGCGCAGGCTGTCGAGCTGGCCCAGTTGCGTGAGCGATTGGCGGCGTCTGAACAAGCGGCCAAGGTTGCAGCGGAAACTCACGCTCGCGAGCTGGAGCAGGCGCACTCTGAAACGAAGACGGTACGGGCCGAGCTTGATGCGGCTCGTCGTGAGGCTTCAGAGAAGATTGAGGCGCTGAGAGGTGAGTTGGCCGAGCAAAAGGCCAAAGCCGCTGCTGATGCTCAGGCACACGCCGATTACCGGGCGCGGATGGAGCAGGATGCAGCGCGGATTACCGAGCTGCTGGAGCAGGCAAAAGAGGCTCAGGAGGTTGCCCGGCATGATGCGTCAGAAGCCCGTGAATCTGCTGCAAAGCTGGCGGGTCAGTTGGAGGCTGTACAGGCTCAGAATGCCACTCTACTTGCGGCTGTCCAGCAGAGGTCTGATCGCGGTTCGGGTGGCAAATGAGTCAAGGATGTGCGTCGGGTGATGTGAGGCTGCTGATCCCGGCAGAGCTGGATGCTTTGCGTGATGAAATGCAACGTGATGGCGAGTGGGCGCGTGAAGAGCTAGCTCGTCGTCGAGCGGCAAGGATTGCCACGGTTCAAGCCGCGCTTGAGGATGACGACAATGCCGACACCTGCTGAACTACAGCAACTCTCAGATGAAATCCGCCGTGCTGGTGCGATGCTCGTTCAGGTGGCCCATGACGGCGATCCTGAAATCCTGATGATGATCGTCAATGTGCTTAACGCATGTGCAGCAAAACCTGCATGGTGGGCGCGTGAGGCGCAGGCTGCTGAGGTCGATCAGATCGTTGCCGACATCATTGAGCGTGCGCGGTCAGGATGATTGCGATGAAACGCAAACAAATGCCAGTTGGCCGAATCATGCCTTGTCCTCGGCTAGCACCGCCCGCAGCGCCGCCTCTGCCGCGTCATCAAAGCCAACGTACCAAGTGCAGGCAATCAACCTGTTCCGGTGCTGCTGGAACTGCCACGCGGCATCATCCAAAGCCAGCCACGGCTCATGCTCGCGCTCGGCCTGTCTTAACCAGTCGAGGATTTCGCCCTCGCGCCGGGCTGGCAGGTATTTGCCATCAATGCGCGGGGTGATTGGTGTTCGTATTTTTCTGCTGCTGCGTGCAGTGCTTCCGCTAGGCGTTCTGCCGTGATTTCTCCTTTGATCTTGATTCTCATGGCAACCTCCATCCGTAGGTGCCATCCGATGCGGGCTTGACGTAGCACACGCCTTTTTCGACGTACCACCCCGGCCTATCGCACTTCGCCAAGCTGGCGAGGCTTCCGGTTTGCGCGAAACGGTAGGCCAAGCGCCCCTCTGGCGTGTTGGCCCATGCCGCCGCCGCTTTCTCGTCCTTGGCTTCGGTGTATCCCGCGCCGTATCCGGCCTGATAGCCCGAATCCTTGCCGCTGCTGTGCATGTACCAGCCGAACAGGCCGACGCACAGGAAGGCCACGGCGATGCAGCCCGCCGCCCACTGCCACATCTGCTTTGCTGATGTGTTGTGCGCGACCTCTTGCGCTGCTGCTGCTACCGCTTGCGCCAAATCCGCCTTGGCTGCTTCCGCTGATGCTTTCACGGTTGCATCCGCCGTTACCTTGAAATTGACCAAGGTATCTTTGGCTGCTTGTGCTATCGCTTGCGGGAACTTCTCATACTGGCCTTGGTAGTGTTGCAAGGCCATGAGCACCAGCCACAGCGCATCATTGTTTTTCAGGCCGAGTGCATCCCGAACCCGGTAAAGACTTTGCCGCTCCGCGTCACTGGGTTGCCTGCCGAGCAGCTTTACAAAGCTGTCGTCAAGGTCACTCATGGACTACGGCCTCCAATACCTTTTTAACCTCATTGCGCCACCGGGTAAGCTCCGCACGGTTGCCAATGGGTAGTTCCTTGAGTGCTATCGCAATGCTCATGCGCTTGCTGTAAATGTCATCGCTCACACGGTCGGCCAAGTCCGGGAATGTCACCGACTTCCCGCCGCGTTCCTCTACCGCCGTGCGCAGCTTGGAGCCGTTGTAAAGCTCGAATTTTTTTTCTTCTCCGAAGTGTCCATTGCGCACCACGTGAACGGCCGAGTTCGGGATTGCATCCATGTATTCCTTGAGCAGTTCGAGGCTATCCCGTTGACGGTTAATCACCCACAGCGTGACCAGCTTGCGCTTGAGTTCCGCAAGCGTGCTATTCAGTGTTTCACCGTAGGTGCTCACACCCTTGTTATTCCGCGCTGCCGTGTTGATGACCACGACGCTATCCGGTTTGCTATCGCACAAGTTCACTAGCTGAATCCATCCGTCCGCCTCATCCAGATTGATAAGCTCCGTTTCCGTGCTTTCCTTATAGGCTTTCCATACGTCCGGGTTAGAGGTGTCAGACTCAATCAGCAATACGCTTTCGCCGCGCTCTTGCAGGTAATCAACCGTTGCCATCGTGACAAGCGACTTGCCAACGCCGCCCTTGCTGCCACCGATCAGGTAAATGCTTTTCGCCATGTTGCTTACTCCTTAAATATCGTCGCTGTCAGGTTTCGGGGTGAATGTCGCCTTTGATGTATCCGCAGGCTTCTTGACGGCGGGGCGGCGCGGGGGTGTGTCTCCCGGTGCTTGCACCGGGGCTTTTTTCGCTAGCTTTGCTCTTTGCAAGTAGCTCTTGAGCGTTGGGGTTGCGATGCTCAGACCTTCGCCGCGCAGCGTCTCTGAAATCTGGTCAAGCGTGTATCCACGCTTTTGCAAAGCCGCGATCTCTTTGGAAAGGATGCGCACGGCCTCTTGCTTGCTGTGCTCCTGTTTCTTCTTCTCTACTGGAGGCATCTCCCGCAGCTTTGCAGCGATAGCCTCTAGCTGTTCTGTTGTGTACTTCATCGTGCTAACTCCTTTGCTCACTGGTTACGGAGTTGACAGCATAGCGCCATTTATGCTTGTTGCAAAGTGCGTCCCGTGCACCTAAACTGCTGATACGATA
>NZ_AP021921.1:0-23580 GCF_014168615.1 Aeromonas sp. WP2-W18-CRE-05 | reverse complement strand
TTGAAGTTCAGTAACATAGCCGTCTGATGCTGAAACCATAGCGCGATCGCTAGCAAGATTTTTACCAGTAATGTGATTGTTTGCTCTAGCATAGAGCCAATCGTTTAAAAGAGTGGTGGATGAAAAATGGCTATTTATTCCATATGGAACAATAAGGGGGCGTTGGGAAAAGTTACCTAACTTTCCAGATCGCTTCAGAGTATGCAATCCAGAATCCAGACAAAAAAGTTCTGGTTATAGACCTTTGCCCACAAGCCAACTCCTCATCGATGCTTCTTGGTGGTATGGTTAACGGTGAGCGAGTTCTAAATGCCATCCATTCAGTAATGCCTAGAATACTATATCCGGTTATGTGGAAGACAGGATTTTAAGTCCTTATGTAAACCCGAACACTGGGATGAGGTATGTGACTCAGGTTTCTAGACATAACCAATACGTGCCCGATAATTTATATCTTGTCGTCGGTGATGAGCAACTCGAAATTCAATCGTCCAGAGTTGTGTCAGCTACGTTCCCTGGCCCGCAGGATGCGTGGCGAGTAGTTCACTCTTGGATCAGTGATTTAATTAATGATATTGGTAACTCTTGGAATCATGAGCCGTTTACAGTTTTCATTGACTGTAACCCTAGCTTCTCTATCTACACTGAGCTTGCGTTGTCTTCATCCGACAGACTAATCATCCCCTTCTCTGCTGATGGATCATCAAAGCGGGCGGTAAAGGCAGTGCTATCGCTTGTTTTTGGGATTACTAGAGGGCAAGGTCAACAGTTGTCAGAGTTCACTCTGAATACTCAAAGTATAGAATGTCATTCCCTGAGATCTACATGTATGTAGGTACGATTAACACAAATGAATAATTCCTCGGCGACTGCATTCAAAACCGTTGTGAATGAAATTGGCGAAGAGATATATGGGGTTTGGCAAAGTAGTGCAAATCTATTCTGTGTCCACCCCAATGGGACGGCTACACCAAATAATAACGAAGTTTTAAAGCTATGTTCCAATATGAGGTGAATGATGCAAATACGGCATCAGTAGTCTCAGGGGCTAATGGGATTCCAATATCCAGACTTACGTCTGGAACTAAAATGTTCTAGGTAAAATATAGTTGTAAACCAAGCTCAGCTTGACAAGCAATATCCAAACATAAGGGATCTAGTTGCTGCAATTGAGTGATGGTTGAGCATTTTTAGCAAGATTATCTTCGTTGAACATAAAGGGGCGTTACGGTAAACGGATGCCCCTTTTTGCTGCCTGTTGGATGGACGTCAGCTCACTGGCTGTCCGCTACGTTTCGCTAGCTCTGTTCGTCTTCTTCCAGCGCTTTGCGGACAGCTTCCTCCACGATGTTTTCGCGCCAAGTCGCATCACTGCCCGCCTCGTTGCATAGCTCGCTGAGACGCTGCGCGGCATCCTCTGAACGAGCAAAAAGCCGCGCACATCGCAGGATGCGGGCGGCTTCTTCCGGGTTGCCTCTGGCTTGGTCGAACAAGAGCATTTCGCCCACGGCGGCGAGGGCTTCAAGCTAAAGCTGCTTGTCGTCGCCGCTCATTTCGCGTGCGCCTTGTGCGCCTCAACGTAGGAGCGCAAAACAGCATTCATGCGCGACTGATAACGCTTGCCGGTGTGCTTGAAGAACTCCAACACTTCGGCATCAATGCGCAGCGTGATTTGCTTCTTGGTGTGGGGCAATTGCTCCGCTGCCTTCATCCAGACAGCATCAGGCAGATAGGGTGCATCGCTATAGTCGATCTGCTCATCCGGCATCGAGGCCACGGCATCCAGTCGCGCCTTCTGCTCGGCGCTCAACTGTGGCGGCTTCTTGAGGTCAAGAGTTCGCTTCACGATATTGCTTTCTTTCGTCGGCATTTGCTTTCCTCGCAGAGATAAGGCGGATGGTTTCCTCGTGTCGGACGGTGTAGACCACATACAGGACAGCCGAGTAGGCAAGCCCAATCGTTGCCCAACGATCTTCCCCGTAGTCCTCGCGTCCGTCGTAGGCTTCAACCCGCCCGGAGTCGTAAAAAACAAGCTCGGCATCCTCGAAGGAAACGCCGTGCTTTTTCAGGTTTCGTGCCGCTTTATCGGCGTCCCATTCAAGTTCCATTGTGTTCTTATTGTAGCGTCTTTTTGTAGTTACATCAAGTCTTATCGACTCATGCCGGGTGAGTTGTCGCGCTCGATCTTCTGCGCCTTGGCCTGCTCCTGCTGGCGTACAGGCTCGCGCCCTTCCAGCTTCTCCCACTGCTGGCGGTACTTCCCAAGCTCGGCGGCTTGGCGGTCGCCTGCGGCGCTGTAGGCATAGCGGGCGGTGCGCTGCGCGTAGTCGTTCCAGTCGCGCCCCTCGTCCTTCTGCCGGGTGGCCGGGGCGCACTGGCGGATAGCGCCCTCGATGGCGGCTTGATCGTGGCCGGTAACGCGCATCCGCACGGCAATCATGGAATCCACGCGGGACAAATCCACCTCGCCGCCCCGCTGCCGCTTGAGCACGTCGCGGTAATGCCGCTGATAGGCGTCGATCGCGCTGCCGCTGGCCGCTGCAAGCTCCAAGGCGGGCTTGGCCTTGCTGCGCTCGGGCTGCTGCGCCTTCAAGGCGGCTTGCCGCTGATACTCGGCGTCGATCTGGCTGGACAGAGCCAGCGCCTTGACGCACTCGCGGCGCTCGGCCTTGAGCAAGCGCACCTCGGGATAGCTGCCGTCCTCCCGCTGGTGCTTGGGCTTGCGGTTCTCGTAGCCGGGTGCGCGGTGCGGATGGATAGCGCCCGATAGCTTCGGGTCGCCGTATTCGCGGTTCAGGGCATCGCTCAGCCGGTTGCCCACGTCCTTGTCATGGACCGTCCCCAGCTTCGACACGGTGATGATGGCCTGATAGTTGCCGGGACTGGATTCCAGCACGACGGCGGGCTGGTAGCCATCGCGGATAAGCCGCTCCAGCTTCTCCCGGTTCATGTCGTCGATGAGGATGTGATGCTTCCTGTCCGATAGCGGCGTGTAGTAGAGGTTTTCGCCCCGGCGCTGTAGGCGCTGCATCTCCGGCGTGCGCTGCGCGATCTCCTGCGGCGTGAAGCCCCGCGTGATGCCGTCCTTCTTGTCGAGAATGAAGGTTTGCTTCCTGCCGTCTGCCTGCATCTTGATGGACGTTACCCGGTAACGCTCCGCGCCTACCGCTTCCGCGTACAGCTCAAACTGCTTTAGCTGCTCCGATTTCATCGCCTGCGCCCTCTCCTGCTGTATCCGCTGCCGCTCCTGCTGGATGCGCTCCTGAAGCTCAGGATTCGTGATCTTGAAGCCGTGCTCTGCTGCTAACTTTGCGCACATGGCCTTGTATTCGTCGTTCCCGGTTACGGTGAAGCTGCCCCACTTCTGCGCCGATAGCTGCAAGGCGGCAAGCGTGCTGTCCCGGTTGCGCCAGTCGTGAATATCGATGCTTTTTCCCTTGTCCACGAAAGACACACCCCGCCCGCCCCCGCTTCTTCCTTGCGGCTGTAATGCACCTGCTGGCCGACGATTTCAGGCTGATAGGCGCGAATGTCTCGCGGCGTCGGCGGCTCGCTGCGGTCGCCCTCGATGCGCTGCGGCTCGCTGGCCCGGTGTCGCCACTGCTCGGCAAGCTCCGGGCTTTTCTGCATCCGCTGCCACTGCTCCAGGTCGGGATAGGGCCGGAACTGCTGCCGGTGCTGCTCGCGCTGCTTCTGGTGCTTCTCTTTCAAGGCTGCTTTCTCTGCCGCCTGCTCGGCGGCAATCACGCTGCGCATGGCGTTGAGCACTTCGCCCTTGCCTTTCCAGTTGCCGCGCATGAGTTCATCGCGGCGGGCCTTCTGCTGCTCGGCAAGCTGCTTGCGCTCCTGCTCCTGCTGCTTGTCCAGTGCCAGCTTGGCCGCGTTCTTTGCGGCGTAATGAGCCTTGCGCCCGGCGATGTAATCCTTCCATCCCGGCACGTCTGGCTTGATCGGCTCTGGCTCGCGCTGTGCTACCTGCTGACGCTGCGGCGGCGGCTGGTAAGCTCCGAGTCGCTTTTGTAACTTGGATAGGCTCGCGTCCCGGTCTGCGCTGCTGGCCTTCACGCCAACGTCCCCGACAAACACGGTTGCCCCGCTGCCGGTTTTCTCGTAGCGCATCCCCTTGGCTGATAACTCGCGGTGCAACTGCTCCCACGTCTGCGCCTTTTTGATGATCGGCGCGCCGTCCTCAATGGCGATGCGTTCGGCGGATTTCTCCCCGGTGCGGTTTTCCATGTCGCGCTTCGGCTGGGCTGGCTGGCGCGGCTTGTCCTTGTCGATGTGCTCCCGGCCTAACTCACCATTCTCCAACACCTGATAACGCCCGTTTTGCTCACGCTGCCATCCCTGCGCGTGCTCGATTCGTGCTATCGCCTTGTGCGCTGCCTCAATGTCGAAGCCGTTATTGATCTTCACCACCTTGAGCGTTTCAGGATGCACGCGGTTGATGGCAAGGTGCAGGTGCAAGTTGTCCGTGTCGGCGTGCAAACCATAGATGGCTTGATGGTCTTTAACACCTAGCTCATCCATGAAAATGCTTACCGCTTCTTCGACCTGCTCCGGGCTGGGCTGCTCGCCTTCTCGCCAACTCATGATGTAGTGATTGACCGGGTTCTTGCTGCGCACGGATTCAGCGGCAAGGGCTACCATTTCTTCACGCTGTGCGGCGTGGCCGTCACAGAGGAAACCGCGCCCGTTGGCGTACAGCACCTTTTCATCCGGGTTCTGGTTGTGAGGCTCGCGGATGTAGTCGGCCAAGTCGCGGATGCTCGCCGTCTTGTGCTTGGTTTTTGAGTTCGGCACCTTCTTAACGATCACGGCTCAACCTCTCGATGTAGGCTTTCACTGCCAGCAGCGCCCCGGCTGTGTCCTTGCTGTAAATGCCTCCGCTTTCGTTGTGAATGTGCTTGAGCAACCCACCGATGCGGCGCAGCTCTTTGAGCATCACGGCATCGGCATTGGCAACGATGGGCCTGCCGAAGTAACGGCGGCGGACAAGCTCGGACATGCTCAACCCGGCAAGGTCGGCATCCTCCTTCAAGCGGGCCTTCTCCGCTGCGGTCAGCCGCACATTGATGACGGCGTCCAGCGGTCCCGGCCCCTGCGTTTCAAATGGCATCGTGTCTCCTTCTCGCCGGGGCGCGGCGGGGGTGTGTCTTGGACAGTAAGAAGCGAAAGCGCCGCACTGTCCGGGGTCAAGGGGCGCGCCCCTTGCAGGATGAGCCAGACCGTGAGAAGCGAAGCGCCGAATGGTCTGGCGTCCGTTGGAACCACGTGGCGAAGCCATGTGGTTCCAACGGACGCCAGACCATTCGGCGCTTCGCTTCTCACGGTCTGGCTCATCCTGCAAGGGGCGCGCCCCTTGACCCCGGACAGTGCGGCGCTTTCGCTTCTTACTGTCCAAGACACACCCCCGCCGCGCCCCGGCGAGAAGGAGACACGATGCCATTTGAAACGCAGGGGCCGGGACCGCTGGACGCCGTCATCAATGTGCGGCTGACCGCAGCGGAGAAGGCCCGCTTGAAGGAGGATGCCGACCTTGCCGGGTTGAGCATGTCCGAGCTTGTCCGCCGCCGTTACTTCGGCAGGCCCATCGTTGCCAATGCCGACGCCGTGATGCTCAAAGAGCTACGGCGCATCGGTGGATTGCTGAAGCACATTCACAACGAAAGCGGAGGCGTTTACAGCAAGGACACAGCCGGGGCGCTGCTGGCAGTGAAAGCCTACATCGAGAGGTTGAGCCGTGATCGTTAAGAAGGTGCCGAACTCAAAAACCAAGCACAAGACGGGGAGCATCCGCGACTTGGCCGACTACATCCGCGAGCCGCACAACCAGAACCCGGATGAAAAGGTGCTGTACGCCAACGGGCGCGGTTTCCTCTGTGACGGCCACGCCGCACAGCGTGAAGAAATGGTAGCCCTTGCCGCTGAATCCGTGCGCAGCAAGAACCCGGTCAATCACTACATCATGAGTTGGCGAGAAGGCGAGCAGCCCAGCCCGGAGCAGGTCGAAGAAGCGGTAAGCATTTTCATGGATGAGCTAGGTGTTAAAGACCATCAAGCCATCTATGGTTTGCACGCCGACACGGACAACTTGCACCTGCACCTTGCCATCAACCGCGTGCATCCTGAAACGCTCAAGGTGGTGAAGATCAATAACGGCTTCGACATTGAGGCAGCGCACAAGGCGATAGCACGAATCGAGCACGCGCAAGGCTGGCAGCGTGAGCAAAACGGGCGCTATCAGGTGTTGGAGAATGGTGAGTTAGGCCGGGAGCACATCGACAAGGACAAGCCGCGCCAGCCAGCCCAGCCGAAGCGCGACATGGAAAACCGCACCGGGGAGAAATCCGCCGAACGCATCGCCATTGAGGACGGCGCGCCGATCATCAAAAAGGCGCAGACGTGGGAGCAGTTGCACCGCGAGTTAGCAGCCAAGGGGATGCGCTACGAGAAAACCGGCAGCGGGGCGACGCTCTTTGTCGGTGATGTTGGCGTGAAGGCCAGCAGCGCAGACCGGGACGCGAGCCTATCCAAGTTACAAAAGCGACTCGGAGCTTACCAGCCGCCGCCGCAGCGTCAGCAGGTAGCACAGCGCGAGCCAGAGCCGATCAAGCCAGACGTGCCGGGCTGGAAGGATTACATCGCCGGGCGCAAGGCGCACTACGCGGAAAAGAACGCGGCCAAGCTGGCACTGGACAAGCAGCAGGAGCAGGAGCGCAAGCAGCTTGCCGAGCAGCAGAAGGCCCGCCGCGATGAACTCATGCGCGGCAACTGGAAAGGCAAGGGCGAAGTGCTCAACGCCATGCGCAGCGTGATTGCCGCCGAGCAGGCCGCAGAGAAAGCCGCTTTGAAAGAGAAGCACCAGAAGCAGCGCGAGCAGTGGCGGCAGCAGTTCCGGCCCTATCCCGACCTGGAGCAGTGGCAGCGGATGCAGAAAAGCCCGGAGCTTGCCGAGCAGTGGCGGCACCGCGCCAGCGAGCCGCAGCGCATCGAGGGCGCGAGCGGCGAGCCGCCGACGCCGCGAGACATCCGCGCCTATCAGCCTGAAATCGTGGGCCAGCAGGTGCATTACAGCCGGAAGGAAGAAGCGGGGGCGGGCGGGGGTGTGTCTTTCGTGGACAAGGGAAAAAGCATCGATATTCACGACTGGCGCAACCGGGACAGCACGCTTGCCGCCTTGCAGCTATCGGCGCAGAAGTGGGGCAGCTTCACCGTAACCGGGAACGACGAATACAAGGCCATGTGCGCGAAGTTAGCAGCAGAGCACGGTTTCAAGATCACGAATCCTGAGCTTCAGGAGCGCATCCAGCAGGAGCGGCAGCGGATACAGCAGGAGAGGGCGCAGGCGATGAAATCGGAGCAGCTAAAGCAGTTTGAGCTGTACGCGGAAGCGGTAGGCGCAGAGCGTTACCGGGTAACGTCCATCAAGATGCAGGCAGACGGAAGGAAGCAAACCTTCATCCTCGACAAGAAGGACGGCATCACGCGGGGCTTCACACCGCAGGAGATCGCGCAGCGCACGCCGGAGATGCTGCGCCTACAGCGCCGGGGCGAAAACCTCTACTACACGCCACTATCGGACAAGAAGCATCACATCCTCATCGACGACATGAACCGGGAGAAGCTGGAGCGGCTTATCCGTGACGGCTACCGGCCCGCCGTTGTGCTGGAATCAAGCCCCGGCAACTATCAGGCCATCATCACCGTGCCGAAGCTGGGGACGGCCCACGACAAGGACGTGGGCAACCGGCTGAGCGATGCCCTGAACCGTGAATACGGCGACCCGAAGCTATCGGGAGCCATCCACCCGCACCGCGCACCCGGCTACGAGAATCGCAAGCCCAAGCACCAGCGCGAGGACGGCAGCTATCCCGAAGTGCGCTTGCTCAAGGCCGAGCGCCGCGAGTGCGTCAAGGCGCTGGCCCTGTCCAGCCAGATCGACGCCGAGTATCAGCGTCAGGCCGCCTTGAAGGCGCAGCAGCCAGAACGCAGCAAAGCCAAGCCCGCCTTGGAGCTTGCAGCGGCCAGCGGCAGCGCGATCGACGCTTACCAGCGGCATTACCGCGACGTGATCAAGCGGCAGCGTGGCGGCGAGGTGGACTTGTCCCGCGTGGATTCCATGATTGCCGTGCGGATGCGCGTTACCGGCCACGATCAAGCCGCCATCGAGGGCGCTATCCGCCAGTGCGCCCCGGCCACCCGGCAGAAGGACGAGGGGCGCGACTGGAACGACTACGCGCAGCGCACCGCCCGCTATGCCTACAGCGCCGCAGGCGACCGCCAAGCCGCCGAGCTTGGGAAGTACCGCCAGCAGTGGGAGAAGCTGGAAGGCCGCGAGCCGCAGCGCCAGCAGGAGCAGGCCAAGGCGCAGAAGATCGAGCGCGACAACTCACCCGGCATGAGTCGATAAGACTTGATGTAACTACAAAAAGACGCTACAATAAGAACACAATGGAACTTGAATGGGACGCCGATAAAGCGGCACGAAACCTGAAAAAGCACGGCGTTTCCTTCGAGGATGCCGAGCTTGTTTTTTACGACTCCGGGCGGGTTGAAGCCTACGACGGACGCGAGGACTACGGGGAAGATCGTTGGGCAACGATTGGGCTTGCCTACTCGGCTGTCCTGTATGTGGTCTACACCGTCCGACACGAGGAAACCATCCGCCTTATCTCTGCGAGGAAAGCAAATGCCGACGAAAGAAAGCAATATCGTGAAGCGAACTCTTGACCTCAAGAAGCCGCCACAGTTGAGCGCCGAGCAGAAGGCGCGACTGGATGCCGTGGCCTCGATGCCGGATGAGCAGATCGACTATAGCGATGCACCCTATCTGCCTGATGCTGTCTGGATGAAGGCAGCGGAGCAATTGCCCCACACCAAGAAGCAAATCACGCTGCGCATTGATGCCGAAGTGTTGGAGTTCTTCAAGCACACCGGCAAGCGTTATCAGTCGCGCATGAATGCTGTTTTGCGCTCCTACGTTGAGGCGCACAAGGCGCACGCGAAATGAGCGGCGACGACAAGCAGCTTTAGCTTGAAGCCCTCGCCGCCGTGGGCGAAATGCTCTTGTTCGACCAAGCCAGAGGCAACCCGGAAGAAGCCGCCCGCATCCTGCGATGTGCGCGGCTTTTTGCTCGTTCAGAGGATGCCGCGCAGCGTCTCAGCGAGCTATGCAACGAGGCGGGCAGTGATGCGACTTGGCGCGAAAACATCGTGGAGGAACTGCAAGACCGAGAGGACTTGCAAGCCGCCGAGGCAGCGATGGAAGCCCGCCGACAGGCCTAACTTGTTGCGCAAGCGGATAGTGCCGACACGGCCTTGCAGACCCTAATGGACGAGGTAGCGGCGGACACCTTCGGCAGTCTCGATGAAGGATATGCGGCACAGGCGCAGGCCGAGGCCGTGAAGGCGTGGCAGGGCAGGCAGTGAGCGGCATTTGTTGGTGTTTCATCGTAACCCGGCAAGTGTTCAGCAAACGGTGGATTGATGAACAGTCGGCGTTTTTCCCTGTCTGTCGTTTTCAGAAGGCGACTGCACCAGTTCACTGGGCTGGCCGCCGTGTGTGCATAGAACTTCTGACCGGGAACGGTCAGAAGTTCTATGCACGAAGCGCCGCGAGAGATCGGAATTGCTCAGAACTCTTGTGCACGGCGCGACAAAGCCGGAACCGCCGAAAATTCCGGCGATCAACCGGCAAGCTGCTTGATGCGCTCGGCCAGGCGGCCGAAAGCCTCGTTCACGTATTCCAGCACCTTGGGTTCTGCGCCCTGCGTGCGCAGCGAGTCTTTGAAGGCTTCCAGGTCGGACAGCCATTGCCGATGCAGGCGGCCCAGCTCGTCGAGCTGAGGCCGGAAGTCTTGGAGACTGCCGCTCGCACGAAACGCCTGGTAGCCACGCTCAAGCGTGGCCGCCGTGGTCAGCAGTTGCGCGCCCATTTGCTTGTGCTGTTCGGAGAACTCGGCCATGCCGTCATAGGGCCGCGAAGCCTTGCGGCGCTCGGCTTCGGATGCCTCTTCCATGATGCGGGCGTAGCGGTAGAACCCTGGGAACTCGCGGGACAGCGCCATGAGCTGCTGATCGGATGTGCCGACCCAAATCCTGTGCAGGTCAGGCCCGTACCCCATCATGCGATTGATGATGGCATGGGCCTCGCTGACACCCTGGGCGGCAAGCTGCTGCATGTGTTGGTCGATCTTCGCGGCCAGTCGGCGGAATTCGTTCATGCTCATGTCCGTCACAAAAGGCGCGTTGATTGCCCTTGCGCCGTGAGAAGTGCCACCGCCTTCTTATCGAAGGAAACGAAGGTTTCCCCGCCAAGCCAGTTGCCTTCGTAGGCAATGACGCCATCGGCAAAGTCTCCGCCCGCGTCGAGCACCAGCAAGCCAGCCTCCACGGCAGGCCGGTTCACTTCCACATTCGCGGCGGCCAGTAGTGCCCGGATCGCGCTGGCCGCGTCGGCTTGCTGGAAGCCGTAGACACGCAGCAGCACCCAAACAAATTCGCATAGGCACGGCAGCGCGACCGCGATCAACTCGGCGTCGGTCAAGACTGCGGCGGCAACGTCCGCTTGTGCGGGATCGTCACGCACAACCGCACGCACAAGGACGTTGGTATCGACTGCGACCTTCATTGCTTACCTGCCCAGCCTTGCGCCGCCGCCTCGTTGATTTCTTCGATGGTGGCAACCTTCTGCGTCTTGCCCGCGAGCAGGCCGACAAAGCTGGCTATCGTCCCTGCGGGCCGTGCCGCCTTGAGCACGCCCCGACCGTCTGGCAACAAGTCCAGCTCGATCTTGTCGCCTGGCCTGATGCCGAGGTGTTGCAGTACGTCCTTCCGAAACGTCACTTGTCCCCGTGCGGTAACGGTCAATGTGGTCATGGTGGTTTGCCCTCGCAATCAAGGTTGATGCTTCACATAGTAATGCAAAAATGCCTTACCGTCAATGTCCGTCAAACGATCATTAGGCGGCCAAACCGGACGCCTGTCCGAAAACATCTTGCGCAACGGGATGACGGACAATAAGATAGGCGGACGGTATAACGGACAAATGGGCGGAAATGGCACTCATCGGCTATGCGCGGGTATCGACGGCGGAACAGGACACCGCCTTGCAGACGGATGCGCTGCGCAATGCAGGCTGCGAACGGGTTTTCGAGGACACGGCATCCGGGGCCAAGGCAGACCGGCCCGGCTTGGCCGATGCGCTGGCTTATCTGCGCGATGGCGATGTGCTGGTCGTCTGGCGGCTGGATCGGCTTGGCCGCTCCCTGCCGCACCTGATTGAGACGGTCGGCAAGCTGGAAGCACGGGGCGTCGGCTTCCGCTCGTTGACTGAAAACATCGACACCACCACGCCGGGCGGACGGCTCATCTTCCATGTGTTCGGTGCGCTGGGCCAGTTCGAGCGCGACCTGATCCGCGAGCGCACCAAGGCCGGGTTGACCGCTGCCGCCGCACGCGGGCGCAAAGGCGGACGCAAGCCGGTTGTCACTGCCGACAAGTTGCAACGAGCGCGGGAGCTTGTCGCCAACGGCTTGAATGTCCGCGAGGCCGCCGCACGCCTCAAGGTAGGAAAAACCGCTCTCTACGCTGCCTTGCAGGCGGCCAGTTCTGGCAGTGCAGCCGACTCCTGATATTTCGTGCAGTCGCCTTCTGAAAACGACAGGCGGCGCTCTTGTCTTTCATGGCGTAATGTCTCCGGTTCTAGTCGCAAGTATTCTATTTCATGCAACTAAAACACGCGACAAAAAACGCCAGGGAAAGGGCAGGGTGGTGTCGTTTTCAGAAGACGGCTGCACTGAACGTCAGAAGCCGACTGCACTATAGCAGCGGAGGGGTTGGATCCATCAGGCAACGACGGGCTGCTGCCGGCCATCAGCGGACGCAGGGAGGACTTTCCGCAACCGGCCGTTCGATGCGGCACCGATGGCCTTCGCGCAGGGGTAGTGAATCCGCCAGGATTGACTTGCGCTGCCCTACCTCTCACTAGTGAGGGGCGGCAGCGCATCAAGCGGTGAGCGCACTCCGGCACCGCCAACTTTCAGCACATGCGTGTAAATCATCGTCGTAGAGACGTCGGAATGGCCGAGCAGATCCTGCACGGTTCGAATGTCGTAACCGCTGCGGAGCAAGGCCGTCGCGAACGAGTGGCGGAGGGTGTGCGGTGTGGCGGGCTTCGTGATGCCTGCTTGTTCTATGGCACGTTTGAAGGCGCGCTGAAAGGTCTGGTCATACATGTGATGGCGACGCACGACACCGCTCCGTGGATCGGTCGAATGCGTGTGCTGCGCAAAAACCCAGAACCACGGCCAGGAATGCCCGGCGCGCGGATACTTCCGCTCAAGGGCGTCGGGAAGCGCAACGCCGCTGCGGCCCTCGGCCTGGTCCTTCAGCCACCATGCCCGTGCACGCGACAGCTGCTCGCGCAGGCTGGGTGCCAAGCTCTCGGGTAACATCAAGGCCCGATCCTTGGAGCCCTTGCCCTCCCGCACGATGATCGTGCCGTGATCGAAATCCAGATCCTTGACCCGCAGTTGCAAACCCTCACTGATCCGCATGCCCGTTCCATACAGAAGCTGGGCGAACAAACGATGCTCGCCTTCCAGAAAACCGAGGATGCGAACCACTTCATCCGGGGTCAGCACCACCGGCAAGCGCCGCGACGGCCGAGGTCTTCCGATCTCCTGAAGCCAGGGCAGATCCGTGCACAGCACCTTGCCGTAGAAGAACAGCAAGGCCGCCAATGCCTGACGATGCGTGGAGACCGAAACCTTGCGCTCGTTCGCCAGCCAGGACAGAAATGCCTCGACTTCGCTGCTGCCCAAGGTTGCCGGGTGACGCACACCGTGGAAACGGATGAAGGCACGAACCCAGTTGACATAAGCCTGTTCGGTTCGTAAACTGTAATGCAAGTAGCGTATGCGCTCACGCAACTGGTCCAGAACCTTGACCGAACGCAGCGGTGGTAACGGCGCAGTGGCGGTTTTCATGGCTTGTTATGACTGTTTTTTTGTACAGTCTATGCCTCGGGCATCCAAGCAGCAAGCGCGTTACGCCGTGGGTCGATGTTTGATGTTATGGAGCAGCAACGATGTTACGCAGCAGGGCAGTCGCCCTAAAACAAAGTTAGGCACCAATGGATAGTTCGCCGCTCGTCAGGCCTGTTGAAACTACCGATTCGGCCAGTTGGCTAAGCATGCGCTGTGAGCTGTGGCCAGATGGCACATGTCAAGAGCACCAGTCAGAGATCGCAGAATTTCTGTCCGGAAAAGTCGCCCGGCCTGCTGCTGTCCTCATTGCTGTAGCACCCGACGGAGAAGCACTAGGGTTTGCCGAGCTTTCGATCCGCCCGTATGCGGAGGAGTGCTACTCCGGCAACGTTGCGTTCTTGGAGGGTTGGTACGTTGTGCCAAGTGCGCGGCGTCAGGGCGTAGGTGTAGCTCTGGTAAAAGCCGCCGAGCATTGGGCTCGTGGTCGCGGATGCACCGAATTCGCCTCCGACACTCAACTTACCAACAGCGCAAGCACCTCGGCGCACCTGGCGGCTGGATTCACGGAGGTTGCTCAAGTACGCTGCTTCCGGAAACCGTTGTGAGGGGCGCCGCGTTGGTGCCTAACAATTCGTTCAAGCCGAACTTGCTTCCTTACACCAAAGCCATGGCAGAAAAAGCTTGCCATGGCTTTGGCTCCACTACGCAAGTCGGCTTAACTCGGGCGTTAGACGGGCGTACAAAGATAATTTCCATCTCAAGGGATCACCATGCGCTTCATTCACGCACTATTACTGGCAGGGATCGCTCACTCTGCATATGCGTCGGAAAAATTAACCTTCAAGACCGATCTTGAGAAGCTAGAGCGCGAAAAAGCAGCTCAGATCGGTGTTGCGATCGTCGATCCCCAAGGAGAGATCGTCGCGGGCCACCGAACGGCGCAGCGCTTTGCAATGTGCTCAACGTTCAAGTTTCCGCTAGCCGCGCTGGTCTTTGAAAGAATTGACTCAGGCACCGAGCGGGGGGATCGAAAACTTTCATATGGGCCGGACATGATCGTCAAATGGTCTCCTGCCACGGAGCGGTTTCTAGCATCGGGACACATGACGGTTCTCGAGGCAGCGCAAGCTGCGGTGCAGCTTAGCGACAATGGGGCTACTAACCTCTTACTGAGAGAAATTGGCGGACCTGCTGCAATGACGCAGTATTTTCGTAAAATTGGCGACTCTGTGAGTCGGCTAGACCGGAAAGAGCCGGAGATGAGCGACAACACACCTGGCGACCTCAGAGATACAACTACGCCTATTGCTATGGCACGTACTGTGGCTAAAGTCCTCTATGGCGGCGCACTGACGTCCACCTCGACCCACACCATT
The DNA here is from genome assembly GCF_014168615.1 of Aeromonas sp. WP2-W18-CRE-05. Taxonomy (NCBI): domain Bacteria; kingdom Pseudomonadati; phylum Pseudomonadota; class Gammaproteobacteria; order Aeromonadales; family Aeromonadaceae; genus Aeromonas; species Aeromonas sp. WP2-W18-CRE-05. The sequence goes on along the minus strand of NZ_AP021921.1, from coordinate 9,212 downwards.
GAGAGGTGGCTGATCGGAAACCAAACGGGAGACGCGACACTACGAGCGGGTTTTCCTAAAGATTGGGTTGTTGGAGAGAAAACTGGTACCTGCGCCAACGGGGGCCGGAACGACATTGGTTTTTTTAAAGCCCAGGAGAGAGATTACGCTGTAGCGGTGTATACAACGGCCCCGAAACTATCGGCCGTAGAACGTGACGAATTAGTTGCCTCTGTCGGTCAAGTTATTACACAACTCATCCTGAGCACGGACAAATAGTTGACGCCCGTCTAACAATTCGTTCAAGCCGACGTTGCTTCGTGGCGGCGCTTGCGTGCTACGCTAAGCTTCGCACGCCGCTTGCCACTGCGCACCGCGGCTTAACTCAGGCGTTAGACGGGCGTACAAAGATAATTTCCATCTCAAGGGATCACCATGCGCTTCATTCACGCACTATTACTGGCAGGGATCGCTCACTCTGCATATGCGTCGGAAAAATTAACCTTCAAGACCGATCTTGAGAAGCTAGAGCGCGAAAAAGCAGCTCAGATCGGTGTTGCGATCGTCGATCCCCAAGGAGAGATCGTCGCGGGCCACCGAACGGCGCAGCGCTTTGCAATGTGCTCAACGTTCAAGTTTCCGCTAGCCGCGCTGGTCTTTGAAAGAATTGACTCAGGCACCGAGCGGGGGGATCGAAAACTTTCATATGGGCCGGACATGATCGTCGAATGGTCTCCTGCCACGGAGCGGTTTCTAGCATCGGGACACATGACGGTTCTCGAGGCAGCGCAAGCTGCGGTGCAGCTTAGCGACAATGGGGCTACTAACCTCTTACTGAGAGAAATTGGCGGACCTGCTGCAATGACGCAGTATTTTCGTAAAATTGGCGACTCTGTGAGTCGGCTAGACCGGAAAGAGCCGGAGATGAGCGACAACACACCTGGCGACCTCAGAGATACAACTACGCCTATTGCTATGGCACGTACTGTGGCTAAAGTCCTCTATGGCGGCGCACTGACGTCCACCTCGACCCACACCATTGAGAGGTGGCTGATCGGAAACCAAACGGGAGACGCGACACTACGAGCGGGTTTTCCTAAAGATTGGGTTGTTGGAGAGAAAACTGGTACCTGCGCCAACGGGGGCCGGAACGACATTGGTTTTTTTAAAGCCCAGGAGAGAGATTACGCTGTAGCGGTGTATACAACGGCCCCGAAACTATCGGCCGTAGAACGTGACGAATTAGTTGCCTCTGTCGGTCAAGTTATTACACAACTCATCCTGAGCACGGACAAATAGTTGACGCCCGTCTAACAATTCGTTCAAGCCGACGTTGCTTCGTGGCGGCGCTTGCGTGCTACGCTAAGCTTCGCACGCCGCTTGCCACTGCGCACCGCGGCTTAACTCAGGCGTTAGACGGGCGTACAAAGATAATTTCCATCTCAAGGGATCACCATGCGCTTCATTCACGCACTATTACTGGCAGGGATCGCTCACTCTGCATATGCGTCGGAAAAATTAACCTTCAAGACCGATCTTGAGAAGCTAGAGCGCGAAAAAGCAGCTCAGATCGGTGTTGCGATCGTCGATCCCCAAGGAGAGATCGTCGCGGGCCACCGAACGGCGCAGCGCTTTGCAATGTGCTCAACGTTCAAGTTTCCGCTAGCCGCGCTGGTCTTTGAAAGAATTGACTCAGGCACCGAGCGGGGGGATCGAAAACTTTCATATGGGCCGGACATGATCGTCGAATGGTCTCCTGCCACGGAGCGGTTTCTAGCATCGGGACACATGACGGTTCTCGAGGCAGCGCAAGCTGCGGTGCAGCTTAGCGACAATGGGGCTACTAACCTCTTACTGAGAGAAATTGGCGGACCTGCTGCAATGACGCAGTATTTTCGTAAAATTGGCGACTCTGTGAGTCGGCTAGACCGGAAAGAGCCGGAGATGAGCGACAACACACCTGGCGACCTCAGAGATACAACTACGCCTATTGCTATGGCACGTACTGTGGCTAAAGTCCTCTATGGCGGCGCACTGACGTCCACCTCGACCCACACCATTGAGAGGTGGCTGATCGGAAACCAAACGGGAGACGCGACACTACGAGCGGGTTTTCCTAAAGATTGGGTTGTTGGAGAGAAAACTGGTACCTGCGCCAACGGGGGCCGGAACGACATTGGTTTTTTTAAAGCCCAGGAGAGAGATTACGCTGTAGCGGTGTATACAACGGCCCCGAAACTATCGGCCGTAGAACGTGACGAATTAGTTGCCTCTGTCGGTCAAGTTATTACACAACTCATCCTGAGCACGGACAAATAGTTGACGCCCGTCTAACAATTCGTTCAAGCCGACGTTGCTTCGTGGCGGCGCTTGCGTGCTACGCTAAGCTTCGCACGCCGCTTGCCACTGCGCACCGCGGCTTAACTCAGGCGTTAGACGGGCGTACAAAGATAATTTCCATCTCAAGGGATCACCATGCGCTTCATTCACGCACTATTACTGGCAGGGATCGCTCACTCTGCATATGCGTCGGAAAAATTAACCTTCAAGACCGATCTTGAGAAGCTAGAGCGCGAAAAAGCAGCTCAGATCGGTGTTGCGATCGTCGATCCCCAAGGAGAGATCGTCGCGGGCCACCGAACGGCGCAGCGCTTTGCAATGTGCTCAACGTTCAAGTTTCCGCTAGCCGCGCTGGTCTTTGAAAGAATTGACTCAGGCACCGAGCGGGGGATCGAAAACTTTCATATGGGCCGGACATGATCGTCGAATGGTCTCCTGCCGCGGAGCGGTTTCTAGCATCGGGACACATGACGGTTCTCGAGGCAGCGCAAGCTGCGGTGCAGCTTAGCGACAATGGGGCTACTAACCTCTTACTGAGAGAAATTGGCGGACCTGCTGCAATGACGCAGTATTTTCGTAAAATTGGCGACTCTGTGAGTCGGCTAGACCGGAAAGAGCCGGAGATGAGCGACAACACACCTGGCGACCTCAGAGATACAACTACGCCTATTGCTATGGCACGTACTGTGGCTAAAGTCCTCTATGGCGGCGCACTGACGTCCACCTCGACCCACACCATTGAGAGGTGGCTGATCGGAAACCAAACGGGAGACGCGACACTACGAGCGGGTTTTCCTAAAGATTGGGTTGTTGGAGAGAAAACTGGTACCTGCGCCAACGGGGGCCGGAACGACATTGGTTTTTTTAAAGCCCAGGAGAGAGATTACGCTGTAGCGGTGTATACAACGGCCCCGAAACTATCGGCCGTAGAACGTGACGAATTAGTTGCCTCTGTCGGTCAAGTTATTACACAACTCATCCTGAGCACGGACAAATAGTTGACGCCCGTCTAACAATTCGTTCAAGCCGACGTTGCTTCGTGGCGGCGCTTGCGTGCTACGCTAAGCTTCGCACGCCGCTTGCCACTGCGCACCGCGGCTTAACTCAGGTGTTAGACGGCAGAATAAATTTTTGCGATCTCTTATGGAAAATTACTTTGACAGTCCCTTCAAAGGGAAACTACTTTCAGAGCAAGTGACTAACCGCAACATCAAAGTTGGTCGGTACAGCTACTACTCTGGTTACTATCACGGGCATTCATTTGATGACTGCGCACGATACTTGCTCCCAGACCGTGATGACGTTGACAAACTAATCATCGGCAGCTTTTGCTCCATCGGAAGCGGGGCTTCTGGCACTGTTGCAAATAGTCGGTGGTGATAAACTTATCATCCCCTTTTGCTGATGGAGCTGCACATGAACCCATTCAAAGGCCGGCATTTTCAGCGTGACATCATTCTGTGGGCCGTACGCTGGTACTGCAAATACGGCATCAGTTACCGTGAGCTGCAGGAGATGCTGGCTGAACGCGGAGTGAATGTCGATCACTCCACGATTTACCGCTGGGTTCAGCGTTATGCGCCTGAAATGGAAAAACGGCTGCGCTGGTACTGGCGTAACCCTTCCGATCTTTGCCCGTGGCACATGGATGAAACCTACGTGAAGGTCAATGGCCGCTGGGCGTATCTGTACCGGGCCGTCGACAGCCGGGGCCGCACTGTCGATTTTTATCTCTCCTCCCGTCGTAACAGCAAAGCTGCATACCGGTTTCTGGGTAAAATCCTCAACAACGTGAAGAAGTGGCAGATCCCGCGATTCATCAACACGGATAAAGCGCCCGCCTATGGTCGCGCGCTTGCTCTGCTCAAACGCGAAGGCCGGTGCCCGTCTGACGTTGAACACCGACAGATTAAGTACCGGAACAACGTGATTGAATGCGATCATGGCAAACTGAAACGGATAATCGGCGCCACGCTGGGATTTAAATCCATGAAGACGGCTTACGCCACCATCAAAGGTATTGAGGTGATGCGTGCACTACGCAAAGGCCAGGCCTCAGCATTTTATTATGGTGATCCCCTGGGCGAAATGCGCCTGGTAAGCAGAGTTTTTGAAATGTAAGGCCTTTGAATAAGACAAAAGGCTGCCTCATCGCTAACTTTGCAACAGTGCCGCTGCAAGTCCGTGCTCTGGCGGTCGGAGTCCGACGACACGCGCATGTAGCCAACCAACATAGGCGGATAACCATCAAAAACAGGTTTCCGCATAATAGTGAATAGCGATAGAGTTTTCCGTACATTTTTGAGGGGGTGTTGCACAGGTAGCACAGCGGCGGCTGACAGCCTGTCGCAAAACAAATGTTTTACGACACCTCCTTGAGGTTGCCGCGTTTACATCATTACCTGAACAGGTATAAAATTCCGTCATGACAAACAAAGAAAAACCGCTCGAATGGATCGCGAGCAGCCACAAGGATTTGATGGCGTTGCACGTCCGACGTGCGTCGCCGTTTCGGTTACGCGCTCTCGTTGGCGCAGATAGGCGATCAGGATGACGCAGCAAAGGTGCTCAAGGGGTTCGGTGGTGCCGGCGTGCTGGAGGTCGTCGAAGACGATGCCGGCGGCACCTATCGAGCGGTATACACGGTCAAGTTTGCGGAAGCGGTGTTCGTCCTGCACTGCTTCCAGAAGAAGAGCAAGAGCGGAATCGCCACGCCAAAGGCCGACATGGACATCATCCGCGCTCGGCTGAAGGTGGCCGAGGTATTGGCACAGGAGCTACGAAATGCAAAAACGAATCATTGAAGGCGTCGAGGTTCAGCGCAGCTCGGGCAACGTCTTTGCCGACCTTGGACTGCCTGACGCTGAAAAGCTCAAGATCAAGACCGGCCTGGTGGTCGAGATCAGGAGGGCCATGCGCGCCCTTGGGCTGACTCAACAAGCGGCGGCCAAACGCATGGGCATCCCGCAACCGAAGGTGTCGGGCATGATGCGCGGCGACTTCACCAATCTATCCGAACGCAAGCTGATGGATTGTCTGAATCGCCTCGGCTACGACATCGAAATCAAGGTACGGCCAGCAGCCGAGCCGATCGGGCATCTAACGCTCGCAACCGCTTAATCGGAGCCCTCCTGATGGCAGCCCGCATCACCGACGACGAATGGGACGAACTGACTCCCGAGAATTTCGATACCACGGCACTGCTGCGTGCAGTCGATGCCGTGGACGTGCTGCGCGGCGATTTGAATGACAGCGCAGACGGCGCACCTCCGCAACTGCGCACCGACCTGTTGAAGCTGCATCAACTGGCAATGGCCGCGTTCAACGAGGGATCACGCAGCCGAGTGGCTGAGCTATTTGATCTCGCCGTGGATCTTCAGGATCAGGTTGATCATCTGATGACCTCGCTGGAACAAGTGCAAGAAACCCTGTCCCGGTTGACGGCGCTCTACCCAGAAAGCCTGTCCTGAATGTTCTTGGAGACAACCACATCATGAGCCGCAGCCGCCGCAAAACGCCCATCGTTGGGCACACGACCTGCCGTAGCGAGCGCGAGGACAAGAAACTCTGGCATCAGCGCTGGCGAACTCACGAGCGCACCGCGCTGGCCAGCGCGTCGCCGGAAGCTCTATGCGCCCATCTGCCTCTACTGGAAAACCAGGTCAGCAACGTCTGGTCGATGGGTAAGGATGGCCGCTCCTACTGGCCCATCAAGCGCCAGGCCGCCACGGCGGATCGCATTGCCAACCACAAGGGACGCAATCCGCAAGAGCGCGCCTCCCTGAAAAAGCGTCTGCTGCGCAAGTGGATGAGCAAATGAACCTGTCCACCATCGAGGCGCTGGCTATCGCTTGGGAGCGAATCGCTGAAGAAGCAGAACTCCCAGCCGGCTACGAGGGCACGGCGACGCCAGAGGCGCATCGGGCCTGCGAGGTGATCCAGGAGCGGATTCGAGAGCACGTCGTCGCCACCAATGACATGCGGCTGTTCGGCCTGCTGCACCTGCTTGGGCAGGCGTCGCTGCGCATGGAGCAAGCGCTGTGGCCGGAAGAATATGCGCGGATGACCCGCGAGGTCGAGGAAGCTCTCCGAGAGGCCGACGACCCCAACGCCAAGTCGTACACCCACGAAGAAGTCATGCGGGCGATGCAGGAACTCATCGACCAAGCGCGAGACAAGCCATGTTGATCGGCTGACGGAAATTTCTGGGTTTCCGGCTTACAACCCCAAAACCGGATAGCCGAACAGCGGTAGGCAATTTGGCTATCGCGTTTGAGCATTATAACGAGCACCACCCGCACAGCGCCTTGGGATACCGTTCACCACGGGAATTTCTGCGCAGTCGGGTATCACAACCCTAAGCGGGAAAAAGTGTCTGGACCTATGGGGTCAAATCCACTCCTCTGGAATGCTCTTCAAATTCGTTTTTTGATTCATCAATTTGGTATCCGATTCTGTGGGTCTTTTTGTGGGGCAATGTGTGGGTCGCTTGGTGTGTGTGTGGGTTATTTTGTGGGTCTTTTTGTGGGCTCGTCACCTGTCATCCATTCTGTAGGTATTCCGTAGGTATGCAGTAGGTGTTCTGTGGGTGAACGGTAGGGGTTCTGTAGGGGTCTGTAGGGTTTGGCGGTTGAGCTGTTTTTTCATTCCCTATGGACACTTTCTTTTGGATCTCCCTCATATAACCCCGCTAGTCTTGAATGTGCCCCATTGCGTGCCCTATTTTGTGTCCAACTAACTGATTTTTTGCCCTTTTATGTGCCTCTTTGTGTCCTGTGCTTTGTGGTGTGTGTCCTTTTTTGTGTCTCTTTGTATCCCACCGCCCGCCCGTTAGAACATGATTCACTGCCTTCAGGCACGACACCGACTGTATACAGGCACGAGACCGAGCGTATACAAACTGCGTTTGTACCGTCGGCGTGCCTGCATCCTATCGGCGTGCCAAAGGGTCGCCCCTTTGAAACCCGAGTGCGGTTCTACGAACCTGAGTAACGCCAATCAAAATTAGAATTTGATGCTTCGTAATTATAATTTGATGTTTGGCTGCGTTGGTGTCATAACGTAGATATGAATCATCAAAACAGGTTTTTGATATGGAAGAGATCAAGCGAAGTGGGTATTTGAACAAGGGGGCTTTGCCAAGGCGGTGATCGCCCCGACCCCGATGGGTGCCGGCTACCATCTTCACCTGGTGAAGTTTGGCCGCAATGCAGAAACGGAAGTGCTGGAACGCCAGCGCGGAGGCTGGCGGGTCTTTAAGACCATCGATGCAGGGGTTAACACGGCGCACACCATCGGTTTTCGCCGCATCGAGGTGGATCTAAGCAGTCGTTAAGGCTGCCGCGCTGCGCTTGCCGACTCCCGAACGAGGCGCGACAGACTGCGCTAGTCGCTCTCGTTTGGGAGTTCATCGTTTGGGGCAGGATCTAGCCTCTTTGATGCGCGCCTTGATTTGTTTCATCGCGTTTTGGCGGTCTTGGTCGCTGATGGGGAATGTGTTGCCATCAATCCCCATTCGATGAGGAGCATTGGTGAGGGCTTTGAGGTACTCAAATCTACGGCAATACCAGCCAATGGCCTTCCCAATCTGAGTATCGGTGTAAGGCTCGTCCTGTTGCTTCAGGCTGGCGATGACAGGAGCTAGGATTCCGATTTTAAGTGGAGTGGGATGTTTGAGGTTGAATAGCTCGGGCCAGTGCGATTGTAGGCAAGGGAAAGCCGCTGGGATTTTTCTCTTCGTAGGTATCGCGGTGGACTGTTGTGCTGCTTGGGTTATCTCAGGCTGTGGTGGGGCCTTTTTAAGACTCAGTACTGTACGGGGCTTGGTGTTGTGCATGGACGTATACCTGCGGAAATGATGTTTGCAGGCAAGTTATCGAAACCCCCATCAGGATGCAAAAACAGGCCGAAACCATACCCCGCAGGATCCGGCCCTCAAACCGCCTCAGAAGCGTTGCAAACTTTCAGGCAGTAAATGCCCCGCCTTGTGTCGAAACGCCCCAAAACGCGATACAGGCGGCCTGTTTGCCGCCAGCGCCCCGTTTTAGCCGCTAAAAATCGCAATTGAACATAAAAGGCGTTTTCTACTCTTGAAATTTCCGTGCGAGGCCAAATGTTGTTGGTAGTCACAAGGGTTGTGACGCTAGCAGCTAAAGGAGAGTTGGATGGGAATTTATGTAGCACCTAATCACAAGGTTGGGCGCGATGGTGGCTCTTTCCAAGAGTGCGACATCAACACGGCTAACCATACAATCACTAAAACTATGGTCGCTATTGTACGATTAGGGATAACGAAAACGCGCCACCCACAAGTCAGCCGGGGCGTTTCTGGCATCAGATCTATCGTACTCCCGACAACACTGAGTGATATTACAACTCAACGCTTACAGTGTGATTGCGTATAAGGGGCGTTACGTTAAATCGGACGCCCTTTTTGCTGCCTATCAGCCTGCAAGATGGCTTGTTTTGCGAGGTGTTATCTCCCATCCTGCGCCGCACTATCCCTTGTCTTGGAATCTCCCCCATGGAAACCATTACCCATCCCACCCTGGTACAACTGGTGGCGGCTGGTGCCGTCCGTGTCGTGGTCGCCGTTGGCCAACCTGGCGGCTGGATGCTGCTGGTGCGCTACGGTCTAGCCGAACGTGTCCTGGCCGCCCAGCGCAGCAAGCAGGTAAGGGTTTTTCGCAAGCTCGATACCCTGGTGCTCTACCTGCAGCAGATCGGGGTCAGCCGGTTCGAGGTGGATGCCTCTGGCTTCATGGGTGCCCCGAGACAGATAAGGAACTCTTGAACATAACAGGTGTTGTGTGCCACTAATTTTCAGGGAAAATGCTGCATTAGGAGTAATTTAAACATGGTGTTTATCCTCTAAATGGGCTGGTCAGTAGTTG
>NZ_AP021920.1:0-24109 GCF_014168615.1 Aeromonas sp. WP2-W18-CRE-05 | reverse complement strand
GTTACTCAGGTTCGTAGAACCGCACTCGGGTTTCAAAGGGGCGACCCTTTGGCACGCCGATAGGATGCAGGCACGCCGACGGTACAAACGCAGTTTGTATACGCTCGGTCTCGTGCCTGTATACAGTCGGTGTCGTGCCTGAAGGCAGTGAATCATGTTCTAACGGGCGGGCGGTGGGATACATAAAGAGACACAAAAAAGGACACACACCACAAAGCGCAGGACACACAAAGAGACACATAAAAGGGCAAAAAATCAGTTAGTTGGACACAAAATAGGGCACGCAATGGGGCACATTCAAGACTTGCGGGGTTGTATGAGGGAGATCCAAAAAGAAAGTGTCCATAGGGAATGAAAAAGCAGCTCAACCGCCAAACCCTACAGATCCCCTACAGAACCCCTACTAAAGCCCTACCGTTCACCCACAGAACACCTACTGCATACCTACGGAATACCTACAAAATGGATTACAAAACAGATGGCAGGTGACGAGCCCACAAAAAGACCCACAAAATAACCCACACACCACCCAAGCGACCCACACATTGGCCCACTAAAAAACCCACAAATTCGGATGGCAAATTTGATGAATCAAAAAGGTAATTTGAAGGGCGTTCCAGAGGAGTGGATTTGACCCCATAGGTCCAGACACTTTTTCCCGCTTAGGGTTGTGATACCCGACTGCGCAGAAATTCCCGTGGTGAACGGTATCCCAAGGCGCTGTGCGGGTGGTGCTCGTTATAATGCTCAAACGCGATAGCCAAATTGCCTACCGCTGTTCGGCTATCCGGTTTTGGGGTTGTAAGCCGGAAACCCAGAAATTTCCGTCAGCCGATCAACATGGCTTGTCTCGCGCTTGGTCGATGAGTTCCTGCATCGCCCGCATGACTTCTTCGTGGGTGTACGACTTGGCGTTGGGGTCGTCGGCCTCTCGGAGAGCTTCCTCGACCTCGCGGGTCATCCGCGCATATTCTTCCGGCCACAGCGCTTGCTCCATGCGCAGCGACGCCTGCCCAAGCAGGTGCAGCAGGCCGAACAGCCGCATGTCATTGGTGGCGACGACGTGCTCTCGAATCCGCTCCTGGATCACCTCGCAGGCCCGATGCGCCTCTGGCGTCGCCGTGCCCTCGTAGCCGGCTGGGAGTTCTGCTTCTTCAGCGATTCGCTCCCAAGCGATAGCCAGCGCCTCGATGGTGGACAGGTTCATTTGCTCATCCACTTGCGCAGCAGACGCTTTTTCAGGGAGGCGCGCTCTTGCGGATTGCGTCCCTTGTGGTTGGCAATGCGATCCGCCGTGGCGGCCTGGCGCTTGATGGGCCAGTAGGAGCGGCCATCCTTACCCATCGACCAGACGTTGCTGACCTGGTTTTCCAGTAGAGGCAGATGGGCGCATAGAGCTTCCGGCGACGCGCTGGCCAGCGCGGTGCGCTCGTGAGTTCGCCAGCGCTGATGCCAGAGTTTCTTGTCCTCGCGCTCGCTACGGCAGGTCGTGTGCCCAACGATGGGCGTTTTGCGGCGGCTGCGGCTCATGATGTGGTTGTCTCCAAGAACATTCAGGACAGGCTTTCTGGGTAGAGCGCCGTCAACCGGGACAGGGTTTCTTGCACTTGTTCCAGCGAGGTCATCAGATGATCAACCTGATCCTGAAGATCCACGGCGAGATCAAATAGCTCAGCCACTCGGCTGCGTGATCCCTCGTTGAACGCGGCCATTGCCAGTTGATGCAGCTTCAACAGGTCGGTGCGCAGTTGCGGAGGTGCGCCGTCTGCGCTGTCATTCAAATCGCCGCGCAGCACGTCCACGGCATCGACTGCACGCAGCAGTGCCGTGGTATCGAAATTCTCGGGAGTCAGTTCGTCCCATTCGTCGTCGGTGATGCGGGCTGCCATCAGGAGGGCTCCGATTAAGCGGTTGCGAGCGTTAGATGCCCGATCGGCTCGGCTGCTGGCCGTACCTTGATTTCGATGTCGTAGCCGAGGCGATTCAGACAATCCATCAGCTTGCGTTCGGATAGATTGGTGAAGTCGCCGCGCATCATGCCCGACACCTTCGGTTGCGGGATGCCCATGCGTTTGGCCGCCGCTTGTTGAGTCAGCCCAAGGGCGCGCATGGCCCTCCTGATCTCGACCACCAGGCCGGTCTTGATCTTGAGCTTTTCAGCGTCAGGCAGTCCAAGGTCGGCAAAGACGTTGCCCGAGCTGCGCTGAACCTCGACGCCTTCAATGATTCGTTTTTGCATTTCGTAGCTCCTGTGCCAATACCTCGGCCACCTTCAGCCGAGCGCGGATGATGTCCATGTCGGCCTTTGGCGTGGCGATTCCGCTCTTGCTCTTCTTCTGGAAGCAGTGCAGGACGAACACCGCTTCCGCAAACTTGACCGTGTATACCGCTCGATAGGTGCCGCCGGCATCGTCTTCGACGACCTCCAGCACGCCGGCACCACCGAACCCCTTGAGCACCTTTGCTGCGTCATCCTGATCGCCTATCTGCGCCAACGAGAGCGCGTAACCGAAACGGCGACGCACGTCGGACGTGCAACGCCATCAAATCCTTGTGGCTGCTCGCGATCCATTCGAGCGGTTTTTCTTTGTTTGTCATGACGGAATTTTATACCTGTTCAGGTAATGATGTAAACGCGGCAACCTCAAGGAGGTGTCGTAAAACATTTGTTTTGCGACAGGCTGTCAGCCGCCGCTGTGCTACCTGTGCAACACCCCCTCAAAAATGTACGGAAAACTCTATCGCTATTCACTATTATGCGGAAACCTGTTTTTGATGGTTATCCGCCTATGTTGGTTGGCTACATGCGCGTGTCGTCGGACTCCGACCGCCAGAGCACGGACTTGCAGCGGCACTGTTGCAAAGTTAGCGATGAGGCAGCCTTTTGTCTTATTCAAAGGCCTTACATTTCAAAAACTCTGCTTACCAGGCGCATTTCGCCCAGGGGATCACCATAATAAAATGCTGAGGCCTGGCCTTTGCGTAGTGCACGCATCACCTCAATACCTTTGATGGTGGCGTAAGCCGTCTTCATGGATTTAAATCCCAGCGTGGCGCCGATTATCCGTTTCAGTTTGCCATGATCGCATTCAATCACGTTGTTCCGGTACTTAATCTGTCGGTGTTCAACGTCAGACGGGCACCGGCCTTCGCGTTTGAGCAGAGCAAGCGCGCGACCATAGGCGGGCGCTTTATCCGTGTTGATGAATCGCGGGATCTGCCACTTCTTCACGTTGTTGAGGATTTTACCCAGAAACCGGTATGCAGCTTTGCTGTTACGACGGGAGGAGAGATAAAAATCGACAGTGCGGCCCCGGCTGTCGACGGCCCGGTACAGATACGCCCAGCGGCCATTGACCTTCACGTAGGTTTCATCCATGTGCCACGGGCAAAGATCGGAAGGGTTACGCCAGTACCAGCGCAGCCGTTTTTCCATTTCAGGCGCATAACGCTGAACCCAGCGGTAAATCGTGGAGTGATCGACATTCACTCCGCGTTCAGCCAGCATCTCCTGCAGCTCACGGTAACTGATGCCGTATTTGCAGTACCAGCGTACGGCCCACAGAATGATGTCACGCTGAAAATGCCGGCCTTTGAATGGGTTCATGTGCAGCTCCATCAGCAAAAGGGGATGATAAGTTTATCACCACCGACTATTTGCAACAGTGCCAGAAGCCCCGCTTCCGATGGAGCAAAAGCTGCCGATGATTAGTTTGTCAACGTCATCACGGTCTGGGAGCAAGTATCGTGCGCAGTCATCAAATGAATGCCCGTGATAGTAACCAGAGTAGTAGCTGTACCGACCAACTTTGATGTTGCGGTTAGTCACTTGCTCTGAAAGTAGTTTCCCTTTGAAGGGACTGTCAAAGTAATTTTCCATAAGAGATCGCAAAAATTTATTCTGCCGTCTAACACCTGAGTTAAGCCGCGGTGCGCAGTGGCAAGCGGCGTGCGAAGCTTAGCGTAGCACGCAAGCGCCGCCACGAAGCAACGTCGGCTTGAACGAATTGTTAGACGGGCGTCAACTATTTGTCCGTGCTCAGGATGAGTTGTGTAATAACTTGACCGACAGAGGCAACTAATTCGTCACGTTCTACGGCCGATAGTTTCGGGGCCGTTGTATACACCGCTACAGCGTAATCTCTCTCCTGGGCTTTAAAAAAACCAATGTCGTTCCGGCCCCCGTTGGCGCAGGTACCAGTTTTCTCTCCAACAACCCAATCTTTAGGAAAACCCGCTCGTAGTGTCGCGTCTCCCGTTTGGTTTCCGATCAGCCACCTCTCAATGGTGTGGGTCGAGGTGGACGTCAGTGCGCCGCCATAGAGGACTTTAGCCACAGTACGTGCCATAGCAATAGGCGTAGTTGTATCTCTGAGGTCGCCAGGTGTGTTGTCGCTCATCTCCGGCTCTTTCCGGTCTAGCCGACTCACAGAGTCGCCAATTTTACGAAAATACTGCGTCATTGCAGCAGGTCCGCCAATTTCTCTCAGTAAGAGGTTAGTAGCCCCATTGTCGCTAAGCTGCACCGCAGCTTGCGCTGCCTCGAGAACCGTCATGTGTCCCGATGCTAGAAACCGCTCCGCGGCAGGAGACCATTCGACGATCATGTCCGGCCCATATGAAAGTTTTCGATCCCCCCGCTCGGTGCCTGAGTCAATTCTTTCAAAGACCAGCGCGGCTAGCGGAAACTTGAACGTTGAGCACATTGCAAAGCGCTGCGCCGTTCGGTGGCCCGCGACGATCTCTCCTTGGGGATCGACGATCGCAACACCGATCTGAGCTGCTTTTTCGCGCTCTAGCTTCTCAAGATCGGTCTTGAAGGTTAATTTTTCCGACGCATATGCAGAGTGAGCGATCCCTGCCAGTAATAGTGCGTGAATGAAGCGCATGGTGATCCCTTGAGATGGAAATTATCTTTGTACGCCCGTCTAACGCCTGAGTTAAGCCGCGGTGCGCAGTGGCAAGCGGCGTGCGAAGCTTAGCGTAGCACGCAAGCGCCGCCACGAAGCAACGTCGGCTTGAACGAATTGTTAGACGGGCGTCAACTATTTGTCCGTGCTCAGGATGAGTTGTGTAATAACTTGACCGACAGAGGCAACTAATTCGTCACGTTCTACGGCCGATAGTTTCGGGGCCGTTGTATACACCGCTACAGCGTAATCTCTCTCCTGGGCTTTAAAAAAACCAATGTCGTTCCGGCCCCCGTTGGCGCAGGTACCAGTTTTCTCTCCAACAACCCAATCTTTAGGAAAACCCGCTCGTAGTGTCGCGTCTCCCGTTTGGTTTCCGATCAGCCACCTCTCAATGGTGTGGGTCGAGGTGGACGTCAGTGCGCCGCCATAGAGGACTTTAGCCACAGTACGTGCCATAGCAATAGGCGTAGTTGTATCTCTGAGGTCGCCAGGTGTGTTGTCGCTCATCTCCGGCTCTTTCCGGTCTAGCCGACTCACAGAGTCGCCAATTTTACGAAAATACTGCGTCATTGCAGCAGGTCCGCCAATTTCTCTCAGTAAGAGGTTAGTAGCCCCATTGTCGCTAAGCTGCACCGCAGCTTGCGCTGCCTCGAGAACCGTCATGTGTCCCGATGCTAGAAACCGCTCCGTGGCAGGAGACCATTCGACGATCATGTCCGGCCCATATGAAAGTTTTCGATCCCCCCGCTCGGTGCCTGAGTCAATTCTTTCAAAGACCAGCGCGGCTAGCGGAAACTTGAACGTTGAGCACATTGCAAAGCGCTGCGCCGTTCGGTGGCCCGCGACGATCTCTCCTTGGGGATCGACGATCGCAACACCGATCTGAGCTGCTTTTTCGCGCTCTAGCTTCTCAAGATCGGTCTTGAAGGTTAATTTTTCCGACGCATATGCAGAGTGAGCGATCCCTGCCAGTAATAGTGCGTGAATGAAGCGCATGGTGATCCCTTGAGATGGAAATTATCTTTGTACGCCCGTCTAACGCCTGAGTTAAGCCGCGGTGCGCAGTGGCAAGCGGCGTGCGAAGCTTAGCGTAGCACGCAAGCGCCGCCACGAAGCAACGTCGGCTTGAACGAATTGTTAGACGGGCGTCAACTATTTGTCCGTGCTCAGGATGAGTTGTGTAATAACTTGACCGACAGAGGCAACTAATTCGTCACGTTCTACGGCCGATAGTTTCGGGGCCGTTGTATACACCGCTACAGCGTAATCTCTCTCCTGGGCTTTAAAAAAACCAATGTCGTTCCGGCCCCCGTTGGCGCAGGTACCAGTTTTCTCTC
Organism: Aeromonas sp. WP2-W18-CRE-05; assembly: GCF_014168615.1. Classification (NCBI taxonomy): domain Bacteria; kingdom Pseudomonadati; phylum Pseudomonadota; class Gammaproteobacteria; order Aeromonadales; family Aeromonadaceae; genus Aeromonas; species Aeromonas sp. WP2-W18-CRE-05. The sequence goes on along the minus strand of NZ_AP021920.1, from coordinate 17,859 downwards.
CAACAACCCAATCTTTAGGAAAACCCGCTCGTAGTGTCGCGTCTCCCGTTTGGTTTCCGATCAGCCACCTCTCAATGGTGTGGGTCGAGGTGGACGTCAGTGCGCCGCCATAGAGGACTTTAGCCACAGTACGTGCCATAGCAATAGGCGTAGTTGTATCTCTGAGGTCGCCAGGTGTGTTGTCGCTCATCTCCGGCTCTTTCCGGTCTAGCCGACTCACAGAGTCGCCAATTTTACGAAAATACTGCGTCATTGCAGCAGGTCCGCCAATTTCTCTCAGTAAGAGGTTAGTAGCCCCATTGTCGCTAAGCTGCACCGCAGCTTGCGCTGCCTCGAGAACCGTCATGTGTCCCGATGCTAGAAACCGCTCCGTGGCAGGAGACCATTCGACGATCATGTCCGGCCCATATGAAAGTTTTCGATCCCCCCGCTCGGTGCCTGAGTCAATTCTTTCAAAGACCAGCGCGGCTAGCGGAAACTTGAACGTTGAGCACATTGCAAAGCGCTGCGCCGTTCGGTGGCCCGCGACGATCTCTCCTTGGGGATCGACGATCGCAACACCGATCTGAGCTGCTTTTTCGCGCTCTAGCTTCTCAAGATCGGTCTTGAAGGTTAATTTTTCCGACGCATATGCAGAGTGAGCGATCCCTGCCAGTAATAGTGCGTGAATGAAGCGCATGGTGATCCCTTGAGATGGAAATTATCTTTGTACGCCCGTCTAACGCCTGAGTTAAGCCGCGGTGCGCAGTGGCAAGCGGCGTGCGAAGCTTAGCGTAGCACGCAAGCGCCGCCACGAAGCAACGTCGGCTTGAACGAATTGTTAGACGGGCGTCAACTATTTGTCCGTGCTCAGGATGAGTTGTGTAATAACTTGACCGACAGAGGCAACTAATTCGTCACGTTCTACGGCCGATAGTTTCGGGGCCGTTGTATACACCGCTACAGCGTAATCTCTCTCCTGGGCTTTAAAAAAACCAATGTCGTTCCGGCCCCCGTTGGCGCAGGTACCAGTTTTCTCTCCAACAACCCAATCTTTAGGAAAACCCGCTCGTAGTGTCGCGTCTCCCGTTTGGTTTCCGATCAGCCACCTCTCAATGGTGTGGGTCGAGGTGGACGTCAGTGCGCCGCCATAGAGGACTTTAGCCACAGTACGTGCCATAGCAATAGGCGTAGTTGTATCTCTGAGGTCGCCAGGTGTGTTGTCGCTCATCTCCGGCTCTTTCCGGTCTAGCCGACTCACAGAGTCGCCAATTTTACGAAAATACTGCGTCATTGCAGCAGGTCCGCCAATTTCTCTCAGTAAGAGGTTAGTAGCCCCATTGTCGCTAAGCTGCACCGCAGCTTGCGCTGCCTCGAGAACCGTCATGTGTCCCGATGCTAGAAACCGCTCCGTGGCAGGAGACCATTTGACGATCATGTCCGGCCCATATGAAAGTTTTCGATCCCCCCGCTCGGTGCCTGAGTCAATTCTTTCAAAGACCAGCGCGGCTAGCGGAAACTTGAACGTTGAGCACATTGCAAAGCGCTGCGCCGTTCGGTGGCCCGCGACGATCTCTCCTTGGGGATCGACGATCGCAACACCGATCTGAGCTGCTTTTTCGCGCTCTAGCTTCTCAAGATCGGTCTTGAAGGTTAATTTTTCCGACGCATATGCAGAGTGAGCGATCCCTGCCAGTAATAGTGCGTGAATGAAGCGCATGGTGATCCCTTGAGATGGAAATTATCTTTGTACGCCCGTCTAACGCCCGAGTTAAGCCGACTTGCGTAGTGGAGCCAAAGCCATGGCAAGCTTTTTCTGCCATGGCTTTGGTGTAAGGAAGCAAGTTCGGCTTGAACGAATTGTTAGGCACCAACGCGGCGCCCCTCACAACGGTTTCCGGAAGCAGCGTACTTGAGCAACCTCCGTGAATCCAGCCGCCAGGTGCGCCGAGGTGCTTGCGCTGTTGGTAAGTTGAGTGTCGGAGGCGAATTCGGTGCATCCGCGACCACGAGCCCAATGCTCGGCGGCTTTTACCAGAGCTACACCTACGCCCTGACGCCGCGCACTTGGCACAACGTACCAACCCTCCAAGAACGCAACGTTGCCGGAGTAGCACTCCTCCGCATACGGGCGGATCGAAAGCTCGGCAAACCCTAGTGCTTCTCCGTCGGGTGCTACAGCAATGAGGACAGCAGCAGGCCGGGCGACTTTTCCGGACAGAAATTCTGCGATCTCTGACTGGTGCTCTTGACATGTGCCATCTGGCCACAGCTCACAGCGCATGCTTAGCCAACTGGCCGAATCGGTAGTTTCAACAGGCCTGACGAGCGGCGAACTATCCATTGGTGCCTAACTTTGTTTTAGGGCGACTGCCCTGCTGCGTAACATCGTTGCTGCTCCATAACATCAAACATCGACCCACGGCGTAACGCGCTTGCTGCTTGGATGCCCGAGGCATAGACTGTACAAAAAAACAGTCATAACAAGCCATGAAAACCGCCACTGCGCCGTTACCACCGCTGCGTTCGGTCAAGGTTCTGGACCAGTTGCGTGAGCGCATACGCTACTTGCATTACAGTTTACGAACCGAACAGGCTTATGTCAACTGGGTTCGTGCCTTCATCCGTTTCCACGGTGTGCGTCACCCGGCAACCTTGGGCAGCAGCGAAGTCGAGGCATTTCTGTCCTGGCTGGCGAACGAGCGCAAGGTTTCGGTCTCCACGCATCGTCAGGCATTGGCGGCCTTGCTGTTCTTCTACGGCAAGGTGCTGTGCACGGATCTGCCCTGGCTTCAGGAGATCGGAAGACCTCGGCCGTCGCGGCGCTTGCCGGTGGTGCTGACCCCGGATGAAGTGGTTCGCATCCTCGGTTTTCTGGAAGGCGAGCATCGTTTGTTCGCCCAGCTTCTGTATGGAACGGGCATGCGGATCAGTGAGGGTTTGCAACTGCGGGTCAAGGATCTGGATTTCGATCACGGCACGATCATCGTGCGGGAGGGCAAGGGCTCCAAGGATCGGGCCTTGATGTTACCCGAGAGCTTGGCACCCAGCCTGCGCGAGCAGCTGTCGCGTGCACGGGCATGGTGGCTGAAGGACCAGGCCGAGGGCCGCAGCGGCGTTGCGCTTCCCGACGCCCTTGAGCGGAAGTATCCGCGCGCCGGGCATTCCTGGCCGTGGTTCTGGGTTTTTGCGCAGCACACGCATTCGACCGATCCACGGAGCGGTGTCGTGCGTCGCCATCACATGTATGACCAGACCTTTCAGCGCGCCTTCAAACGTGCCATAGAACAAGCAGGCATCACGAAGCCCGCCACACCGCACACCCTCCGCCACTCGTTCGCGACGGCCTTGCTCCGCAGCGGTTACGACATTCGAACCGTGCAGGATCTGCTCGGCCATTCCGACGTCTCTACGACGATGATTTACACGCATGTGCTGAAAGTTGGCGGTGCCGGAGTGCGCTCACCGCTTGATGCGCTGCCGCCCCTCACTAGTGAGAGGTAGGGCAGCGCAAGTCAATCCTGGCGGATTCACTACCCCTGCGCGAAGGCCATCGGTGCCGCATCGAACGGCCGGTTGCGGAAAGTCCTCCCTGCGTCCGCTGATGGCCGGCAGCAGCCCGTCGTTGCCTGATGGATCCAACCCCTCCGCTGCTATAGTGCAGTCGGCTTCTGACGTTCAGTGCAGCCGTCTTCTGAAAACGACACCACCCTGCCCTTTCCCTGGCGTTTTTTGTCGCGTGTTTTAGTTGCATGAAATAGAATACTTGCGACTAGAACCGGAGACATTACGCCATGAAAGACAAGAGCGCCGCCTGTCGTTTTCAGAAGGCGACTGCACGAAATATCAGGAGTCGGCTGCACTGCCAGAACTGGCCGCCTGCAAGGCAGCGTAGAGAGCGGTTTTTCCTACCTTGAGGCGTGCGGCGGCCTCGCGGACATTCAAGCCGTTGGCGACAAGCTCCCGCGCTCGTTGCAACTTGTCGGCAGTGACAACCGGCTTGCGTCCGCCTTTGCGCCCCGCGTGCGGCGGCAGCGGTCAACCCGGCCTTGGTGCGCTCGCGGATCAGGTCGCGCTCGAACTGGCCCAGCGCACCGAACACATGGAAGAGGCCGTCCGCCCGGCGTGGTGGTGTCGATGTTTTCAGTCAACGAGCGAAGCCGACGCCCCGTGCTTCCAGCTTGCCGACCGTCTCAATCAGGTGCGGCAGGGAGCGGCCAAGCCGATCCAGCCGCCAGACGACCAGCACATCGCCATCGCGCAGATAAGCCAGCGCATCGGCCAGCCGGGCCGGTCTGCCTTGGCCCCGGATGCCGTGTCCTCGAAAACCCGTTCGCAGCCTGCATTGCGCAGCGCATCCGTCTGCAAGGCGGTGTCCTGTTCCGCCGTCGATACCCGCGCATAGCCGATGAGTGCCATTTCCGCCCATTTGTCCGTATACCGTCCGCCTATCTTATTGTCCGTCATCCCGTTGCGCAAGATTTTTCGGACAGGCGTCCGGTTTGGCCGCCTAATGATCGTTTGACGACATTGACGTAAGGCATTTTGCATTACTATGTGAAGCATCAACCTTGATTGCGAGGCAAACCACCATGACCACATTGACCGTTACCGCACGGGGACAAGTGACGTTTCGGAAGGACGTACTGCACACCTCGGCATCAGGCCAGGCGACAAGATCGAGCTGGACTTGTTGCCAGACGGTCGGGGCGTGCTCAAGGCGGCACGGCCCGCAGGACGATAGCCGCTTTGTCGCCTGCTCGCGGGCAAGACGCGAAGGTTGCCACCATCGAAGAAATCACGAGGCGGCGGCGCAAGGCTGGGCAGGTAAGCAATGAAGGTCGCAGTCGATACCAACGTCCTTGTGCGTGCGGTTGTGCGTGACGATCCCGCACAAGCGGACGTTGCCGCCGCAGTCTTGACCGACGCCCGAGTTGATCGCGGTCGCGCTGCCGTGCCTATGCGAATTTGTTTGGGTGCTGCTGCGTGTCTACGGCTTCCAGCAAGCCGACGCGGCCAGCGCGATCCGGGCACTACTGGCCGCCGCGAATGTGGAAGTGAACCGGCCTGCCGTGGAGGCTGGCTTGCTGGTGCTCGACGCGGGCGGAGACTTTGCCGATGGCGTCATTGCCTACGAAGGCAACTGGCTTGGCGGGAACCTTCGTTTCCTTCGATAAGAAGGCGGTGGCACTTCTCACGGCGCAAGGGCAATCAACGCGCCTTTTGTGACGGACATGAGCATGAACGAATTCCGCCGACTGGCCGCGAAGATCGACCAACACATGCAGCACTTGCCGCCCAGGGTGTCAGCGAGGCCCATGCCATCATCAATCGCATGATGGGGTACGGGCCTGACCTGCACAGGATTTGGGTCGGCACATCCGATCAGCAGCTCATGGCGCTGTCCCGCGAGTTCCCAGGGTTCTACCGCTACGCCCGCATCATGGAAGAGGCATCCGAAGCCGAGCGCCGCAAGGCTTCGCGGCCCTATGACGGCATGGCCGAGTTCTCCGAACAGCACAAGCAATGGGCGCGCAACTGCTGACCACGGCGGCCACGCTTGAGCGTGGCTACCAGGCGTTTCGTGCGAGCGGCAGTCTCCAAGACTTCCGGCCTCAGCTCGACGAGCTGGGCCGCCTGCATCGGCAATGGCTGTCCGACCTGGAAGCCTTCAAAGACTCGCTGCGCCGCAGGGCGCAGAACCCAAGGTGCTGGAATACGTGAACGAGGCTTTCGGCCGCCTGGCCGAGCGCATCAAGCAGCTTGCCGGTTGATCGCCGGAATTTTCGGCGGTTCCGGCTTTGTCGCGCCGTGCACAAGAGTTCTGAGCAATTCCGATCTCTCGCGGCGCTTCGTGCATAGAACTTCTGACCGTTCCCGGTCAGAAGTTCTATGCACACACGGCGGCCAGCCCAGTGAACTGGTGCAGTCGCCTTCTGAAAACGACAGACAGGGAAAAACGCCGACTGTTCATCAATCCACCGTTTGCTGAACACTTGCCGGGTTACGATGAAACACCAACAAATGCCGCTCACTGCCTGCCCTGCCACGCCTTCACGGCCTCGGCCTGCGCCTGTGCCGCATATCCTTCATCGAGACTGCCGAAGGTGTCCGCCGCTACCTCGTCCATTAGGGTCTGCAAGGCCGTGTCGGCACTATCCGCTTGCGCAACAAGTTAGGCCTGTCGGCGGGCTTCCATCGCTGCCTCGGCGGCTTGCAAGTCCTCTCGGTCTTGCAGTTCCTCCACGATGTTTTCGCGCCAAGTCGCATCACTGCCCGCCTCGTTGCATAGCTCGCTGAGACGCTGCGCGGCATCCTCTGAACGAGCAAAAAGCCGCGCACATCGCAGGATGCGGGCGGCTTCTTCCGGGTTGCCTCTGGCTTGGTCGAACAAGAGCATTTCGCCCACGGCGGCGAGGGCTTCAAGCTAAAGCTGCTTGTCGTCGCCGCTCATTTCGCGTGCGCCTTGTGCGCCTCAACGTAGGAGCGCAAAACAGCATTCATGCGCGACTGATAACGCTTGCCGGTGTGCTTGAAGAACTCCAACACTTCGGCATCAATGCGCAGCGTGATTTGCTTCTTGGTGTGGGGCAATTGCTCCGCTGCCTTCATCCAGACAGCATCAGGCAGATAGGGTGCATCGCTATAGTCGATCTGCTCATCCGGCATCGAGGCCACGGCATCCAGTCGCGCCTTCTGCTCGGCGCTCAACTGTGGCGGCTTCTTGAGGTCAAGAGTTCGCTTCACGATATTGCTTTCTTTCGTCGGCATTTGCTTTCCTCGCAGAGATAAGGCGGATGGTTTCCTCGTGTCGGACGGTGTAGACCACATACAGGACAGCCGAGTAGGCAAGCCCAATCGTTGCCCAACGATCTTCCCCGTAGTCCTCGCGTCCGTCGTAGGCTTCAACCCGCCCGGAGTCGTAAAAAACAAGCTCGGCATCCTCGAAGGAAACGCCGTGCTTTTTCAGGTTTCGTGCCGCTTTATCGGCGTCCCATTCAAGTTCCATTGTGTTCTTATTGTAGCGTCTTTTTGTAGTTACATCAAGTCTTATCGACTCATGCCGGGTGAGTTGTCGCGCTCGATCTTCTGCGCCTTGGCCTGCTCCTGCTGGCGTACAGGCTCGCGCCCTTCCAGCTTCTCCCACTGCTGGCGGTACTTCCCAAGCTCGGCGGCTTGCCGGTCGCCTGCGGCGCTGTAGGCATAGCGGGCGGTGCGCTGCGCGTAGTCGTTCCAGTCGCGCCCCTCGTCCTTCTGCCGGGTGGCCGGGCGCACTGGCGGATAGCGCCCTCGATGGCGGCTTGATCGTGGCCGGTAACGCGCATCCGCACGGCAATCATGGAATCCACGCGGGACAAGTCCACCTCGCCGCCACGCTGCCGCTTGATCACGTCGCGGTAATGCCGCTGGTAAGCGTCGATCGCGCTGCCGCTGGCCGCTGCAAGCTCCAAGGCGGGCTTGGCCTTGCTGCGCTCGGGCTGCTGCGCCTTCAAGGCGGCTTGCCGCTGATACTCGGCGTCGATCTGGCTGGACAGAGCCAGCGCCTTGACGCACTCGCGGCGCTCGGCCTTGAGCAAGCGCACCTCGGGATAGCTGCCGTCCTCCCGCTGGTGCTTGGGCTTGCGGTTCTCGTAGCCGGGTGCGCGGTGCGGATGGATAGCGCCCGATAGCTTCGGGTCGCCGTATTCGCGGTTCAGGGCATCGCTCAGCCGGTTGCCCACGTCCTTGTCGTGGGCCGTCCCCAGCTTCGGCACGGTGATGATGGCCTGATAGTTGCCGGGGCTTGATTCCAGCACAACGGCGGGCCGGTAGCCATCGCGGATAAGCCGCTCCAGCTTCTCCCGGTTCATGTCGTCGATGAGGATGTGATGCTTCCTGTCCGATAGCGGCGTGTAGTAGAGGTTTTCGCCCCGGCGCTGTAGGCGCAGCATCTCCGGCGTGCGCTGCTCGATCTCCTGCGGCGTGAAGCCCCGCGTGATGCCGTCCTTCTTGTCGAGGATGAAGGTTTGCTTCCTTCCGTCTGCCTGCATCTTGATGGACGTTACCCGGTAGCGCTCCGCGCCTACCGCTTCCGCGTACAGCTCAAACTGCTTTAGCTGCTCCGATTTCATCGCCTGCGCCTCTCCTGCTGTATCCGCTGCCGCTCCTGCTGGATGCTCTCCTGAAGCTCTGGATTCGTGATCTTGAAGCCGTGCTCTGCTGCTAACTTTGCGCACATGGCCTTGTATTCATCGTTCCCTGTCACGGTGAAGCTGCCCCACTTCTGCGCCGATAGCTGCAAGGCTGCAAGCGTGCTGTCCCGGTTGCGCCAGTCGTGAATGTCGATGCTCTTGCCCTTGTCCACGAAAGACACACCCCCGCCCCGCTCCGCGTCGTCCTTGCGGCTGTAATGCACCTGCTGGCCGACGATCTCCGGGACATAGGCGCGAATGTCTCGCGGCGTCGGCGGCTCGCTGCGGTCGCCCTCGATGCGCTGCGGCTCGCTGGCCCGGTGTCGCCACTGCTCGGCAAGCTCCGGGCTTTTCTGCATCCGCTGCCACTGCTCCAGGTCGGGATAGGGTCGGAACTGCTGCCGCCACTGCTCGCGCTGCTTCTGGTGCTTCTCTTTCAAAGCGGCTTTCTCTGCCGCCTGCTCGGCGGCAATCACGCTGCGCATGGCGTTGAGCACTTCGCCCTTGCCCTTCCAGTTGCCGCGCATGAGTTCATCGCGGCGGGCCTTCTGCTGCTCGGCAAGCTGCTTGCGCTCCTGCTCCTGCTGCTTGTCCAGTGCCAGCTTGGCCGCGTTCTTTGCGGCGTAATGAGCCTTGCGCCCGGCGATGTAGTCCTTCCAGCCCGGCACGTCTGGCTTGATAGGCTCTGGCTCGCGCTGTGCTACCTGCTGACGCTGCGGCGGCGGCTGGTAAGCTCCGAGTCGCTTTTGTAACTTGGATAGGCTCGCGTCCCGGTCTGCGCTGCTGGCCTTCACGCCAACATCACCGACAAAGAGCGTCGCCCCGCTGCCTGTTTTCTCGTAGCGCATCCCCTTGGCTGCTAACTCGCGGTGCAACTGCTCCCACGTCTGCGCCTTTTTGATGATCGGTGCGCCGTCCTCAATGGCGATGCGTTCGGCGGATTTCTCCCGGTGCGGTTTTCCATGTCGCGCTTCGGCTGGGCTGGCTGGCGCGGCTTGTCCTTGTCGATGTGCTCCCGGCCTAACTCACCATTCTCCAACACTTGATAGCGCCCGTTTTGCTCACGCTGCCATCCCTGCGCGTGCTCGATTCGTGCTATCGCCTTGTGCGCTGCCTCAATGTCGAAGCCGTTATTGATCTTCACCACCTTGAGCGTTTCAGGATGCACGCGGTTGATGGCAAGGTGCAGGTGCAAGTTGTCCGTGTCGGCGTGCAAACCATAGATGGCTTGATGGTCTTTAACACCTAGCTCATCCATGAAAATGCTTACCGCTTCTTCGACCTGCTCCGGGCTGGGCTGCTCGCCTTCTCGCCAACTCATGATGTAGTGATTGACCGGGTTCTTGCTGCGCACGGACTCAGCAGCGAGGGCTACCATTTCCTCACGCTGTGCGGCGTGTCCGTCGCAGAGGAAGCCGCGCCCGTTGGCGTACAGCACTTTCTCATCCGGGTTCTGGTTGTGCGGCTCGCGGATGTAGTCGGCCAAGTCGCGGATGCTCGCCGTCTTGTGCTTGGTTTTTGAGTTTGGCACCTTCTTAACGATCACGGCTCAACCTCTCGATGTAGGCTTTCACTGCCAGCAGCGCTCCGGCTGTTTCCTTGCTGTAAATGCCTCCGCTCTCGTTGTGAATGTGCTTGAGCAATCCACCGATGCGGCGCAGCTCTTTGAGCATCACGGCATCCGCATTGGCAATGATCGGTCTGCCAAAGTAGCGGCGGCGGACAAGCTCGGACATGCTCAACCCGGCAAGGTCGGCATCCTCCTTCAACTTGGCCTTCTCCGCTGCGGTCAGGGTTCCAACGGACGCCAGACCATTCGGCGCTTCGCTTCTCACGGTCTGGCTCATCCTGCAAGGGGCGCGCCCCTTGACCCCGGACAGTGCGGCGCTTTCGCTTCTTACTGTCCAAGACACACCCCCGCCGCGCCCCGGCGAGAAGGAGACACGATGCCATTTGAAACGCAGGGGCCGGGACCGCTGGACGCCGTCATCAATGTGCGGCTGACCGCAGCGGAGAAGGCCCGCTTGAAGGAGGATGCCGACCTTGCCGGGTTGAGCATGTCCGAGCTTGTCCGCCGCCGTTACTTCGGCAGGCCCATCGTTGCCAATGCCGATGCCGTGATGCTCAAAGAGCTACGGCGCATCGGTGGATTGCTGAAGCACATTCACAACGAGAGCGGAGGCGTTTACAGCAAGGAAACAGCCGGAGCGCTGCTGGCAGTGAAAGCCTACATCGAGAGGTTGAGCCGTGATCGTTAAGAAGGTGCCAAACTCAAAAACCAAGCACAAGACGGCGAGCATCCGCGACTTGGCCGACTACATCCGCGAGCCGCACAACCAGAACCCGGATGAGAAAGTGCTGTACGCCAACGGGCGCGGTTTCCTCTGTGACGGCCACGCCGCACAGCGTGAAGAAATGGTAGCCCTTGCTGCTGAGTCCGTGCGCAGCAAGAACCCGGTCAATCACTACATCATGAGTTGGCGCGAAGGCGAGCAACCCAGCCCGGAGCAGGTGGAAGAAGCCGTAAGCATCTTCATGGATGAGCTAGGTGTTAAAGACCATCAAGCCATCTATGGTTTGCACGCCGACACGGACAACTTGCACCTGCACCTTGCCATCAACCGCGTGCATCCTGAAACGCTCAAGGTGGTGAAGATCAATAACGGCTTCGACATTGAGGCAGCGCACAAGGCGATAGCACGAATCGAGAACGCACAAGGCTGGCAGCGTGAGCAGAACGGGCGTTATCAGGTGTTGGAGAATGGTGAGTTAGGCCGGGAGCACATCGACAAGGACAAGCCGCGCCAGCCAGCCCAGCCGAAGCGCGACATGGAAAACCGCACCGGGGAGAAATCCGCCGAACGCATCGCCATTGAGGACGGCGCACCGATCATCAAAAAGGCGCAGACGTGGGAGCAGTTGCACCGCGAGTTAGCAGCCAAGGGGATGCGCTACGAGAAAACAGGCAGCGGGGCGACGCTCTTTGTCGGTGATGTTGGCGTGAAGGCCAGCAGCGCAGACCGGGACGCGAGCCTATCCAAGTTACAAAAGCGACTCGGAGCTTACCAGCCGCCGCCGCAGCGTCAGCAGGTAGCACAGCGCGAGCCAGAGCCGATCAAGCCAGACGTGCCGGGATGGAAGGATTACATCACCGGGCGCAAGGCGCACTACGCGGAAAAGAACGCGGCCAAGCTGGCACTGGACAAGCGGCAGGAGCAGGAGCGCAAGCAGATTGCCGAGCAGCAGAAAGCCCGCCGCGATGAACTCATGCGCGGCAACTGGAAGGGTAAGGGCGAAGTGCTCAACGCCATGCGCAGCGTGATTGCCGCCGAGCAGGCCGCAGAGAAAGCAGCTTTGAAAGAGAAGCACCAGAAGCAGCGCGAGCAGTGGCGGCAGCAGTTCCGACCCTATCCCGACCTGGAGCAGTGGCAGCGGATGCAGAAAAGCCCGGAGCTTGCCGAGCAGTGGCGGCACCGCGCCAGCGAGCCGCAGCGCATCGAGGGCGCGAGCGGCGAGCCGCCGACGCCGCGAGACATCCGCGCCTATCAGCCTGAAATCGTGGGCCAGCAGGTGCATTACAGCCGGAAGGAAGAAGCGGGGGCGGGCGGGGGTGTGTCTTTCGTGGACAAGGGAAAAAGCATCGATATTCACGACTGGCGCAACCGGGACAGCACGCTTGCCGCCTTGCAGCTATCGGCGCAGAAGTGGGGCAGCTTCACCGTAACCGGGAACGACGAATACAAGGCCATGTGCGCAAAGTTAGCAGCAGAGCACGGCTTCAAGATCACGAATCCAGAGCTTCAGGAGCGCATCCAGCAGGAGCGGCAGCGGATACAGCAGGAGAGGGCGCAGGCGATGAAATCGGAGCAGCTAAAGCAGTTTGAGCTGTACGCGGAAGCGGTAGGCGCGGAGCGCTACCGGGTAACGTCCATCAAGATGCAGGCAGACGGAAGGAAGCAAACCTTCATTCTCGACAAGAAGGACGGCATCACGCGGGGCTTCACGCCGCAGGAGATCGAGCAGCGCACGCCGGAGATGCTGCGCCTACAGCGCCGGGGCGAAAACCTCTACTACACGCCACTATCGGACAAGAAGCATCACATCCTCATCGACGACATGAACCGGGAGAAGCTGGAGCGGCTTATCCGTGATGGCTACCGGCCCGCCGTCGTGCTGGAATCCAGTCCCGGCAACTATCAGGCCATCATCACCGTGCCGAAGCTGGGGACGGCCCACGACAAGGACGTGGGCAACCGGCTGAGCGATGCCCTGAACCGCGAATACGGCGACCCGAAGCTATCGGGCGCCATCCATCCGCACCGCGCACCCGGCTACGAGAATCGCAAGCCCAAGCACCAGCGCGAGGACGGCAGCTATCCCGAAGTGCGCTTGCTCAAGGCCGAGCGCCGCGAGTGCGTCAAGGCGCTGGCCCTGTCCAGCCAGATCGACGCCGAGTATCAGCGTCAGGCCGCCTTGAAGGCGCAGCAGCCAGAGCGCAGCAAAGCCAAGCCCGCCTTGGAGCTTGCAGCGGCCAGCGGCAGCGCGATCGACGCTTACCAGCGGCATTACCGCGACGTGATCAAGCGGCAGCGTGGCGGCGAGGTGGACTTGTCCCGCGTGGATTCCATGATTGCCGTGCGGATGCGCGTTACCGGCCACGATCAAGCCGCCATCGAGGGCGCTATCCGCCAGTGCGCCCCGGCCACCCGGCAGAAGGACGAGGGGCGCGACTGGAACGACTACGCGCAGCGCACCGCCCGCTATGCCTACAGCGCCGCAGGCGACCGGCAAGCCGCCGAGCTTGGGAAGTACCGCCAGCAGTGGGAGAAGCTGGAAGGCCGCGAGCCGCAGCGACAGCAGGAGCAGGCCAAGGCGCAGAAGATCGAGCGCGACAACTCACCCGGCATGAGTCGATAAGACTTGATGTAACTACAAAAAGACGCTACAATAAGAACACAATGGAACTTGAATGGGACGCCGATAAAGCGGCACGAAACCTGAAAAAGCACGGCGTTTCCTTCGAGGATGCCGAGCTTGTTTTTTACGACTCCGGGCGGGTTGAAGCCTACGACGGACGCGAGGACTACGGGGAAGATCGTTGGGCAACGATTGGGCTTGCCTACTCGGCTGTCCTGTATGTGGTCTACACCGTCCGACACGAGGAAACCATCCGCCTTATCTCTGCGAGGAAAGCAAATGCCGACGAAAGAAAGCAATATCGTGAAGCGAACTCTTGACCTCAAGAAGCCGCCACAGTTGAGCGCCGAGCAGAAGGCGCGACTGGATGCCGTGGCCTCGATGCCGGATGAGCAGATCGACTATAGCGATGCACCCTATCTGCCTGATGCTGTCTGGATGAAGGCAGCGGAGCAATTGCCCCACACCAAGAAGCAAATCACGCTGCGCATTGATGCCGAAGTGTTGGAGTTCTTCAAGCACACCGGCAAGCGTTATCAGTCGCGCATGAATGCTGTTTTGCGCTCCTACGTTGAGGCGCACAAGGCGCACGCGAAATGAGCGGCGACGACAAGCAGCTTTAGCTTGAAGCCCTCGCCGCCGTGGGCGAAATGCTCTTGTTCGACCAAGCCAGAGGCAACCCGGAAGAAGCCGCCCGCATCCTGCGATGTGCGCGGCTTTTTGCTCGTTCAGAGGATGCCGCGCAGCGTCTCAGCGAGCTATGCAACGAGGCGGGCAGTGATGCGACTTGGCGCGAAAACATCGTGGAGGAACTGCAAGACCGCGAGGACTTGCAAGCCGCCGAGGCAGCGATGGAAGCCCGCCGACAGGCCTAACTTGTTGCGCAAGCGGATAGTGCCGACACGGCCTTGCAGACCCTAATGGACGAGGTAGCGGCGGACACCTTCGGCAGTCTCGATGAAGGATATGCGGCACAGGCGCAGGCCGAGGCCGTGAAGGCGTGGCAGGGCAGGCAGTGAGCGGCATTTGTTGGTGTTTCATCGTAACCCGGCAAGTGTTCAGCAAACGGTGGATTGATGAACAGTCGGCGTTTTTCCCTGTCTGTCGTTTTCAGAAGGCGACTGCACCAGTTCACTGGGCTGGCCGCCGTGTGTGCATAGAACTTCTGACCGGGAACGGTCAGAAGTTCTATGCACGAAGCGCCGCGAGAGATCGGAATTGCTCAGAACTCTTGTGCACGGCGCGACAAAGCCGGAACCGCCGAAAATTCCGGCGATCAACCGGCAAGCTGCTTGATGCGCTCGGCCAGGCGGCCGAAAGCCTCGTTCACGTATTCCAGCACCTTGGGTTCTGCGCCCTGCGTGCGCAGCGAGTCTTTGAAGGCTTCCAGGTCGGACAGCCATTGCCGATGCAGGCGGCCCAGCTCGTCGAGCTGAGGCCGGAAGTCTTGGAGACTGCCGCTCGCACGAAACGCCTGGTAGCCACGCTCAAGCGTGGCCGCCGTGGTCAGCAGTTGCGCGCCCATTTGCTTGTGCTGTTCGGAGAACTCGGCCATGCCGTCATAGGGCCGCGAAGCCTTGCGGCGCTCGGCTTCGGATGCCTCTTCCATGATGCGGGCGTAGCGGTAGAACCCTGGGAACTCGCGGGACAGCGCCATGAGCTGCTGATCGGATGTGCCGACCCAAATCCTGTGCAGGTCAGGCCCGTACCCCATCATGCGATTGATGATGGCATGGGCCTCGCTGACACCCTGGGCGGCAAGCTGCTGCATGTGTTGGTCGATCTTCGCGGCCAGTCGGCGGAATTCGTTCATGCTCATGTCCGTCACAAAAGGCGCGTTGATTGCCCTTGCGCCGTGAGAAGTGCCACCGCCTTCTTATCGAAGGAAACGAAGGTTTCCCCGCCAAGCCAGTTGCCTTCGTAGGCAATGACGCCATCGGCAAAGTCTCCGCCCGCGTCGAGCACCAGCAAGCCAGCCTCCACGGCAGGCCGGTTCACTTCCACATTCGCGGCGGCCAGTAGTGCCCGGATCGCGCTGGCCGCGTCGGCTTGCTGGAAGCCGTAGACACGCAGCAGCACCCAAACAAATTCGCATAGGCACGGCAGCGCGACCGCGATCAACTCGGCGTCGGTCAAGACTGCGGCGGCAACGTCCGCTTGTGCGGGATCGTCACGCACAACCGCACGCACAAGGACGTTGGTATCGACTGCGACCTTCATTGCTTACCTGCCCAGCCTTGCGCCGCCGCCTCGTTGATTTCTTCGATGGTGGCAACCTTCTGCGTCTTGCCCGCGAGCAGGCCGACAAAGCTGGCTATCGTCCCTGCGGGCCGTGCCGCCTTGAGCACGCCCCGACCGTCTGGCAACAAGTCCAGCTCGATCTTGTCGCCTGGCCTGATGCCGAGGTGTTGCAGTACGTCCTTCCGAAACGTCACTTGTCCCCGTGCGGTAACGGTCAATGTGGTCATGGTGGTTTGCCCTCGCAATCAAGGTTGATGCTTCACATAGTAATGCAAAAATGCCTTACCGTCAATGTCCGTCAAACGATCATTAGGCGGCCAAACCGGACGCCTGTCCGAAAACATCTTGCGCAACGGGATGACGGACAATAAGATAGGCGGACGGTATAACGGACAAATGGGCGGAAATGGCACTCATCGGCTATGCGCGGGTATCGACGGCGGAACAGGACACCGCCTTGCAGACGGATGCGCTGCGCAATGCAGGCTGCGAACGGGTTTTCGAGGACACGGCATCCGGGGCCAAGGCAGACCGGCCCGGCTTGGCCGATGCGCTGGCTTATCTGCGCGATGGCGATGTGCTGGTCGTCTGGCGGCTGGATCGGCTTGGCCGCTCCCTGCCGCACCTGATTGAGACGGTCGGCAAGCTGGAAGCACGGGGCGTCGGCTTCCGCTCGTTGACTGAAAACATCGACACCACCACGCCGGGCGGACGGCTCATCTTCCATGTGTTCGGTGCGCTGGGCCATCAAGAGTCCTTATCTGTCTCGGGGCACCCATGAAGCCAGAGGCATCCACCTCGAACCGGCTGACCCCGATCTGCTGCAGGTAGAGCACCAGGGTATCGAGCTTGCGAAAAACCCTTACCTGCTTGCTGCGCTGGGCGGCCAGGACACGTTCGGCTAGACCGTAGCGCACCAGCAGCATCCAGCCGCCAGGTTGGCCAACGGCGACCACGACACGGACGGCACCAGCCGCCACCAGTTGTACCAGGGTGGGATGGGTAATGGTTTCCATGGGGGAGATTCCAAGACAAGGGATAGTGCGGCGCAGGATGGGAGATAACACCTCGCAAAACAAGCCATCTTGCAGGCTGATAGGCAGCAAAAAGGGCGTCCGATTTAACGTAACGCCCCTTATACGCAATCACACTGTAAGCGTTGAGTTGTAATATCACTCAGTGTTGTCGGGAGTACGATAGATCTGATGCCAGAAACGCCCCGGCTGACTTGTGGGTGGCGCGTTTTCGTTATCCCTAATCGTACAATAGCGACCATAGTTTTAGTGATTGTATGGTTAGCCGTGTTGATGTCGCACTCTTGGAAAGAGCCACCATCGCGCCCAACCTTGTGATTAGGTGCTACATAAATTCCCATCCAACTCTCCTTTAGCTGCTAGCGTCACAACCCTTTGTGACTACCAACAACATTTGGCCTCGCACGGAACATTTCAAGAGTAGAAAACGCCTTTTATGTTCAATTGCGATTTTTAGCGGCTAAAACGGGGCGCTGGCGGCAAACAGGCCGCCTGTATCGCGTTTTGGGGCGTTTCGACACACAAGGCAGGGCATTTACTGCCTGAAAGTTTGCAACGCTTCTGAGGCGGTTTGAGGGCCGGATCCTGCGGGGTATGGTTTCGGCCTGTTTTTGCATCCTGATGGGGGTTTCGATAACTTGCCTGCAAACATCATTTCCGCAGGTATACGTCCATGCACAACACCAAGCCCCGTACAGTACTGAGTCTTAAAAAGGCCCCACCACAGCCTGAGATAACCCAAGCAGCACAACAGTCCACCGCGATACCTACGAAGAGAAAAATCCCAGCGGCTTTCCCTTGCCTACAATCGCACTGGCCCGAGCTATTCAACCTCAAACATCCCACTCCACTTAAAATCGGAATCCTAGCTCCTGTCATCGCCAGCCTGAAGCAACAGGACGAGCCTTACACCGATACTCAGATTGGGAAGGCCATTGGCTGGTATTGCCGTAGATTTGAGTACCTCAAAGCCCTCACCAATGCTCCTCATCGAATGGGGATTGATGGCAACACATTCCCCATCAGCGACCAAGACCGCCAAAACGCGATGAAACAAATCAAGGCGCGCATCAAAGAGGCTAGATCCTGCCCCAAACGATGAACTCCCAAACGAGAGCGACTAGCGCAGTCTGTCGCGCCTCGTTCGGGAGTCGGCAAGCGCAGCGCGGCAGCCTTAACGACTGCTTAGATCCACCTCGATGCGGCGAAAACCGATGGTGTGCGCCGTGTTAACCCCTGCATCGATGGTCTTAAAGACCCGCCAGCCTCCGCGCTGGCGTTCCAGCACTTCCGTTTCTGCATTGCGGCCAAACTTCACCAGGTGAAGATGGTAGCCGGCACCCATCGGGGTCGGGGCGATCACCGCCTTGGCAAAGCCCCCTTGTTCAAATACCCACTTCGCCTTGATCTCTTCCATATCAAAAACCTGTTTTGATGATTCATATCTACGTTATGACACCAACGCAGCCAAACATCAAATTATAATTACGAAGCATCAAATTCTAATTTTGATTGGC
>NZ_AP021919.1:0-33005 GCF_014168615.1 Aeromonas sp. WP2-W18-CRE-05 | reverse complement strand
CATCCAGCGACCTGCTGGCCGATTGATGTGACTCAAATCTTCAAGGACGGTATGCCAGGGCGGGCCGGTCCGGCGCAGGGGACGGTGGGTTGATCGGGACCTTGCGGGCGCCGCCCACGGCCGCAGATCAAACACCGATCCTCACGTTGTAACCGAGCGCCCGCAGCCCTTTGCTCGTGCGCATGTTCCTTGGCGGAAACTCGTCTGGGCGCGCCCAGCCGACGATTTCCCCGAGACTGCTCAGGCCAATGTGCGGAATGGCCCAGTCGTCGCTGCGGATCGCGTTACCCAAGAAGCCCAGTGGCAGCGCAGGACGATTTTGGCCAAATCATCGAATCCACGTCCTCAAGGCCAAGGCGTTACTATTTAGTTCGGATTACGGACGCGGGTTCGGTTCCGTGTTCCACCACCACATACCAAACCGCGTTAGTTCGCGTAAAGCCGCAAAGCACCATAAAACAGTGACTTGCGGCTTTTTCTTTGGAGCAGGCTCGACAGCACGCCCGCTCCCAAGAGGAGCGGAGTCGCCATGCACAGCAGGCTCTGGAGCACTTCCGTGGCGCGGCCAAAGATCAACGTGATCAGCTCCAGCGCCAGCATGATGAACAGCTGCAGTATCTACAGGCCGAGATCCGACAGCTCCGTGACGCCAACGCATCGACTCAAAACGCGCTCGCGGAGCAGCGGCAGGTCGCCAATGAGCGCCAATGTGAGGTTGTCCGTTTAGAGCAGATGGTGGCGGCCCAGCGTCATGAGCAGCTCGTGCAGGAGCGTGAACTCAAACGACTGAAAGACATTGAACAGCAGCATGCCAACGCCGCCACCCAGCTTGCGGCAAGCCAAAGCAGAGTGTTGGCCCTGGAGGCGATGACCACAGACGCTGTTGCCGCTCGGGACGAGCTAACGGCCGTGATTAAAAGACTGGAGTTACAACTAGATGTCGCGCAGGCGACGGCGGCCTCGCAGGATCAGGTACTGCGGTCGCTCTCTGCGTTCATCGCAGGTTTGGATAAAGCCAATACAGAACAATTGATTACGCCAAATTCGTGAGGATTTTCAGTTTTCCCGGCCGACCCTCATATTGAGGATTTGAGTAAATGCACCTTTTGAGGATTTGAAGTCATAAAAAACCCCGCACGCGGCGGGGTTCGGTGGCAGGGCAGGGGAGGGCTTAGGCGGCCTGGTGGATCTCGTCGGCCACCTGTCGGCACATGGCCCGCATGTCGAGCGTGCCCGCTGCGATGGCCTCAAGGGTCGCATCATCCAGCGCCTGCACGATGCTGGTAGCCCGGCGCTCAAGCTCCTGCCGGGCGATGCGCTGCCAGTCTTGCACGTCCATCAGGGACGCCAGCGCGGCCTCGTTGGCGCGTCCGTAGCCGCGCAGCACCTCTTTTGCTGTCTCGGTGGTGGTTGTGGTCATGATCGGGCCTCCTGTGCTCATTCGGTAGGTGTATTGATCGCTCATATTCCTCCCTGATTTCTACAGTTGCGATGCATGGCGACGCGCTACAGGACTATCGGCTGCACCTGCTATTAGTTTTCCGTCATCGAACTCATTACTGGCGAAGTGCGATTTCAGCTTCAATGATCTCAGCAGCAGCAGCCCTGACCTTGGCGACGATATTGGCCCGCTTCTTAGAGTCATGCTCTTGATGGGCCTGCTTCACTAGCTCAGCAAGCGCCTTGTGCTCGGCCAAACTGGCGTCATACTCAGGCAGACTCACATGCTTGAAGATGTCGCCCATATTGGTTGCCACGTTGTGCGCCTCGATCATCTCCTTGACGATCTCCGAGTGCAGCAATCCGCACAAGTAAAAGGCTGGCTCCGGCTGGTCGAAGTCGGCAAAGTAGAGCTTGTGGTCAGGGACATAAACACGCGGCCCGTAGCCCGGCACAGACCCAGACGCCACGACGGCCGCTGAAAAATCGCCGGTCATCTCGGCCCAAATGACCTTATAGGGTGCAAAGGTGTAGTCGCCCACGTTGTAGATTGCGAAGAAGGGCGCACCCTTCATGCGCGTCTTGAAGGTGGAACGCAACTCCAAAAACGACTTGTAGGCTTTGAAGAACTTGAATGTCTTGGGATTCGTGTGACTGCTGTAGCGCGCCACAGCGCTGTCCAATGATGCCCGGTCAATGCCCTTATTCGGCACAAACGCATAGAGCGTGTTCTCCGGCAGGAAATAGCATGGATGGAGGTCGCCTGCGCCCTTTGCCAGGGGAAACAAGCTCTCAGCCTCAACCCAGAATTCGCGCGGCTGCCCCAAGTCGGTTTTGCCTTCATGTGGCCGAGTTCGCACCTTGACCGTCTTTGTTGCAGGGTTCGAGTCAATGACATCCACAAAATAGACGCCATTCAGGTCAGTCGTGATGCCCTTACGGCCGTTGACCCAAGTAGAGGGGCCAAACATCGGCTGACATGCGGCGAAGTGCCCCGGCTTCATGATGGCCCAAGGAGCCCCCTCCATAGTCTGCGAGACGGGATTGGCTTCCATCTGAATCACATCCACAAGATCAGCCACCTCTGCACGATGTAGACGTGGGTCGATTGCCTTCAAGCGAGCCACTTGACCGCCGCGTCCCTTCTTCGGATTGCCTGCATTGTCGGTCTTGGGCTTGCCAAGCCAGACACGGTAGTCCAACGGATAGCGGGTCGTACCCCCTATCTTCTTCGTGAACATGGCGACAGCCGTTTTATTCGCCGCGTCTGGAAACGGCTTTAGCTCCTTCATGTCATCGATGGAGATAGGCACCAAGCGGTCGGTTGCATTGATGCGGAAGCGCCGGAAGCCTTGCGACGAAGGCGACTGGAACACCGTCTGCGTGATGACAAACACCAACCGTCCATCTTCGACCAGCCACTTGTCAGCCGTCGTGTAGGTGATGATGGCGGAAATGTCTAATTCGTTGCCACCATGGAACTTGGTGTCCGAGAAGATGGCGTACTTTTCGCAGGTGGGCTTAGCTCGGTTCCGGTATGCCTCTGGGAGATTCGACCATCGTACCCAAGGCGGATTACCAACAATGGCATCAAACTGTCCAGCAGTAGCTGACCAAAAAAAGTTGCGCACGATCCTGAACCAAATACCGTTCCAGTTCTGCCGATGCAGTGCGAGCACTTGGTCATAGGTCGTCTTGAGGTGGTCATTCCACTCATCGGCCTGCGCCTTGCTCAGTATCTTGGCTTTCACCAGCGCCTTAGAGACGGGCGGGAATTCAGTGTCGTTTTCAACCTCTTCTCCCATGAGCTGGAATACTTTGTCGAGCAACACGCGATCACACGCCAAGTCGGCAGGTAGAACAACTTGCAGATTTGCTTGCTGGCTGCCAATGCTGTACTCGACCACCTTTTGATCGCCGTCAGGGTGGGGGGCAGGGGAGTACACCGCATCAGCTAAGAGAACGGGAATCTCAACGTCTTTACCCTTGCACTGCTGCAACAGGTCTGCGATAGCGATCAGGAAGTTGACGCGAGAGGATTGCACAGCAAGTGGGTTGAGGTCGAAGCCCCAGACCGTCGTGGTCAGCATGTCCACGGTCTGCTCAGCAGTCCATCCCGCCGTCAGCGCTGCTCGGCGCTTCTGCTCAATAGCCTCCAGCAAGAACGAACCAGACCCGCATGTCGGGTCAAGTAGCCGAGCAGCAAGCCACTTGTCTCGCTTGTAGCCAAGCTTGGCCACAGAGTGCTCGACCAACCAGTCCGGCGTGTAGAACTCGCCAAGGCTCTTGCGCAATTCCTCCGGAACCAAGTCCTGATAGAAGTCACGCAGAACATCGCGCGAGCGGCCGGTCTTCTTGATGGTATCGAAGCGATAGACCGAAAGCTGGGCCAGCAAGGTGCGAATCGCCAAGCACATCGACGTGCGGATCGCCTTCTTGGTTGTGGCATCCAGATACCAACTAAAGATGGCTTCTTCGACGAAGCCATGCAAGCCGACTGCGTTGAAGAACCCGCCGTTCTCGACATCCGAGCGTAGGGCCTCAATCAGGGCTTCGTCCGATCCGAGAGCCAGTAGCTCATAGATCAGGGAAGTGCTTGACGCCATGCCATGTGCAGCCACGATCTCGGCCGCGATCAGCTTCATCAGCAGAGAATGAAAGGTGTGGGTGACGAAAAGCTTGGCAGGCAAGTCAATGGCGGCCGGGCCTGCGAAGTCAAATCCCAATGACCCATTGATCTTCTTGCGCTGTTGAATGCTGAGGTCAGCAGCCTGCCCATACAAGGTTGCCCATTCCTCGAAGAGCATCTTGATTTTGCGGTTGCCGGGCTGCCCAAGAGCGTCAGCAAGAGCATTGGACAGTTCCTGCATGAACTCGCGGCCTGTCTCGGATAGATGCCCAAAGTCCTCGGCTAGGTTCTCCGATGTGATGGCTCGCCGGAAATTTGCTCTCAACGCATCGACCACCATCTGGAAGGCAATGGTCGAGAACGGCATCAGTGGCTGGTGAACGATCTTGCCGTCTTGGACTTGGGCAAAGCCCACATGATCGCCGTCGATGGCAATACCGATGTAGTCCTTCTCATCCAGCCCTTGCTCAGCAGCCAAGCGGGGGATGTATTTCAAGAGACGACCATCGGTCGCCTCGATGAACTTCGGACTTGTCTCACTCCCCTTGAAGAGGCCGGGGCCTTTGAACTCGATGACGACGCTGTTGTAGCTGGAGTCGCGTTTGGCTCTCTCCGCGTCCAAGTCGATCTGCAAAGCCTCTTCAAGCCCCTTCATCCATGCGTGGCGTACTTCTTCCTCGTTGACCCACTGCTTGCGGCGGCGATTGATGAGGTCGTAGCCCTTCTTGGTATTGGTGTCCATTGTTGTCCTTCTGTTTTCAGTTCTGCCGCTTCGGCTCGGGCCGCCCAATAGGAGCTACCTTGTAAATTGTGGTTCGCGAGACACCGTACAGCTCGGCGATTCGACCGATGGGGAGCTTCTGCGCGTCCACCATCTCGTTGATCTCTTTGATCTGGGCCTCGGTGAGCTTTGGCTTCCTCCCGCCGGCGCGGCCTCTGGCTCGGGCTGCGGCAAGGCCTGCACGGGTGCGCTCGCGGATCAGGTCACGTTCCATCTCCGCGAACATGCCGAACATCGCGTACATGGCCTTGCCCATCGTCGAGTCGTCGAACACGACTCGCGGCTGCAATAGCTCGATGTACACGCCAGCAGCACGCAGCCTGTCGGCGATCTGCACAAGGTCGGAGAGAGAACGTCCCAGCCGGTCGAGCTTCCAGACCACCAAGGTGTCTCCACGCCGCAAGCGCCTCAGGCACTCGGCGAGCTGAGGCCGGTCAGCGCTCTTGCCGCTGGCCGTTTCCTCGTACACGTCGTCGCACCCGGCTTGCCTGAGAGCATCCCTCTGCAAGTCCGGGTTCTGGTCGCTTGTCGAGACACGCGCGTATCCGATGCGCTGCTCCATTGGCCATCCCCGCCCTCAAGGCACAAAAAATGTCCAGCAAAGGTGTGTTTGCTGGACGTTGATAAGTTGACGGCAATTTTAACAGCCAGGGAGCACTTTGGACAGGCAAAACCGCTGTCGTTTTCAGAAGGCGACTGCACGAAATATCAGGAGTCGGCTGCACTGCCAGAACTGGCCGCCTGCAAGGCAGCGTAGAGAGCGGTTTTTCCTACCTTGAGGCGTGCGGCGGCCTCGCGGACATTCAAGCCGTTGGCGACAAGCTCCCGCGCTCGTTGCAACTTGTCGGCAGTGACAACCGGCTTGCGTCCGCCTTTGCGCCCGCGTGCGGCGGCAGCGGTCAACCCGGCCTTGGTGCGCTCGCGGATCAGGTCGCGCTCGAACTGGCCCAGCGCACCGAACACATGGAAGATGAGCCGTCCGCCCGGCGTGGTGGTGTCGATGTTTTCAGTCAACGAGCGGAAGCCGACGCCCCGTGCTTCCAGCTTGCCGACCGTCTCAATCAGGTGCGGCAGGGAGCGGCCAAGCCGATCCAGCCGCCAGACGACCAGCACATCGCCATCGCGCAGATAAGCCAGCGCATCGGCCAAGCCGGGCCGGTCTGCCTTGGCCCCGGATGCCGTGTCCTCGAAAACCCGTTCGCAGCCTGCATTGCGCAGCGCATCCGTCTGCAAGGCGGTGTCCTGTTCCGCCGTCGATACCCGCGCATAGCCGATGAGTGCCATTTCCGCCCATTTGTCCGTTATACCGTCCGCCTATCTTATTGTCCGTCATCCCGTTGCGCAAGATGTTTTCGGACAGGCGTCCGGTTTGGCCGCCTAATGATCGTTTGACGGACATTGACGGTAAGGCATTTTTGCATTACTATGTGAAGCATCAACCTTGATTGCGAGGGCAAACCACCATGACCACATTGACCGTTACCGCACGGGGACAAGTGACGTTTCGGAAGGACGTACTGCAACACCTCGGCATCAGGCCAGGCGACAAGATCGAGCTGGACTTGTTGCCAGACGGTCGGGGCGTGCTCAAGGCGGCACGGCCCGCAGGGACGATAGCCAGCTTTGTCGGCCTGCTCGCGGGCAAGACGCAGAAGGTTGCCACCATCGAAGAAATCAACGAGGCGGCGGCGCAAGGCTGGGCAGGTAAGCAATGAAGGTCGCAGTCGATACCAACGTCCTTGTGCGTGCGGTTGTGCGTGACGATCCCGCACAAGCGGACGTTGCCGCCGCAGTCTTGACCGACGCCGAGTTGATCGCGGTCGCGCTGCCGTGCCTATGCGAATTTGTTTGGGTGCTGCTGCGTGTCTACGGCTTCCAGCAAGCCGACGCGGCCAGCGCGATCCGGGCACTACTGGCCGCCGCGAATGTGGAAGTGAACCGGCCTGCCGTGGAGGCTGGCTTGCTGGTGCTCGACGCGGGCGGAGACTTTGCCGATGGCGTCATTGCCTACGAAGGCAACTGGCTTGGCGGGGAAACCTTCGTTTCCTTCGATAAGAAGGCGGTGGCACTTCTCACGGCGCAAGGGCAATCAACGCGCCTTTTGTGACGGACATGAGCATGAACGAATTCCGCCGACTGGCCGCGAAGATCGACCAACACATGCAGCAGCTTGCCGCCCAGGGTGTCAGCGAGGCCCATGCCATCATCAATCGCATGATGGGGTACGGGCCTGACCTGCACAGGATTTGGGTCGGCACATCCGATCAGCAGCTCATGGCGCTGTCCCGCGAGTTCCCAGGGTTCTACCGCTACGCCCGCATCATGGAAGAGGCATCCGAAGCCGAGCGCCGCAAGGCTTCGCGGCCCTATGACGGCATGGCCGAGTTCTCCGAACAGCACAAGCAAATGGGCGCGCAACTGCTGACCACGGCGGCCACGCTTGAGCGTGGCTACCAGGCGTTTCGTGCGAGCGGCAGTCTCCAAGACTTCCGGCCTCAGCTCGACGAGCTGGGCCGCCTGCATCGGCAATGGCTGTCCGACCTGGAAGCCTTCAAAGACTCGCTGCGCACGCAGGGCGCAGAACCCAAGGTGCTGGAATACGTGAACGAGGCTTTCGGCCGCCTGGCCGAGCGCATCAAGCAGCTTGCCGGTTGATCGCCGGAATTTTCGGCGGTTCCGGCTTTGTCGCGCCGTGCACAAGAGTTCTGAGCAATTCCGATCTCTCGCGGCGCTTCGTGCATAGAACTTCTGACCGTTCCCGGTCAGAAGTTCTATGCACACACGGCGGCCAGCCCAGTGAACTGGTGCAGTCGCCTTCTGAAAACGACAGACAGGGAAAAACGCCGACTGTTCATCAATCCACCGTTTGCTGAACACTTGCCGGGTTACGATGAAACACCAACAAATGCCGCTCACTGCCTGCCCTGCCACGCCTTCACGGCCTCGGCCTGCGCCTGTGCCGCATATCCTTCATCGAGACTGCCGAAGGTGTCCGCCGCTACCTCGTCCATTAGGGTCTGCAAGGCCGTGTCGGCACTATCCGCTTGCGCAACAAGTTAGGCCTGTCGGCGGGCTTCCATCGCTGCCTCGGCGGCTTGCAAGTCCTCTCGGTCTTGCAGTTCCTCCACGATGTTTTCGCGCCAAGTCGCATCACTGCCCGCCTCGTTGCATAGCTCGCTGAGACGCTGCGCGGCATCCTCTGAACGAGCAAAAAGCCGCGCACATCGCAGGATGCGGGCGGCTTCTTCCGGGTTGCCTCTGGCTTGGTCGAACAAGAGCATTTCGCCCACGGCGGCGAGGGCTTCAAGCTAAAGCTGCTTGTCGTCGCCGCTCATTTCGCGTGCGCCTTGTGCGCCTCAACGTAGGAGCGCAAAACAGCATTCATGCGCGACTGATAACGCTTGCCGGTGTGCTTGAAGAACTCCAACACTTCGGCATCAATGCGCAGCGTGATTTGCTTCTTGGTGTGGGGCAATTGCTCCGCTGCCTTCATCCAGACAGCATCAGGCAGATAGGGTGCATCGCTATAGTCGATCTGCTCATCCGGCATCGAGGCCACGGCATCCAGTCGCGCCTTCTGCTCGGCGCTCAACTGTGGCGGCTTCTTGAGGTCAAGAGTTCGCTTCACGATATTGCTTTCTTTCGTCGGCATTTGCTTTCCTCGCAGAGATAAGGCGGATGGTTTCCTCGTGTCGGACGGTGTAGACCACATACAGGACAGCCGAGTAGGCAAGCCCAATCGTTGCCCAACGATCTTCCCCGTAGTCCTCGCGTCCGTCGTAGGCTTCAACCCGCCCGGAGTCGTAAAAAACAAGCTCGGCATCCTCGAAGGAAACGCCGTGCTTTTTCAGGTTTCGTGCCGCTTTATCGGCGTCCCATTCAAGTTCCATTGTGTTCTTATTGTAGCGTCTTTTTGTAGTTACATCAAGTCTTATCGACTCATGCCGGGTGAGTTGTCGCGCTCGATCTTCTGCGCCTTGGCCTGCTCCTGCTGGCGTACAGGCTCGCGCCCTTCCAGCTTCTCCCACTGCTGGCGGTACTTCCCAAGCTCGGCGGCTTGCCGGTCGCCTGCGGCGCTGTAGGCATAGCGGGCGGTGCGCTGCGCGTAGTCGTTCCAGTCGCGCCCCTCGTCCTTCTGCCGGGTGGCCGGGGCGCACTGGCGGATAGCGCCCTCGATGGCGGCTTGATCGTGGCCGGTAACGCGCATCCGCACGGCAATCATGGAATCCACGCGGGACAAGTCCACCTCGCCGCCACGCTGCCGCTTGATCACGTCGCGGTAATGCCGCTGGTAAGCGTCGATCGCGCTGCCGCTGGCCGCTGCAAGCTCCAAGGCGGGCTTGGCTTTGCTGCGTTCTGGCTGCTGCGCCTTCAAGGCGGCCTGACGCTGATACTCGGCGTCGATCTGGCTGGACAGGGCCAGCGCCTTGACGCACTCGCGGCGCTCGGCCTTGAGCAAGCGCACTTCGGGATAGCTGCCGTCCTCGCGCTGGTGCTTGGGCTTGCGATTCTCGTAGCCGGGTGCGCGGTGCGGGTGGATGGCTCCCGATAGCTTCGGGTCGCCGTATTCACGGTTCAGGGCATCGCTCAGCCGGTTGCCCACGTCCTTGTCGTGGGCCGTCCCCAGCTTCGGCACGGTGATGATGGCCTGATAGTTGCCGGGGCTTGATTCCAGCACAACGGCGGGCCGGTAGCCGTCACGGATAAGCCGCTCCAGCTTCTCCCGGTTCATGTCGTCGATGAGGATGTGATGCTTCTTGTCCGATAGTGGCGTGTAGTAGAGGTTTTCGCCCCGGCGCTGTAGGCGCAGCATCTCCGGCGTGCGCTGCTCGATCTCCTGCGGCGTGAAGCCCCGCGTGATGCCGTCCTTCTTGTCGAGGATGAAGGTTTGCTTCCTTCCGTCTGCCTGCATCTTGATGGACGTTACCCGGTAGCGCTCCGCGCCTACCGCTTCCGCGTACAGCTCAAACTGCTTTAGCTGCTCCGATTTCATCGCCTGCGCCCTCTCCTGCTGTATCCGCTGCCGCTCCTGCTGGATGCGCTCCTGAAGCTCAGGATTCGTGATCTTGAAACCGTGCTCTGCTGCTAACTTCGCGCACATGGCCTTGTATTCGTCGTTCCCGGTTACGGTGAAGCTGCCCCACTTCTGCGCCGATAGCTGCAAGGCGGCAAGCGTGCTGTCCCGGTTGCGCCAGTCGTGAATATCGATGCTTTTTCCCTTGTCCACGAAAGACACACCCCCGCCCGCCCCCGCTTCTTCCTTCCGGCTGTAATGCACCTGCTGGCCCACGATTTCAGGCTGATAGGCGCGGATGTCTCGCGGCGTCGGCGGCTCGCCGCTCGCGCCCTCGATGCGCTGCGGCTCGCTGGCGCGGTGCCGCCACTGCTCGGCAAGCTCCGGGCTTTTCTGCATCCGCTGCCACTGCTCCAGGTCGGGATAGGGCCGGAACTGCTGCCGGTGCTGCTCGCGCTGCTTCTGGTGCTTCTCTTTCAAGGCTGCTTTCTCTGCGGCCTGCTCGGCGGCAATCACGCTGCGCATGGCGTTGAGCACTTCGCCCTTACCCTTCCAGTTGCCGCGCATGAGTTCATCGCGGCGGGCTTTCTGCTGCTCGGCAATCTGCTTGCGCTCCTGCTCCTGCCGCTTGTCCAGTGCCAGCTTGGCCGCGTTCTTTTCCGCGTAGTGCGCCTTGCGCCCGGTGATGTAATCCTTCCATCCCGGCACGTCTGGCTTGATCGGCTCTGGCTCGCGCTGTGCTACCTGCTGACGCTGCGGCGGCGGCTGGTAAGCTCCGAGTCGCTTTTGTAACTTGGATAGGCTCGCGTCCCGGTCTGCGCTGCTGGCCTTCACGCCAACATCACCGACAAAGAGCGTCGCCCCGCTGCCTGTTTTCTCGTAGCGCATCCCCTTGGCTGCTAACTCGCGGTGCAACTGCTCCCACGTCTGCGCCTTTTTGATGATCGGTGCGCCGTCCTCAATGGCGATGCGTTCGGCGGATTTCTCCCCGGTGCGGTTTTCCATGTCGCGCTTCGGCTGGGCTGGCTGGCGCGGCTTGTCCTTGTCGATGTGCTCCCGGCCTAACTCACCATTCTCCAACACCTGATAACGCCCGTTCTGCTCACGCTGCCAGCCTTGTGCGTTCTCGATTCGTGCTATCGCCTTGTGCGCTGCCTCAATGTCGAAGCCGTTATTGATCTTCACCACCTTGAGCGTTTCAGGATGCACGCGGTTGATGGCAAGGTGCAGGTGCAAGTTGTCCGTGTCGGCGTGCAAACCATAGATGGCTTGATGGTCTTTAACACCTAGCTCATCCATGAAAATGCTTACCGCTTCTTCGACCTGCTCCGGGCTGGGCTGCTCGCCTTCTCGCCAACTCATGATGTAGTGATTGACCGGGTTCTTGCTGCGCACGGATTCAGCGGCAAGGGCTACCATTTCTTCACGCTGTGCGGCGTGGCCGTCACAGAGGAAACCGCGCCCGTTGGCGTACAGCACCTTTTCATCCGGGTTCTGGTTGTGAGGCTCGCGGATGTAGTCGGCCAAGTCGCGGATGCTCCCCGTCTTGTGCTTGGTTTTTGAGTTCGGCACCTTCTTAACGATCACGGCTCAACCTCTCGATGTAGGCTTTCACTGCCAGCAGCGCCCCGGCTGTGTCCTTGCTGTAAATGCCTCCGCTTTCGTTGTGAATGTGCTTGAGCAACCCACCGATGCGGCGCAGCTCTTTGAGCATCACAGCGTCCGCATTGGCAATGATCGGTCTGCCAAAGTAGCGGCGGCGGACAAGCTCGGACATGCTCAACCCGGCAAGGTCGGCGTCCTCCTTCAACTTGGCCTTCTCCGCTGCGGTCAGCCGTACATTGATAACGGCGTCCAGCGGTTCCGGCCCCTGCGTTTCAAATGGCATCGTGTCTCCTTCTAGCCGGGGAGCGAGGGGGGCGGGGTGTCTTGGAAAGTAAGAAGCGAAGCGCCGCACTGTCCGGGGTCAAGGGGCTTGCCCCTTGCAGGATGAGCCAGACCGTGAGAAGCGAAGCGCCGAATGGTCTGGCGTCCGTTGGAACCACGTGGCGAAGCCATGTGTGTTACAACGGCCATCCTGTTAAGCTCAACCGCTTTACTATCGTATCAGCAGTTTAGGTGCACGGGACGCACTTTGCAACAAGCATAAATGGCGCTATGCTGTCAACTCCGTAACCAGTGAGCAAAGGAGTTAGCACGATGAAGTACACAACAGAACAGCTAGAGGCTATCGCTGCAAAGCTGCGGGAGATGCCTCCAGTAGAGAAGAAGAAACAGGAGCACAGCAAGCAAGAGGCCGTGCGCATCCTTTCCAAAGAGATCGCGGCTTTGCAAAAGCGTGGATACACGCTTGACCAGATTTCAGAGACGCTGCGCGGCGAAGGTCTGAGCATCGCAACCCCAACGCTCAAGAGCTACTTGCAAAGAGCAAAGCTAGCGAAAAAAGCCCCGGTGCAAGCACCGGGAGACACACCCCCGCGCCGCCCCGCCGTCAAGAAGCCTGCGGATACATCAAAGGCGACATTCACCCCGAAACCTGACAGCGACGATATTTAAGGAGTAAGCAACATGGCGAAAAGCATTTACCTGATCGGTGGCAGCAAGGGCGGCGTTGGCAAGTCGCTTGTCACGATGGCAACGGTTGATTACCTGCAAGAGCGCGGCGAAAGCGTATTGCTGATTGAGTCTGACACCTCTAACCCGGACGTATGGAAAGCCTATAAGGAAAGCACGGAAACGGAGCTTATCAATCTGGATGAGGCGGACGGATGGATTCAGCTAGTGAACTTGTGCGATAGCAAACCGGATAGCGTCGTGGTCATCAACACGGCAGCGCGGAATAACAAGGGTGTGAGCACCTACGGTGAAACACTGAATAGCACGCTTGCGGAACTCAAGCGCAAGCTGGTCACGCTGTGGGTGATTAACCGTCAACGGGATAGCCTCGAACTGCTCAAGGAATACATGGATGCAATCCCGAACTCGGCCGTTCACGTGGTGCGCAATGGACACTTCGGAGAAGAAAAAAAATTCGAGCTTTACAACGGCTCCAAGCTGCGCACGGCGGTAGAGGAACGCGGCGGGAAGTCGGTGACATTCCCGGACTTGGCCGACCGTGTGAGCGATGACATTTACAGCAAGCGCATGAGCATTGCGATAGCACTCAAGGAACTACCCATTGGCAACCGTGCGGAGCTTACCCGGTGGCGCAATGAGGTTAAAAAGGTATTGGAGGCCGTAGTCCATGAGTGACCTTGACGACAGCTTTGTAAAGCTGCTCGGCAGGCAACCCAGTGACGCGGAGCGGCAAAGTCTTTACCGGGTTCGGGATGCACTCGGCCTGAAAAACAATGATGCGCTGTGGCTGGTGCTCATGGCCTTGCAACACTACCAAGGCCAGTATGAGAAGTTCCCGCAAGCGATAGCACAAGCAGCCAAAGATACCTTGGTCAATTTCAAGGTAACGGCGGATGCAACCGTGAAAGCATCAGCGGAAGCAGCCAAGGCGGATTTGGCGCAAGCGGTAGCAGCAGCAGCGCAAGAGGTCGCGCACAACACATCAGCAAAGCAGATGTGGCAGTGGGCGGCGGGCTGCATCGCCGTGGCCTTCCTGTGCGTCGGCCTGTTCGGCTGGTACATGCACAGCAGCGGCAAGGATTCGGGCTATCAGGCCGGATACGGCGCGGGATACACCGAAGCCAAGGACGAGAAAGCGGCGGCGGCATGGGCCAACACGCCAGAGGGGCGCTTGGCCTACCGCTTCGCTCAAACGGGAAGCCTCGCCAGCTTGGCGAAGTGCGATAGGCCGGGGTGGTACGTCGAAAAAGGCGTGTGCTACGTCAAGCCCGCATCGGATGGCACCTACGGATGGAGGTTGCCATGAGAATCAAGATCAAAGGAGAAATCACGGCAGAACGCCTAGCGGAAGCACTGCACGCAGCAGCAGAAAAATACGAAGCTGTGAGGCCGGGGCACAAGGTCTATGGGGCCAATCTTTACCTCACGGCATTCGATGCGGATGGTCTGCCGTTCGATCTGGTAGACCATCGCGGCGAACCGCTTTCGATCACCATCGAGGCCAAGTCTGGCGAACTGGTAAAACCAGCACTCACAGCAGAGGGTGAAGCACGCCGACAGAAAGCCAAAGAGGAAGCACGAAGGCAAGCTGAAGAAGCGGAAGCTGAAGCACAGCGCAGACACAGGCAAACCTTAGACGAATACGAACAGGAGCGGCAAAAACGACGGAAAAAGGAAGCCGAAGCAAGAAAGCAATTTGAGGACGCGAACGCAATCACTGCCGAACTCTTGAAAACCATGCCGGAACGCTTCATCGACGAACTGAACAAAACCGTGCAAGGCGTTTGGGACGACCTCAAGCCAACCGAAACGCAAGGCAAGAAGAAGGGCCAGCCGAAAGCACTACCAGTCTTTTCCGTCCATGCGGACGGCCTGTTGCTCTCCGTCGAGACATGGAAGAACCCACGCCGGGTGCTCAATCCGCTTTGCACACTTCAGCACGGAAAAATAGCCCCATTCTGGATGCACGAAGCGTGGTTAGAAGCCATGTGTGGGATGCGAATAAAGATTCATCCGTACAAATAAAGTCTCATTCTTTGAAATAGAGTTTCATCCTAAAACAGAGGGCAAAGCCTCCTGCGGGACGGTGGCCACTTTCGGCCCTGCCGGTCGCCGTCCGTTCGTGCGGCGCTGCAAGTATCGCAGCACACCCAGCGTCATGCGGGCGTCGGCAAGGGCGCGGTGTGCGCCGTCTTCTGCCACGCCGCAGTCGGTCGCAGCCTCGATCAGCTTCAACCATCGCCAGCGGTCGCGGCTCCGGTCGTACTCTCCATGCCACTCGGCATACATCAGCATCGCGCAAGCGGTCGTCAACACTGGCGCGGTGATTCCGTGTATCTGATAGGTCTGCCGCAGCAAGCGCGCATCAAAAGCGACGTTGTAGGCAACGACGGTTCGGCCAGCAACGGCGGCGGCGTACTGCTCGGCCACCTCGGGCCAGCTCGGCGCACTGGCCACCATGGCGTCGGTGATTTTGTGAATCGCTGTCGCCTCGACCGGGATTGGCCGGGTCGGGCGTACCAGCGTGTCGAGGATCGGTGCGCCGGTCACGTCGAGTATGGTTATCTCGCAAATCTCGGCGTCATCACCGAGGCCGGTGGTTTCGGTGTCGAGCACAATGCAGCCTGCGGCGATCAGGTCTTTTGCCTGCGCTGCGACGTGCTGGCGACGGACTTGGGCACGCCCAGGCATCCAGCGCCACGGCACGCACTCGGCTGGGTTGTACACATCATAAGCCCCCTGACCTTGCCAGACACTGCCAGCGGGCTTGGTGTTTAGTCCCGGCATGAGGCGGAGGCGTTCCTTGAGGTGCTTACGGCATAGAAGCCCCTTGGCCTCTGCTTCGGTCGGGGTGAGGTGTTTTCGGGTTTTGGGCATACGCCCCCCTTGTTGGTGTCTCAGTCCCGGCGGTAGTGGGCGACGATTCAGACGCTCGAAAGTATGAGACTTTATTTTCACGATTCAGGCCGCGCCCAATGCCACGCGATCCTTTCAGAATGACACTTTACCCGCCTGCCAAGCCTGAGTCTTTCAAAACAGTCCTGAAAATTGGCGTAGCTTAGGATGGGACTTTATTTGCATCCCACAGCTTCGCTGTCTGCGGCCTCTCTCGCCCACCATGCAGGCCGGGCGGCTGCGGATGACAGCGCCCCCACGGCCCACAATGCAAGCTCCTGATCGCCCAGGTTCGCAGCCTGCACGATCACCGCCCCAAGCTGCCGCAACTCATCGGACAGCGCCTGAAATTCTGCGGCGCTTGGCATCACTCGCCCCCCTTCCCTTTCGGTGCCTTCGTGGCCTTCTCGGCGGCCTCGGCTTTGTCCTGCTGCCGTTGCAGCGCCTCAAGCTGCCCGGTAAGTCGTGCGGCCTGCTCGCGGGCCTCTGCTGCCACCTTGCGAGCCTCGTCACGCTCGGCCTGCGTCTGCCGGGTTTCCTGCGCTGCTGCGGCGCGGGCGGTGTCGTGGGCCTGTGCAGCCTTGGCGGCCTGCTGCTCGATCTGCTCGGCGCGGGCCTCTGCGCGGCTCACACGGTCGGCGCACGCCTCCAGCTTGGCGGCCAGCACGGCGGCCTGTTGTTCGGCGGCGGTGCGGCCCTGCTGTGCCTCGGCCAGTGCGGCGCGTAGGCGCTCAAGCTCGGCGGCCTGCTCGCTCACGCGCTCGGCCTGCGCCTCGATCTTGTGCCGGGCGGTTGCCACCTCCAGCCGGGCAGACTCTGCCGCCTGCTGCTCGCGCTCGATGCGCTGCTGCGCCTCGGCCAAGTCGGCGGCCTGCTGGGCGGCTTTGCCTGCCAGCGTGTCGCGCTCAGTGGTCAGCACGGCCACCTGCTCGGCCAGCTCGTCGCGTTCGCCTTCCAGCACCTCGCCAGCGGCGGCCAGTTCGGCGGCCTCCGCCTGCGCCTGCACCAGACGGCCCTCGATCTCGCCGCGTGCCCGCGATGCGGCCCGCTCGATCTCGGCGGCAATGGCAGCGGTCAGCGCCTGCGGCAGTTCCGGCGCAGCGGCTGCGGCCACCGGGCGGGCCTCGCGCCACGCGGTCAAGTGCTTGTGAATAGTGTTCGGGCTGCCGGTGTCGCCCAGCTTCTCCCGCACCGCCCGGATGGTCGGCTGCTGACCCTCGCCTGCCAGCGCATCAGCGACGGCGGCGACCTGCTCAAAAGTGATGCCCTGACGTGCCATGATCGTTGCTCCTTTCGTACCATATCAGCGTAAATCGTACCAATACAGATATGATACGCAATACAGATACGATATGCGAGCGGTTTTCGTAACGTACCGCTGCCCGGTCGGCTGCTCGTTTTTGGTGAAACACCGTGCTGACGCCTCGCCTTCGGCTCGTTGTCGGCCAGAAACGGGCCTACAGCGCGTTTTGAGAGGGTAAGAAAGGGGGCAGGACGAAGGGCGAAGACCGCCACCCTGCCCCCAGAGCCTCACGGCGGCGAGTGGCCTCCGGCGGCCCTGCCGGGGGCATCTTGCAAACACGATCAAGGCGACAGCCGTTTGACCGCATCCACAAATGACAATCTGAACAGGTGCATGGTCAGGTCGATGGCACCGCCGCCCTGCTCTTTCCGCGTGTCGTACCACTTCGGCCCGGTCGCCAGTAGCTCAACACCGCCGCCACCAATGGACACATTCAGCCGCACCGTAGCTTTGTCCTTCACCGGCACAAAGCCAGGTTCACGTTTCCAGTACAGGCCCAGCCGGTCTAGCGTTTCCTGCACCGTCATTGCCCGCAACGAATCCAGCAGCGCGGGCGGAAAGGATCGACGGGCGCGACTCATGACAGCCACCCGATGAACTGGACGAGGGGGCCGCGCCGTTCAGGCGCTACTCAAAGGCAGGCGCTACTCAAAGGCAGGCGCTACTCAAAGGCAGGCGCTACTCAAAGGCAGGCGCTACTCAAAGGCAGGCGCTACTCAAAGGCAGGCGCTACTCAAAGGCAGGCGCTACTCAAAGGCAGGCGCTACTCAAAGGCAGGCGCTACTCAAAGGCAGGCGCTACTCAAAGGCAGGCGCTACTCAAAGGCAGGCGCTACTCAAAGGCAGGCGCTACTCAAAGGCAGGCGCTACTCAAAGGCAGGCGCTACTCAAAGGCAGGCGCTACTCAAAGGCAGGCGCTACTCAAAGGCAGGCGCTACTCAAAGGCAGGCGCTACTCAAAGGCAGGCGCTACTCAAAGGCAGGCGCTACTCAAAGGCAGGCGCTACTCAAAGGCAGGCGCTACGCGCCGGGCGTAGGCTTCGCCATTAGTAATACGCATGGACTTGGGACACCCGCCCGGAAGGCTCCGCCATTAGTAATACGGACGGACTTTGAACACCTCACGATCAGCCCTCCCCGCCTGTAATACGCATGGACTTGGGACACTCTCCCGGCTCTGCGATGTAGCGCCCGGCAGCGGTCTTGCTAATGCCCATCTGTGCAGCAATGGCCCGCACGCTCAGACCCTGCGCCTTGAGGGCCAAAGCCTGCGCCTGCTTGGCGCTGGCTGCTTCCAGATAGGAAGCACGATCGACAGCCCCAGCGGCACGTCTGCGGGCTTTCTCGCGCTCGCTGTGGCGCTCTGCGGCCATGTCCCGGCTGATGAGCGTGCGCAGCTTGCGCTGCTCGTCGTCGGTGATGTGAAACAGGCTGATAAGCGTGTCGTTCTTGGGCGTGTAGAGCGGCGCAAACTGCTTGCCGCCGAACTCCACCTTTTCCCCGGCTTCGTGGGCCTTGGCCTTGGCGTACAGCGTCATAAGCTCGGCGCTGCGGTAGTTCCACCGTGGGTCAAGCTCACGGGCCAGCGCGGCGGCCTCGTGGTACATCTGGCCGGTGTGCGTCGCACCTGACAGCAGCAGGAAATTCAGCCGCCAAAACAGGTGCTGCATCCGCTCGCCCTCGGCCACGCCGCCGCGCAGCGCGGCCAGCGTGCGCAAGTCCTCCAGACGATCCCACGCCAGTTGCCGCCCGTTGAGCGTGCGCAGGTTGCCGGTTTGGCCGCCCGGCAGCAGCTTGAACTGGCGACGGTCGGCGCGGGCCTTGCGGTCGGCCTCGATGTCCCAGCGGGCCACCGGCAGTAGCGCCTCGGCCAGATACTCGAAGTTGTACCGGATCGGCTCGCCGTCCGGGCCTTGCTCAACGTGGATGACGCGGCAAACCTCGCCGCTCTTGCTGTTCACCGTATTGACCAGCCGCAGCACGCGGCTTGCATCCTTGGCCGCTGGATCAGCGCCCAGCCCGGCCAGACGGTCGATCAGGTAACGCTGGCAGGCATTCCAGCGTGGCAGCGCCTGACGCGGCAAGGTGCCATCCAGCAGCCACTTTGCTTGCACGCCACGGCCAGAGAAAACGAGGATCGACGGCGGCGGCACGCCTTCGTCGTAGCAGCGGAACATGACAGCGGCGGCCAGTTGCTCGGGGCTGCGCCCCTGCGCCCACGGCTCGCGGTAGGTGTCCAAGTCAGCGAACAGCAGCCCGATACGGGCCAGATTGACGACACGGCGGTTTGGCTTGATGAACTCGGCCTGAGACAGCCACGTATCCCGGCTGTGGTCGAGCATGGAGAGCACCACGGGCATCTGTGACAGCCGGTAACTGTCCTGCTTCTTGCCGCTGCCCTCGCCCGTCGCCATGAGCAACGAGAAAAAGCCCTGCCGGGCTGTGTCGTGATAGCAACCCGCCTCATCGGCTGGGCTGAAAAGTCGTAGCTGTGCTTGCCCCATAACCCTCTTTCCGCTTGTGCGGCAAGAGGTAGGGCGCTACAATGCAGACCATAGTTTGGGTGTTTCTGGTCGTCTGCATCGGTCACGCCTTGGGGTTCCAAACAGTGCCACCTGCTAGGTTCCCACCTCTTGCCAAGCCCCGCTGCCACGCGGGGCTTTGCTTTTTCATCCATCTGAACTCCGCTCCTTCGCTTCCAAAGTTCGCGGAATCCAGCCTTTTGCATTCGCCGTCCAGTGCAGCACGCCATGCTGCCGCAGCACTGCCGCCGCGCCATCGAAAGAGCGAAAAAACCGGATGCCTCCCCGGTACTGGCCGAGAATGCGCCGCTCGTTGCCAACGTGCAGCACGATTACCAGCCCGCGCTCTGTGTTCTCGATGACAGCGCCCTTGATCTCATGCGGTGCGTTCTTCGCAAACGCCTTGAAATGAGAGGGCGGCAGTACCTCCAGACTCAACGGTTCCATTTCAACCATCACTTTATACCCCACGCGCCGTATTTCATCAACATTATTAAATTTCGCCAAATCAAAAATGTATGGACTATAGTCCATGCTTTTGACCCGTCCAGCCGGTTAAGTGATTACTCAATCACTCTTTTCATCAAGTGAGCGCACCAGTTCGCGCAGAATGTCCGTGATGCTGCGCCCGGTCTTGGCGGCGTAAATCTTCAGCTTCGTGTGCTCGGCCCGGTCGAGGTCGAAATTCACCCGGACGGTGGCGGCCTTGTCGGCAAGGTCGGACAAGGTAGGGCCAGCCTTCGCGGCGCTCGGGCGGCCTGCTTTCATGCCAAGTTTCCCGCTACTCATTTTCACCTACTCCTTAATTACTCAAATGGTGCAATTGAGGAAACGGCGCACTTCCTCAGCCAGCGCCCGGATTTCCTCGGCGGCCTCGCTCGTCGGCTCTTGGTCAATGGCCGTGGTGCCGCTGGCCGCGCTGCTCGGGTAGATGACGCGCTGCGTGATGCGCGTTTGCAGGATCGGCAGGCCGTACCCGGCCAGCGCCTCGGAGACTTCCGCACCAATCTTGGTGCCCTTGATCGCACGGGACACCACGAAAGCCGCTTTCAGCTTGCCGTCGGTCAGCTCGATGCGCTGCTTGACCAAATCCACGAGGTCAGAGGTTGCCCAAATGTCGTAGGGCGACGGCTGCACCGGGATCAGCACGCAATCGGCGGCCTTCATTGCCGACACGGCCAAGTCATGAGCCTGCGGCGCTCCGTCGATCACAACAAAGTCTTTCCGGGCCACGCTCTTTAGATCGCGCTCGATGGTGGGCCGGTCGATGCCAACCACGGGCACGGGTTGATCCTCGCGGACGGCGGCCCAATCGCGGGCGCTGCCCTGCGGGTCAGAATCAACCAGCAACACGTCTGCGCCGTCGAGTTGCAGGGCGCGGGCAAGGTGGGTGGCGATGGTGGTTTTACCCGCCCCGCCCTTCTGGTTCAGTACAGCAATGACTTGCATATGCGCTCCTTGAGCTATTGAGCGTTTGAGGAAAAAAGGAATTACTCAAGCGCAGTATAGCATATTGAGGGTCGGCCGGGAAAACTGAAAATCCTCACGAATTTGGCGTAATCAATTGTTCTGTATTGGCTTTATCCAAACCTGCGATGAACGCAGAGAGCGACCGCAGTACCTGATCCTGCGAGGCCGCCGTCGCCTGCGCGACATCTAGTTGTAACTCCAGTCTTTTAATCACGGCCGTTAGCTCGTCCCGAGCGGCAACAGCGTCTGTGGTCATCGCCTCCAGGGCCAACACTCTGCTTTGGCTTGCCGCAAGCTGGGTGGCGGCGTTGGCATGCTGCTGTTCAATGTCTTTCAGTCGTTTGAGTTCACGCTCCTGCACGAGCTGCTCATGACGCTGGGCCGCCACCATCTGCTCTAAACGGACAACCTCACATTGGCGCTCATTGGCGACCTGCCGCTGCTCCGCGAGCGCGTTTTGAGTCGATGCGTTGGCGTCACGGAGCTGTCGGATCTCGGCCTGTAGATACTGCAGCTGTTCATCATGCTGGCGCTGGAGCTGATCACGTTGATCTTTGGCCGCGCCACGGAAGTGCTCCAGAGCCTGCTGTGCATGGCGACTCCGCTCCTCTTGGGAGCGGGCGTGCTGTCGAGCCTGCTCCAACTGCTCCTTTAAGGCATTGAGCTGCTCCGACAGTTGAACAAGCGCCGTCTCTTTAGAGGCGAGGTGCTGCTGCATGGCCAGCCGTGCGGTTTCTGCCTCGCCCAGCGCAAGCTGGGCCCGCTCTAACTCGCCACGAACGGCACTGAGTTCATCATGCAAGCTGCCCCGCTCGTCGTTCCACTGGGCGCGTGCAGCCTCAAGCTCTTGCGAGATGCGCTGTACCTGGGCCTCGGCATCCTCCCGCAGCTGGCCAGCAAGCTGTGCAGACAGGCGCATGATCGCATCGCTTACCGCTACTTGAGGCGTCTGCGATCCCCCCTCAGCGTCCTCGATCTCCTTGAGATAGCGATGGATGGTGGTTTTTGAGCCGGTATCGCCCAGCTCTGCGCGCACGGCATCGATGGATGGGTAGCGCCCCTGTGCGAGGAGGTTCTGCCTGGCGCGCTGAACCTCAGCCTTGTAGATCCCGGAACGACGCATACCCCCTCCATTTCATACCGTAGTACATACCATGCTATTACATACTAGTTATACAAGGTTTGAAACTAAATAATCAGAAAACGTAAGGCGTGATAATCGTGGATTATCGCATGTGATGTGCTGGGGACGCCCGAAAACCCAGGCAGAACCGTACTGCCGCGTGCCATACGGTCGAGCGCCAGCGTTTCGCAGGTCGAGGCCCAAAGTGGCGTAGAGACCGCAGTGGCGCGGCGCGTAGTACGATTTGGAACAGAAGAATGCCGCTCGCCTGCATCGCGGGGGCTTGAGCCACGGCTCAACCGCTGATTGCCTCGTAAGCCCACATTCTGACCAGCACGGATTGAGGTCTTAGCTGGCTTGGCCCCTTATCGGCTTGAGCACATCAACCGCTTCGGGGATTACGTTCTGGATTTCGGCCGTAAAGTTGGGGCCCTGACTGATGACTTCCGGATCCTGGAGGATGTGGCACTGCCGGACAACTCCAAAAAGTAGGGTTTTTCTATTATGAATCATACGGATATGCTAATTTTTGAGGATTTTCAGTTTTCCCGGCCGACCCTCGAGATGAGCTGGAGCAGCGACACCACGATGATGACGGCAATCACCGCCGACAGAACGAGTGCGACAACCTGCTCAAAGCGCTCGTAAAAGCTCATGATGGCCCACTGGTCACGCAAGACCTGAAATGGGTTAAGGCGTGTTGATTTCATGACGATGAACTCCCTGGAAAACGGCTGCTGTCGAGACGGCGGCGCATTGCGCTG
The DNA here is from genome assembly GCF_014168615.1 of Aeromonas sp. WP2-W18-CRE-05. Classification (NCBI taxonomy): domain Bacteria; kingdom Pseudomonadati; phylum Pseudomonadota; class Gammaproteobacteria; order Aeromonadales; family Aeromonadaceae; genus Aeromonas; species Aeromonas sp. WP2-W18-CRE-05. The sequence continues at coordinate 10,489 of NZ_AP021919.1, read as the reverse complement.
ATGTGTCCTTCAATCAGCTCGGTCGACATGCCAAGCGTCGACATCACCTGTTCCGCCAGCCCAATAGCTGCGGCAAAGGATTGCTGGTACACGCGCACGTTGGGCATGGCGCGAAATGCATCGGCCGCGGTCGTACTTCTGCATGACACCCACAAGGTCAGCGCCGGACGGCGCTCGGCAATCGCCTGGGCGATGCGCAACGCTTGCTGGGCATGGGCGAACGTCAGCACCACCATGTGCGCATGCGTCAAGCCGGCAGCCAGCAAGGTATCGGGCCGACTGGCATCGCCATGGAACACCGGCGCGCCGGCGGCACGCGCGGCCTCGACCTTCTGCGCGTCCGCCTCCAGCAGCAGATGCGCCACGCCGGCGTGGCGAAGAATCTCGCTGACTGTCAGGCCAAGCTCGCCCGCGCCGCAAACGATGACATGGTCTCGATATCGCGCCGTCTGCGCGGCGATCTCGACTTCTTCAGCCTGGGGTGGCTGAATGACGCCGCCGGTGCGGCTCAAGAACCGGGCAAGTACATCGTGATGGCGGATCAGTAGCGGTGCCAGGGCCATGCTGAGCACCAGCGCAACTAGCATGGGTTGTACGACGGTCGCGGGGATCAGATGCTGCTGCAAGACCATGCCCAACAACAGCAGGGCGAACTCGCCGCCATGCCCCAACGCTATGCCCGTGCGCCAGGCATCGAGGGCGGACAAGCGCGTCGCCCGCAAGGCCAGGGTATTGAACACGATCTTGACCGGCACCAGCACTGCCAGCCACGCCAACACCGTCAGCGGTGCCGAAAGAATCTGTGCTCCGTCCAGCTGCAGGCCGACAGTCACGAAGAACACCCCCGACAACACATCGCGAAACGGTTTGAGGTGGCTTTCCATGTGGTGACGGAAGTCGCTCTCGCCCAGCACCATGCCGGCCAAAAACGCACCCAGGGCGGCGGATACGCCGACCGCGTGTGCAGCAGCGGCGGCAGCCACCACCACGCACAAGGAAACCAGCACGAAGGATTCTTCGTGGCCCTGCCGCGCCACCCAGCCCAGCAGGCCATGCAACAGACGACGGGAGGCGAGGGCCGCTGCCGCGAACAACATCAGCACGCCCAACACTTCGAGCAGCACGCTCTCGATCTTCGGCGACTCGCCGCGCGCCCAGATCGCCAGCAGGGCCAGCAGGGGCACGCTGGCCAGGTCCTGAAAGACCAGCACGGCGATGGCGCTGCGACCGTGGCGGGTGGTGAGCTCGCCTTGGTCGGCCAGCTGTCGGCTGACCAGCGCCGTGGACGACATGGCCGCCGCAGTGCTGAGCAACGCAGCGCTCTGAACTGGCTGTCCCAGCCACATCAACATCAAGGTCAGTGGCGTGGCGACAGCGATCATCTGCAAGCTGCCGGCCGCCAATACGGTTTTACGGGAAAGCCAGAAGTGCCCGAGGGAGAACTCCAGCCCAACCATGAACAGCAGCAGGGCCACGCCCAGCTCGGACAGAAAATCAAGCGCTTCTCCCGGCGCGACTACACCGCTGACCGACGGGCCCAGCAAGGCGCCGACGGCGAGGTAACCCAGCAAGGCGGGTACTCTGAACGCCGCCGTCGCCACCGCCGCGAGGCTGCATGCCGCCAGCAGGATCAGGGTGGCGCCGAGCAAGTCCTGCATCGGTCAGCGCCCCACCTGTGCAGATGCCCAGCGCACGATGTCCTGCGCGCCCAAGGCGCCGGCCTGACGCCCGATCTCCCGCCCACCCTGGAACAGGGCGAGCGTCGGAATGCTGCGGATGCCGAACTGCGCGGCCAGGTGGGGTTCTGCCTCGGTATTGACCTTGGCCAGCCTGACCCTGGGTTCGAGCTGGCGCGCCGCTTGCTGGAACTGCGGGGCCATCATCTTGCACGGCCCGCACCAAGGTGCCCAGAAATCGACCAACAGTGGCAGGTCGCTGCGCTCCACGTGGCGCGAGAACGTCGCCGTGGTCAACTCGATGGGTTCGCCCGTGAACAAGGGCTGCTGGCAGCGGCCGCAGTTGGGATGTTCCGATAGCTTCGCAGTCGGTACGCGGTTGATGGACTGGCAATGCGGACAGACGAGGTGAAGATCATTCTTCATGGTTCGCCTCCTTGGACCACAGTGAGGCTGCCGCGCTTCGGGTCGCAGACAATGCCGACCAATCAACGCCTTGGAGCCAATCGTTCCCGTCTTTGCTTACTCCGGCCTCTTCCAAATGAGCAGCGATGAACGCTTCGGCCGGCATGAGCCACCTTTGGACAGTATCTTCCTTACTAGGAATCAGCAGGATTTCAGAGACGCTGCTGGCATCCAGCCCGTCCACACGGATAAGCAGAAAAATGCGCCGCCACAAACGCGGCATGTCCTTCAGCAGGTCGAATGCAAAAGCGAACTCGCTCGACCGATCAACTAGCTCCTCCTGTTCCGCGATCGTTGCGGCATCGGGATGCTGACTGTCAGCGATGATATCGGCCAGCCTGAGTGTGTCATCGGGCTGATAAAATTCGAAGACTTCCTCTTCCACCATGGCCTCGGCGACGTCTTGGGCATCCGGTTCGACCGGCGCGTCCAGAGAAACGAATTCGCCAAATTGCCGGCTGCTTGCCACTTCGTTATCCAGGACGGCGAACAGATGCTTCAAAAGACCGGTGTAAGCCTCTTTTTCCCCCGGCACGGATTGCCATTCCACCTCAGCTCGGACAATCGCTTCATCCACCACGTCGCGCAGCGTCGGATAATCGCGCGGTAAATCGCCGACGGCCCGCAGATAAGCCAGCTCACGCCTTGCGACAGCCTCAAGTTTCGACAGTAGAGGCATTCGGGTCACTTTGGCCTCATGGGCGGCTGACGCGGGTTTTGCGGCAATCCGCACCTTGAGCTCGCGCAAGCGCTCGCGTCGTGCTTTGCGCTTGATCTGGTCATGAGCATGCAGCCGGTCAAAATGCTTCTTGGCCTGACGGAACAACGACTGTGCGAGCATCTGCGCGAGGGGCGTCAGCTCGTCATGTGATGCAGTAACGCTGACAATCTTTTTGCCGGGCAGGTGCATATAGCCACTGGCCAGAAATTGCCGCTTGATCTTGTCGCGATCAAGGACGATTTGAAGTCGCACTGAATCTTTAGTGTGTTTGTCGAGCAATGGCTTGAGGTCGCGCTCGATCACATTCCCCAAAGCTCTCTGCCAAGGTTCATGAAACTCTTTGTCGATAGCTCGATAGCTATATTGCATCTGCATGCATGACTCCTTCGATGTCATTTCTATGGAGGCACGAACCGAAAATGCTCATATCCATAGAATTTAGTTTGACCCGCTCTTATCCCTGGCGCGTTTTGCGAAGACGCCAACTCAAGAACAAAAGCGTGACACCATAGACTGCCGCATAGAAGCCCAACAGCCAGCCTGCGGCCAGGAATGACTCGACCGGACGGGAAAAAAATATCCACAAGACGATAGCGCCAAGGACAATCGAGAGCAGTCCACTGAAGGCAAGCCAGATTTCACCCTTGATTTCTTGACGCAGCCGAACGGCGGCGGATATCTCCAGCACACCGGTGAAAATCGCCCAGAACCCCACGCTAGCCCATAAAAAAGAAGCCATGACCATCGTGGCGACCCAAGGAGCAACCAGGACGACGACGCCGGTAAGTATGCCGACAATGCCGCTGAACAGCAGCCAGCCCCAGCGCTCTTTTTTCTGGATATGGCGCACCGCTGCAACCAAGTTGAAAGCGCCATTGACCAAGGAAAATGCGCCGAACACTAAGGTCATGGCCAACAGAGCCGATTGTGGCATCCAGAACGCAAGGGCTGCGAAAATCAATGCCAAGACACCGCGCAACGCAAAAATCCACCAATTTTCGGTCAATGAACACAGTGTTTTGGTGGGCTCATCCGCACTGGAATCGGTGATGGTGTCTGTATTCATGCTATATCTCCTAAAGATCTAATGGGGTGAAAAAGCAAACACTCCTGAGCCAAGAGAGGGGCGCGACGCGCCCCTCTTACGCCCTATCCAGCGGTTTCAGAACAACTTGGACAGCTTTGCCTTGATTTCATCGAGCCAGCCTTTTCCGCCGCCTCCCCCAGCCGTCTTTTGCTTGACTTTCTTGAGTTCAGCATACAGGGGCTCAAAGTCCTTCTTCTTTCCATAGCCCAGCAGTTCTGCCATTTCCAACTGCTGCCGCGCTTCGTTCAATAATGTCTCCAGGCGCTCATTGGACGCTTCGCTCCGCTGACCATCTTCTACCAAGGTCTCGGCGCGCTTCAGGAGCAGCCTGGCGCGCAGGGCGGGCAGCGGATGCACGCTGCGCGTCTCGACCAGCGTGCTGAGCGCTGCCTGCAGCGCGGCTTTGGCTTCTTCAATCTTGCCCTGATCGATCAGCGGCACGACTGACTTCACGGCTGCGGGATAGGACGCCAGAGGGATGTTGGTGACCGCGATCACGATTTCACTGGCCAGCAAAGCCAGCACGTGACGTGCCTGTTGCACCTCGCCATGTTTGAGGGCATCCCGCGCCTCGTCGGTCATCGCCTCAATGGTTTCCGTGTTGGCGAACAAGTCGTGCACGATGGTGCGCACATCAACGGGGGCCAGGGCAAGCGTGGGTTCGCGCGCGACGATCAGCTCCAGCTTTCCCGTCACTTCGGCCAGCGTTGCCAATGCGCGTGCAGCGTCCTTGCCGTCAAGTGCGGCCAGCGCTGATTTGGTCAGCGCCAAGGCCGAGACGGCCTCATCGAGGACTTGTTTACGTTTGTCTGCCGCCTGCGAGTCCGTTTCCTTCTGAACCTCAGGCTGCACCTCCGTAACGACTTCAGGCTTGGCCTCTGGACTGACAGGAAGGCTGCTTACCGCGGCCTGTTCGTTTATTCCTTCGTTCGTCGCATTGGGATTCGGTGTTTGCTCATTCATGGTGATATGCCTCGTATGAGATAGTGAAAATAGGCGAATCTATTGGGGCTGACTGCGAACATCGCGAGACTGACCGACAGAGCAGTCAGCCCCTTCATCACCTCAAAACAGCTTTTGGATACGCGTCTTCAACTCGTCGAACCATCCCTTGCCGCTTTTGCCACCAGCCGACTTTTGCTCAATGGACTTCACCTGATCGAAGATGGGTTTGAAGTCCGCCTTCTTGCCATAACCCAGGATCTGCGCCAGCTCGATTTCCGTGCGCACGTAGGCCAGCAGGGCGCTGAGCTCCTCGCTCTGTTTGGCATCGCGCTTGTCGGTCTCGGCCAGCTTTTCCGCTTTTGCCATCGCGGCTTCGGCCCGTAGCACGGGCAGAGGAGAGGCGACCGAGGTCACCACCAGCGTGTTCAGTGCTCGGGCGAGTTCCGCCTTGGCGTCGTCGATCTTGCCGCTGTCGATGAGCCGTGCGGCCGACTTGATCGCTGCCGGGTACGTTGCCATCGGCAGGTTGTCGGTTTCGATCACGATTTCGCTGGCCAGATTGGCAACGATGGGCCGGGCCTTTTGCACCTCGCCATCACCCAACAACTCCCGAGACAACTTGACCGCTTTCTTTACCGATTCCACGTTGGCGTGGATATCGTGGGTGATGACGCGTACATCGACCGGCGCCAAAGCAAGTTTGGCGTCGCGTGCCAATACCAGTTCCAGCTTTCCGCTGGCCAGTTCCAGCGCAGCGAGCGCCTCCTTGGTCTTCTTTGCATCAAGGAGGGTCAAAGCCTCCTGGGTCTTGGCGAGCGCCGTGATGGCGTCCTGAGTGAGCTCGGCACGCTTTTTTTCGACTTCCCGGGCGGCCTTGTCGTCTACTTGTGGCTGCGCCGCCTTGGGTGCGACAGAGGGCGCTGCAGCGCTTGGACTTGCCGCCGATTGGGCCAAAACCGGTCCACTCAGTCCGATGCAGACCGCCAGGGCAAGTGCGGAACGGATGTTATTGGGCTGTTTGTCATTCATGATGATGGACTCCTATTGAAGTTAATTGACTGAAATTTCAATCTGCTTCGGCTTGGCTTGCTCGGCCTTGACAAGCCGCACTTCCAGCACGCCGTCTTTCATCGAAGCCGTCACCTTGGTCGGATCAACGTTGTCAGGTAAGACAAAGCTGCGCACAAAGCGGCCATACGCACGTTCGATGCGGTGGAACTTCTTGCCTTGCTCCTCTTTTTCCAGTTTGCGCTCGCCGCTGATGGTGAGCACCCCGTTCTCCGCGCTAACGCGCACGGCATCCTTGGGGACCTCCGGCAGATCCAGCTTGAGGAGGAATGCGTTCTCATCCTCGCTGATGTCCACCATTGGTGCCCAGTCCGCCGTGGTCATGGCTTCGTTGCCGGTACGGGCGCCCTGTCGCTGGGGTGTCCGTCCGAACATCGTCGCCAGGCGGTTTTGCAATTCATCCAGTTCCCGGAAGGGGTCCCACGGAGTCAATGCAGACATATCGGTTCTCCTTGAACGATGCCGACGAATTGGATGACACACCGAACAGAGCCGTCGGCTTACTCTGAATGGCGCCTACTGCTTTTGTTTCCATCAAGAACAAGTCCTTGGGTCAATTGAAGGATCACGACAGCCTCCCCATGACTCAAGATTCGCCGCCCGCTGACTTTTTCTTGCGCGCAGGCTTGCTCGCGTCGCTCGGCGGCGTCTCGGCCACGTTCGCGGCATCGGGCTTCTCAGGCTCGGCCGGCTTTGCGGGTGGCTCCTGGCGCTCGAAGACCACCCGTTCGGCCTTGTCGTCCCAGCGTGCGCTGGCGTGATCGCCCTTGCCGATTCCGCCGCCGAGCATCTCGCGCGCCAGAGCAGTTTCCAGCTCGCTGCGGATCAGCCGCTTGAGCTCACGCGCGCCGAACTCGGGCTTGTAGCCTTCCTCCGCGAAGTGATCGATCAAGGTCTGATCGAAGGTCAGCGTCACGCCCTGGCTGGCGGCGTTGCGGGCCACACGATCGAGCTGCAGGCCGACGATATGGCGGATCTCCTCCTTGCCCAGCGCATGGAAGACGATGATCTCGTCGATGCGGTTGAGGAACTCGGGGCGGAAGTGTCCGCGCAGCACGTCCATCACCTCGCCCTTGGTCTTCTCGTATTCCTCGCCGGCGGCGCCACGGGCCTTCAGCCGACGCTGGATGATGTCCGAGCCCAAGTTCGAGGTGGCGATGATGATGGTATTGGTGAAATCCACCACCCGGCCCTTGCCGTCGGTGAGCCGCCCGTCGTCGAACACCTGCAGCAGGATGTTGTAGACGTCGGGGTGAGCCTTCTCGATCTCGTCCAGCAGCAACACGCTGTAGGGCTTGCGACGCACCTTCTCGGTGAGCTGGCCGCCCTCGTCATAGCCCACATAACCCGGAGGCGCGCCCACCAGGCGTGCCACGGTATGGCGTTCCCCGTACTCGGACATGTCGATGCGCAGCAGAGCACCTTCATCGCCATAGATGGACTCGGCCAGCGCCTTGGCGAGCTCGGTCTTGCCCACGCCGGTCGGCCCGAGGAACAGAAAAGTCGCCACCGGCTTGCTGCCTTCGCGCAGGCCCGCGCGAGACAACCGCACGGCATCGGCCACCGCGCGCACCGCTTCGTCCTGGCCCACGAGGCGCTCGTGCAGCCGCTGCTCCAGATGCAGCAGCTTCTCGCGTTCTTCCACCGTCAGCTCGTTGACCGGAATGCCGGTCAGGCGCGAGACGATCTGCGCGACATGCTCGGCTTTGACTTCGGCACTGCCCGAGGCGCGCTCGCGTTCCCATTCCTCGACAAGCTTCTTGAGTTCGGCCTCTTTGGCCTCGATGTGCTTGCCCAGCTCGGCGGCCTTGTCGTACTGCTTGCGCGAGGCCACATAGTCCTGCTCACGCCGCAGCTGGTGCAGTTCGGACTCCAGCTCTTGCACCGCCACCGGGCGGGCCGTGGCCGACAGCTTCACACGTGCGGCCGCCTGGTCGAGTAGGTCGATGGCCTTGTCAGGCAAAAAGCGCGCGGTGATGTAGCGGTCCGACAACTCGGCGGCGGCGATGATCGCATCCTCGGAGATGCTGACCTTGTGGTGCGCCTCGAAGGTGTCGCGCAGGCCGCGCAGGATCATCATGGTCTGCGCTACCGTCGGCTCGGGCACCATCACCGGCTGGAAGCGACGCTCCAGCGCGGCGTCCTTCTCGATGTACTTCTGATACTCGTTGAGCGTGGTGGCGCCGATCAGGTTCAGTTCGCCGCGCGCCATCATCGGCTTGAACACGTTGGCCACGTCCAGCCCTCCTTCGCCGCCACCCTGGCCTGCACCGACGATGGTGTGCACCTCGTCGATGAAGAGAATCAGCTCGCCCTGGTGCTCGGTCACTTCCTTGAGCACCTTCTGCACGCGCTCCTCGAACTCGCCCCGGTACTTGGCGCCAGCCACCATGGCATTGATGTTGAGTTCCACCAGGCGCTTGTCGCGCAGCGTCTCAGGCACTTCACCGGCCACCATGCGCTGCGCCAACCCTTCGACGATGGCGGTCTTGCCGACGCCGGGCTCGCCGATCAGCACCGGGTTGTTCTTCTTGCGCCGGGCCAGCACTTCGATGGTCGTCTCGATCTCCTGCGCGCGGCCGATGACCGGATCGAGCTTGCCCTCGCGCGCCATCTTGGTGAGGTCGCGCGAATACTTGTCGAGTTCCGGCGTGTTGGTCGGCGTCTCGGCGCGGCCATCCTCGGCCCCTTTGCCGACCACCTTGCTTACCTGCTGGCGCAGCGCTTGCGGCGTGAGGCCGTAACGGCGCAGCAGGTTGGCCGCCAAACCTTCGCCTTCCTCGGCGAGCCCGATCAGGAAATGCTCCGGCCCGACATAAGAGTGGCCGAGTTCGTTGGAGGCCACGAAAGCACGGCTGAGCGCGTCCTTGACCCGGGGCGACACGCCGATCTCGCCCTCGAACGGCTTATCGCCGCGCTTGGCTTCGGATTCGATCTGGCGCTTGAGGTCATCGACCTTGATCTTGAACTGCCCCAGGATGGTCTTGACCACGTCGCTGTCGGATAGCGCCAGCAGCAGGTGTTCGGTATCGACTTCGGCGCGCCCGAACTCTGCAGCGTGTCGGGCGGCCTCCTGCAATAGGGCCTCGGACTGTTCGCTGATACGGCTGGCGAGCCCACTGCCGCGACGGCGCGCGGTGCCCGTACCGGCCGGGGCGGGTTCGCCGAACGAGGCATCGACGACCTCGTCGGTATCGGCCGCCATGGACGGTGCGTCGTCACCGATGCGGAAGAAGTCGCTGCCAAGGAAGTCCTCGAACAGGCCGCTGCGCGAGCCGAACAAGGCTTCCAGCGGCGAGACGGTGCGCTTTTGCTGGCGCACCAGTTGGCGGTAATGGTCGTCGCACAACAGCATGGTGCTGTGACGCCCGTTGAGATTGGCTTCCACCCGCACGGTGGCGGGTTGGCCGCAGACCTGGCATTGTTTTCTGGCCATGCTGATGCTCCTGAGAAGGTTGACAAGGTTGAGGCGACGAGGCATCGCGAGCCGCGACACCTCGTCTCGTACCGGGTTTTTCTTGTGACGAACGAGCCGGCGACGTCAGCTGTTGATCGGGATCGAACGTCCCTGCTTCGGCGCGCTGACCTCGCGCTTGTCGATCGTGACCGTGAGCACCCCGTTCTTGAACGATGCCTTGATCGAATCCTGATTGGCGTCGTCAGGCAGGTTCAAGGCGCGGTGAAAGCTGCCGTAGGTGCGCTCCACACGGTGGAAGCCACCTTCCTTCTTCTCCTGTTCCTGGCGCTTCTCGCCACGCACCACCAGCACGTCGTTGTCGAGGGTGATCTGGATGTCCTTTTCCTCGACACCGGGCACTTCCAGGGCAATCTTGTACTGCTTGTCGGTTTCCTGGATGTCCAGGGCCGGCTTCAGCATGCCCGACCAATCGGATGGCAGCCGCGGCATGGCCAGCGCCGGAAAACCGAAGCCCCGGAACGCGTCATCGAACAGCCGGTCGATCTCGCGATGCAGTTGCAGGATCGGGCTGACTGGCCCGCTCGCCGCTGGCAGGTCATTGCGCTGCACCGGCAGGGAAGAGGCGGTCTGCTGCTCTTGCTGCTCGTTCTTGAACCAGTTCCAGGGAGCCAACTTCTTGAAATCGATGTCCATGTCATACCTCCAGAAAAATTGAAAAACGAGTTACTCAAGCCCTTTGCCTGCTGCGACGGGCAGTGCGCCCAGGCGACACGGGCTGCTCGGATGACTTCTGCTGTTCACGCTTGCGCATCACCTCCTTCTTTGCTCCGGCTCGGGTCTGATCATTGATCCACTGATCGATTTCACTTTGACGAAACCGCCACGTCCCGCCGACCTTGAAGGCCGGAATTTCCCCGTGCGCGGCGAGCCGGTAAAGCGTCCGCTTGCCGACCTTTAAGTAGGTAGCCAACTCGTCGAGTGTGAAGATCGCCTGCTGGCGCGCTGTCATACCACCCCCACAAGTTCCGTCGTCACGCGGCCTCGCTCGAGGAAATTCTTGCAAGACTTTGCAAGATATTGCGCCTAACATGCCGAAAGTCAAGAGTCAA
>NZ_AP021918.1:0-39576 GCF_014168615.1 Aeromonas sp. WP2-W18-CRE-05 | reverse complement strand
ATAAATATTTACCGATAATTGGCTGCGCCTATCGGTGGATAACTCAAGCCACCACGCAAAATCGACGCTGAAAGCGGCCTAAAGGCCGGGGCACCCCTGCGGGGTTCCCCCACCCTGCGGGCGGCTCCCCCTCCGGCTGAAAATGTGGCCGCAAGCGGCCAGCCGTTCACCAAGCGCGGACAAGCCGCGCACGCAGCACCACCGCCTCAGCCTGAACAAACAGCAGTTGGCACACCAAGACCGCAAAAGCGGTTTTTCAGGGAAGCAGGCCGACGACCTGGTGCATGACCCCGGCAGCAGTCGCCTATCCACCGCTGTATGCCTCCGGCGGCCCTGCCGGGGGCCAAACGGTCGCGTTTGATCCTCGGGAGCAGGGGGACGGCCTGCGGCCTAAACCCCTGCTCCACTCGGGGAGCGTGGGGTCGTTCCAAGGGCGTCAAGGGCCGGGCCTGCGGCCCTCTCCGGGGCGGCCCGTGTCCTCGCTTCGCTGCGGGCCGCGCCAGCCGCCCCTGCGACCCTTGACCCCCTTTCCACTCGAAAAACGATCAGGAAGCGCCACAGCGGCCCGTAGGGGCCGTTTTAGGGGTCTGACATAACCCAAGCCACCCCAAGACCGGAAAACGCGCTGTAGGCCCGTTTCTGCGCCGCTGAATGAGCGTATGACGCGTCAAGGGCGCAACGCGGCCACGGCTGGCTGGTGCGGCCCGCAGCCCGGCACGGGCGAGGACTCGGGCCAGACGTGGCGAACCCTTGACGCGGCAGCAGCGGCCAGAGCCTCACGGAGAGGGAGCAGGGGAGGGCTTTTAACCCCTGCTCCCCGACGCCTCGCGGGCGAGAGCGGGCGTGCAGAGGGCAGCGCCCTTTGCCCAAGCCCGCAGGGCGCGGAGCAAGTAGCCCCGAAAGCGTCATTGACGCGAGTAGCCAGCGCCCGACCGGGCGCAAGGTGCGGATCTGGCGAGGCGGGACGTTACGAAAACCGCTTGCGTATCGTATCTGTATTGCGTATCATATCTGTATTGATACGATTTACGCTGATAGGGTACGAAAGGAGCAACGATCATGGCACGTCAGGGCATCACTTTTGAGCAGGTCGCCGCCGTCGCTGATGCGCTGGCAGGCGAGGGTCAGCAGCCGACCATCCGGGCGGTGCGGGAGAAGCTGGGCGACACCGGCAGCCCGAACACTATTCACAAGCACTTGACCGCGTGGCGCGAGGCCCGCCCGGTGGCCGCAGCCGCTGCGCCGGAACTGCCGCAGGCGCTGACCGCTGCCATTGCCGCCGAGATCGAGCGGGCCGCATCGCGGGCACGCGGCGAGATCGAGGGCCGTCTGGTGCAGGCGCAGGCGGAGGCCGCCGAACTGGCCGCCGCTGGCGAGGTGCTGGAAGGCGAACGCGACGAGCTGGCCGAGCAGGTGGCCGTGCTGACCACTGAGCGCGACACGCTGGCAGGCAAAGCCGCCCAGCAGGCCGCCGACTTGGCCGAGGCGCAGCAGCGCATCGAGCGCGAGCAGCAGGCGGCAGAGTCTGCCCGGCTGGAGGTGGCAACCGCCCGGCACAAGATCGAGGCGCAGGCCGAGCGCGTGAGCGAGCAGGCCGCCGAGCTTGAGCGCCTACGCGCCGCACTGGCCGAGGCACAGCAGGGCCGCACCGCCGCCGAACAACAGGCCGCCGTGCTGGCCGCCAAGCTGGAGGCGTGCGCCGACCGTGTGAGCCGCGCAGAGGCCCGCGCCGAGCAGATCGAGCAGCAGGCCGCCAAGGCTGCACAGGCCCACGACACCGCCCGCGCCGCAGCAGCGCAGGAAACCCGGCAGACGCAGGCCGAGCGTGACGAGGCTCGCAAGGTGGCAGCAGAGGCCCGCGAGCAGGCCGCACGACTTGCCGGGCAGCTTGAGGCGCTGCAACGGCAGCAGGACAAGGCCGAGGCCGCCGAGAAGGCCACGAAGGCACCGAAAGGGAAGGGGGGCGAGTGATGCCAAGCGCCGCAGAATTTCAGGCGCTGTCCGATGAGTTGCGGCAGCTTGGGGCGGTGATCGTGCAGGCTGCGAACCTGGGCGATCAGGAGCTTGCATTGTGGGCCGTGGGGGCGCTGTCATCCGCAGCCGCCCGGCCTGCATGGTGGGCGAGAGAGGCCGCAGACAGCGAAGCTGTGGGATGCAAATAAAGTCCCATCCTAAGCTACGCCAATTTTCAGGACTGTTTTGAAAGACTCAGGCTTGGCAGGCGGGTAAAGTGTCATTCTGAAAGGATCGCGTGGCATTGGGCGCGGCCTGAATCGTGAAAATAAAGTCTCATACTTTCGAGCGTCTGAATCGTCGCCCACTACCGCCGGGACTGAGACACCAACAAGGGGGCGTATGCCCAAAACCCGAAAACACCTCACCCCGACCGAAGCAGAGGCCAAGGGGCTTCTATGCCGTAAGCACCTCAAGGAACGCCTCCGCCTCATGCCGGGACTAAACACCAAGCCCGCTGGCAGTGTCTGGCAAGGTCAGGGGGCTTATGATGTGTACAACCCAGCCGAGTGCGTGCCGTGGCGCTGGATGCCTGGGCGTGCCCAAGTCCGTCGCCAGCACGTCGCAGCGCAGGCAAAAGACCTGATCGCCGCAGGCTGCATTGTGCTCGACACCGAAACCACCGGCCTCGGTGATGACGCCGAGATTTGCGAGATAACCATACTCGACGTGACCGGCGCACCGATCCTCGACACGCTGGTACGCCCGACCCGGCCAATCCCGGTCGAGGCGACAGCGATTCACAAAATCACCGACGCCATGGTGGCCAGTGCGCCGAGCTGGCCCGAGGTGGCCGAGCAGTACGCCGCCGCCGTTGCTGGCCGAACCGTCGTTGCCTACAACGTCGCTTTTGATGCGCGCTTGCTGCGGCAGACCTATCAGATACACGGAATCACCGCGCCAGTGTTGACGACCGCTTGCGCGATGCTGATGTATGCCGAGTGGCATGGAGAGTACGACCGGAGCCGCGACCGCTGGCGATGGTTGAAGCTGATCGAGGCTGCGACCGACTGCGGCGTGGCAGAAGACGGCGCACACCGCGCCCTTGCCGACGCCCGCATGACGCTGGGTGTGCTGCGATACTTGCAGCGCCGCACGAACGGACGGCGACCGGCAGGGCCGAAAGTGGCCACCGTCCCGCAGGAGGCTTTGCCCTCTGTTTTAGGATGAAACTCTATTTCAAAGAATGAGACTTTATTTGTACGGATGAATCTTTATTCGCATCCCACACATGGCTTCTAACCACGCTTCGTGCATCCAGAATGGGGCTATTTTTCCGTGCTGAAGTGTGCAAAGCGGATTGAGCACCCGGCGTGGGTTCTTCCATGTCTCGACGGAGAGCAACAGGCCGTCCGCATGGACGGAAAAGACTGGTAGTGCTTTCGGCTGGCCCTTCTTCTTGCCTTGCGTTTCGGTTGGCTTGAGGTCGTCCCAAACGCCTTGCACGGTTTTGTTCAGTTCGTCGATGAAGCGTTCCGGCATGGTTTTCAAGAGTTCGGCAGTGATTGCGTTCGCGTCCTCAAATTGCTTTCTTGCTTCGGCTTCCTTTTTCCGTCGTTTTTGCCGCTCCTGTTCGTATTCGTCTAAGGTTTGCCTGTGTCTGCGCTGTGCTTCAGCTTCCGCTTCTTCAGCTTGCCTTCGTGCTTCCTCTTTGGCTTTCTGTCGGCGTGCTTCACCCTCTGCTGTGAGTGCTGGTTTTACCAGTTCGCCAGACTTGGCCTCGATGGTGATCGAAAGCGGTTCGCCGCGATGGTCTACCAGATCGAACGGCAGACCATCCGCATCGAAGGCGGTTAGGTAGAGATTGGCCCCATAGACCTTGTGCCCCGGCCTCACAGCTTCGTATTTTTCTGCTGCTGCGTGCAGTGCTTCCGCTAGGCGTTCTGCCGTGATTTCTCCTTTGATCTTGATTCTCATGGCAACCTCCATCCGTAGGTGCCATCCGATGCGGGCTTGACGTAGCACACGCCTTTTTCGACGTACCACCCCGGCCTATCGCACTTCGCCAAGCTGGCGAGGCTTCCCGTTTGAGCGAAGCGGTAGGCCAAGCGCCCCTCTGGCGTGTTGGCCCATGCCGCCGCCGCTTTCTCGTCCTTGGCTTCGGTGTATCCCGCGCCGTATCCGGCCTGATAGCCCGAATCCTTGCCGCTGCTGTGCATGTACCAGCCGAACAGGCCGACGCACAGGAAGGCCACGGCGATGCAGCCCGCCGCCCACTGCCACATCTGCTTTGCTGATGTGTTGTGCGCGACCTCTTGCGCTGCTGCTGCTACCGCTTGCGCCAAATCCGCCTTGGCTGCTTCCGCTGATGCTTTCACGGTTGCATCCGCCGTTACCTTGAAATTGACCAAGGTATCTTTGGCTGCTTGTGCTATCGCTTGCGGGAACTTCTCATACTGGCCTTGGTAGTGTTGCAAGGCCATGAGCACCAGCCACAGCGCATCATTGTTTTTCAGGCCGAGTGCATCCCGAACCCGGTAAAGACTTTGCCGCTCCGCGTCACTAGGTTGCCTGCCGAGCAGCTTTGCAAAGCTGTCGTCTAGGTCACTCATGGACTACGGCCTCCAATACCTTTTTGGCCTCGTTGCGCCACCGCGTAAGCTCCGCACGGTTGCCAATGGGCAATTCCTTGAGTGCTACCGCAATGCTCATGCGCTTGCTGTAAATGTCATCGCTCACACGGTCGGCCATGTCCGGGAATGTCACCGATTTCCCGCCGCGTTCCTCTACCGCCGTGCGCAGCTTGGAGCCGTTGTAAAGCTCGAACTTATTTTCTTCCCCGAAGTGTCCATTGCGTACCACATGAACATCCGCATTCGGAATTGCGTCCATGTATTCCTTGAGCAGTTCGAGGCTATCCCGTTGGCGGTTAATCACCCACAGCGTGACCAGCTTCCGCTTGAGTTCTTCAAGCGTGCTATTCAGTGTTTCACCGTAGGCGCTCACGCCCTTGTTATTCCGTGCTGCCGTGTTGATTACCACGACGCTATCCGGCTTGCTATCGCACAAGTTCACTAGCTGAATCCATCCGTCCGCCTCATCCAGATTGATAAGCTCCGTTTCCGTGCTTTCTTTATAGGCTTTCCATACGTCCGGGTTAGAGGTGTCAGACTCAATCAGCAAGACGCTTTCGCCGCGCTCTTGCAGGTAATCAACCGTTGCCATCGTGACAAGCGACTTGCCAACGCCGCCCTTGCTGCCACCGATCAGGTAAATGCTTTTCGCCATGTTGCTTACTCCTTAAATGTCGTCGCTGTCAGGTTTCGGGGTGAATGTCGCCTTTGATGTATCCGCAGGCTTCTTGACGGCGGGGCGGGGGCGGGGTGTGTCTCCCGGTGCTTGCACCGGAGCTTTTTTCGCTGGCTTTGCTCTCTGCAGGTAGCTCTTGAGTGTTGGAGTTGCGATGCTCAGACCTTCACCGCGCAGCGTCTCGGAAATCTGGTCAAGCGTGTATCCACGCTTTTGCAACAAGGCGATTTCCTTCGAGAGTATGCGCACGGCATCTTGCTTGCTGTGCTCTTGCTTCTTTTTCTCGACTGGCGGCATCTCTCGCAGCTTTGCAGCGATAGCCTCTAGCTGTTCTGTCGTGCACTTCATCGTGCTAACTCCTTTGCTTACTTGTTGCGGAGTTGACAGCATAGCGCCATTTGTGCTTGTTGCAAAGTGCGTCCCGTGCACCTAAACTGCTGATACGATAGTAGAGCGGATGAGCTTAACAGGATGGCCGTTGTAACACACATGGCTTCGCCACGTGGTTCCAACGGACGCCAGACCATTCGGCGCTTCGCTTCTCACGGTCTGGCTCATCCTGCAAGGGGCAAGCCCCTTGACCCCGGACAGTGCGGCGCTTCGCTTCTTACTTTCCAAGACACCCCGCCCCCCTCGCTCCCCGGCTAGAAGGAGACACGATGCCATTTGAAACGCAGGGGCCGGAACCGCTGGACGCCGTTATCAATGTACGGCTGACCGCAGCGGAGAAGGCCAAGTTGAAGGAGGACGCCGACCTTGCCGGGTTGAGCATGTCCGAGCTTGTCCGCCGCCGCTACTTTGGCAGACCGATCATTGCCAATGCGGACGCTGTGATGCTCAAAGAGCTGCGCCGCATCGGTGGGTTGCTCAAGCACATTCACAACGAAAGCGGAGGCATTTACAGCAAGGACACAGCCGGGGCGCTGCTGG
Organism: Aeromonas sp. WP2-W18-CRE-05; assembly: GCF_014168615.1. Taxonomy (NCBI): domain Bacteria; kingdom Pseudomonadati; phylum Pseudomonadota; class Gammaproteobacteria; order Aeromonadales; family Aeromonadaceae; genus Aeromonas; species Aeromonas sp. WP2-W18-CRE-05. The sequence continues at coordinate 33,384 of NZ_AP021918.1, read as the reverse complement.
CAGTGAAAGCCTACATCGAGAGGTTGAGCCGTGATCGTTAAGAAGGTGCCGAACTCAAAAACCAAGCACAAGACGGGGAGCATCCGCGACTTGGCCGACTACATCCGCGAGCCTCACAACCAGAACCCGGATGAAAAGGTGCTGTACGCCAACGGGCGCGGTTTCCTCTGTGACGGCCACGCCGCACAGCGTGAAGAAATGGTAGCCCTTGCCGCTGAATCCGTGCGCAGCAAGAACCCGGTCAATCACTACATCATGAGTTGGCGAGAAGGCGAGCAGCCCAGCCCGGAGCAGGTCGAAGAAGCGGTAAGCATTTTCATGGATGAGCTAGGTGTTAAAGACCATCAAGCCATCTATGGTTTGCACGCCGACACGGACAACTTGCACCTGCACCTTGCCATCAACCGCGTGCATCCTGAAACGCTCAAGGTGGTGAAGATCAATAACGGCTTCGACATTGAGGCAGCGCACAAGGCGATAGCACGAATCGAGAACGCACAAGGCTGGCAGCGTGAGCAGAACGGGCGTTATCAGGTGTTGGAGAATGGTGAGTTAGGCCGGGAGCACATCGACAAGGACAAGCCGCGCCAGCCAGCCCAGCCGAAGCGCGACATGGAAAACCGCACCGGGGAGAAATCCGCCGAACGCATCGCCATTGAGGACGGCGCACCGATCATCAAAAAGGCGCAGACGTGGGAGCAGTTGCACCGCGAGTTAGCAGCCAAGGGGATGCGCTACGAGAAAACAGGCAGCGGGGCGACGCTCTTTGTCGGTGATGTTGGCGTGAAGGCCAGCAGCGCAGACCGGGACGCGAGCCTATCCAAGTTACAAAAGCGACTCGGAGCTTACCAGCCGCCGCCGCAGCGTCAGCAGGTAGCACAGCGCGAGCCAGAGCCGATCAAGCCAGACGTGCCGGGATGGAAGGATTACATCACCGGGCGCAAGGCGCACTACGCGGAAAAGAACGCGGCCAAGCTGGCACTGGACAAGCGGCAGGAGCAGGAGCGCAAGCAGATTGCCGAGCAGCAGAAAGCCCGCCGCGATGAACTCATGCGCGGCAACTGGAAGGGTAAGGGCGAAGTGCTCAACGCCATGCGCAGCGTGATTGCCGCCGAGCAGGCCGCAGAGAAAGCAGCCTTGAAAGAGAAGCACCAGAAGCAGCGCGAGCAGCACCGGCAGCAGTTCCGGCCCTATCCCGACCTGGAGCAGTGGCAGCGGATGCAGAAAAGCCCGGAGCTTGCCGAGCAGTGGCGGCACCGCGCCAGCGAGCCGCAGCGCATCGAGGGCGCGAGCGGCGAGCCGCCGACGCCGCGAGACATCCGCGCCTATCAGCCTGAAATCGTGGGCCAGCAGGTGCATTACAGCCGGAAGGAAGAAGCGGGGGCGGGCGGGGGTGTGTCTTTCGTGGACAAGGGAAAAAGCATCGATATTCACGACTGGCGCAACCGGGACAGCACGCTTGCCGCCTTGCAGCTATCGGCGCAGAAGTGGGGCAGCTTCACCGTAACCGGGAACGACGAATACAAGGCCATGTGCGCGAAGTTAGCAGCAGAGCACGGTTTCAAGATCACGAATCCTGAGCTTCAGGAGCGCATCCAGCAGGAGCGGCAGCGGATACAGCAGGAGAGGGCGCAGGCGATGAAATCGGAGCAGCTAAAGCAGTTTGAGCTGTACGCGGAAGCGGTAGGCGCGGAGCGCTACCGGGTAACGTCCATCAAGATGCAGGCAGACGGAAGGAAGCAAACCTTCATCCTCGACAAGAAGGACGGCATCACGCGGGGCTTCACGCCGCAGGAGATCGAGCAGCGCACGCCGGAGATGCTGCGCCTACAGCGCCGGGGCGAAAACCTCTACTACACGCCACTATCGGACAAGAAGCATCACATCCTCATCGACGACATGAACCGGGAGAAGCTGGAGCGGCTTATCCGTGACGGCTACCGGCCCGCCGTTGTGCTGGAATCAAGCCCCGGCAACTATCAGGCCATCATCACCGTGCCGAAGCTGGGGACGGCCCACGACAAGGACGTGGGCAACCGGCTGAGCGATGCCCTGAACCGTGAATACGGCGACCCGAAGCTATCGGGAGCCATCCACCCGCACCGCGCACCCGGCTACGAGAATCGCAAGCCCAAGCACCAGCGCGAGGACGGCAGCTATCCCGAAGTGCGCTTGCTCAAGGCCGAGCGCCGCGAGTGCGTCAAGGCGCTGGCCCTGTCCAGCCAGATCGACGCCGAGTATCAGCGTCAGGCCGCCTTGAAGGCGCAGCAGCCAGAACGCAGCAAAGCCAAGCCCGCCTTGGAGCTTGCAGCGGCCAGCGGCAGCGCGATCGACGCTTACCAGCGGCATTACCGCGACGTGATCAAGCGGCAGCGTGGCGGCGAGGTGGACTTGTCCCGCGTGGATTCCATGATTGCCGTGCGGATGCGCGTTACCGGCCACGATCAAGCCGCCATCGAGGGCGCTATCCGCCAGTGCGCCCCGGCCACCCGGCAGAAGGACGAGGGGCGCGACTGGAACGACTACGCGCAGCGCACCGCCCGCTATGCCTACAGCGCCGCAGGCGACCGGCAAGCCGCCGAGCTTGGGAAGTACCGCCAGCAGTGGGAGAAGCTGGAAGGGCGCGAGCCTGTACGCCAGCAGGAGCAGGCCAAGGCGCAGAAGATCGAGCGCGACAACTCACCCGGCATGAGTCGATAAGACTTGATGTAACTACAAAAAGACGCTACAATAAGAACACAATGGAACTTGAATGGGACGCCGATAAAGCGGCACGAAACCTGAAAAAGCACGGCGTTTCCTTCGAGGATGCCGAGCTTGTTTTTTACGACTCCGGGCGGGTTGAAGCCTACGACGGACGCGAGGACTACGGGGAAGATCGTTGGGCAACGATTGGGCTTGCCTACTCGGCTGTCCTGTATGTGGTCTACACCGTCCGACACGAGGAAACCATCCGCCTTATCTCTGCGAGGAAAGCAAATGCCGACGAAAGAAAGCAATATCGTGAAGCGAACTCTTGACCTCAAGAAGCCGCCACAGTTGAGCGCCGAGCAGAAGGCGCGACTGGATGCCGTGGCCTCGATGCCGGATGAGCAGATCGACTATAGCGATGCACCCTATCTGCCTGATGCTGTCTGGATGAAGGCAGCGGAGCAATTGCCCCACACCAAGAAGCAAATCACGCTGCGCATTGATGCCGAAGTGTTGGAGTTCTTCAAGCACACCGGCAAGCGTTATCAGTCGCGCATGAATGCTGTTTTGCGCTCCTACGTTGAGGCGCACAAGGCGCACGCGAAATGAGCGGCGACGACAAGCAGCTTTAGCTTGAAGCCCTCGCCGCCGTGGGCGAAATGCTCTTGTTCGACCAAGCCAGAGGCAACCCGGAAGAAGCCGCCCGCATCCTGCGATGTGCGCGGCTTTTTGCTCGTTCAGAGGATGCCGCGCAGCGTCTCAGCGAGCTATGCAACGAGGCGGGCAGTGATGCGACTTGGCGCGAAAACATCGTGGAGGAACTGCAAGACCGAGAGGACTTGCAAGCCGCCGAGGCAGCGATGGAAGCCCGCCGACAGGCCTAACTTGTTGCGCAAGCGGATAGTGCCGACACGGCCTTGCAGACCCTAATGGACGAGGTAGCGGCGGACACCTTCGGCAGTCTCGATGAAGGATATGCGGCACAGGCGCAGGCCGAGGCCGTGAAGGCGTGGCAGGGCAGGCAGTGAGCGGCATTTGTTGGTGTTTCATCGTAACCCGGCAAGTGTTCAGCAAACGGTGGATTGATGAACAGTCGGCGTTTTTCCCTGTCTGTCGTTTTCAGAAGGCGACTGCACCAGTTCACTGGGCTGGCCGCCGTGTGTGCATAGAACTTCTGACCGGGAACGGTCAGAAGTTCTATGCACGAAGCGCCGCGAGAGATCGGAATTGCTCAGAACTCTTGTGCACGGCGCGACAAAGCCGGAACCGCCGAAAATTCCGGCGATCAACCGGCAAGCTGCTTGATGCGCTCGGCCAGGCGGCCGAAAGCCTCGTTCACGTATTCCAGCACCTTGGGTTCTGCGCCCTGCGTGCGCAGCGAGTCTTTGAAGGCTTCCAGGTCGGACAGCCATTGCCGATGCAGGCGGCCCAGCTCGTCGAGCTGAGGCCGGAAGTCTTGGAGACTGCCGCTCGCACGAAACGCCTGGTAGCCACGCTCAAGCGTGGCCGCCGTGGTCAGCAGTTGCGCGCCCATTTGCTTGTGCTGTTCGGAGAACTCGGCCATGCCGTCATAGGGCCGCGAAGCCTTGCGGCGCTCGGCTTCGGATGCCTCTTCCATGATGCGGGCGTAGCGGTAGAACCCTGGGAACTCGCGGGACAGCGCCATGAGCTGCTGATCGGATGTGCCGACCCAAATCCTGTGCAGGTCAGGCCCGTACCCCATCATGCGATTGATGATGGCATGGGCCTCGCTGACACCCTGGGCGGCAAGCTGCTGCATGTGTTGGTCGATCTTCGCGGCCAGTCGGCGGAATTCGTTCATGCTCATGTCCGTCACAAAAGGCGCGTTGATTGCCCTTGCGCCGTGAGAAGTGCCACCGCCTTCTTATCGAAGGAAACGAAGGTTTCCCCGCCAAGCCAGTTGCCTTCGTAGGCAATGACGCCATCGGCAAAGTCTCCGCCCGCGTCGAGCACCAGCAAGCCAGCCTCCACGGCAGGCCGGTTCACTTCCACATTCGCGGCGGCCAGTAGTGCCCGGATCGCGCTGGCCGCGTCGGCTTGCTGGAAGCCGTAGACACGCAGCAGCACCCAAACAAATTCGCATAGGCACGGCAGCGCGACCGCGATCAACTCGGCGTCGGTCAAGACTGCGGCGGCAACGTCCGCTTGTGCGGGATCGTCACGCACAACCGCACGCACAAGGACGTTGGTATCGACTGCGACCTTCATTGCTTACCTGCCCAGCCTTGCGCCGCCGCCTCGTTGATTTCTTCGATGGTGGCAACCTTCTGCGTCTTGCCCGCGAGCAGGCCGACAAAGCTGGCTATCGTCCCTGCGGGCCGTGCCGCCTTGAGCACGCCCCGACCGTCTGGCAACAAGTCCAGCTCGATCTTGTCGCCTGGCCTGATGCCGAGGTGTTGCAGTACGTCCTTCCGAAACGTCACTTGTCCCCGTGCGGTAACGGTCAATGTGGTCATGGTGGTTTGCCCTCGCAATCAAGGTTGATGCTTCACATAGTAATGCAAAAATGCCTTACCGTCAATGTCCGTCAAACGATCATTAGGCGGCCAAACCGGACGCCTGTCCGAAAACATCTTGCGCAACGGGATGACGGACAATAAGATAGGCGGACGGTATAACGGACAAATGGGCGGAAATGGCACTCATCGGCTATGCGCGGGTATCGACGGCGGAACAGGACACCGCCTTGCAGACGGATGCGCTGCGCAATGCAGGCTGCGAACGGGTTTTCGAGGACACGGCATCCGGGGCCAAGGCAGACCGGCCCGGCTTGGCCGATGCGCTGGCTTATCTGCGCGATGGCGATGTGCTGGTCGTCTGGCGGCTGGATCGGCTTGGCCGCTCCCTGCCGCACCTGATTGAGACGGTCGGCAAGCTGGAAGCACGGGGCGTCGGCTTCCGCTCGTTGACTGAAAACATCGACACCACCACGCCGGGCGGACGGCTCATCTTCCATGTGTTCGGTGCGCTGGGCCAGTTCGAGCGCGACCTGATCCGCGAGCGCACCAAGGCCGGGTTGACCGCTGCCGCCGCACGCGGGCGCAAAGGCGGACGCAAGCCGGTTGTCACTGCCGACAAGTTGCAACGAGCGCGGGAGCTTGTCGCCAACGGCTTGAATGTCCGCGAGGCCGCCGCACGCCTCAAGGTAGGAAAAACCGCTCTCTACGCTGCCTTGCAGGCGGCCAGTTCTGGCAGTGCAGCCGACTCCTGATATTTCGTGCAGTCGCCTTCTGAAAACGACAGGCGGCGCTCTTGTCTTTCATGGCGTAATGTCTCCGGTTCTAGTCGCAAGTATTCTATTTCATGCAACTAAAACACGCGACAAAAAACGCCAGGGAAAGGGCAGGGTGGTGTCGTTTTCAGAAGACGGCTGCACTGAACGTCAGAAGCCGACTGCACTATAGCAGCGGAGGGGTTGGATCCATCAGGCAACGACGGGCTGCTGCCGGCCATCAGCGGACGCAGGGAGGACTTTCCGCAACCGGCCGTTCGATGCGGCACCGATGGCCTTCGCGCAGGGGTAGTGAATCCGCCAGGATTGACTTGCGCTGCCCTACCTCTCACTAGTGAGGGGCGGCAGCGCATCAAGCGGTGAGCGCACTCCGGCACCGCCAACTTTCAGCACATGCGTGTAAATCATCGTCGTAGAGACGTCGGAATGGCCGAGCAGATCCTGCACGGTTCGAATGTCGTAACCGCTGCGGAGCAAGGCCGTCGCGAACGAGTGGCGGAGGGTGTGCGGTGTGGCGGGCTTCGTGATGCCTGCTTGTTCTATGGCACGTTTGAAGGCGCGCTGAAAGGTCTGGTCATACATGTGATGGCGACGCACGACACCGCTCCGTGGATCGGTCGAATGCGTGTGCTGCGCAAAAACCCAGAACCACGGCCAGGAATGCCCGGCGCGCGGATACTTCCGCTCAAGGGCGTCGGGAAGCGCAACGCCGCTGCGGCCCTCGGCCTGGTCCTTCAGCCACCATGCCCGTGCACGCGACAGCTGCTCGCGCAGGCTGGGTGCCAAGCTCTCGGGTAACATCAAGGCCCGATCCTTGGAGCCCTTGCCCTCCCGCACGATGATCGTGCCGTGATCGAAATCCAGATCCTTGACCCGCAGTTGCAAACCCTCACTGATCCGCATGCCCGTTCCATACAGAAGCTGGGCGAACAAACGATGCTCGCCTTCCAGAAAACCGAGGATGCGAACCACTTCATCCGGGGTCAGCACCACCGGCAAGCGCCGCGACGGCCGAGGTCTTCCGATCTCCTGAAGCCAGGGCAGATCCGTGCACAGCACCTTGCCGTAGAAGAACAGCAAGGCCGCCAATGCCTGACGATGCGTGGAGACCGAAACCTTGCGCTCGTTCGCCAGCCAGGACAGAAATGCCTCGACTTCGCTGCTGCCCAAGGTTGCCGGGTGACGCACACCGTGGAAACGGATGAAGGCACGAACCCAGTTGACATAAGCCTGTTCGGTTCGTAAACTGTAATGCAAGTAGCGTATGCGCTCACGCAACTGGTCCAGAACCTTGACCGAACGCAGCGGTGGTAACGGCGCAGTGGCGGTTTTCATGGCTTGTTATGACTGTTTTTTTGTACAGTCTATGCCTCGGGCATCCAAGCAGCAAGCGCGTTACGCCGTGGGTCGATGTTTGATGTTATGGAGCAGCAACGATGTTACGCAGCAGGGCAGTCGCCCTAAAACAAAGTTAGGCACCAATGGATAGTTCGCCGCTCGTCAGGCCTGTTGAAACTACCGATTCGGCCAGTTGGCTAAGCATGCGCTGTGAGCTGTGGCCAGATGGCACATGTCAAGAGCACCAGTCAGAGATCGCAGAATTTCTGTCCGGAAAAGTCGCCCGGCCTGCTGCTGTCCTCATTGCTGTAGCACCCGACGGAGAAGCACTAGGGTTTGCCGAGCTTTCGATCCGCCCGTATGCGGAGGAGTGCTACTCCGGCAACGTTGCGTTCTTGGAGGGTTGGTACGTTGTGCCAAGTGCGCGGCGTCAGGGCGTAGGTGTAGCTCTGGTAAAAGCCGCCGAGCATTGGGCTCGTGGTCGCGGATGCACCGAATTCGCCTCCGACACTCAACTTACCAACAGCGCAAGCACCTCGGCGCACCTGGCGGCTGGATTCACGGAGGTTGCTCAAGTACGCTGCTTCCGGAAACCGTTGTGAGGGGCGCCGCGTTGGTGCCTAACAATTCGTTCAAGCCGAACTTGCTTCCTTACACCAAAGCCATGGCAGAAAAAGCTTGCCATGGCTTTGGCTCCACTACGCAAGTCGGCTTAACTCGGGCGTTAGACGGGCGTACAAAGATAATTTCCATCTCAAGGGATCACCATGCGCTTCATTCACGCACTATTACTGGCAGGGATCGCTCACTCTGCATATGCGTCGGAAAAATTAACCTTCAAGACCGATCTTGAGAAGCTAGAGCGCGAAAAAGCAGCTCAGATCGGTGTTGCGATCGTCGATCCCCAAGGAGAGATCGTCGCGGGCCACCGAACGGCGCAGCGCTTTGCAATGTGCTCAACGTTCAAGTTTCCGCTAGCCGCGCTGGTCTTTGAAAGAATTGACTCAGGCACCGAGCGGGGGGATCGAAAACTTTCATATGGGCCGGACATGATCGTCAAATGGTCTCCTGCCACGGAGCGGTTTCTAGCATCGGGACACATGACGGTTCTCGAGGCAGCGCAAGCTGCGGTGCAGCTTAGCGACAATGGGGCTACTAACCTCTTACTGAGAGAAATTGGCGGACCTGCTGCAATGACGCAGTATTTTCGTAAAATTGGCGACTCTGTGAGTCGGCTAGACCGGAAAGAGCCGGAGATGAGCGACAACACACCTGGCGACCTCAGAGATACAACTACGCCTATTGCTATGGCACGTACTGTGGCTAAAGTCCTCTATGGCGGCGCACTGACGTCCACCTCGACCCACACCATTGAGAGGTGGCTGATCGGAAACCAAACGGGAGACGCGACACTACGAGCGGGTTTTCCTAAAGATTGGGTTGTTGGAGAGAAAACTGGTACCTGCGCCAACGGGGGCCGGAACGACATTGGTTTTTTTAAAGCCCAGGAGAGAGATTACGCTGTAGCGGTGTATACAACGGCCCCGAAACTATCGGCCGTAGAACGTGACGAATTAGTTGCCTCTGTCGGTCAAGTTATTACACAACTCATCCTGAGCACGGACAAATAGTTGACGCCCGTCTAACAATTCGTTCAAGCCGACGTTGCTTCGTGGCGGCGCTTGCGTGCTACGCTAAGCTTCGCACGCCGCTTGCCACTGCGCACCGCGGCTTAACTCAGGCGTTAGACGGGCGTACAAAGATAATTTCCATCTCAAGGGATCACCATGCGCTTCATTCACGCACTATTACTGGCAGGGATCGCTCACTCTGCATATGCGTCGGAAAAATTAACCTTCAAGACCGATCTTGAGAAGCTAGAGCGCGAAAAAGCAGCTCAGATCGGTGTTGCGATCGTCGATCCCCAAGGAGAGATCGTCGCGGGCCACCGAACGGCGCAGCGCTTTGCAATGTGCTCAACGTTCAAGTTTCCGCTAGCCGCGCTGGTCTTTGAAAGAATTGACTCAGGCACCGAGCGGGGGGATCGAAAACTTTCATATGGGCCGGACATGATCGTCGAATGGTCTCCTGCCACGGAGCGGTTTCTAGCATCGGGACACATGACGGTTCTCGAGGCAGCGCAAGCTGCGGTGCAGCTTAGCGACAATGGGGCTACTAACCTCTTACTGAGAGAAATTGGCGGACCTGCTGCAATGACGCAGTATTTTCGTAAAATTGGCGACTCTGTGAGTCGGCTAGACCGGAAAGAGCCGGAGATGAGCGACAACACACCTGGCGACCTCAGAGATACAACTACGCCTATTGCTATGGCACGTACTGTGGCTAAAGTCCTCTATGGCGGCGCACTGACGTCCACCTCGACCCACACCATTGAGAGGTGGCTGATCGGAAACCAAACGGGAGACGCGACACTACGAGCGGGTTTTCCTAAAGATTGGGTTGTTGGAGAGAAAACTGGTACCTGCGCCAACGGGGGCCGGAACGACATTGGTTTTTTTAAAGCCCAGGAGAGAGATTACGCTGTAGCGGTGTATACAACGGCCCCGAAACTATCGGCCGTAGAACGTGACGAATTAGTTGCCTCTGTCGGTCAAGTTATTACACAACTCATCCTGAGCACGGACAAATAGTTGACGCCCGTCTAACAATTCGTTCAAGCCGACGTTGCTTCGTGGCGGCGCTTGCGTGCTACGCTAAGCTTCGCACGCCGCTTGCCACTGCGCACCGCGGCTTAACTCAGGCGTTAGACGGGCGTACAAAGATAATTTCCATCTCAAGGGATCACCATGCGCTTCATTCACGCACTATTACTGGCAGGGATCGCTCACTCTGCATATGCGTCGGAAAAATTAACCTTCAAGACCGATCTTGAGAAGCTAGAGCGCGAAAAAGCAGCTCAGATCGGTGTTGCGATCGTCGATCCCCAAGGAGAGATCGTCGCGGGCCACCGAACGGCGCAGCGCTTTGCAATGTGCTCAACGTTCAAGTTTCCGCTAGCCGCGCTGGTCTTTGAAAGAATTGACTCAGGCACCGAGCGGGGGGATCGAAAACTTTCATATGGGCCGGACATGATCGTCGAATGGTCTCCTGCCACGGAGCGGTTTCTAGCATCGGGACACATGACGGTTCTCGAGGCAGCGCAAGCTGCGGTGCAGCTTAGCGACAATGGGGCTACTAACCTCTTACTGAGAGAAATTGGCGGACCTGCTGCAATGACGCAGTATTTTCGTAAAATTGGCGACTCTGTGAGTCGGCTAGACCGGAAAGAGCCGGAGATGAGCGACAACACACCTGGCGACCTCAGAGATACAACTACGCCTATTGCTATGGCACGTACTGTGGCTAAAGTCCTCTATGGCGGCGCACTGACGTCCACCTCGACCCACACCATTGAGAGGTGGCTGATCGGAAACCAAACGGGAGACGCGACACTACGAGCGGGTTTTCCTAAAGATTGGGTTGTTGGAGAGAAAACTGGTACCTGCGCCAACGGGGGCCGGAACGACATTGGTTTTTTTAAAGCCCAGGAGAGAGATTACGCTGTAGCGGTGTATACAACGGCCCCGAAACTATCGGCCGTAGAACGTGACGAATTAGTTGCCTCTGTCGGTCAAGTTATTACACAACTCATCCTGAGCACGGACAAATAGTTGACGCCCGTCTAACAATTCGTTCAAGCCGACGTTGCTTCGTGGCGGCGCTTGCGTGCTACGCTAAGCTTCGCACGCCGCTTGCCACTGCGCACCGCGGCTTAACTCAGGCGTTAGACGGGCGTACAAAGATAATTTCCATCTCAAGGGATCACCATGCGCTTCATTCACGCACTATTACTGGCAGGGATCGCTCACTCTGCATATGCGTCGGAAAAATTAACCTTCAAGACCGATCTTGAGAAGCTAGAGCGCGAAAAAGCAGCTCAGATCGGTGTTGCGATCGTCGATCCCCAAGGAGAGATCGTCGCGGGCCACCGAACGGCGCAGCGCTTTGCAATGTGCTCAACGTTCAAGTTTCCGCTAGCCGCGCTGGTCTTTGAAAGAATTGACTCAGGCACCGAGCGGGGGGATCGAAAACTTTCATATGGGCCGGACATGATCGTCGAATGGTCTCCTGCCGCGGAGCGGTTTCTAGCATCGGGACACATGACGGTTCTCGAGGCAGCGCAAGCTGCGGTGCAGCTTAGCGACAATGGGGCTACTAACCTCTTACTGAGAGAAATTGGCGGACCTGCTGCAATGACGCAGTATTTTCGTAAAATTGGCGACTCTGTGAGTCGGCTAGACCGGAAAGAGCCGGAGATGAGCGACAACACACCTGGCGACCTCAGAGATACAACTACGCCTATTGCTATGGCACGTACTGTGGCTAAAGTCCTCTATGGCGGCGCACTGACGTCCACCTCGACCCACACCATTGAGAGGTGGCTGATCGGAAACCAAACGGGAGACGCGACACTACGAGCGGGTTTTCCTAAAGATTGGGTTGTTGGAGAGAAAACTGGTACCTGCGCCAACGGGGGCCGGAACGACATTGGTTTTTTTAAAGCCCAGGAGAGAGATTACGCTGTAGCGGTGTATACAACGGCCCCGAAACTATCGGCCGTAGAACGTGACGAATTAGTTGCCTCTGTCGGTCAAGTTATTACACAACTCATCCTGAGCACGGACAAATAGTTGACGCCCGTCTAACAATTCGTTCAAGCCGACGTTGCTTCGTGGCGGCGCTTGCGTGCTACGCTAAGCTTCGCACGCCGCTTGCCACTGCGCACCGCGGCTTAACTCAGGTGTTAGACGGCAGAATAAATTTTTGCGATCTCTTATGGAAAATTACTTTGACAGTCCCTTCAAAGGGAAACTACTTTCAGAGCAAGTGACTAACCGCAACATCAAAGTTGGTCGGTACAGCTACTACTCTGGTTACTATCACGGGCATTCATTTGATGACTGCGCACGATACTTGCTCCCAGACCGTGATGACGTTGACAAACTAATCATCGGCAGCTTTTGCTCCATCGGAAGCGGGGCTTCTGGCACTGTTGCAAATAGTCGGTGGTGATAAACTTATCATCCCCTTTTGCTGATGGAGCTGCACATGAACCCATTCAAAGGCCGGCATTTTCAGCGTGACATCATTCTGTGGGCCGTACGCTGGTACTGCAAATACGGCATCAGTTACCGTGAGCTGCAGGAGATGCTGGCTGAACGCGGAGTGAATGTCGATCACTCCACGATTTACCGCTGGGTTCAGCGTTATGCGCCTGAAATGGAAAAACGGCTGCGCTGGTACTGGCGTAACCCTTCCGATCTTTGCCCGTGGCACATGGATGAAACCTACGTGAAGGTCAATGGCCGCTGGGCGTATCTGTACCGGGCCGTCGACAGCCGGGGCCGCACTGTCGATTTTTATCTCTCCTCCCGTCGTAACAGCAAAGCTGCATACCGGTTTCTGGGTAAAATCCTCAACAACGTGAAGAAGTGGCAGATCCCGCGATTCATCAACACGGATAAAGCGCCCGCCTATGGTCGCGCGCTTGCTCTGCTCAAACGCGAAGGCCGGTGCCCGTCTGACGTTGAACACCGACAGATTAAGTACCGGAACAACGTGATTGAATGCGATCATGGCAAACTGAAACGGATAATCGGCGCCACGCTGGGATTTAAATCCATGAAGACGGCTTACGCCACCATCAAAGGTATTGAGGTGATGCGTGCACTACGCAAAGGCCAGGCCTCAGCATTTTATTATGGTGATCCCCTGGGCGAAATGCGCCTGGTAAGCAGAGTTTTTGAAATGTAAGGCCTTTGAATAAGACAAAAGGCTGCCTCATCGCTAACTTTGCAACAGTGCCGCTGCAAGTCCGTGCTCTGGCGGTCGGAGTCCGACGACACGCGCATGTAGCCAACCAACATAGGCGGATAACCATCAAAAACAGGTTTCCGCATAATAGTGAATAGCGATAGAGTTTTCCGTACATTTTTGAGGGGGTGTTGCACAGGTAGCACAGCGGCGGCTGACAGCCTGTCGCAAAACAAATGTTTTACGACACCTCCTTGAGGTTGCCGCGTTTACATCATTACCTGAACAGGTATAAAATTCCGTCATGACAAACAAAGAAAAACCGCTCGAATGGATCGCGAGCAGCCACAAGGATTTGATGGCGTTGCACGTCCGACGTGCGTCGCCGTTTCGGTTACGCGCTCTCGTTGGCGCAGATAGGCGATCAGGATGACGCAGCAAAGGTGCTCAAGGGGTTCGGTGGTGCCGGCGTGCTGGAGGTCGTCGAAGACGATGCCGGCGGCACCTATCGAGCGGTATACACGGTCAAGTTTGCGGAAGCGGTGTTCGTCCTGCACTGCTTCCAGAAGAAGAGCAAGAGCGGAATCGCCACGCCAAAGGCCGACATGGACATCATCCGCGCTCGGCTGAAGGTGGCCGAGGTATTGGCACAGGAGCTACGAAATGCAAAAACGAATCATTGAAGGCGTCGAGGTTCAGCGCAGCTCGGGCAACGTCTTTGCCGACCTTGGACTGCCTGACGCTGAAAAGCTCAAGATCAAGACCGGCCTGGTGGTCGAGATCAGGAGGGCCATGCGCGCCCTTGGGCTGACTCAACAAGCGGCGGCCAAACGCATGGGCATCCCGCAACCGAAGGTGTCGGGCATGATGCGCGGCGACTTCACCAATCTATCCGAACGCAAGCTGATGGATTGTCTGAATCGCCTCGGCTACGACATCGAAATCAAGGTACGGCCAGCAGCCGAGCCGATCGGGCATCTAACGCTCGCAACCGCTTAATCGGAGCCCTCCTGATGGCAGCCCGCATCACCGACGACGAATGGGACGAACTGACTCCCGAGAATTTCGATACCACGGCACTGCTGCGTGCAGTCGATGCCGTGGACGTGCTGCGCGGCGATTTGAATGACAGCGCAGACGGCGCACCTCCGCAACTGCGCACCGACCTGTTGAAGCTGCATCAACTGGCAATGGCCGCGTTCAACGAGGGATCACGCAGCCGAGTGGCTGAGCTATTTGATCTCGCCGTGGATCTTCAGGATCAGGTTGATCATCTGATGACCTCGCTGGAACAAGTGCAAGAAACCCTGTCCCGGTTGACGGCGCTCTACCCAGAAAGCCTGTCCTGAATGTTCTTGGAGACAACCACATCATGAGCCGCAGCCGCCGCAAAACGCCCATCGTTGGGCACACGACCTGCCGTAGCGAGCGCGAGGACAAGAAACTCTGGCATCAGCGCTGGCGAACTCACGAGCGCACCGCGCTGGCCAGCGCGTCGCCGGAAGCTCTATGCGCCCATCTGCCTCTACTGGAAAACCAGGTCAGCAACGTCTGGTCGATGGGTAAGGATGGCCGCTCCTACTGGCCCATCAAGCGCCAGGCCGCCACGGCGGATCGCATTGCCAACCACAAGGGACGCAATCCGCAAGAGCGCGCCTCCCTGAAAAAGCGTCTGCTGCGCAAGTGGATGAGCAAATGAACCTGTCCACCATCGAGGCGCTGGCTATCGCTTGGGAGCGAATCGCTGAAGAAGCAGAACTCCCAGCCGGCTACGAGGGCACGGCGACGCCAGAGGCGCATCGGGCCTGCGAGGTGATCCAGGAGCGGATTCGAGAGCACGTCGTCGCCACCAATGACATGCGGCTGTTCGGCCTGCTGCACCTGCTTGGGCAGGCGTCGCTGCGCATGGAGCAAGCGCTGTGGCCGGAAGAATATGCGCGGATGACCCGCGAGGTCGAGGAAGCTCTCCGAGAGGCCGACGACCCCAACGCCAAGTCGTACACCCACGAAGAAGTCATGCGGGCGATGCAGGAACTCATCGACCAAGCGCGAGACAAGCCATGTTGATCGGCTGACGGAAATTTCTGGGTTTCCGGCTTACAACCCCAAAACCGGATAGCCGAACAGCGGTAGGCAATTTGGCTATCGCGTTTGAGCATTATAACGAGCACCACCCGCACAGCGCCTTGGGATACCGTTCACCACGGGAATTTCTGCGCAGTCGGGTATCACAACCCTAAGCGGGAAAAAGTGTCTGGACCTATGGGGTCAAATCCACTCCTCTGGAACGCCCTTCAAATTACCTTTTTGATTCATCAAATTTGCCATCCGATTTTGTGGGTTTTTTAGTGGGCCAATGTGTGGGTCGCTTGGGTGGTGTGTGGGTTATTTTGTGGGTCTTTTTGTGGGCTCGTCACCTGTCATCTGTTTTGTAATCCATTTTGTAGGTATTCCGTAGGTATGCAGTAGGTGTTCTGTGGGTGAACGGTAGGGGTTTAGTAGGCTTTCTGTAGGGGATCTGTAGGGTTTGGCGGTTGAGCTGCTTTTTCATTCCCTATGGACACTTTCTTTTTGGATCTCCCTCATACAACCCCGCAAGTCTTGAATGTGCCCCATTGCGTGCCCTATTTTGTGTCCAACTAACTGATTTTTTGCCCTTTTATGTGTCTCTTTGTGTGTCCTGCGCTTTGTGGTGTGTGTCCTTTTTTGTGTCTCTTTATGTATCCCACCGCCCGCCCGTTAGAACATGATTCACTGCCTTCAGGCACGACACCGACTGTATACAGGCACGAGACCGAGCGTATACAAACTGCGTTTGTACCGTCGGCGTGCCTGCATCCTATCGGCGTGCCAAAGGGTCGCCCCTTTGAAACCCGAGTGCGGTTCTACGAACCTGAGTAACGCCAATCAAAATTAGAATTTGATGCTTCGTAATTATAATTTGATGTTTGGCTGCGTTGGTGTCATAACGTAGATATGAATCATCAAAACAGGTTTTTGATATGGAAGAGATCAAGGCGAAGTGGGTATTTGAACAAGGGGGCTTTGCCAAGGCGGTGATCGCCCCGACCCCGATGGGTGCCGGCTACCATCTTCACCTGGTGAAGTTTGGCCGCAATGCAGAAACGGAAGTGCTGGAACGCCAGCGCGGAGGCTGGCGGGTCTTTAAGACCATCGATGCAGGGGTTAACACGGCGCACACCATCGGTTTTCGCCGCATCGAGGTGGATCTAAGCAGTCGTTAAGGCTGCCGCGCTGCGCTTGCCGACTCCCGAACGAGGCGCGACAGACTGCGCTAGTCGCTCTCGTTTGGGAGTTCATCGTTTGGGGCAGGATCTAGCCTCTTTGATGCGCGCCTTGATTTGTTTCATCGCGTTTTGGCGGTCTTGGTCGCTGATGGGGAATGTGTTGCCATCAATCCCCACTCGATGAGGGGCATTGGTGAGGGCTTTGAGGTACTCAAATCTGCGGCAATACCAGCCAATGGCCTTCCCAATCTGGGTATCGGTGTAAGGTTCGTCCTCTTGCTTCAGGCTGGCGATTACAGGGACGAGGATCCCGATTTTCAGTGGAGTGGGATGTTTGAGGTTGAATAGCTCGGGCCAGTGAGTTTGTAGGCAAGGGAAAGCCGCTGGAATTTTTCTCTTCTTCGGTGTCGCGGTGGACTGTTGTGGTGTTGAGGGGGCCTGGGTTATCTCAGACTGTGGTGAGGTCTTTTTAAGGCTCAGTACTGCACGGGGCTTGGTGTTGTGCATGGGCGTATACCTGCGGAAGTGATGTTTGCAGGCAAGTTATCGAAACCCCCATCAGGATGCAAAAACAGGCCGAAACCATACCCCGCAGGATCCGGCCCTCAAACCGCCTCAGAAGTGTTGCAAACTTTCAGGCAGTAAATGCCCCGCCTTGTGTGTCGAAACGCCCCAAAACGCGATACAGGCGGCCTGTTTGCCGCCAGCGCCCCGTTTTAGCCGCTAAAAATCGCGGTTTAACATAAAAGGCGTTTTCTACTCTTGAAATGTTCCGTGCGAGGCCAAATGTTGTTGGTAGTCACAAAGGGTTGTGACGCTAGCAGCTAAAGGAGAGTTGGATGGGAATTTATGTAGCACCTAATCACAAGGTTGGGCGCGATGGTGGCTCTTTCCAAGAGTGCGACATCAACACGGCTAACCATACAATCACTAAAAACTATGGTCGCTATTGTACGATTAGGGATAACGAAAACGCGCCACCCACAAGTCAGCCGGGGCGTTTCTGGCATCAGATCTATCGTACTCCCGACAACACTGAGTGATATTACAACTCAACGCTTACAGTGTGATTGCGTATAAGGGGGCGTTACGTTAAATCGGACGCCCTTTTTGCTGCCTATCAGCCTGCAAGATGGCTTGTTTTGCGAGGTGTTATCTCCCATCCTGCGCCGCACTATCCCTTGTCTTGGAATCTCCCCCATGGAAACCATTACCCATCCCACCCTGGTACAACTGGTGGCGGCTGGTGCCGTCCGTGTCGTGGTCGCCGTTGGCCAACCTGGCGGCTGGATGCTGCTGGTGCGCTACGGTCTAGCCGAACGTGTCCTGGCCGCCCAGCGCAGCAAGCAGGTAAGGGTTTTTCGCAAGCTCGATACCCTGGTGCTCTACCTGCAGCAGATCGGGGTCAGCCGGTTCGAGGTGGATGCCTCTGGCTTCATGGGTGCCCCGAGACAGATAAGGAACTCTTGAACATAACAGGTGTTGTGTGCCACTAATTTTCAGGGAAAATGCTGCATTAGGAGTAATTTAAACATGGTGTTTATCCTCTAAATGGGCTGGTCAGTAGTTGTTGAAGTTCAGTAACATAGCCGTCTGATGCTGAAACCATAGCGCGATCGCTAGCAAGATTTTTACCAGTAATGTGATTGTTTGCTCTAGCATAGAGCCAATCGTTTAAAAGAGTGGTGGATGAAAAATGGCTATTTATTCCATATGGAACAATAAGGGGGGCGTTGGGAAAAGTTACCTAACTTTCCAGATCGCTTCAGAGTATGCAATCCAGAATCCAGACAAAAAAGTTCTGGTTATAGACCTTTGCCCACAAGCCAACTCCTCATCGATGCTTCTTGGTGGTATGGTTAACGGTGAGCGAGTTCTAAATGCCATCCATTCAGTAATGCCTAGAAATACTATATCCGGTTATGTGGAAGACAGGATTTTAAGTCCTTATGTAAACCCGAACACTGGGATGAGGTATGTGACTCAGGTTTCTAGACATAACCAATACGTGCCCGATAATTTATATCTTGTCGTCGGTGATGAGCAACTCGAAATTCAATCGTCCAGAGTTGTGTCAGCTACGTTCCCTGGCCCGCAGGATGCGTGGCGAGTAGTTCACTCTTGGATCAGTGATTTAATTAATGATATTGGTAACTCTTGGAATCATGAGCCGTTTACAGTTTTCATTGACTGTAACCCTAGCTTCTCTATCTACACTGAGCTTGCGTTGTCTTCATCCGACAGACTAATCATCCCCTTCTCTGCTGATGGATCATCAAAGCGGGCGGTAAAGGCAGTGCTATCGCTTGTTTTTGGGATTACTAGAGGGCAAGGTCAACAGTTGTCAGAGTTCACTCTGAATACTCAAAGATATAGAATGTCATTCCCTGAGATCTACATGTATGTAGGTAATCGATTAACACAAATGAATAATTCCTCGGCGACTGCATTCAAAACCGTTGTGAATGAAATTGGCGAAGAGATATATGGGGTTTGGCAAAGTAGTGCAAATCTATTCTGTGTCCACCCCAATGGGACGGCTACACCAAATAATAAACGAAGTTTTAAAGCTATGTTCCAATATGAGGTGAATGATGCAAATACGGCATCAGTAGTCTCAGGGGCTAATGGGATTCCAATATCCAGACTTACGTCTGGAACTAAAAATGTTCTAGGTAAAAATATAGTTGTAAACCAAGCTCAGCTTGACAAGCAATATCCAAACATAAGGGATCTAGTTGCTGCAATTGAGTGATGGTTGAGCATTTTTAGCAAGATTATCTTCGTTGAACATAAAGGGGCGTTACGGTAAACGGATGCCCCTTTTTGCTGCCTGTTGGATGGACGTCAGCTCACTGGCTGGTCCGCTACGTTATCGCTAGCTCTGTTCGTCTTCTTCCAGCGCTTTGCGGACAGCCTCGATGATGTACGGGGTAAATAGCAAGCTGGTATTACCCTGCTCCCTCAACGCCGCATGGCGTGTAAAAAATTCTAGTGGCATGTTCTGGATGTTCTTGGCCTTGGTGGGGATCTTTCCTCTGTTTCTGTCTGTCACTGTTGACACCTCTTTGAGGGGGGCTCCCGCGCCAAGGTCGTCCAGATTGATTAGCTTTTTTGCCATTTCAATATCTCTTTTGTACCTAATTGATATTAAATTAATATCAATTGGGTATCATGGCAAGCTTTGACCGCACTTCTTCTGCCAACGCCTTTGCCTCCATACCGGCCGCACTGCTGCGGGTAGCTGTTCTCTCCGTCACTCCCAAACCTGATTCCATTTGGTTGGCCCAGTCAGTCCGCCGGCTCAACTTGGAGGTCATCATGGTGAGGTGCGGCAGACTTGTCAGCTCATCGCTGATGGCCGAAAAATTCTTGCGGCTGGGATTGGTGCGAGTCATCAGCACATGCGCTTGGATTGGCTCTCCTGCTGCTTGGCTGATCTCGGAAAGCACCTGATTGAATCTTACCAGTCCGATCTGTTCTGTAATGTCGTCGTTTGATGGGGCGATAATCAGGTCAGCCGCTGCGATGGCGATTCTAACCAGCTCGCTGTCAAATCCACCGCAGTCGATCAGCACCAGATGATCACCGGCAGCCTTCAGCAATTTGATTAGGGCCGCCTTGTCTAGGCCCGCTCTTACATCCCAGCGCTGCTCTACCGGTCGGCGGCCATTGATGATGGCAATCCCCTGGTGGGCGTCCAGATCTATGATGATCTCCGGTTTCAGTTCGCCTGCCAGCTGCACGACCGTTGTTGTTTTGCCGACACCACCCTTGTTATGTGCCACAGCTACGATCATTTGATGCACCTCGCTTGATGTTTATTTGGTATTAATGAAATACAAAAAGAATATCAATTAAATATCAAGCTGTAAAAAAAGCCAATCTGTAGATTGGCTTGATGGGAGACTGTCAGCCCTATAAGTAGGGTCAACTAGCTTGTTGAAATTTTACCCTGATCAGCAATTTACGGGCTTGATCACGATCGCGCCCTTGCGCTGATCTCTATCCGGCGCGTATTCTGGCCACCAGAAACGAAAAAACCGCCCTGCAAGGCGGTTTGTTCGAAGGTGTAGTCAGTTGGGGAACCGACTTCACCTGGTAACGGCTCCGTAGCGGGAAGCAGCTACCAAAAGTCCTAATTAGTTTAGCGGCCTCTCGGCCATCCAATCAAGCTTTTCCCGCAACAAGACCCGTTACCGAAGGCCACCACCTTTGGCGCTTTGTCGTACCCGCACGGATTGGAAGCATGAGTTTGTTGCCGTGTGTGGGTGTGGTTGGTCGGGCAGAACGGGGAAATCTCACATACTGCCCAGCGTGCGATCGCGCACCACAGCCGCCCACGATTCGCAACCGTGGGGCATTTGCAAGCAGAGCGTAACGGGGAACCAACCACGGCCAGCTCTTAAAAAACGGCGCGGCAGTCTGGCCATCAGGCGGGGACTAAAGCAGATGCAGCAAGGACGGGGTGTGTCTCTGGAGCGCGTGAGAGGGAGCTGCCGCAAGCAGTCTCGATAGTCCGGAGCAAGGCGAGCCAATCTTGTGTAACTACGTCATTTTTAACGTAGCCAAGCAGGAGGGCTCTCCTATCTTGAAGCGCAGCGGAAAGATAGGAGAGCCTGCTAACTGGGGAGCTTTGCGACATCCTTTTTGCGCGGCCTTTAGGCCGTTGTCTTTGAGCTCTTCATAATCGAGAGAGGATCTTGGCGAGGTGGTTAAGCCCGTTCCCGAAGGGCTGTCCATCAGGCCGTGTGTTTGGCCTGTGGGCAGTAGGGCTTATCCACGGAGCGGGGTTGGTTTTTTCGTACGTACGAAATTTGAGGTGCTAGGGCAGGATTCGCAAACTGCTAGCGTTTGCCGCCGCTCTTGCCCTAAGACAGTTCTCGCCCATTCTCCGGCAGCCTTCATCTCCTCCCGTAGCTCTGCCATTTCCTTTGTCGTCAATGGGCGATATGTCACTGGCTGTCTCCTTTGCTCTGCCGGGCTTCGAGTCGGTGAATGTCCTCCATGACCGCAGCAAGAAGGGATGGATCGTTCTCTTCCTTGGCGGCTTCTAGGTATGCCGCGATCTCCACACGGCTAGTCAAATGGTCCGCAACGTCGTACTTACTGAATTGCTCCTTAGATTGGCCCCTTGAAGATCCAGACACTTCGCCCCTCTTAACTTAAGAGGTAGTCTTGGAGCTATGTTCAGTACTAGTCACAACGAGAAGATGGTCGAAGTGTTAACAGGGGCCGAGCGCCGTCGACGCCGGACTCCACAAGAAAAGATCGCCATCGTGCAGCAGACCTTTGAGCCCGGGATGACCGTCTCTCATGTTGCTCGCTTGCACGACGTCAACGCAAACCAGCTTTTCAAATGGCGTAAGCAATTCCAAGAAGGGTCTCTCACGGCGATCACCGCCGGTGAGGATGTTGTTCCTGCTTCCGAGTTGGCTGCTGCCATCAAGCAGATCCGAGAGCTTCAGCGTCTGCTCGGGAAGAAGACCATGGAGAACGAGATCCTCAAAGAAGCCGTGGAGTATGGTCGAGCAAAAAAATGGATTGCGCATGCGCCCTTGTTGCCGGGGGACGACGATTAAGTGCTGTGAGCCAGGCTCTTAATGTATCGCGTGCGCAGCTATCCGTTCGTGTTCATCGAAAACCGGGTTGGCAAGATGGTCGTCATCATCGCCAGCGTGATGATGCAGCCTTACTTGGCCGTATCATGGAGGCGATGGCAGAGCTTCCCTCCTATGGCTATCGCCGGGTCTGGGCGCTGTTACGGCGTCAGTCTGAGGCAACAGAACAACCTGTGGTAAACGCTAAGCGGGTATATCGCGTCATGCGCGAGCATGGCTTGCTGCTGGAAAGAAAACCAGCTGCACCATTGGCCCAGCAGGCACATAAGGGGCGTGTTGCCGTCAAGGAGAGCAATCGACGGTGGTGCTCAGATGGCTTCGAGTTTCGCTGCGATAACGGTGAAAAACTACGTGTCACGTTCGCCATGGATTGCTGCGATAGGGAAGCGTTGGACTGGGCGGCCAGTACTGGGGGTTACGATAGTGACACTGTGCAAGATGTCATGCTGAGGTCTGTCGAACGTCGCTTTGGGGATTCGTTGCCGGCATCACCGGTGGAGTGGCTGACTGATAATGGCTCGGCGTATCGAGCCCATGAGACCCGCGCGTTTGCACGAGAAATCGGGTTGGAGCCCAGAACGACAGCAGTGAGAAGCCCACAGAGTAACGGTATAGCGGAAAGCTTCGTGAAGACGATGAAGCGAGACTATATCGAGATGATGCCAAAACGGGGTTGTACGCCGGAATCCCAGAAATTTCCGTCAGCCCAGCTCCAGTCCCGCCACGAGCGCATCCAGGTCGATGAACTTGCCGTCAGTCTGGAAGGTGTAATGCCCGTTCAGCAGGATGTGCCGCCAGGCCGCTGGCGACATCTGCGTGATCAACGCCAGCGCCTTGGCATTGCCAGCTGCCTCGTACTTCGTCAGCAGCAGGGACAGGATCGCCGAGTTGTAGAAGATGATCGCGTTGCCGATCAGCCTGGCGCACTGGTTGCTGATCTCGATTTCGATGTCGGTGCGGCCGGTCAATTCCTTCTTCCCACCGACTTGGGCGATGGTCGAGCGTAGCTGGTGATAGGACTCAATGCGGTTCTGCGAGCGGTGAACATTACGCTCCAGTTGCGGGTCGCGCAGGTAGCGCAGTGTGTAGATACTGCGGATGAGCTTGTCGAACTCGAAGATTGCGCGCCGCGTCGGGTTCGGCGCCGTATAGGTGCACAGCTTGCGGATCAGCGTGCCCTGCGTCATTTCCTTCAGGCCCAGTGTGGCGACGATTCGGTCGATGTTCGCCTTCTCACCGACGATGAGTTGCCGGTCGATCTGGCCAGCCGGCCGGATCAGGCATTTCTCGTACAATGCCAGATCATCGGCGCAATACAGCTCCTGCAACTGGTCGTCGAGGTCGGTGAAGCGCGGCTCGAAACGAAGTCCGAACCAGTGCAGGATGGCGAAGTTGGCCTTGTTGATGCTGTGCATGTCGCCGGTGATCGCGCTCGGCACGATGTCCGACGTGTTGCGGTACCAGATGTCGAACACGTGGTGAGCCTCGTACTCGTGTGCGCCTATCAGGTAGCCGTTCAACGGCACGTGATTGCACAGCAGCGTGTAGGCGACGACGCCCTTGCCGCGGCCGAAATATTTGCGCGAGTAGCGCGCCTTCACAGTTGGTCGCTCGACGCCGAATTTCTGCCCATCAACGGCACCGTACAACGAATCGAGGTCGAACGAGTAATGCGGGAAGATCGGCAGTGCGGCGATGGCGTTGCTGATGCAATCGTTGGCCACATGTAGCGTCGCCTGGCGCAGGTACTGCTGGTAGGTACTCTCCAGGACGTGGTACGGGATGTCGCTGGTACGTGCCATAACCTGGTTGCCGTGGTTCATGGCTTGGGCAATGATCACCGCCATCAGACTGTCGGCGTCGGCTACCTTCTTCGCATAGCGTGGCTGCAATGGTGTCAGCGCCGACAGGAACTGGCACTGGCCGTTGACGAAGCGAAACACGTCGGCGACATCGCAGTATGGCAGTTGCTCGTAGAGAGCTTGCTCGCGCGCCTTCTGGTTCTCCCCCTTGGGCTTGCGCCAGGTCAGTCTCTGCGTGTCCTTGTCGTATTCCAGGTGCGTCAGCTTGCCCTGTTTCAGCTCGCGATTGAACGCCACCCATTGCGCACGCAACTCGGTCGCCAGTGCATCGAGCTGGGCACTGACCGGCTGCCGCAGGAAGGGGATGTCCATCTGCGCGAGCACGGCGGCTTTCTCGTCCATCGAAACCAACTCGTCGGACAAATGCCGGTGCTGCAAGCTATCGTCAATGTAGAGCTCGCCCGCCTGGAAGCGTTTCCTGACCTGACGGTAAAGCCAGAATTCGTAACGATCGGCATGCAGGCCTGTCGGCGTGCCTTCGGCATCGAACATCAGCAGGTACGGACGCAAGCGTTTCGGCAGCGTTGCCGCCGGACATTCGTCGAGTGGCCGTTGTGATAGGCGCTGCTGCTTGGCGAACACGCTCTTGGCCCAAGTCAGCGCCGCGAGCCATGGGTTATCGGGGGCCGTGCCGGCGAAGTCGAGCGCGACGTACAGCGGCCGTAGATGGCGTCGAATGCGTTCGGCCAGGCCGTCCACCGCCTGCCAGTGCAGCGCCAGTTTGTTCAGTGGCTTGACGCTCATGCGCTGCGCCGTGTTTTGCAGCAATTCCCTGGACATGATTTTGTAGGCGCGTTGGCGCACCTCGCCGAACGGCGTCGGATCGGCCACGCTGTCGTCCACGTACAGCGACAGCAGGCGGCCAACCTGCGGCGTTTCCTGATGGCGTCGCAGCTGTTCGGCGACAAAGGACTGTTTCGCACCCGTGCGGCTCTCGTCCTCAAGTTTTTTCATGTGGAAGGCCATCGCGTCGACCAGGTTGTCGGTGAGCTGCCGGTAACGTACCCAGGCATAGCACAGCAGGTAGAGCCGGGTCTGCTCCGCCTTCAGGTGGCGCAGGTCATGGACGGTATAGAAGTTCGCCAGGCTCGCGTAGTACAGCAGGTTCTGCTGCGAGATGCCGAGCTTGGGCAGCAGCGCCTTGGCGATCCCGTGCAAGGACTTCAGCGTGGCGCGCTTCTCGCGCTCCCCTGCCATCTGACGCCAGCCGAAATCTTTAGCGTCCTGCTTGAGCGCTGCCAGTTGAGACAGGGTGTCGTCACGCACCAGGAGCTGGCCCAGCGCAGCTTTGGCCGATTCGTCCAACACTTCTGCCAGCAAGCCGCCCAAGCGCCTGCGTTCGGTGGACAGGGCTTCACTGACCAGCTCTTGTAAGGTGGTGTGGCCGGGCCGGATGATTTTGTGCTCGCTGAGCCAAACGATCAGTTCGGCGGCCACGAATCCTGGCATTACGTCGCGCCGCACGATCTGTTCAGCCTGCTGTGCCAGTTGCGGCAGGAAGCTAGCCGCCCACGACCGGTAGCCGAACAGTTCGGCGATCTGACCCCTCTGGCTGTAGTGCTCATGCTTGGTGATCGCCTTGCGTTCGAACGCTTCGCCGTGGAAATAGCGACTCAGCACGAAGGCGCAATCGTCCTCGACCTCATGCCAATCGAAGCGGAAGAAAGCATGCTTGGCCTTGAAGTAGCCGATCTGCAAGACGCAATAGACTTGGGCCTGCAGGCTAGGCCGGCTGCTGGCGAACGCCAGTTCAGATTCGGCCAACGCCAGGTATTCCAGCCGCTGAGCATCGTCGAAGTCCGGTAGGCCGTACAAGGCTTCCTGCTCTGCGTCAGAAAAGACGGTGAGTAGCTTATTCTTGTTGCTCATCGACCGTCCTTCCCGCACCACGCCAACCTGCTCGCGTCAATGTTTCGATCAACGTAGTGCGCTTGACATTGAAGTTGCGGCACACCGCCGCCTTAGACATGCCGCCATCGAGCGCGGCGACGATGGCGTCCAGCTTCTCACCAGTGATCGCCTGCGGCCGGCCGCCGATCCGGCCGCGTTTGCGTGCGGCGGCCAAGCCCGCGACGACGCGCTCCTGAATCAAGGCGCGCTCGTACTGCGCGAGCGCACCGAACACCTGGAACAGGAATTCGCCCGAGGGCGTCGTAGTGTCCAGGTTCTCTGTCAGCGAGCGGAACGCCACCCGCTTGTCCTTGAGCGAAGTCACAATGGCGAGCAGGTGCGACAGCGAGCGACCGAGCCGGTCGAGTTTCCACACCACCAGCACATCGCCGGCTCGAACGAACTCAAGCGCCCGCGCCAAGCCGGCACGGTCATCCTTCGCGCCAGAGGCACGATCCTCAAACAGGTGACGCGGATCGACGCCGGCGGCGAGCAGCGCGTCGCGCTGCAAGGGCACTGTTGCAAATAGTCGGTGGTGATAAACTTATCATCCCCTTTTGCTGATGGAGCTGCACATGAACCCATTCAAAGGCCGGCATTTTCAGCGTGACATCATTCTGTGGGCCGTACGCTGGTACTGCAAATACGGCATCAGTTACCGTGAGCTGCAGGAGATGCTGGCTGAACGCGGAGTGAATGTCGATCACTCCACGATTTACCGCTGGGTTCAGCGTTATGCGCCTGAAATGGAAAAACGGCTGCGCTGGTACTGGCGTAACCCTTCCGATCTTTGCCCGTGGCACATGGATGAAACCTACGTGAAGGTCAATGGCCGCTGGGCGTATCTGTACCGGGCCGTCGACAGCCGGGGCCGCACTGTCGATTTTTATCTCTCCTCCCGTCGTAACAGCAAAGCTGCATACCGGTTTCTGGGTAAAATCCTCAACAACGTGAAGAAGTGGCAGATCCCGCGATTCATCAACACGGATAAAGCGCCCGCCTATGGTCGCGCGCTTGCTCTGCTCAAACGCGAAGGCCGGTGCCCGTCTGACGTTGAACACCGACAGATTAAGTACCGGAACAACGTGATTGAATGCGATCATGGCAAACTGAAACGGATAATCGGCGCCACGCTGGGATTTAAATCCATGAAGACGGCTTACGCCACCATCAAAGGTATTGAGGTGATGCGTGCACTACGCAAAGGCCAGGCCTCAGCATTTTATTATGGTGATCCCCTGGGCGAAATGCGCCTGGTAAGCAGAGTTTTTGAAATGTAAGGCCTTTGAATAAGACAAAAGGCTGCCTCATCGCTAACTTTGCAACAGTGCCCAGCCGCGAGTCGTGTTCGACGACTCGACGATGGGCAAGGCCATGTACGCGATGTTCGGCATGTTCGCGGAGATGGAACGTGACCTGATCCGCGAGCGCACCCGTGCAGGCCTTGCCGCAGCCCGAGCCAGAGGCCGCGCCGGCGGGAGGAAGCCAAAGCTCACCGAGGCCCAGATCAAAGAGATCAACGAGATGGTGGACGCGCAGAAGCTCCCCATCGGTCGAATCGCCGAGCTGTACGGTGTCTCGCGAACCACAATTTACAAGGTAGCTCCTATTGGGCGGCCCGAGCCGAAGCGGCAGAACTGAAAACAGAAGGACAACAATGGACACCAATACCAAGAAGGGCTACGACCTCATCAATCGCCGCCGCAAGCAGTGGGTCAACGAGGAAGAAGTACGCCACGCATGGATGAAGGGGCTTGAAGAGGCCTTGCAGATCGACTTGGACGCGGAGAGAGCCAAACGCGACTCCAGCTACAACAACGTCGTCATCGAGTTCAAAGGCCCCGGCCTCTTCAAGGGGAGTGAGACAAGTCCGAAGTTCATCGAGGCGACCGATGGTCGTCTCTTGAAATACATCCCCCGCTTGGCTGCTGAGCAAGGGCTGGATGAGAAGGACTACATCGGTATTGCCATCGACGGCGATCATGTGGGCTTTGCCCAAGTCCAAGACGGCAAGATCGTTCACCAGCCACTGATGCCGTTCTCGACCATTGCCTTCCAGATGGTGGTCGATGCGTTGAGAGCAAATTTCCGGCGAGCCATCACATCGGAGAACCTAGCCGAGGACTTTGGGCATCTATCCGAGACAGGCCGCGAGTTCATGCAGGAACTGTCCAATGCTCTTGCTGACGCTCTTGGGCAGCCCGGCAACCGCAAAATCAAGATGCTCTTCGAGGAATGGGCAACCTTGTATGGGCAGGCTGCTGACCTCAGCATTCAACAGCGCAAGAAGATCAATGGGTCATTGGGATTTGACTTCGCAGGCCCGGCCGCCATTGACTTGCCTGCCAAGCTTTTCGTCACCCACACCTTTCATTCTCTGCTGATGAAGCTGATCGCGGCCGAGATCGTGGCTGCACATGGCATGGCGTCAAGCACTTCCCTGATCCATGAGCTACTGGCTCTCGGATCGGACGAAGCCCTGATTGAGGCCCTACGCTCGGATGTCGAGAACGGCGGGTTCTTCAACGCAGTCGGCTTGCATGGCTTCGTCGAAGAAGCCATCTTTAGTTGGTATCTGGATGCCACAACCAAGAAGGCGATCCGCACGTCGATGTGCTTGGCGATTCGCACCTTGCTGGCCCAGCTTTCGGTCTATCGCTTCGATACCATCAAGAAGACCGGCCGCTCGCGCGATGTTCTGCGTGACTTCTATCAGGACTTGGTTCCGGAGGAATTGCGCAAGAGCCTTGGCGAGTTCTACACGCCGGACTGGTTGGTCGAGCACTCTGTGGCCAAGCTTGGCTACAAGCGAGACAAGTGGCTTGCTGCTCGGCTACTTGACCCGACATGCGGGTCTGGTTCGTTCTTGCTGGAGGCTATTGAGCAGAAGCGCCGAGCAGCGCTGACGGCGGGATGGACTGCTGAGCAGACCGTGGACATGCTGACCACGACGGTCTGGGGCTTCGACCTCAACCCACTTGCTGTGCAATCCTCTCGCGTCAACTTCCTGATCGCTATCGCAGACCTGTTGCAGCAGTGCAAGGGTAAAGACGTTGAGATTCCCGTTCTCTTAGCTGATGCGGTGTACTCCCCTGCCCCCCACCCTGACGGCGATCAAAAGGTGGTCGAGTACAGCATTGGCAGCCAGCAAGCAAATCTGCAAGTTGTTCTACCTGCCGACTTGGCGTGTGATCGCGTGTTGCTCGACAAAGTATTCCAGCTCATGGGAGAAGAGGTTGAAAACGACACTGAATTCCCGCCCGTCTCTAAGGCGCTGGTGAAAGCCAAGATACTGAGCAAGGCGCAGGCCGATGAGTGGAATGACCACCTCAAGACGACCTATGACCAAGTGCTCGCACTGCATCGGCAGAACTGGAACGGTATTTGGTTCAGGATCGTGCGCAACTTTTTTTGGTCAGCTACTGCTGGACAGTTTGATGCCATTGTTGGTAATCCGCCTTGGGTACGATGGTCGAATCTCCCAGAGGCATACCGGAACCGAGCTAAGCCCACCTGCGAAAAGTACGCCATCTTCTCGGACACCAAGTTCCATGGTGGCAACGAATTAGACATTTCCGCCATCATCACCTACACGACGGCTGACAAGTGGCTGGTCGAAGATGGACGGTTGGTGTTTGTCATCACGCAGACGGTGTTCCAGTCGCCTTCGTCGCAAGGCTTCCGGCGCTTCCGCATCAATGCAACCGACCGCTTGGTGCCTATCTCCATCGATGACATGAAGGAGCTAAAGCCGTTTCCAGACGCGGCGAATAAAACGGCTGTCGCCATGTTCACGAAGAAGATAGGGGGTACGACCCGCTATCCGTTGGACTACCGTGTCTGGCTTGGCAAGCCCAAGACCGACAATGCAGGCAATCCGAAGAAGGGACGCGGCGGTCAAGTGGCTCGCTTGAAGGCAATCGACCCACGTCTACATCGTGCAGAGGTGGCTGATCTTGTGGATGTGATTCAGATGGAAGCCAATCCCGTCTCGCAGACTATGGAGGGGGCTCCTTGGGCCATCATGAAGCCGGGGCACTTCGCCGCATGTCAGCCGATGTTTGGCCCCTCTACTTGGGTCAACGGCCGTAAGGGCATCACGACTGACCTGAATGGCGTCTATTTTGTGGATGTCATTGACTCGAACCCTGCAACAAAGACGGTCAAGGTGCGAACTCGGCCACATGAAGGCAAAACCGACTTGGGGCAGCCGCGCGAATTCTGGGTTGAGGCTGAGAGCTTGTTTCCCCTGGCAAAGGGCGCAGGCGACCTCCATCCATGCTATTTCCTGCCGGAGAACACGCTCTATGCGTTTGTGCCGAATAAGGGCATTGACCGGGCATCATTGGACAGCGCTGTGGCGCGCTACAGCAGTCACACGAATCCCAAGACATTCAAGTTCTTCAAAGCCTACAAGTCGTTTTTGGAGTTGCGTTCCACCTTCAAGACGCGCATGAAGGGTGCGCCCTTCTTCGCAATCTACAACGTGGGCGACTACACCTTTGCACCCTATAAGGTCATTTGGGCCGAGATGACCGGCGATTTTTCAGCGGCCGTCGTGGCGTCTGGGTCTGTGCCGGGCTACGGGCCGCGTGTTTATGTCCCTGACCACAAGCTCTACTTTGCCGACTTCGACCAGCCGGAGCCAGCCTTTTACTTGTGCGGATTGCTGCACTCGGAGATCGTCAAGGAGATGATCGAGGCGCACAACGTGGCAACCAATATGGGCGACATCTTCAAGCATGTGAGTCTGCCTGAGTATGACGCCAGTTTGGCCG
The DNA here is from genome assembly GCF_014168615.1 of Aeromonas sp. WP2-W18-CRE-05. Classification (NCBI taxonomy): domain Bacteria; kingdom Pseudomonadati; phylum Pseudomonadota; class Gammaproteobacteria; order Aeromonadales; family Aeromonadaceae; genus Aeromonas; species Aeromonas sp. WP2-W18-CRE-05. Next base: position 2,889 of record NZ_AP021918.1, on the reverse strand, counting down.
AGCACAAGGCGCTTGCTGAGCTAGTGAAGCAGGCCCATCAAGAGCATGACTCTAAGAAGCGGGCCAATATCGTCGCCAAGGTCAGGGCTGCTGCTGCTGAGATCATTGAAGCTGAAATCGCACTTCGCCAGTAATGAGTTCGATGACGGAAAACTAATAGCAGGTGCAGCCGATAGTCCTGTAGCGCGTCGCCATGCATCGCAACTGTAGAAATCAGGGAGGAATATGAGCGATCAATACACCTACCGAATGAGCACAGGAGGCCCGATCATGACCACAACCACCACCGAGACAGCAAAAGAGGTGCTGCGCGGCTACGGACGCGCCAACGAGGCCGTGCTGGCGTCCCTGATGGACGTGCAAGACTGGCAGCGCATCGCCCGGCAGGAGCTTGAGCGCCGGGCTACCAGCATCGTGCAGGCGCTGGATGATGCGACCCTTGAGGCCATCGCAGCGGGCACGCTCGACATGCGGGCCATGTGCCGACAGGTGGCCGACGAGATCCACCAGACCGCCTAAGCCCTCCCCTGCCCTGCCACCGAACCCCGCCGCGTGCGGGGTTTTTCATGCTTGCGGCAAGCATTGACAAGCATCCTTTTTTCACTACAATAGAAACTGTTTTTAATATTAAGTTGAGGTTGCAAGGCGATGATTATCACCGTTGGAAACACAAAGGGCGGCGTGGGGAAAACGACCATCGCCGTGAATCTGGCAATCGCTCGCGCATTGGCCGGGCGTGACGTGTGGCTGATCGACGGCGACCGGCAGGGCACGGCGCAGACGGCAATCAGCATCCGTGCCGAGGCCGGGCACACGCCGGGCATTGCCTGCGCGACTTACCCGGACGGCCCGACCCTGCGGGCACAGGTGCAGCAGCAAGCGGCCAAGTTCGATGACGTGGTGATCGACGCAGGCGGGCGCGACTCGACCGCGCTACGCGCAGCCCTCGTGCTGTCTGACGTGCTGCTGGTGCCGTTCCAGCCGCGCAGCTATGACGTGTGGGCGCTCAACGACATTGCGGCGCTGGTCGATGAGGCCCGCAGTGTGCGCGACGGTTTGCGCTGTTTTGCTGTCCTCAACTGCGCCGATCCGGGCGAGCACTCCACCGACAACGCAGAGGCCGCCGCCGCCGTGGCCGAGGTGCCCCAGTTCGAGTACCTGCCGACCCCGCTACGCCGCCGCAAGGCGTTTTCCAACGCCGCAGGGGCGGGGCAGTGCGTGCTTGAAATAAAGCCGCAAGACGGCAAAGCAAGCGCGGAACTTGATGCACTTATCAGCGCATTGTTTTAATATCAAATAAATATGCTTTAAGTGTGGAGATAGATTCAATGTCGATTACAAAGAAACCGACGAAGCCCGCGCAAGACGCTACCGCAGCGGCGGCGGATGCCTTCATTTCCGGTGCGCCGGATGCTGCCGCAGCCACCCCGGAAGCTCCGCGCCGGGTGCGCAAGGGTCGCAAGGTGCAAATCACGCTGACCATTGCCGAGCCGCTGCTGGATCGTGTCGATGAACTGGCTGGCCAGATTGGGCAGAGCCGGGCGGCTGTCATCAATCTGGCAGTGATGCAGATGCTCCAGAGCGGGCTACGCATCGAGGGCGAGGAACGATAAAGAGGGGAGGGGGCTATGGCCGCCAACGATCAAGAGATTTGGGTATCAGCGTTCGATGTTCTCATCGCCCAGCTTGATGAAGCTCTCATTGAGTTGCGCCGGTCGCTTGCCAGCGTAGCCATAGAGCACGGTGTCGATAGCCCACAGGTTGCGGGAGTCCGGGCGCAGATCGACGAAGCCACCGCGAAGCGCGAGAAGGCGCAGGCCGAGCGGCAGCGCGTCATGGCCCAGCTTGCCGCCGGTGTGTCTGTTGCCGTCACTACCGAAAAGCCCAAGGCGACACCCAAGCGCAAACAGCCGGGTATCCTGACACAATCCGACCTCAAGCTGATTGAGGCATCGGCGGAGATCATGAGCACGCCGCCCGATGGTGAGGACATGGCCTTTACCCATTCGGTGCTGTGCCAAGTCGGCCTGCCGCGCTCCAAATTCCATGGCCGCGAGTTCATGCGCCAATCCGGCGCAGCTTGGATCAACGTGCAGGCGGGGTGGCTGGATGAGGGCAAGGGGCCGGTGCAGCAGCCCGTCCCCTATGGCCCTTTGCCACGCTTGGCGCTGGCGTGGATCTCCACGCAGGCCGTGCGAACCAAAGACCGCGAAATTGCCATCGGCAGCAGCGCAAGCGAGTTTCTGCGACTGTTGGGTAAGCCCACCACTGGCGGGGTGCGCGGATCGTTCGCCACTCTTCGGAAGCAGATGCACGCCCTTGCAGCCTGCCGCCTACAACTAGGCTTCAAGGGTCGCACGTTCAACGGGCAGCCGGTGGAGCAGTTCGACGCTTGGCTGGCGAACAGGGAAACGGGCCAGCAGGCGCTTTGGCCGGGCCTGTTGGTGTTGTCTGATGGTTACTTCAACTCGCTGGTAGAGAACGCTGTCCCGCTCGATAACCGCGCCCTCATGGCCTTGTCTGATTCCGCGCTGGCTTTGGACGTGTACACATGGCTTGCCCACCGGCTACATCGCATTGAGGGGCGAGGCGTCACCCTTCACTGGAAGGCCATCCGCGAACAGTTCGCGCAGGAGTACAAGGGGAAAGACCCCGACAAGGACTTCAAAAAGGAGTTTGTGCCCGCGCTCAAGAAGGTGTTAGCCGTCTATCCGCAGGCCAAGGTCAAGCCCGTCACGGGCGGCGTGCTGCTGCTGGGGTCGCCCCCCCCCATCGCATACAAGGGCTGAGGGGCCGGGGTGGGGATAAACCCTGTGGATGAAGCAAGTTATCCACGCTGAATCGCCCCCCCCCTAAACCGGTACGGTTATGCCTTTAAGGTTTTAACCT
>NZ_AP021917.1:4867500-4906952 GCF_014168615.1 Aeromonas sp. WP2-W18-CRE-05 | reverse complement strand
TGACTTTCAAGGATCCAACGCCCCAGGATCCCATTTCATCCCCAAAGTTACCCACAGCCGGATATCGGCAATGTGGACAGAATGGCGCGCTGCGACCATAGTTATTTTATATAACCAAATATCATTTATTTTTTATATTTTATTCCAATAACATCAGCGCCAACCCGTGATTACAACTAAAAATACAGCACTACAGAGAGAGGAATCCCCATGAAATCCACCATCAAACTGATTTCCGGCGCCGCCATTCTGCTGGCCAGCCTGTCCGGCCAGGCCATCGCCCAGGAAACCATCAAGGTCGGCATGTCCGGCAAATATTTCCCGTTCACCTTCGTCAAGCAGGACAAGCTGCAGGGCTTCGAGGTGGACATGTGGAACCAGATCGGTGAGCGCACCGGCTACAAGGTCGAGTTCGTGACCGCCAGCTTCTCCGGCCTGTTCGGCATGCTGGAAACCGGCCGCGTTGACACCATCTCCAACCAGATCACCATCACCGACGAGCGCAAGGCCAAGTACGCCTTCTCCCAGCCCTATGTCTATGACGGTGCCCAGATCGTGGTCCGCAAGGGCAACAACACCATCCACGGCATCAAGGATCTGGAAGGCAAGAAGGTCGCCGTCAACCTGGGCTCCAACTTCGAAGAGCTGCTGCGCAAGAACGACCCCAACAAGAAGATCGACATCCGCACCTATGACTCCGCCTTCGAGCAGGATGTCGCCCTGGGCCGCATCGACGCCTTCGTGATGGACCGCGTCTCCACCGCCCAGCTGATCAAGGAATCCAAGCTGCCGCTGCAACAGGCCGGTGCACCGTTCGAAACCATCGAGAACGCCCTGCCCTTCCTGAAGACCCCGGAAAAGCAGGCCGTGCTGAAGAAGGTTGACGATGCCCTCACCGCCATGCGCAAAGACGGCACCCTGACCAAAATCTCCGAAAAATGGTTCGCAGCGGACATCACCAGCAAATAAATGATGGAATTTGACCTCGAGTACACGCTAGGGCTGTTTCCCATCCTGCTCAAATACCTGGGCACCACGATGGAAATGGCCCTGTGGGGATTCGTATTGGCACTCGTACTGTCGCTGATCCTGGCGATAGTACGGGTGTTTCGCGTTCCCGCACTTCACTGGCTGGCGATGCTGTATATCTCGTTCTTCCGGGGTACACCGCTGCTCGTCCAGCTGTTCCTGCTCTATTACGGGCTGCCGCAGCTCTTCCCCATCTTCGTGGGGATGGATGCCTTTACCGCCGCCATCATCGGCCTGACCCTGCACTTCGCCGCCTACATGGCCGAGTCGATCCGGGCAGCCATTCTCGGCATCCACAAGAGCCAGATGGAAGCCGCCCTCAGCATCGGCATGAGCCGGCTGCAGGCGATGCAGCGGATCATCCTGCCCCAGGCGGCCCGCATCGCGACACCATCGCTGATGAACTACTTCATCGACATGATCAAGAGCACCTCCCTGGCGTTTACCCTGGGAGTGGCGGAGATCATGGGCAAGGCCCAGATGGAAGCGGCCTCCTCCTTCAAGTTCTTCGAGAGCTTCATGGCGGTGGCGCTGATCTACTGGGTGGTGGTCATCTTCTTCACCCGCTTGCAGCATCTGCTGGAAGTGCGGCTGAACCGTGCTTATTAAAGGAGGCCTGTCATGATCAACCTAACGGGTCTCTCCAAGGCCTATGACGGAAATCAGGTGCTCAACGGCATCGATCTTGAGGTAAAGAAGGGGGAGATTGTCGTCATCATCGGCCCCTCCGGTACCGGCAAGTCGACTCTGCTGCGCTGCCTCAACCTGCTGGAAACCCCGGATGCAGGGCGGCTCGTCATCGATGACCTCGCCGTGGATCTGGCCAAGGCCAGCGACCAGCAGGCCATCGAACTGCGCAAACGCGCCTCTTTCGTGTTCCAGAACTACGCCCTGTTCGCCAACAAGACGGCGCTGGACAACATCGCCGAGGGGCTGATCACCGTCTGGAAACAGCCGAAGGCGGAGGCTCGTGCCACTGCCCTGGGCATCCTCAAGGACATCGGCCTCGCCGAGAAACAGGATGCCTACCCGGCCTCCCTCTCCGGCGGCCAGCAACAGCGCGTCGGCATCGGCCGGGCCATGGCGGCCCACTCCAAGGTGATCCTGTTTGACGAGCCCACCTCCGCCCTCGATCCCGAGTGGGTCGACGAGGTGCTGGGCCTGATGAAGCAGCTCGCCCGCCAGCACCAGACCATGGTGGTGGTGACCCACGAGATCGAGTTTGCCCGTGATGTCGCCGATCGGGTGATCTTCATGGAAGGAGGCCGGATCGTGGAGCAGGGCCCGCCGGATCAGATATTGGTCGATCCGCAGGATCCCCGTACCCGGGAGTTCCTGCGCAAAGTACTTAAATAGCTCTCTCTTTGGCGGCCTGGCCGCCTTTTTTCTTGAGGGATCCTTGTTTAACCCCGGGTTGCCAGTATAATTCGGGGCCCTTGATCCTCCGGATCCTGCCAGATTATCCCGCTCGGTCGACGAACGGGGCGAGATGGAAAGGAACGGCGGATTGACGAGAAGCTGAACTCTGTTTAGAATTCGGCCTCTTTTGCTAGTCGTCACACGCTATAGCTGGCGCGTCGGCTAAGTGTGACAATCAAAACTGTACAGAAATACGGAATCGAATCATGAAACGTACTTTTCAACCGTCCAACCTGAAGCGCAAGCGCTCTCACGGTTTCCGCGCTCGCATGGCTACTGCCAACGGCCGCAAAGTTCTGGCCGCTCGTCGTGCCAAGGGTCGTGCCCGCCTGGTAGTCTAATGCCTACCCAGCACACCTTCTCTCGGGAGTTACGTCTGTTAACTCCCGAACACTTCAAACGCGTTTTCGCCGAGCCTGTCCGGGCCGCTTCTCCGCAAATTACGCTTCTTGCTTGCCCCAACTCCCTCGAACACCCCCGTCTTGGCCTCGCCGTGCCCAAAAAGGCGCTCAAGCGTGCCGTCTGGCGCAACCGTGTAAAACGAGTGGTTCGGGAAAGTTTTCGCCTCAATCAAGCCAATCTGCCCGCTATCGACATCGTCGTGATCGCCAAGGGTGGCGTGAAGGAGATGGACAACGAAGCGCTGTTCAAGTTACTGGAAAAGCTATGGCGCACTCTGTCACGCCGTTGCAATGGGTAGCAATCAAACTGATACGCCTGTATCAGCTAATCATTAGTCCCCTGCTCGGGCCGCGCTGCCGTTTCACCCCGACTTGTTCCCAATTTGCGATAGAAGCAATCCGACTTCACGGTTTCATAAAAGGCGTTTGGTTAGCCAGCAAACGTCTATTAAAATGCCATCCCTTATCCGAGGGTGGTTATGACCCGGTTCCGCAACCAAAGCGAAGAAACTGAAGACTATGGAATCACAACGCAATTTACTCCTGATCGGTTTGCTGTTCGTGAGCTTCTTGCTCTGGCAACAGTGGGAGTCCGACAAGGCTCCGAAGCCGGCCCCGACTACCGTGGCCCAAACCGAACATTTCGTACCTGAAGCCGGTCAGACCGGTGATATTCCTCAGGTTTCCGAGCAAGCAAATGGTAACGCCGCGCGCAAGCTGATCACCGTCTCCTCCGACGTGCTCAAATTGACCTTGGACACCCAGGGCGGTGACATCGTCTCTGCCGAGCTGCTGGCCCACAAGCTGGAAGAAGGCAAGGAACAGCCGTTCACCCTGCTGACCAGCCAGCCTGCCCACCTCTATGTGGCCCAGAGCGGTCTGGTCGGTCGCAATGGTCCGGACAGCCAGGCCCAGGGTCGTCCCACCTATGAAGCCGCCCAGACCAGCTATCAGCTGGCCGATGGTCAGGATCAAGTCGTCGTTCCGATGACCTGGACCGACAGCAAGGGTGTGGTCTTCACCAAGGAGTTCGTGCTCAAGCGCGGTGATTACGCCGTGGGCGTCGACTACAAGATCGACAACAAGTCTGCCGAGCCGGTCCAGGTACAGTTCTACGGTCAGCTGAAGCAGACCATGACCACGCCGAAGGATCAGGAAGGTCATGCCATGGTGGCCAGTGCCTACCGTGGTGGTGCCTTCTCCAGCGAAGACTCCCGCTACAAGAAGTACACCTTCGACGAGATGAAGGATGCCGACCTGAACAAGACCACCCAGGGTGGTTGGGTCGCCATGCTGCAGCACTACTTCGTCTCTGCCTGGGCCCCGAATGCCAACGACACCAACAGCTTCTACAGCCGCGTGATCCCGGGCAAGGACCAGGCCATCATCGGCTACAAGGCGCCGCTGGTTGACGTCGCTGCCGGCCAGCAGGCCGAAGTGAGCGGCAAGCTGTGGATCGGTCCCAAGCTGCAGGATCAGATGGCCAAGGTGGCAAACCACCTGGATCTGACCGTCGACTACGGCTGGCTCTGGTTCATCGCCCAACCGCTGCACTGGCTGCTGACCGTGTTCCACGGTTTCGTCCAGAACTGGGGTCTGGCCATCATCATGCTGACCCTGCTGGTGCGCGGCATCATGTTCCCGCTGACCAAGGCCCAGTACACCTCCATGGCCAAGATGCGCATGCTCCAGCCCAAGCTGGCTGCGCTCAAGGAACGCTTCGGTGACGATCGCCAGAAGATGTCCCAGGGCATGATGGAGCTGTACAAGAAGGAGAAGGTCAACCCGCTGGGCGGCTGCCTGCCCATCCTGGTACAGATGCCCATCTTCATCGCCCTCTACTGGGCACTGATGGAGTCTGTCGAGCTGCGCCACGCGCCGTTCGCCCTGTGGATCACCGACCTGTCGGTGAAGGACCCCTTCTTCGTGCTGCCAATCCTCATGGGTGCCTCCATGTGGTATCTGCAGAAGATGAGCCCGACCACCATCACGGACCCGATGCAGCAGAAGGTGATGCAGTTCATGCCGATCATCTTCACCTTCATGTTCCTCTGGTTCCCGGCAGGTCTGACTCTGTACTGGCTGGTGAGCAACGTCATCTCCATCATCCAGCAGACCATCATCTATCGTCAGCTGGAGAAGAAAGGCCTGCACTCACGCAACTGATGCGCAGTCCATCTTTCCTGATGACAAAAGAGGCGGCCTTCGGGCCGCCTTTTTTATTACAATGTCCCCCACCCTCTTACTCATTCAGCCAACCAGCGAGTCAAGCAAGATGACAACAGATACCATCGTGGCCCAGGCCACCGCCCCCGGCCGTGGCGGCGTCGGCATAGTCCGCGTCTCCGGCCCTGCCGCCGAGCGGGTCGCCGAGATAGTGCTCGGCAAGCTCCCCAGGGTGCGTTATGCCGAATATCTGCCGTTCAGGGACGAGCAGGGCCAGGCGCTGGATCAGGGCATCGCCCTGCTGTTCAAGGCCCCCAACAGCTTCACCGGCGAAGACGTGCTGGAGCTGCAGGGCCATGGCGGCCCCGTCATTCTCGACATGCTGATCCGCCGTATCCTGCAGATCGACGGCATCCGCCCCGCCCGCCCGGGCGAGTTCAGCGAGCGCGCCTTCCTCAACGACAAGCTGGATCTGGCCCAGGCCGAGGCCATCGCCGATCTCATCGAAGCCTCCAGCGAGCAGGCCGCCCGCAGCGCCATGCACTCCCTCCAGGGGCAGTTCTCCGGCAAGGTTCAACAGCTGGTGGAGAGTCTCACCCGGCTGCGCATCTATGTGGAAGCGGCCATCGACTTCCCGGATGAAGAGATCGACTTTCTCTCCGACGGCAAGGTGGCGGGTGACCTCTACGCCATCATGTCCGAGCTGGACGACGTGCGCGGCGAGGCCAAGCAGGGCGCCCTGCTGCGAGAGGGGATGAAGGTGGTGATCGCCGGTCGTCCCAACGCTGGCAAATCGAGCCTGCTCAACGCCCTCGCAGGCCGCGAGTCCGCCATCGTCACCGAGATCGCCGGTACCACCCGCGACGTGCTGCGCGAGCACATTCATCTGGATGGCATGCCGCTGCACATCATCGACACCGCGGGCCTGCGCGATACCCAGGACAAGGTGGAACAGATCGGCATCGAGCGTGCCTGGGCCGAGATCGAACAGGCCGACCGGGTGCTGTTCATGGTGGACGGCACCACCACGGATGCCGTCGATCCCCACGACATCTGGCCGGAATTCGTTGATCGGTTGCCAAAAAACATCGGCCTCACCGTGGTGCGCAACAAGGCGGACCTGACCGGCGAGGATCTGGCACCGAGCCAGGAGCAGGGCCACGCCGTCTATCGCATCTCCGCCAAGACCGAGCTGGGGCTGCCCGCACTGCGCGAGCACCTCAAGGCCTGCATGGGCTTCCAGGGCAACACCGAAGGGGGCTTCATGGCCCGCCGCCGCCACCTGGACGCACTGGAGCGTGCCGCCGAACGGCTGCTGGTAGCCAGGGAGCAGCTTGAGGTCTATGTGGCTGGCGAACTGGTGGCCGAGGAGCTGCGCCTGGCCCAGGAGTCCCTGTCCGAGATCACCGGCGAGTTCAGCTCCGACGATCTGCTGGGCCGCATCTTCTCCAGCTTCTGCATCGGCAAGTAAGCCCGCTGAGCAGGCAATGAAAAGCCCGGGTTCATCCCGGGCTTTTTTTGTGCGCTTTTCATCCACCAACCTAGAGGCGGCGCAGGCACCACATGAAGTAAGCACCCCCTAACAGGGTGGAGACCAGACCGACGGGCACCTCCTGGGGAAAGAGGATCTGCTGGCCGATCCAGTCCGCCGACACCATCAGCAAAGCACCACAGCCTGCGGCGCCGAGCAGGTGCCAGCGCGCCCTCACCAGCCCCATCAATTTGGCCAGGTGCGGCGCCAGCAGACCGGCAAAGGAGAGCGGGCCTATCACCATGGTGGCACTGGCGGTGAGCACGGCCACCAGCAGCAGGATGGTGAGCTGGGCACGGCCGAGATGGATCCCCAGAGCCGTCGCTACCGCCGGCCCCATGGGCATGAGATCGAGCCAGCGGCTCACCAGCAGGCAGGCTGCCAGCATCAGCAGCGCCAGCACCACCAGGGCAAGGGCCACCGGCTGGGTGACGTAATAGGTGGAGCCGGACATCCAGGAGAGCAGTTGCTGCACCCGCAGGTCGCCATTGGCCAGGGCGATGGCCTGCAACGGCTCGAACAGCGCCGTGATGGCGATGCCGGACAGCAGTATCCGCTCCGGCTGGAAGCCGTTGCGCCGGTTGATAAGCACCAGCAGCAACAGGCAGGCGAAGGCGCCCACCAGCCCCCCCAGCAGCATCATGGGCAGCGGCAAGGCGGGCAGCAACAGGGCCGCCGCAATCACCCCCATGAAGGTGCCACCGCTTACCCCCAGCAGTTCGGGGCTCGCCATGGGGTTGTTGCTGACTCGCTGCAACAAGGTGCCTGCCAGCGCCAGCAACACGCCTGCGGCACCCGCTGCCAGCGTGCGCGGCAAGCGCCACTCCAGCTGGGCCTGCCACCGCAGCCAGCTCGGCCAGCCCCAGCCGCTCATCCCCTGCCCAAACAACAGGGAGGCGATCACCGCCGCAGCCAACCCCAACACCATCAGACCGACAAGGCGAGACGGCGCCGGATGGCGGGCCAACTGCAGGGAGGAGTTCGCCTTAGGCGCACTCTGCTTGATGCCAAGACGCGGGATCAGCCAGAGCAGCAGCGGCGCCCCCAACAGGGCCGTCATGGCGCCGGTCGGGATCAGCACAGGCCAGAACCGGCTCAGGGTCTGCAGCAGCAGATCGGTGGCCGCCAGCAACAGGGCGCCGAGGATGGGTGCCCACAGCAGCCGCTGGGCCAGTTTTCTGACCCCCAGCAGCCGCACCATGGCGGGCGCCGCCAGCCCGATAAAACCGATCAGCCCCACCACGCTCACCACGCAGGCGGTGATGAAGACCGCGAGGCCGAGACCGGCGAATCTCAGGTGCTTGAGAGAGACCCCCAGGCTGCGAGCGCTGGCATCGTCCAGCTCCAGCACTGCCAGCGGGCGCACCAGCACCGCCGCCAGCATCGCGGCCAGCAGCAACCGTGGCAGCAGATAGCCGACGCCGCTCCAGCTGTTCTGGGCCAGAGATCCGCTCCCCCACACCAGCAACCCTTTGAGCTCCTCCTGGAAGAACAGCAGCAATCCCATGCTGATGGCGGCCAGATAGAGGTTGATCACCAGCCCTGCAAAGACGATGACCACGGGATTGAGCTGACGGCGCCAGGCCAGGGCGAAGACCAGCCCCATGGCCAGGCTTCCCCCGGCCATGGCGATCCACTCCCGCCCGATCAGCAGCCAGGAGGGGGCGAGCAGGGTCACCATCATCAGCGCCAGCTGGGCGCCGGAGGCCACCCCCAGGGTGGTGGGCGAGGCCAGGGGATTGCGCAGCACCTGCTGCATCAGGGTACCGGCGAGCCCGAGGGCGGCACCGGCCAGCAGGCAGATGGCAAGGCGCGGCAGCCAGCTGAAATGGACCACCGCCTGGCGGGCATCGTCCAGCTCGGGGGAGAACAGGGCCTGCCACCAGAGCGCCCCCGGCAGTTGACGCGCCAGCTCGGCGCAAGCCAGCCCCAGTGTCAGCACCAACAGGCAGAGACCCGGGCGCAGCAAGGGCGAAGAAAGAGAAGAGCTCATTGATTTGATCCCCCGGTTGCTCTGTGGACAGCCTGCTCCCGCAAGGCACCGTCCAGCAGGGTGGCGAAGCGGCGGGCCGCCAATATGCCACCAAAACTCCATGTCGCAGGCAGATGGATCACCGGATTGTTCTGTACCAGCGGGAGATGCTGCCACAATCCAGGCTCCTGAAGTTTTTCACCAACTCCTACGGGCACGGGGTCCACCACCACCAGCCTGGCCTCCGACATCCCGAGAAACTGCTCCAGGCTCGCGACCGAGAATCCCCAGGCATTGGTCTCTCCCTGCCAGGCGTTGCGAAGACCGAGGCGCTGCATCACAGCCTCGAACAGGCTGCCATGGCCAAACACCCGCACATGGCGCTCATCGATGAATTGCACCACCAGCAAGGGGGGCAGATCGGCGGGCTGCGCCGCCTGCATCTGTGCCAGATCCTGCTCCAGCGCGGCGAGCTGGCGTTCGGCCTCCGCCTCTTTGTTGACCAGGGCGGCGATGGTCAGGGTCGCTTCCCGCAGTCGCTGCCACAGATCGGTGCCCGGTTCATACAGAGCGATGGAGTGCACCGGCGCGATGCGGGAGAGGGTCGGCGCCAGGGGGGCCGCCAGCGGCGAGATGAGAATAAGATCCGGTTTGAGCTCCGCCAACAGTTCCCGGTTGGGCTGGGCACGCAGCCCGATATCGATCACCCCGGCAGGAAGCTGGGGTTCACCGACCCAGGCGCGATAGGGGGCCACATCCCCCACCGCCATCGGGGTGACCCCCAGAGCCAGCAGGGTCTCGGCTATGGTCCAGTCCACAATGGCGATGCGGGGCGTGGAGCTGGTGGCGCCGGTGGCGGTGACAAGCTGCCCGGCCTCCCCTGCCAGGGGCAGCAGCAGACTGAGCAGACAGGGCGCCATCTTCAATAAACGGTTCAAGAGCGGCCCCCGGTCAGACGATGGCGATGGCGTGGTCATGGGCCGGATGGCGAATGACCTCCATGGGGATGCCATAGATGGCGTTCAGGGTCTCCCCTGTCATGATCTGTTCGGGCTCGCCGTGGGTCAGCAGACGGCCGGAGTGCAGCGCCACCAGCCTATCGCAGAAACGGGAGGCCATGTTGATGTCATGAATGACGATGATGACCCCGAGGTTGAGCTGACGGCTGAGCTGCTTGACGAGCGTGAGCACCTCCACCTGATGGGCCACGTCCAGGGCGGCCAGCGGCTCGTCCAGCAGGATGAAACGGCTCTCCTGAGCCAGCAGCATCGCGAGCCAGACTCGCCCCCGCTCACCGCCGGAGAGGGTATCCACCAGCCGATCGGCAAAGCGTTCGGTGTGGGTCAGGGCGATGGCCCGCTCCACCTGACTGTGATCTTCCGCTCCCATCCGGCCCAGCAGGCCGCGCCAGGGGTAGCGCCCCATCTCCACCAGTTCGCGGCCGAGCAGGTTTTCGGCACTCGGCAGGTGCTGGGGCAGATAGGCCACCTGACGGGCAAACTCCCGGTTGCCCCAGGCAGACAACGGCTGGTCATCGAACAGGATCTCCCCGCCGCTGTGGGGTTGCTGGCGCGCCAGCAGCTTGATCAGGGTCGATTTACCCGACCCGTTGTGGCCGATGAGGCCATAGACCCGACCTTGCTCGAAGCGAAGGCTGGTAGGGTGCAGCAGCGTGCGGTCATTGACCGCGAAGCTGGCGGATTTCATCTCGAACATAAGCAATTCCTGTGCTGGCTTGCTGCCAGTCTCATCGATGCCAGCATCAGGCCGGCACCTTGCCATCCAGATGGGCGACCGCATCCCGGCTCACCTGCTCGCGCTGCTCGCCGGTCAGTTCGGTGAGGCGGCCCTGGCGCATCTCCAGCAGGCGATCGGCCAGAGAGAAGTAGTGATCGTCGTGGCTGATGGCGATCACCGTCTTGCCCATCTCCTTGAGACGCGGCAACAGCACCTGATAGAAGATGCGGCGGAACTGGGGATCCTGATCCGCGGCCCACTCGTCGAACAGCATCACCTCCCGCTGCTCTGCCAGGGCCAGCAGCAGGGCGACCCGCTTGCGCTGGCCCTGGGAGAGGTCGATATCGGCGATGAAGCCATCCTCGATGGCAAGCTTGCTGCCCATCTGCAACCGCTCAAGCCACTCGGCGACCAGCGCCTCTTTCGGCTCGGGCCCCAGCAAATGCTGGAACAGGTGGTAGTCGGTGAAGATGGCGGAGAAGAGCCCCAGATAGCCGTTGCGATCGGTGACCGGCTCCCCATCCAGCAGGATCCGGCCAGAGACCGGTTGATAGAGCCCGGTCAGCAGCATGGCCAGGGTCGACTTGCCGGAGCCGTTGCCACCGATGAGGAATATCTGCTCCCCCCGCTCGATCACCAGATTGATGGGGCCCACGGAGAAACCGCCCTCCCCCTGATAGTGAAAGCTCACCTGCTCCAGCTCGATGCGCTGCCAGGGGCGAGGCGCAGGCGGCAACGGGAACGCTTCGTCCGGCTCTGCCAGATTGAGGGCCGCTATCTTGTCGAACGCCACCTGGGCGGCGATCAGGGTCGGCAAGGCTCCGATCCCTTGTAGCAAGGGAGTGCGCAGGAACAACAGGGTCAGGGCGAAGGTGGCGGCCACATTGGTGTTGGCCCAGCCCAGCCCGTTGGCCAGGAAGAAGACCAGTCCGATGGCACCCAGCATCATGATGTTCGACCAGTTCACCGCGCTCAGGTGGTAGGTATCGGCGCGGATGATCTGCTCCCGGTAGTCCCGGGCATTCTGCTCATAGAGCTGGTGGTAGACGAAGTGGGCACGCTCGCGGTTGAGCGCCAGCTCCTTGCTCCCGGCGATGATGGACTGGTAGTTCTGGTAGAGCCTGTCTTCGGCCTGGCGCATGTGCGCCAGGTGGCGATAGACCCGGTTCACCAGCAGCCAGCCCACCACCATGGTCACGGTGACCCAGAGGGCGGTAACACCGAGCAAGGCGGGAGAGAGCAGGCCAAGGTAGATGATGGAGCCCAGGGTGAGCACCAGGCCCTGTACCAGCTCCGGCAGGCGCACGAAGGCGATGGTGATCTGACCGATGTCGCTGGAAAGGGAGGCCAGGAGCGGCCCCTGCCCTATTTGACGCAGACGGGCGACGTCGGTATCCAGCAGTTGCTTGAGCAGGCGGCCACGCAACCGGTAGACGAAATGGTGACCCAGGGTGGTCAGGGCCAGTTGGGATCCGAGCGTGATCACCAGCAGCAGCAAGACAAGGCCGACAAGCTGACCCAGGATCGGCAGCGGATCCCCGACTGATTCGATAAGTGATTGATTGATGAAGGCAATGACGCCTATCCCGCTGACAGCACTCAGCAGGCTGAGCAGGGTAATGGCGATGAAGGGCCAACGGTATTGGCGATAAACCAGTGACAAGAGTTCCATGACAGGCCTGTAGATGAATGGAAGGAGGGCGGGAGCCTTCGCCCCCGCCCGGCCTGTCGCTTACCAGCGGTAGTTGACGGTGCCGACTATGCTGCGCGGCTCGCCGTAGTAGCAGTAGTAGTCGCAGCTCGCCACATAGGTGTCGTTCAGCAGGTTGTTGACGTTGATCTGGGCACGCCAGTTCTTGGCAAAGTCATACCCGATCATCGCATCCCATACGGTGTGTGCCGGTACCTGGGCGGAACCATAGATGGGGGTGTAGTCCGCATTCACCGCGCCGATGCCGACGCTGGAACCCACGTAGCGCACGCCGGAACCCAGCTCAAGACCGGATACCGGGCCCTGCTGCACCTTGTAGTTGCCCCAGAAGGAGGCCTGGTGGCGCGGGATCAGGCTCGCACGACGATCGCCGTTGCCGGTGTCGTTGGTCTTGGCATCGGTATAGGTATAGGCAGCGGTCAGGCGCAAGGCCTCGGTGGCCTGCACGCTCCCCTCCAGCTCGACCCCCTGGGAGGTCACTTCACCGGCCTGGGTCTGCTGGCCGGAGCCGGTAGAGACCAGGGAGTTGGTCTGCTCCAGATCGAACAGCGCCAGGTTGATGTAGCCATCGAGGAAGCTGGGTGCGTACTTGACGCCGGTCTCGTAGAGCTTGCCTTCCAGCGGCTTGTAGGAGTTGCCGGTGTTGGGGTCTATCCCCGGCAGCACTTCGAAGGATTCCGCATAGGCGAAGTAAGGGGAGAGACCGTTGTCGGCCAGGTACATCAGGCTGCCGGAGAGAGAGAGGTTGTCGTCGTACTGTTTCTCGTTCTTGCTCTTGGCTTCGCTGATGTTGTGGGTTTCCACGTAATCGAAACGACCGCCCGCGGTCAGCAGCCAGCGATCATCCCAGCGGATCTGGTGCTGGGCATAGAGGCCGCTCTGACCCTTGGTGCTCTTCTGATGGGTCGCGGTGGATTCATCAAAACCGGGGAAACCGCTGTAATCCGGGTTCATGGTGTTGATGGCGCCCATGCCATAGTTGTCGGCTTCCTGACCTTCATTCACATGGCGCTGCAGATCCACCCCCAGCAGCAGGGTCTGCTCCGTGCTGTCGGTGTTCCAGTAGCCCACCATCTGGTTGTCCATGGTAGCGCTCTTGGTATCCCCATCCCGGTAGACCAGGCCGCGGTAGGCGGTGGTGCCTTCATAGGTCGGGAAGATATAGGTCTGGCGCAGCAGCAGATCGTTGTAGTTGAAGCGAACGTTCTGCTTGAACTCCCAGGTCTGGTTGAGCTGGTGGGCCAGCTCGTACCCGGCGGAGATCTGGGTATTGCGATTGCGATCGTAATCCGGCTGGCTCAGGTTGGTGGAGGGATCGATCTGGCCACCGGAGGTATTCAGGGTGCCGTAAACCGGGAAGAAGCCGTTGGTCGGCACCCCTTCATCGTGCTTGAAGCTGGAAAGCAGCGTCAGCGTGGTGCGATCCGAAATATCCAGGGTCACGCTCGGCGCCAGATAGGCGCGCTCGTTGTAGGTGCCATCCAGCACGCCGTCCCGCTCGTTGTAGAGGGCCACCAGACGATAACGGCTGTTGTCGGTAAGAGAGTCAGAGACATCCACCCCGACCTGGCGCAGATCCCGGTTGCCCAGTTGCAGGTTCACCAGACCCTGCGGGGTCGCTGTCGGACGCTTGCTGATGGCGTTGATGACGCCTCCGGGAGGGGCTTCGCCATACAGAATGGAGGCCGGACCTTTGAGCACTTCCACGCTCTCAAGGCCGAAGGGCTCCGGGGTCCAGACATAGTAACCGGTGCTGAACAGGCGGTTGCCATCCAGGTAAGAAGCCGCATCGAAGCCGCGCACCTTGAACCAGTCAGCATCCGTGTCCGAACCATAGGACTGGGACAGGACGCCGGAGCGATAGCGCAGGGACTCGTCTAGCTTGAGTACGGCGTGCTGGTCCAGCTCTTCGCGATTGACCACGGAGACGGCACGGGGGGTCTCTGCCATGGGGACCTCGACCTTCATGGCGGTCCCGGTCACGACCATGGTTTCGCCCGCCTTGGGCAACTCTTTATCCGCCTGTTCCACCGCCAACACGGGCAGGGACGCCAGCAGACAGGAGAGCGGCAGCAGCTGTACGCCTCTCTTTCGCATCACGGCATTCGGGGTATTTTTTTGCGCAATCATATAAGTGTCTCAAATATCAATAAGTTATGTTTGATTTCTTATTATGGGTGCCCAATTGGACCGGTCAGCCCGGCGCCTCAGGCGAATAAAGCAGCGCCATGCTACTACAGGTGCCGTGATCGAATCGATTCAATAATTGCTAATCATTTGCATCTGCATTGTTAATTGATGTTTTAAAGTGTCGTTTGACAACGAAAGGTGCGATGAGGTCACAACAGGCGGAAAGAAGGCAGCATGACGGCCACGAGACCGGTTTTGGCAACAAAAAAGTGGACAGGATCCTTATCCCCAAGCTTTATCCATATTTATCCACATGCTTTGGCGGTAAGATCCCCGCTCTTCACTTTTTCGATGACATCAGGATCCATTCCATGGCCAAACTCAACCTCGTCGTCGGCTCCATGCTGGGGGCCTCCGAATATGTCGCAGATCATGTGGTCGGCCTGCTTGAACAGGCGGGCCACCAGGCGGAGATCCACAACCCCGCCAGCCTGGCCAGGATCCTGACCGAGCCAGAAGCCATCGTGCTGGTGGTCACTTCCACCCATGGTGCGGGGGATGTACCCGACAATCTGCAGCCCTTTGCCCGGGATCTTGCCGAACAGCAGCCGGATCTCGCCGCCTTCAAGTACGGAGTGATCGCCCTGGGGGATCGCAGTTATGACACCTTCTGCCAGGGCGGCAAGACGCTGGATCGGCTGCTGGCCGGGTGCGGTGCCAGCCGACTGGGGGATCTCCTGGAAATAGACGTGACCCAGCACGAGATCCCCGAAGATGCCGCAGAAACCTGGATCCACGACTGGATGACCTTGATCGGCTGATCAGGGCCAGGGAGATCCGGTCACGACCTCCGATCTCCCTGGTTATCCCCAGATCCCTATCCACCAGGTTATTAACAGGGGGATCCGGATAAGTTTTTCCCGAGAGCTCCCTACATGATCTCGGATAATTGTGCATAACTTAGGTGCTAAGCTCTGCAAAACCTATAGTTATTCATGTATTAGATCTTGCCAACCATGTGTCTGTGCATAAAAACCCATGTTATCCCCCCGCTCGCCCCCTCTGGATCCAAGCTTTTCCACAAGCAGCGATCGACCTTAACCGAATGATCTTTATGATCAAAAATGCCTTATCAACAGAAGTCGCGGATCCTAATAAAAGATCCAATAAAAGATCGATCTAAAGATCCTTAAGATCTATTTAACCGATCCCTGATCCATACTGATCCTGAAGTAGACGTTCCCCTCCGGATGCTAAACAGATAGAATGATCCGCCCTTCAGACCAGGCAAACAAAGATCTTCAGGCGTGCAGATCAAGGTGATCCCCAATGCAATACCATGAACAATTTGATGTGATCGTCGTCGGTGGCGGTCATGCAGGAACCGAAGCAGCAACAGCGGCAGCCCGTATGGGTCTCAATACCCTGTTGCTCACCCACAACATAGATACGCTGGGGCATATGTCCTGCAATCCGGCGATCGGCGGGATCGGCAAGGGACACCTGGTCAAGGAAGTCGACGCCCTTGGCGGGATCATGGCGCAGGCCATCGATCTCGGCGGGATCCAGTTCCGCACGCTCAACTCTTCCAAGGGCCCTGCGGTGCGGGCTACCCGTGCCCAAGCGGATCGCCTGCTGTACAAGGCAGTGGTGCGTCAGACCCTGGAGAACTACCCGAACCTGAAGATCTTCCAGCAGGCCTGCGACGATCTGGTCATGGACGGGGATCGTGTCGCCGGGGTCGTCACCCAGAGCGGGATCCGCATCAGCGGCAAGACGGTCGTACTGACCGTTGGCACTTTCCTCAATGGTCTGATCCACATCGGCATGGAAAACTACAAAGGGGGCCGCGCCGGGGATCCTCCCTCGATCGCCCTCGCCCAGCGCCTGCGTGAAATGCCGCTGCGCATCGATCGCCTCAAGACGGGCACGCCACCACGCATCGATGCACGCACCGTCGATTTTTCCGTGATGCAGCAGCAACATGGTGACGATCCTCGCCCGGTCTTCTCCTTCATCGGCAACGCCAGCCAGCATCCGCGCCAGATGCCTTGCTACGTGACCCATACCAATGAGCAGACCCACGAGGTGATCCGCAACAACCTGGATCGCAGCCCCATGTACGCCGGGGTGATCGAGGGGATAGGCCCGCGCTACTGCCCGTCGATCGAGGACAAGATCACCCGCTTTGCCGACAAGACGGCGCACCAGATCTTCGTGGAGCCGGAAGGACTGACCACCCACGAGCTCTACCCGAACGGGATCTCCACCAGCCTGCCGTTCGACGTGCAGGTGCAGATCGTCCGCTCGATCCGTGGCTTCGAGAATGCCCATATCACCCGCCCTGGCTACGCCATCGAGTACGATTTCTTCGATCCGCGGGATCTCAAGGCCAACATGGAGAGCAAGTGCATCGAGAACCTCTTCTTCGCCGGCCAGATCAACGGCACCACCGGCTATGAAGAGGCCGCTGCACAGGGCTTGATGGCCGGTCTGAACGCGGGCTTGCGCGCTCAGGGCAAGGAAGCCTGGCACCCACGCCGGGATCAGGCCTACATGGGCGTGATGATGGACGATCTCTCCACACTGGGGACCCGCGAACCCTATCGCATGTTCACCAGCCGTGCCGAATATCGCCTGCTGCTGCGGGAAGACAACGCGGATCTGCGCCTGACCGCCATCGGCCGCGAGCTGGGTCTGGTGGATGATCATCGCTGGAGCCTGTTCAATGCCAAGGTGGAACAGGTGGAGCAGGAACGTCAGCGCATGCGCTCGACCTGGATCCACCCGCAGCATCCGTCTCTGGAGGCCGTCAACGCCCTGGTCAACACTCCCCTGACCCGGGAGCAGAGCCTGGAAGAGCTGCTGCGTCGCCCCGAGGTGACCTACGATGCCCTGATGGCCATCGAGGGTGTGGGGCCTGCATTGACCGATGCGGCTGCCGCGGATCAGGTGGAGATCCAGATCAAGTACGCCGGTTATATCGAGCGTCAGCACGACGAGGTGGAGAAACAGCTGCGCAACGAAAACACCCTGCTGCCGCTGGACATGAACTACCACGACGTCAATGGTCTCTCCAACGAGGTGATCGCCAAGCTCAACGATGCCAAGCCAGAGACCATTGGTCAGGCGTCCCGCATCTCCGGCATCACCCCTGCGGCCATCTCCATTCTGCTGGTGCACCTGAAGAAACACGGCCTGCTGCGTAAAACCGCCTGAGGAATTCCCCGTTGGACAACATGCTGCAAAGATTGAACGGCCTGCTCATGCAGGCCGGAATTGTTATCACCGAAACCCAGAAGACCCAGTTGGTGCAGTTGGTCGAGTTGCTGCACAAGTGGAACAAGGCTTACAATCTCACCTCGGTGCGAGATCCGGACGCCATGCTGGTCAAGCATATCCTCGACAGTCTGGTGGTGAGTCCTCACCTGCACGGTGAACGCTTCATCGATGTGGGAACGGGTCCGGGTCTGCCCGGACTGCCGCTGGCTATCATCAATCCGGACAAACAGTTCGTGCTGCTCGACAGCCTGGGCAAGCGGATCAACTTCATCCGCCAGGTGATCCTGGAACTGGGGTTGACCAATGTGACCCCCGTCAAATCCCGGGTGGAGGAGTATCAACCCGAGACCGGATTTGATGGTGTACTGAGCCGGGCTTTCGCCTCCCTGGAGGACATGCTGAGCTGGTGTCATCATCTGCCGTCACCCGAGGGCAGCTTCCTGGCGCTCAAGGGACAATACCCCGAGCAGGAGCTGGCACAGTTGCCTGACAGCATTCGTCTGGTTGCCACCCACAAGCTGGTGGTGCCGGAACTGGAAGGCGAACGCCATCTGCTGGAGTTTAAAGCCATCCAGCCCGAATAGGGCCGCCGCATTCATTTAGGGGACAGTGTGGGAAAAGTCATTGCCATAGCCAACCAGAAGGGTGGAGTGGGTAAAACCACCACCTGTGTGAATCTGGCCGCCTCCATGGCCGCTACCCGGCGCAAGGTGCTGGTGATCGATCTGGATCCGCAGGGCAATGCCACCATGGGCAGTGGCGTCGACAAGTACGATGTCGAGCGCACCGCCTATGAACTGCTGATCGAAGATGCCCCCATCGGCGAGGTGATCATCCCCGAAACCTCGGGAGGCTATCACCTGATCGCCGCCAATGCCGACGTGACCGCGGCAGAAATCCGCCTGATGGAGTTTTTTGCCCGCGAGATCCGCCTGCGCAACGCCCTGGCCTCGGTCAGGGACAAGTACGACTACGTCTTCATCGACTGCCCGCCTTCTCTCAACATGCTGACGGTGAACGCCATGGCCGCCGCCGACTCCGTGCTGGTGCCCATGCAGTGCGAATACTATGCGCTGGAAGGGCTGACCGCCCTGGTGGACACCATCAGCAAGCTGGCAGCCGTGGTCAATCCAGAGCTGAAGATCGAAGGGGTGCTGCGCACCATGTTCGATCATCGCAACCGGCTGGCCAATGATGTGTCCGATCAGCTGAAACAGCATTTCGGGGACAAGGTTTATCGCACCATCATTCCCCGCAACGTAAGACTGGCGGAGGCGCCGAGCTTTGGCGCGCCAGCCATGCACTATGACAAATCATCGGTGGGGGCCAAGGCCTATCTGGCCCTGGCTGGCGAGATCCTGCGCCGCCAGGAACAGGAGTCCCAGCCGCTCACCGCAGATCGAGAGAGCATATGACGCCGAAGAAACGTGGGCTGGGCAAGGGGCTGGACGCCCTGCTCAGCACCAGCACGGCCGCCCGCCAGAAACAGGTGATGAGCGACCAGCGCACCGAACAGGCCATGGCCCCGACCAATCAGGGGGAATTGCGCAAGCTGCCGGTGGAGTGGTTGCAGTCCGGCAAATACCAGCCGCGTAAGGATATGTCCCAGGATGCGCTGGAGGAGCTGGCCAACTCCATCCGTGCACAAGGGGTGATCCAGCCCATAGTGGTACGCTCCATCGGTGAAAACCGTTTCGAAATCATTGCAGGTGAACGCCGCTGGCGCGCCTCCCAGCTGGCCCGTCTCGAAGTGGTGCCCTGCCTGGTCAAGGATGTCGCCGACGAGGCGGCCGTCGCCATCGCACTCATCGAGAACATCCAGCGTGAAGATCTCAACGCCATCGAGGAGGCCGTCGCCCTCCAGCGCCTGCTGACGGAGTTCGAACTGACTCACCAGCAGGTTGCCGAGGCGGTAGGCAAGTCCCGCACCACGGTCACCAACCTGCTGCGTCTCAACCAGCTCAACGAGGACGTGAAGCGCTTCGTGGAGCACGGCGACCTCGACATGGGGCATGCCCGTGCCCTGCTGGCCCTGAGCGGCCAGGCCCAGTCAGAGCTGGCCAAACTGGTGGCCCAGAAGGGGCTGACAGTGCGAGATACCGAGAAGCTGGTGCAAAAAGCACTGGAACCGGCAAAAACCAGGGTTGAACCCGTCCGCGATCCGCAGTTTGGTTATCTCGAGCGCCAGATTTCTGAAAAAATTGGCAATCAGGTGCAACTTCAGCCGGGCAAGAAAGATAGCGGCAAGTTAGTAATAAGTTACGATAACTTGGCAGATTTGGACCGGGTATTGGGCTATTTTGGCCTGTCAGAATCGTGATTTTTACGCTTTTTGTAGTAATAAAACATCCATTACTTTCGATATGAACATAACCTTAATTTCGCGCGGAAAGCCGCAAAAATTAAGGATTTTTGCCATGTTGCAATAGCCGTCTTCACGGGTATAATTTGACCGGCTTTTCGAGCTGTGAACCTGGGGTCTTCGGATCCCGATTTTTTACAGTTCTGTAATGTTCAGGGGTAGGTTGGTGAAGCAGAAAATAGCCTTGGAAGGTTTGACGCTGGCCTTGGCTATGCTCGTTTGTCAGCTGGTCCTGATCCTGGCGATCGCCACCGTCTGGTTTTATCAGGCGGGAAAGTTCGCCGGACAATCCTCTCTCTACGGAGGGGGGATGTACTGGGTTCCTCAAGCCCTGTTCACGCTCTGGGTTCTGCGCCGCAAGGTGACGAAAGAGAGCGTAGGCCTGGTTTTGCGGGACTTTTATGGTGGGGCAGGGATTAAGCTCATTACTACAACAGGACTTTTCGCCCTGCTGTTTGGCGCCGGGATTGAGGTCGACACCGCCTCGTTCTTCGCCACTTATATCCTCGCCCTCGTTGTACAGTGGATAGTTTCATTCACGCTTAACAACCACTATTAGGAAAACTCATGTCTGCAACCGGAGAAGTCCTGACTCCTCAGGGATATATCTCCCACCACCTGACCCACCTGCAGGTAGGGTCCGGGTTCTGGACGGTGAATATCGATTCCATGATATTTTCCGTCGTGCTAGGCGCCCTGTTTATCTGGTTGTTCCGCAAGGTTGCCGTCAAGGCCACCAGCGGTGTGCCCGGTAAGCTGCAGTGCTTTGTGGAGATGCTGGTCGAGTTTGTGAATGGTAACGTCAAGGACATCTTTCATGGTCGCAACAAGGTCATCGCACCTTTGGCCCTGACGGTGTTCGTGTGGATCTTCCTGATGAACTTCATGGACCTGATCCCCGTTGACTTTATCCCTCACGCTGCACAGTTGATGGGTGTTCCCTATCTGCGTGTGGTTCCCTCTGCTGACGTTAACATCACCATGTCCATGGCTTTGGGCGTGTTCTTCTTGATCCTGTACTACAGCATCAAGGTCAAGGGTATCAGCGGGTTCGTGAAGGAGCTGACGCTTCAGCCTTTCAACCACCCTGCTGCCATCCCGGTTAACTTCATCCTTGAAACCGTCACGTTGATTTCCAAGCCTGTTTCATTGGGTCTGCGACTGTTCGGCAACATGTATGCTGGCGAACTGATCTTCATCCTGATTGCGGGTTTGTTACCCTGGTGGTCACAGTGGATCCTGTCCGTGCCTTGGGCAATCTTCCACATCCTGATCATCACTTTGCAGGCGTTTATCTTCATGGTTCTGACCATCGTCTATCTGTCGATGGCGCAGGAAGACCATGGTTGATGCAACTCAAATAATCCTTTTTATACAATCAATTACATCTAAATAAATGGAGATCCTCATGGAAAACTTGAACATGGACCTGCTGTACATCGCTGCTGCAATGATGATGGGTCTGGCGGCTATCGGCGCCTCCATCGGTATCGGTATCCTGGGTGGCAAGTTCCTGGAAGGTGCAGCTCGTCAACCTGACCTGATCCCTGTTCTGCGTACCCAGTTCTTCATCGTGATGGGTCTGGTGGATGCGATCCCGATGATCGCCGTTGGTCTGGGTCTGTATGTGATGTTTGCGGTTGCCTAAGTCATTACGACTCACGCAGAACCCATTAACTAACTAAAGAGGACATCGGCTGTGAATATCAACGCCACCCTCCTCGGCCAAGCAGTTGCTTTTTTCATCTTCGTAGTGTTTTGCATGAAGTACGTATGGCCGCCGCTGATGGCTGCCATCGAAGCCCGTCAGAAAGAAATCGCTGACGGCCTCTCTTCTGCAGAGCGTGCCAAGAAAGATCTGGAGCTGGCCAAGGCCAACGCCACCGATCAGCTGAAAGAAGCCAAGCTTCAGGCTGCTGAAATCATCGATCAGGCCAACAAACGCAAGGCCCAGATCATTGATGAGGCCGCTGTCGGAGCCCAAGCTGAGCGGGAGAAAATCCTGGCTCAGGGCCGTGCAGAGATCGAAGCTGAACGTCATCGTGCCAAAGAAGAACTGCGCAAGCAGGTTGCTGCTCTTGCCATCGCGGGTGCAGAGAAGATCCTGGCACGCCAAATCGACCAGGCTGCCAACAGCGACATCGTCGACAAACTGGTAGCAGAACTGTAACGGGAACGGGGCTATGTCTGAACTGACTACAATCGCTCGCCCCTACGCCAAGGCTGCTTTCGAGTTTGCCGTTGAGCACAAGGCGGTTGACCAATGGCTGGAGATGCTCGATTTCGCCGCTCAGGTGGCAGAAAACGAGACCATGCACAGCCTGGTAAACGGCTCCGTTGCTGCCGAAGAACTGGCAAAGCTGTTTGTCGGTGTCTGCGGTGAGCAGCTCAACGAGCACGGTCAGAACCTGATCCGGGTGATGGCCGAGAATGGTCGCTTGGGTGTGCTGCCGGCGGTCGTTGCCGAATTCGTCGCGCTCAAGGCTGAACTGGACAAAGAAGTTCAGGCTGACGTGATTTCGGCGATCGAACTGACCGACCAGCAGAAAGCCAATATTCAGGCTTCTCTGGAACAACGTCTCGCGCGCAAAGTGAAGCTGAATTGCAGCACAGATGCGTCCTTGATGGCCGGGGTGCTCATCAAGGCCGGTGATCTCGTTATCGACGGCACGGTCCGCGGTAAGCTGGATCGCATGGCCGATGCGCTGCAATCTTGATTGGGGTATTAGAGCATGCAACTGAATTCCACTGAAATCGCCGAGCTGATCAAGCAGCGCATTGCGCAGTTTGATGTCAAAAGCGAAGCGCGTAACGAAGGTACCATCGTTTCTGTAAGCGACGGTATCATTCGTATCCACGGTCTGGCCGATGCCATGCAGGGTGAGATGATCGAGCTGCCGGGCAACCGCTTCGCTCTGGCATTGAACCTGGAGCGTGACTCCGTTGGTGCCGTAGTAATGGGTCCCTATGCCGATCTGGCCGAAGGGATGAAGGTAAAGGGTACCGGCCGCATTCTGGAAGTGCCGGTCGGTCGTGGTCTGTTGGGCCGGGTGGTCAACACCCTGGGTCAGCCGATCGACGGTAAGGGTCCGGTAGACAACGACGGCTTCTCGCCGATCGAAGTGATCGCCCCGGGCGTTATCGAGCGTAAGTCTGTTGACCAGCCAGTCCAGACCGGTCTGAAAGCCATCGATGCCATGATCCCTATCGGTCGTGGCCAGCGTGAGCTGATCATCGGTGACCGCCAGGTTGGTAAGACCGCCATCGCCATCGACACCATCATCAACCAGAAAGATTCCGGCATTAAGTGCGTCTACGTTGCGATCGGCCAGAAGGCCTCCACCATCGCCAACGTGGTGCGCAAGCTGGAAGAGCACGGCGCCCTGGCCAACACCATCGTGGTCGTGGCTTCTGCCTCCGAAGCGGCTGCTCTGCAGTACCTGGCTCCCTACGCCGGTTGCTCCATGGGCGAGTACTTCCGTGACCGCGGCGAAGACGCACTGATCATCTATGATGACCTGTCCAAGCAGGCCGTTGCCTATCGCCAGATCTCCCTGCTGCTGCGCCGTCCGCCTGGACGTGAAGCTTACCCGGGTGACGTCTTCTATCTGCACTCCCGTCTGCTGGAGCGTGCTGCTCGCGTCAACGCCGAGTACGTAGAGAAGTTCACCAATGGTGCCGTGAAAGGCCAGACCGGTTCCCTGACCGCCCTGCCGATCATCGAAACCCAGGCCGGTGACGTCTCCGCGTTCGTTCCGACCAACGTGATCTCCATCACCGACGGCCAGATCTTCCTGACCTCCCAGCTGTTCAACTCCGGTATTCGTCCGGCGGTTGACCCGGGTATCTCCGTATCCCGTGTGGGCGGTGCTGCTCAGACCAAGATCGTCAAGAAGCTGTCCGGTGGTATCCGTACCGCGCTGGCCCAGTACCGTGAACTGGCGGCATTTGCCCAGTTCTCTTCCGACCTGGACGATGCTACTCGCAAGCAGCTGGATCACGGTCAGAAAGTCACCGAGCTGATGAAGCAGAAGCAGTACTCTCCGATGAGCGTGGCCCAGCAGTCCCTGGTGCTGTTCGCCGCCGAGAAGGGTTATCTCGCCGATGTCGAACTGAGCAAGATCGTCGACTTCGAAGCCGCTCTGCTCTCTTACGCCAATACCCAGCATGCCGAGCTGATGGCTGAAATCAATGCCAAGGCCGACTACAACGACGCGATCGTTGGCAAGCTGACTGCGTTGCTGGATGACTTCAAGGCAACCCAGACCTGGTAAGCGTGTGTGGCAGCGCAAGCTGCCACCTGATGGAGAGAAGAGATGGCCGGCGCAAAAGAGATACGTAACAAGATCGGGAGTGTGAAGAACACTCAGAAGATCACCAGCGCTATGGAAATGGTGGCAGCGAGCAAGATGCGCCGTGCGCAGGAACGCATGTCTGCCAGCCGTCCGTACGCTGAAACCATGCGCAAGGTGATCGGCCATATCGCTCAGGGGAACTTGGAATACAAGCACCCCTACCTCATCGAACGTGAGGTGAAGCGAGTGGGTTACATCGTCGTCTCCACCGACCGTGGCCTGTGTGGTGGTCTGAACATCAACCTGTTCAAGGCTGCCCTCAATGATATGAAGCAATGGAGCGCGAAAGGTGCCAAGGTTGACCTGGCATTGATCGGTAACAAGGCCTCCAACTTCTTTGAACGGCACGGCGCCAAGGTGAAAGCCCACGTCTCCGGACTGGGTGACAACCCGAGCGTCAATGACCTGATCGGTTCAGTGAAGGTCATGCTGAAGGCTTACGACAACGGTGAGATTGACAGGCTGTATCTGGTGTACAACAAGTTCGTCAACACCATGGTTCAGCAACCAAAAGTCGATCAACTGCTGCCTTTGCCCGTAACAGAAGACAGCAAGCTCGCCAAGAAGCACCACTGGGACTACCTCTATGAGCCGGATCCCAAGCAACTGCTGGATACCCTGCTGATTCGCTACGTCGAATCCCAGGTCTACCAGGGGGTGGTAGAAAACTTGGCAAGTGAACAGGCAGCCCGAATGGTTGCCATGCAAGCCGCGACTGACAACGCCGGCAACCTGATTAACGATCTGCAACTGGCATACAACAAGGCCCGTCAGGCCAGTATTACCCAGGAGCTCACAGAGATCGTTTCCGGTGCTGCTGCGGTGTAAGGCAAGGGTTATCAAAGGTTTAGAGGATTTGACATGAGTAACGGTTTCATCGTCCAAATCATCGGCGCTGTGGTGGACATCGAGTTCCCGCAGAATGCCGTGCCCCAGGTGTACGATGCACTGAAGGTTGTCAGCGAAGGCCAAGGCCAGGGTCTGGTACTGGAAGTTCAGCAACAGATCGGCGGCGGCGTCGTGCGTTGCATCACCATGGGTTCCTCCGACGGTCTGCGTCGTGGGTTGGAAGTAGTTAACAGCGGCAAGGCCATCCAGGTACCGGTCGGTACCTCGACCCTGGGCCGTATCATGAACGTACTGGGCGACCCCATCGACGAGAAGGGTCCGATCGGCGAAGAAGAGCGTTGGTCCATCCACCGCGAAGCCCCCAGCTACGAAGATCAGTCCAACAGCACCGAGCTGCTGGAGACCGGCATCAAGGTTATCGACCTGGTATGTCCGTTCGCCAAGGGTGGTAAGGTTGGTCTGTTCGGCGGCGCCGGCGTAGGCAAGACCGTCAACATGATGGAGCTGATCCGTAACATCGCGATCGAGCACAGCGGTTACTCCGTGTTCGCCGGTGTAGGTGAGCGTACCCGTGAGGGTAACGACTTCTACCACGAGATGATGGAGTCCAACGTACTGGACAAAGTATCTCTGGTTTACGGTCAGATGAACGAGCCGCCCGGAAACCGTCTGCGCGTGGCGCTGACCGGCCTGACCATGGCCGAGAAGTTCCGTGACGAAGGTCGTGACGTGCTGTTCTTCGTGGACAACATCTACCGTTACACCCTGGCCGGTACCGAAGTATCCGCACTGCTGGGCCGTATGCCCTCCGCAGTAGGTTACCAGCCGACCCTGGCCGAGGAGATGGGTGTTCTGCAAGAGCGCATCACCTCCACCAAGACTGGTTCCATCACCTCCGTACAGGCCGTTTACGTGCCTGCGGATGACTTGACCGACCCGTCTCCGGCGACCACCTTCGCCCACCTGGATGCGACCGTCGTACTGTCCCGTCAGATCGCGGCACTGGGTATCTACCCGGCCGTTGACCCGCTGGACTCCACCTCCCGTCAGCTGGATCCGCTGGTGGTTGGCAAGGAGCACTACGAGACCGCTCGTGGCGTTCAGACCGTACTGCAGCGCTACAAGGAGCTGAAGGACATCATCGCCATCCTGGGTATGGATGAACTGTCAGAAGAAGACAAACTGACCGTAGCCCGTGCCCGTAAGATCGAGCGTTTCCTGTCCCAGCCGTTCTTCGTGGCCGAAGTATTTACCGGTTCTCCGGGCAAATACGTGCCGCTGAAGGAAACCATCCGTGGCTTCCAGGGCATCCTGAAGGGCGAGTATGACGATCTGCCGGAGCAGGCGTTCTACATGGTTGGCGGCATCGACGAAGTCGTCGAGAAGTCCAAGAAACTGTAAGCCTCGATAGGAGGGCCCATGGCTGAGATGATCTCCTTTCACCTGGATGTAGTGAGCGCCGAAGGAAAACTGTTTTCCGGTCGCGTGCAATCTGCCCAGGTATCAGGCTCCGAAGGTGAGCTGGGTCTCCGCCACGGTCATGCTCCGTTGCTGACTGCCATCAAGCCGGGCCTGGTCCGCTTGATCAAGCAAAATGGTAGCGAAGAGGTGCTGTACATCTCCGGCGGCATGCTGGAAGTACAACCCGAAGCCGTGACCGTGCTGGCCGATACCGCCATTCGCGCAGACGATCTGGATGAGGCGAAAGCCCAGGAAGCCAAGCGTCGTGCCGAAGAGCGGATCAACAGCTCCCATGGTGATATCGACTATGCTCAGGCATCTGCCGAGCTGGCCAAAGCAATGGCCCAGCTGCGGGTTATCGATATCGTCAAAAAGAATTACCGCTAATCACGGTGATGCAAAAAGCGACCTTCGGGTCGCTTTTTTTTTGCCCGTTGGATAGACTCCGCCCAGCATTTCCACCTGTTTCAAAGGCTAGCTATGTCTCTCAACGTCGTGATCCTGGCTGCGGGCAAAGGCACCCGCATGCGTTCCTCCCTGCCCAAGGTGCTGCACCCCGTTGCCAGCAAGCCCATGGTCTCCCATGTGATCGAGACCGCCCGCCAGATCGGTGCCGAACAGCTGCACCTGGTCTATGGCCACGGCGCCGAACTGCTGAAGGAGCGGATCCAGGCATCCGACCTGAACTGGGTGCTGCAGGCCCAGCAACTGGGGACCGGCCATGCCGTCGCCCAGGCCATTCCGTTCTGGCATGACGAAGACGACGTGCTGGTGCTCTACGGCGATACCCCGCTGATCCAGCCCGAGACCCTGCAACGCTTGCTGGCCGCCAAGGCCGACGATGGCATGGCGCTGCTGACCGTGGTACTGGACAACCCGACCGGCTATGGCCGCATCGTGCGGGAACATGGTCAGGTGGTCGGCATTGTCGAGCAGAAGGATGCCAACGCCGAGCAACTTGCCATCCGCGAAGTGAACACCGGCGTGTTGGTGGCCAACGGTGGTCAGCTGCGTAGCTGGCTCTCCCGCCTGGACAACAAGAATGCCCAGGGCGAGTTCTATCTGACCGACGTCATCGCCATGGCCCATGGGGATGGTTGTGCCATCGCCGCCGTCCACCCTGACAGCGCCATGGAAGTGGAAGGGGCCAACAACCGGGTGCAGCTGGCTGCGCTTGAGCGCAGCTACCAGCAGATGCAGGCCGAGAAGCTGATGATCGCCGGCGCCACCCTGATCGATCCGGCCCGTTTCGATCTGCGCGGCACCCTGGAAATCGGGGAGGAGGTGGTGATCGACGTCAACGTCATCATCGAAGGCAAGGTGGTGCTGGGCAATCACGTGCGCATCGGTGCCGGCAGCGTATTGAAGGATTGCGTCATCGGCGACCACACCGAGGTGAAACCCTACTCCGTCATCGAAGGTGCGCAAATTGCCGACCAGTGCTCGGTCGGGCCCTTTACCCGTCTGCGCCCGGGCGCCGTGCTGGAGCAGGATGCCCATGTCGGCAACTTCGTCGAGATGAAGAAGGCCCGGCTGGGGGTTGGCTCGAAGTGCGGTCATCTGACCTATCTGGGGGATGCGGACGTCGGCGCCAAGGTGAACATCGGTGCCGGCACCATCACCTGCAATTACGACGGGGTGAACAAGTTCCAGACCATCATCGAGGACGATGTGTTTGTCGGCTCCGATACCCAGCTGGTGGCGCCGGTGCGGATCGGCAAGGGGGCGACCCTGGGAGCGGGTTCCACCATCACCAAGGATGTGGCGGAAAACGAGCTGGTGATCACCCGGGTGCCCCAGCGCCACATTCCGAACTGGCCCCGTCCGGTCAAGAAGAAGTGATGCCCGATCAATGAAATGCAAACCGGCGCCCGAGGGCGCCGGTTTTTTTGCTTATGGCTGATGGCTGGTGTCATTGGTCGATGGCTGGGGGGCCGCCCATGCGGTGGCGGAGGGACTGTTCTCCATCACCTGATACCAGTCGAGCTTGCGAGTCAGCCCCATGACCAGCGCCAGGGTGGCGAACAGCAGCAGGGCGCCGAGCAACAGGGCTGTCTCCTCGGCCTGCAGCAGCCCGAACAGAATGGTGTAGACCAGCCCCAGCAGGGCGGCGAATCCCATGCCCTGTTTCGGGCCGCCCAGCACATGGCTCAGGTAGAAGCCGTTGAGGGCCACACTGGCCAGGGCGGCAATGAGATAGGCCCAGGCAAAGCCGAGATGCTCGGTCAGCGCCAGCAGCACCAGATAGAAGATGGCCAGCCCCATGCCAACCAGCGCGTACTGGATGGGGTGTACCCGCAGCCCCTTGAGCAGCTCGAACATGAAGAAGCTGATGAAGGTGAGGCCGATGAACAGCAGGGCATATTTGGCGGCCCGCTCGTTCAGCTGATAGTGATCCACCGGTTGCACCAGGCTGACGCTGAATGACGGCAGTTTGGTGCCCGCTCCCTTCATCATGCGGTTGAAGCGACTCTCCATGTCGGTGGCGAACCAGCTGGTCTGCCAGCTTGCCTCGAACCCTTGATCCGCAAGGGTGCGTTCACCGGGCAGAAAGTCGCCGAGAAAATTGGGATGGGGCCAGTTGCCGCTCAGGTGAAACCGGCTGTCCTGTCCGAGCGGCAACACTTCCAGCGCGTTCATGCCCTGCAGATCCAGCTCGATGTGAAAGCGGCCATCTTCGTCTGGCAAGGCGTCGAGCGGGGCATGGATCCCCACTCGCCCGTCCCCCAGCTGGGCACCAGGGGCAAACGGGATGCGTTTCTCCCCCCATTGCAGTTCGGGTACGCGGCTGATGCCCCGGGCATCGGAGAGGATCAGGCTGAGATAGGGTTTGCCCGGCACCAGGGCGGGATCCGCCGGGTCGAAGCTCAGGTTCGGGTTGCCGGCCACCAGCCCCTTGTCAGCCAGGCTGGTGGGCATCAGGCCGGAGAGGGAGAGCCGACTGTGATAAATCTGGGCCTGATAGATACCGAGCTTGCGCGGGGTCACCTCCATGCTGGCCCGCACGTCCAGCCTCTGGGGCAGCAGGTAGCGATAGACCTGCTCCTTGCGAACGAAATGTTTGCCATCCTGCTCGACGGTGACGGTCCGGGTATAGGGCTGTACCAGTACGGGCCCCATCAGGCGCTGGGGCCCGCTGTGGCTGGCCATGATGCTGTGAATGGCCTGACTGCGATAGGCCTGGCGCTCCCGATTCAGCTCCATGATGGCGTGAACCGGGATCATCATCAGCAGGCAGAGCAGCAGCAGCAGGGCGATCTTGTGGGTGAAAATCTGTTTGACCATGACACGTCTCCTTGTTGTTGAACGGGAGTGTGCCGGGGTCGCGTGAAGGGAGGATGGGGCAGTGTGAAGTGGTGGTGAAGGGGGATAAAAAAACCGGCGCCAGGCGCCGGTGTTGCTGGCATCAGAGTGTCTTCAACCGGGCCGGCAGGGCGGCGAACACCTCCTCCCTGGCCCTGAGGGAAGCGAACTGCTTGCCCGGCTTCTGGATAACGGTGTGGACGAAGATGAGCGTCTTGTCCTGTTTGCTGGCCCAGCCGACGAACCAGCCGATCTGCTGCTCCCTGTCCAGGCTGCCATCCAGCAGCTTGGGGTAGCCCATGCCGGTCTTGCCGTGGATCTGCCAACCGTCGATGTCGGGCTGACGCATCAGGTTGGCGGTATGGCGCAGGGTCTGGGCGGAGACCGGTAGCTTGCCGCTCACCATCTTGCCAAGGAAGCGGGCTTGCTCCTGGGGGCTGATGGCGAGGCTGGTGCTGAGCCAGGCCTGGGTCAGACCGTCGTGCTTGCCCGGGTTGCCTTCGAGATCCCGGTTGCCGTAGTCGAAGCTGTCCACGTAGTGCTGGAAGCGAGCCTCTCCCAGCCACTCGGTGAGGCGCTGCGAGTACCAGATGACCGAGAATTGCATCCAGCTGCTCGGGGTGGTGGTCTGTTTCCACTCCGGCAGGAAATCAGGATCACCGGCCTTGAACGGCAGGGCCGGCAGTTGTTCATCCACCAGAAAGCCGCTGTCATAGCCCATCAGTGCCAGCGGGATCTTGAAGGTGGAGGCCGGGGTCAACTGGGCGGCACAGTCCCCCTGGGTGCTGACGGGTTTGCCGGTGCCATCGGCAAACAGCATGCAGCCAGAAGCGGCGCTGGCAGGCAGTGCACAGAAGAGGCCGGCGGCAAGCAGACCGGACAACAGCATACGGGGCATATCTATCTCCTTGATTAATATGAATGCGCATCGACGGGGACGGTCGTCATCGAGGAGGTGCAGCTTAGCCCGGCTCTGTGTGCTTGGTGTGAAGTGTCCTCAGTTGCCGGGCAGCCAGAGTGTGGCCAGCACCCCCCCGTCCGGCTGATTGGCAAGGGCAAGATGGCCGCCGTGCTGGCGTGCCACCTCCATGGCAAAACTGAGCCCGAGGCCGCTGCTCTTGCCCTTGTCTGGCCTTGGCAGGGAGTAGAAACGCTCGAAAATCCTGGGCAGCGCAAAGTCGGGAATGCCTGGCCCCTGATCCCGCACCCGGAAGCAATAACCCCCCTCCTCCATGGCGCCGCTCAGCACCAGGGTACTGCCGGCGGGGGCGAAATCGAGGGCGTTGTCCAGCAGGTTGCCAAGGGCCTGCTCCACCAGCAGGGGATCCCACTTCTGCTTCTGACCTTCCCCCAGCTCGGCGTGCAGGGCGATCTGGCGGCGCTGGGCCTGGATCTGGCGGGCATCGAGCACCCGTCTGCCCAGCCGGGCCGGCTCAACGGATTGTCTGTCCAGCCCCTGCCCTGATTCGAGGCGGGCGAGTTGCAGCATGCGTTCGATCAGCTGCTGCATGCGGGCCGTCTCCAGATTGATGTTGCCGATAAAGCGCTTTGCGATGTCCGGCGGCGGCGCCTCGGCCAGGATCTCCCCCGCCCCGCGAATGGCCGCCAGCGGGCTTTTGAGCTCGTGGGTCAGGCTGTGGACATAGGCCTCGATATAGGCCTTGCCGTCCAGTTGGCGGCGCATGGTCTCCAGGGAGTGGCCTAGCCTGTCCAGTTCGGGGCTGTAGAGGCGCGGCAGGCTGGCGGGCTGACCCTGGCTGATTGCATCTGCATAGTGCACCAGCTTGCCGATGGCGCGGTTGAGCCACCACACCAGCAAGGCGCCGATGAGCAGCGAGATGAACAGCAGCAGGGCCGCCCCTTTCAGCAACTGGTGTTCGCTGCGCTCTATCATGGGCTGCAGGGTGCTGTTGGGCTTGGCGACGGTGAGGGAGCCGATGATCTTGGCCCCTTCCCGCAGCGGGGCGGCCACGTGCATCACCGAGCTGGCGGGATCGTCGGGGTCGCTGCGGGTGCTGCGGGCGCCATATTCGCCGCGCAGGGTCAGGTAGACGTCGTTCCAGCGTGAGTAGTCCTTGCCCAGATCTACCCCGTCCGAGTCGTAGACCACCCTGCCTTTTGCGTCGGTCACATAGATGCGGTACTCCGCCTGCTGCTTGAGGTGGCCATCGATGAGGGCATTGATGGGACTCTGGTTGAGGCGGGCGAAGGCGCTGGCCAGCCGGCCATTCGCCATCTTTCCTTCCTGCATGTCGTCCAGGGCCAGGGGGGCCAGCATCTGCGCCATGTCTACCAGGGTATCTTCGGTGGCGCTGCGTACCCCGGGCTTGATCTCCTCGACGAAGATCTCCAGCACGAACCAGGCGGCCAGGGCGAAGATCAGCACCAGGCCGCACAGCAGTTGCAATCCGATTCTCATCTCATCCCCCTGCCGATGCCCGGCCACCCCGAGTTCATGCCAGCTCCAGACTGTAGCCCAGCCCGCGGTGGGTCAGGATCAGGTTGGCGTCAGGGTCCCGCTCCCGCAGCTTGGCCCGCAGAGTCTTGATGTGGGTGTCGACGGTGCGATCCAGACTCTCTTCCGCATCCTGCCACACCAGATCCATCAGCTGCTGGCGGGAGTAGACCCGACCCGGCGCCAGCATCAGGGTCTTGAGCAGCAGGTACTCATAGCGGGTGAGCGTCAGGGGCTGGCCCTGGAAGCAGATTCGTGCCCGCTCCTCGTCCAGGGTGAGTGGCTGTATCGGCTGGTAGGGGGCGGGCTGGCTGCGGCGCAGGATGACCCGCACCCGGGCGCACACCTCACGGGGTGAGAAGGGTTTGGCCACATAGTCGTCTGCCCCTATCTCCAGCCCGATCAGCCTGTCTATCTCCTCGCTGCGGGCGGTGAGAAACATCAGGGGAATATCGGTCTGTGCCCGCACCCGCTTGCACAGTTCGAAACCGCTGATGTCCGGCAGCCCCACATCCAGGATCAAAAAATCCGGTCGCGTCTGTTCCAGTCGCGCCAGCAACGGCTGGCCGAGGGGGAACCACTCCACCTCGAAACCATCGGTCTGCAGGGCATAGATCAGGGTATCGGCAATGCTGGCTTCATCTTCCACCAGCCAGATGAGTCGTTTTTGCATGGCGTCCTCGTCGCAAATCGGCTCCTCATTCTGGCATCGAACCAAATCGGATCCTATTTGCCGTTTGATTTTTCCCGAAAAGGCATTAATATTTCGCCATTCTTTCGAATCGAAACTTACAGATGACCAAACGCAACACACAGCAGCGCCGTCACACCATAGTGAGTCTGATGCAGGAGCAGGGGGAAGTCAGCGTCGATGCCCTGGCCAAACACTTCGCCACCTCCGAAGTGACCATCCGCAAAGATCTGGCGGTGCTGGAGACCGGTGGCCTGTTGCTGCGTCGCTACGGCGGTGCCGTTCCCCTCCCCAGCGAGATGGTGGTGGACAGCAACCCGGAACAAGTTTCGAATCGAAAGCTAGCCATTGCCCGCGCCGCCGCCGAGCGGATCCGCGATCACAACCGCGTCATCATCGACAGCGGCAGCACCACCAGCGCCATGATCCCCATGCTGGGCAACAAGCGCGGCCTCATCGTCATGACCAACTCCCTCAATGTGGCTGGTGCCCTGCGCGAGCTGGAAAACGAGCCCACCCTGCTGATGACTGGCGGGACCTGGGATCCCCATTCCGAATCTTTCCAGGGGCAGGTGGCGGAGCAGGTGCTGCGCTCCTATGACTTCGACCAGCTCTTCATCGGTGCCGATGGCATCGACCCGGAGCGGGGCACCACCACCTTCAACGAGCTGGTGGGCCTCTCCCGGGTCATGGCCGAAGTGTCGCGGGAGGTCATCGTCATGGTGGAGTCGGAGAAGATCGGCCGAAAGATCCCCAATCTCGAGCTGCCCTGGTCCGGCATCCATACCCTGGTGACCGACGAGGGGCTGGCCAGTGCGGCCAGAGAACAGATCCAGGCCAGGGGGATCCAGCTGATTTGCGCCCCCGTGGCCGAGTGACCTGAACAAACCATTATCCAACCGAATTAACGTCTTACGTCTCAAGGAGAAGTGTATGTGTGGCATCGTCGGGGCCGTCGCCCAACGTGATGTGGCTGAAATCCTGGTAGAGGGCCTGCGCCGTCTGGAATACCGTGGCTACGATTCGGCCGGTGTCGCCGTGTTCAGCGCCAACCAGCCGCTGCAGCGGGTGCGTCGCCTTGGCAAGGTGGCCGAACTGGCCAAGGCTCTGGAGGAGCAGTCCGTCCACGGTGGTACCGGCATTGCCCACACCCGCTGGGCTACCCATGGCGAGCCGTCCGAGCGCAATGCTCACCCCCATGTCTCCGAGCATATCGTGGTAGTGCACAACGGTATCATCGAGAACCACGAAGAGCTGCGGGAAGAGTTGAAGGCGCTGGGCTATGTGTTCAGCTCCGACACCGACACCGAGGTGATTGCCCACCTGGTGCACCACGAGCTGAAATCCGCCCCCAGCCTGCTGGTGGCCATGCAGGTAGCGGTGAAGCAGCTGCGCGGCGCCTACGGCACCGTGGTCATGGACAGCCGTGACGACAGCCGCGTGGTGGTGGCCCGTTCCGGCTCCCCCCTGGTGATCGGCCGCGGCATCGGCGAGAACTTCATCGCCTCCGACCAGATGGCCCTGCTGCCGGTGACCCGCCGCTTCATCTTCCTGGAAGAGGGCGATGTGGCCGAAGTGACCCGCCGCGACGTGCATATCTTCGATACCAACGGCCATGCCGTGGTACGCGAGGAGCTGGAGTCCGAGCTCTCCCACGATGCCGGTGACAAGGGCGAATACCGACACTACATGCTCAAGGAGATCTACGAGCAGCCCAAGGCCATCACCAACACCCTGGAAGGCCGCCTGGGCAGTGATCACGTGGTGGTCGAGTCCTTCGGCAACGGCGCCCGCGCCATTTTCGACAAGGTCGAGCACGTCCAGATCGTCGCCTGCGGCACCTCCTACAACTCCGGCATGGTGGCCCGCTACTGGTTTGAAGAGATCGCCGGCGTCTCCTGCGACGTGGAGATCGCCTCCGAATTCCGCTACCGCAAGTCGGTGGTACGCCCCAACAGCCTGCTGGTGACTCTTTCCCAGAGCGGAGAAACCGCCGATACCCTGGCCGCCCTGCGTCTGGCCAAGGAGTCCGGTTACATGAGCTCCCTGGCCATCTGCAACGTACCGGGCTCCTCCCTGGTGCGCGAATCCGACCTGGCCTTCATGACCCGTGCGGGGGCAGAAATCGGGGTGGCGTCCACCAAGGCGTTCACCACCCAGCTGGCCGGTCTGCTGATGCTGGTGGCCTCCGTCGGTCACTGCCGTGGCAACCTGAGCGCCGCCGCCGAGGCCGAACTGGTCAAGGCGCTGCAAGCCCTGCCTGTACGCATCAAGGAGAGCCTGGCCTTGGCCAAGCAGATCGAGACTCTGGCCGAAGAGTTTGCCGACAAGCACCACAGCCTGTTCCTCGGTCGTGGCAGCCAGTACCCCATCGCCATGGAGGGGGCGCTCAAGCTCAAGGAGATCTCCTACATCCACGCCGAGGCCTATGCCGCCGGTGAGTTGAAGCATGGCCCGCTGGCGCTGATCGATGCCGAGATGCCCATCATCGTCGTGGCGCCGAACAACGATCTGCTGGAGAAGCTCAAGTCCAACGTGGAAGAGGTGCGTGCCCGTGGCGGTATCCTCTATGTGTTCGCCGATGCGGACGCCGGTTTCAAGAGCGACGAGACCATGCGGGTGATGAGCCTGAACCACGTGGAAGAGATGATCGCGCCGATCGTCTATACCGTGCCGTTGCAGCTGCTCTCCTACCACGTCGCTCTCATCAAGGGCACCGACGTGGATCAACCGCGCAACCTGGCCAAATCCGTGACTGTGGAATAAGCCGTCGCCGGAAATGAAAAAAGAGCCGCATTGCGGCTCTTTTTGTTTTGGCAAAACAGGCTATGACAGCCGCAGGTTGGTGATGGTGACGTCGTCCAGGGAAGGCACAATGATGCCGCTGGAGATGCTCTTGGCGATCGCCTGGTTGCGGTTGCGCGAGTCCGTCTTGTTGGTGACCTGATTGAGGTGGAAGTTCACGGTCCGCTCGCTGATGCCGAGGATGGTGGCGATCTCCCAGGAGGTCTTGCCCTCGCTGGCCCAGAACAGGCACTCCTTCTCCCGATCCGACAGCTCGGCCAGGTATTTCATCAGGTCTGGCCTGGCCTTGATGAGGGTCAGGGCCGAGTTGAAGATGTAGCTGGCGCAGAATGACAGCAGGGGAACGTTTTCAAACATCAGATCGGAATTGGACTTCTCCTTGCTGATGAAAGAGAGGATGCCGTGTTCCCCCTGCGGCGTGTGCAGCGGGAAGGAGACGCCGTTCCTCACCCCGAAGTCGGCGGCGAGGTTCATCACCTCCCTGCTGGCGCTGGGCAACCAGGGGGCATCACAATCGAGCTTGTTCCAGAAGATGGGCTGGGTCTGCTTCAGTCCCAGGAAGACGACCGGATCCTGGGTCAGGTAGTGCCGTTCCGAATAGGCATCAAACCAGCTGGTGGGGCAGTTGTTGAACAACGCCACATGGGATTTCTGCATGCTGATGGGGAAAATAATCAGCAAACGGAAGTAATCAAACCCCATCTGATGACTGAAGCGCTCCAGTTGTTGCTGGATCTCGCTGGTCTTCTTCGCCTTGGTGAACCGATCTATGTGTTCCCAGATCGCATCGTTAAACATGTAAGTCTCCTTTTTCGATCACTTATCTTGCTGATCGAAAAGACATTTTTTAGTTATTTAAAATGGTGTTGCGACTACCAACGCCAGTTATTCCCGTACTTGTCTAAAAAGTATCCTGTTTTTTCGGCCAGAGGCCAAGAAAATCATCTGATTGCCAGTGACCCTACTCTTTGAGACAATGAGAATAGTTATCATTGTTAAGATTTATATCATGAACAAGTTTTGGGGTCTGGCCTTGTTACCCATGGCCGTTCATTGCGTCGTGTCCGCCGAAGAGGTGGTTGCGCCAGCATTGAAGAACAGTATCGCCGACGGGAAAGCCTCCCAGCTGCGTGTGGAGAAAGCCGCCGATGGAGCCGTCGCAGCTAGGATTGAGCTGCAAAATGCCCAACTGCAACTGCGGGATCTGGAAGCCTACAACCGCTATATGCAGTCTCTGGTGGCCGATCAGCAAAACGAGCTGGGCAAGCTGAACCAGCAGTTGGAGGCGGTACAGGAGACCAGACAGGGGCTTGTCCCCCTGATGCTGCAGATGCAAGCCGATCTGGAACAGCTGGTACAGGATGACATCCCGCTGCGCAGGGAGGATCGTCTGGCGCGGGTTGCTGCCTTGAAAGCGACGCTGGCAAGAGCCGATGTGAGCGAGGCGGAGAAGTTCCGCCAGCTATTGCAGGCCTATCAGATTGAAGCCGAATACGGCAGCAGGCTGGACCATTATTCCGCCGAGCTGGTGCTGGATGGCGCACCGCGCCGGGTCGACGTGCTGGCACTGGGCCGGGTCTCCCTGCTGGCGATGACCGCCGATCGCTCCCAGGCGTGGCGCTGGTCTGCCGAGCACAAGCAGTGGCAAGCCCTCGACGGCCAGTGGCTCTCCCCCATCGCCGAGGCGTTGGAAATGGCTGCCGACAAGAAAGTTCCCCAGTTGTTGAATGTCCCCCTTTCCGTCAGCCGTGGTCAGGAGGCCCAGTCATGAGCGTCACCATGAAGTGGTTACCCCTTGCCCTCGCCCTCTCTCTGGGCACCACAGCCGCCGTGGCCGAGGAAGCCTGGCAGCAGCAGGAACAGGCCCGTGAGCAGAAGGCTCAGCAGGATCTGGCGTCTGTCTCCAGGGAGCTGAGCAGTGCCCGTGCCAAGCTGGCCGAGGCCCAGCGCCTGAGCAAGGAGCTGGCCAGCCAGTTCGCGGCCAATGAAAAGCAGCTGGTGGAGCTCAATACCCAGTGGGAGCAGGCCTCCGGCGACATGAACGACATCTTTGCGGTCACCCGTCAGGGCGCCAGCGATGCGGTCAAGTTGCTGAGCGAATCCGCCGTCGAGGGCCAGTATCCTGATCGTCTCGCCCCGCTGAAAACCATGGCACAGGATAAACAGGTGCCTGATCGCGCCGCCCTTGCCCTGCTGCCAGCCACCTTGCTGCAGGAGATCCGCGAATCGGGCCGGGTTGCCCGGTTCAACGGCAAGGTGCTCGATGCCCAGGGCGTTGCCAGCGAGCAGACGTTGACCCGGATCGGCAGCTTCGCCCTGCTGGGCGATGCTGGTTTCTTGCAACCGGGGGCCGAAGGCCTGAGTCCGGTGCTGGGCCTGCCAGGCAGCGTGCTTTCCGCTGTGGCCGCTTATCAGGGTCAGGAGGGAGAAGCGTTGCCGCTGGATCCCTCCCACGGTGTTCTGCTCGATATGCTGGCCCAGGCGCCCACCTTCTGGCAGCAAGTCCAGCAGGGCGGCCAGGTCGGCGCCATCATCGTGCTGCTGGCAGCCATCGGCCTGGGGATCGCTGGAGTACGGCTGTGGAGCCTATCTCGCGAACTGGGTCGGGTTCGTCGCCAACTCAAGAGCGGTGAATATCATGCCGACAACGCCCTCGGCCGGGTGCTGACGGTGGCTGACAAGCATCCAGAACTGAGCATGGAGACCCTCGAACTGCGTCTGGATGAGGCGATCCTGCAGGAGACCCCTCGCCTGGAGCGCGGCATCGGCATGGTCAAGGTGATCGCGGCCATCGCCCCCATGCTGGGTCTGCTCGGGACAGTGACCGGTATGATCGGCACCTTCCAGGCCATCACCCAGTTCGGTACCGGCGATCCCAAGATCATGGCGGGCGGCATCTCCATGGCCCTGGTCACCACGGTGCAGGGTCTGGTGGCGGCCATTCCGCTGATCCTGGCCCACAGCCTGTTGCAGTCCCGTTTCACCGAGCTCTCCAACGTGCTGGAACAGCAGGTGGCCGGGATCCTGGCCGAGCGGGCCGAAAGCAATGGTGACAGGGTGGAGCGGGTAGCATGATGCTCGACATCTGGCAGCAGTTGCAGAGCTTCATGGGCCGTGGCGGCCCGGTGCTCTGGGTCATTCTGGCCTTGCTGGTGCTGATGTGGATTCTGATGATCGAGCGGCTGCTCTACCTCAACCTGGGGTTTTCACCGTTGCAGCGTCAGCTGCTGGGCCGCTGGCAGGCGCGTCGCGAGCGTCACAGCTGGCACGCTCGCGCGATTCGCGGGCGCTGGCTGGCAGAAGTGGAGCTGGCGCTCAACCGTCATCTGATCTTCATCCGCACCCTGGTGGTGCTCTGCCCCATGCTGGGGTTGCTGGGTACAGTGACCGGCATGATAGGCGTATTCGATGCGCTGGCTGCGGCCAACCGCTTTAACCCGGAGAGCATGGCGGGCGGGATCTCCCGCGCCACCATCCCCACCATGGCAGGCATGGTGGTGGCCCTCTCCGGCGTGTTGTTACTCAGCCGGCTCGAGAGTCAGGCCAAGCGTGCGCTGGCCAAGACCCGGGACGGCCTGCGAGAAGAGAAGGTAATGCAATGAGACGGCAATCCAAACGCCAGCGCGATGAAGTGCAGATCGACATGACCCCCATGCTGGATATCGTCTTCATCATGCTGATCTTCTTCATCGTGACCACCTCCTTCGTGCGCGAAGCCGGGCTTGAGGTACACAGACCCCAGGCCAGCCAGGCCAAGGCGCAAAAATCGTCCAGCATCATGCTGGCGATCGGC
>NZ_AP021917.1:4787500-4862500 GCF_014168615.1 Aeromonas sp. WP2-W18-CRE-05 | reverse complement strand
AGCCCTTCGGGGTGACTGCGTACCTTTTGTATAATGGGTCAGCGACTTACATTTTGTAGCGAGGTTAACCGTATAGGGGAGCCGTAGGGAAACCGAGTCTTAACTGGGCGTCTAGTTGCAAGGTGTAGACCCGAAACCGGGTGATCTAGCCATGGGCAGGTTGAAGGTTGAGTAACATCAACTGGAGGACCGAACCCACTAACGTTGCAAAGTTAGGGGATGACCTGTGGCTGGGGGTGAAAGGCCAATCAAACTCGGAGATAGCTGGTTCTCCCCGAAAGCTATTTAGGTAGCGCCTCGGACGAATACTACTGGGGGTAGAGCACTGTTTGGGCTAGGGGGTCATCCCGACTTACCAACCCCATGCAAACTCCGAATACCAGTAAGTAATATCCGGGAGACACACGGCGGGTGCTAACGTCCGTCGTGAAGAGGGAAACAACCCAGACCGCCGGCTAAGGTCCCAAAGTTCTGGTTAAGTGGGAAACGATGTGGGAAGGCTCAGACAGCTAGGATGTTGGCTTAGAAGCAGCCATCATTTAAAGAAAGCGTAATAGCTCACTAGTCGAGTCGGCCTGCGCGGAAGATGTAACGGGGCTCAAACCAGGCACCGAAGCCGCGGATTCACACTAAGTGTGAGTGGTAGGGGAGCGTTCTGTAAGTCTGCGAAGGTGTATCGAGAGGTATGCTGGAGATATCAGAAGTGCGAATGCTGACGTAAGTAACGATAAAGGGGGTGAAAAGCCTCCTCGCCGGAAGACCAAGGGTTCCTGTCCAACGTTAATCGGGGCAGGGTGAGTCGACCCCTAAGGTGAGGCCGAAAGGCGTAATCGATGGGAAGCAGGTTAATATTCCTGCACGACTTGTAATTGCGATGGGGGGACGGAGAAGGCTAGGTGGGCCAGGCGACGGTTGTCCTGGTGAAAGTGCGTAGGTGGTGTTTCTAGGCAAATCCGGAGACACAACACTGAGACACGAGACGAACGCACTACGGTGCGGAAGCCATTGATGCCCTGCTTCCAGGAAAAGCCTCTAAGCTTCAGATTACAAGTCATCGTACCCCAAACCGACACAGGTGGTCGGGTAGAGAATACCAAGGCGCTTGAGAGAACTCGGGTGAAGGAACTAGGCAAAATAGAACCGTAACTTCGGGAGAAGGTTCGCTCTTGATGGTGAAGTCCCTTGCGGATGGAGCTGTCGGGAGTCGCAGTGACCAGATGGCTGGGACTGTTTATCAAAAACACAGCACTCTGCAAACACGAAAGTGGACGTATAGGGTGTGACACCTGCCCGGTGCCGGAAGGTTAATTGATGGGGTTAGCGCAAGCGAAGCTCTTGATCGAAGCCCCGGTAAACGGCGGCCGTAACTATAACGGTCCTAAGGTAGCGAAATTCCTTGTCGGGTAAGTTCCGACCTGCACGAATGGTGTAACCATGGCCATGCTGTCTCCACCCGAGACTCAGTGAAATCGAATTCGCCGTGAAGATGCGGTGTACCCGCGGCTAGACGGAAAGACCCCGTGAACCTTTACTACAGCTTGGCACTGAACATTGAACCTACATGTGTAGGATAGGTGGGAGGCTTTGAAGGCGTGACGCCAGTTGCGCTGGAGCCGTCCTTGAAATACCACCCTTGTATGTTTGATGTTCTAACGCAGGGCCCTGAATCGGGCTCGCGGACAGTGCCTGGTGGGTAGTTTGACTGGGGCGGTCTCCTCCCAAAGAGTAACGGAGGAGCACGAAGGTTGGCTAATCCTGGTCGGACATCAGGAGGTTAGTGCAATGGCATAAGCCAGCTTAACTGCGAGACGGACAGGTCGAGCAGGTACGAAAGTAGGTCATAGTGATCCGGTGGTTCTGAATGGAAGGGCCATCGCTCAACGGATAAAAGGTACTCCGGGGATAACAGGCTGATACCGCCCAAGAGTTCATATCGACGGCGGTGTTTGGCACCTCGATGTCGGCTCATCACATCCTGGGGCTGAAGTCGGTCCCAAGGGTATGGCTGTTCGCCATTTAAAGTGGTACGCGAGCTGGGTTCAGAACGTCGTGAGACAGTTCGGTCCCTATCTGCCGTGGGCGTTGGATGATTGAAGGGAGTTGCTCC
The DNA here is from genome assembly GCF_014168615.1 of Aeromonas sp. WP2-W18-CRE-05. Taxonomy (NCBI): domain Bacteria; kingdom Pseudomonadati; phylum Pseudomonadota; class Gammaproteobacteria; order Aeromonadales; family Aeromonadaceae; genus Aeromonas; species Aeromonas sp. WP2-W18-CRE-05. The sequence goes on along the minus strand of NZ_AP021917.1, from coordinate 4,860,393 downwards.
TAGTACGAGAGGACCGGAGTGAACGAACCTCTGGTGTTCGGGTTGTCACGCCAGTGGCACTGCCCGGTAGCTAAGTTCGGAATCGATAACCGCTGAAAGCATCTAAGCGGGAAGCGAGCCCTGAGATGAGTCATCCCTGACCCCTTGAGGGTCCTAAAGGGCCGTTGGAGACCACAACGTTGATAGGTGGGGTGTGTAAGCGTAGCGATACGTTGAGCTAACCCATACTAATTACCCGTGAGGCTTAACCATACAACACCCAAGAAGTGTTCAGAGACTTGTAGCAGATACCGAGAACGAATAACTAAATCAGCTTTTTCAGATTGAAGATTTTTGCCTGGCGGCAATAGCGCAGTGGAACCACCTGACCCCATGCCGAACTCAGAAGTGAAACGCTGTAGCGCCGATGGTAGTGTGGCATTCGCCATGCGAGAGTAGGACACTGCCAGGCACCCAATTTTAGATTACGCATTGAGCGTGGTCTTTACCGGTTAGTGTGCTGATATGGCTCAGTCGGTAGAGCGCATCCTTGGTAAGGATGAGGTCCCCAGTTCGATTCTGGGTATCAGCACCATTAAATAAGAAAGCCTCCCAATCGGGAGGCTTTTTTGTATCTGCTTTTCAGGCCATCCATCGCAAATTGCAGTCCTGCAATGTCGCACCTTCTTGTTGCTGACATATCCTCCCTTTCTATCCCGTATGCTTTTCGGGCGGCGCTTCTCTATTAAAGGGATCCGGGCTAAGTTGTGGATTGGCAAAGACAACCACGCTTTCGAAGGGGAAAGAACATGCTGATTAGGAATGTGCGTCTGGCGGGCAGGGAAGGGATGTGGCAAATCCTCTGTCAGGGAGGCGTGATCCGGGCCATTGAGCCCATGAGCACTCAGCTGCTCTCTGCCCGCGAGCTTGATGGTGAGCAAGGCCTTGTCATCCCCCCCTTTATCGAACCGCACATTCACCTCGATACCACCCAGACGGCTGGCGAGCCGAGTTGGAACCTCTCCGGCACCCTGTTTGAGGGGATCGAGCGTTGGGCCGAGCGCAAGGCGCTGCTGACCCATGAGGATGTGAAACAACGCGCCATCCAGACACTGAAATGGCAGATTGCCAACGGCATCCAGTTCGTGCGGACTCACGTGGATGTTTCCGACCCCAATCTGGTCGCCTTGAAGGCGATGCTGGAGGTGCGGGAGGAGATGAAGGAGTGGGTGGAGCTGCAGATAGTGGCCTTCCCACAGGAGGGGATCCTCTCCTACCCCAACGGCAAGACGTTACTTGAAGAGGCTCTCAAACTGGGCGCCGACGTGATAGGCGCCATCCCCCATTTCGAGTTCACTCGGGAATATGGGGTCGAAAGTCTGCACTACGTTTTCGATCTTGCAGAGAAATATCAGGTTCTGGTGGATGTGCATTGCGACGAAATCGATGACGAACAGTCCCGTTTTATCGAGACGCTGGCAACCCTGGCCTACGAGCGCGGTATTGGCCATCGGGTGACCGCCAGCCACACCACCGCCATGCACTCCTACAACGGAGCCTATGCCTCGCGGCTGTTCCGGCTGCTCAGGATGGCGGACATCAACTTCGTCGCCAATCCGCTGGTGAACATTCACCTGCAGGGGCGCTTCGACAGCTATCCCAAGCGTCGTGGCATCACCCGGGTGAAGGAGATGCTGGAGGCGAACATCAACGTCTGCTTCGGCCACGACGACGTGTTCGATCCCTGGTATCCCATGGGCACGGCCAACATGTTGCAGGTGCTGCACATGGGGCTGCATGTCTGCCAGATCATGGGCTATGAACAGATCAACGACAGTCTCAAGCTCATCGGCAACCACAGCGCCCGCACCCTGAACGTGCAGGATCGCTACGGCATCGAGGTGGACAAGCCCGCCAACCTGCTGATCCTTCCTGCTGAGAATGGTTTTGATGCGGTGCGCCGCCAGGTGCCGGTGCGTTATTCCATCCGCCATGGCAGAGTCATCGCCGATACTCGCCCGGCTGAGACGACCCTCCACCTTGTGAATCCAGAACGGGTAGACTTTCGCCGCTAGGGTCTAGCCGGGTCGATTAATTGCCCGGCTGTCCCCTGCTGTCGAGATTTTGCATAATGCCAACCTGACACTCTTGGAGCCTGCTTGATGCAAACCTGGTTATTTGTCGCTGTCGGAGGCGCCTTCGGTGCCTGCCTGCGCTTTGGCATCGCCGAGCTGATGGCCTGGCTGCTGGGACGCCACTTTCCCTATGGCACCCTGGTGGTCAACGTGGTGGGTTCCTTCATCATGGGGATTGCCTATGCCTTGATCAGCCATGGTCACGTGGTGGAACACCCGATGAAGCCATTGCTGATGGTGGGTATCCTCGGCGCCTTGACCACCTTCTCCTCCTTTGCCCTCGACACGGTCATGCTGGCCCAGCAAGGGGCCTATCTGAAGGCGCTGCTCAATATCGGTCTCAATCTGTTCCTCTGTCTGGCCATGGTCGTGCTGGGTATGCAGTTGGTCGCAAGCCGGGTTTGAGGTGTCCGCACGCCATCGGCTCTGGTAAACTGGCGGCCATTCTTTGCTCTATGGGTATTTGAGGGATGTCGGAACAGACTACTACTACGCATTTTGGCTATAAAACCGTGGCAGCGACCGAGAAGGAAACCCTGGTCGCCGGTGTCTTCCATTCGGTAGCGGCCAAGTATGATCTGATGAACGATCTGATGTCGTTCGGCATCCATCGCCTCTGGAAGCGCTTTACCATCGACTGCTCCGGCGTCCGCAAGGGCCAGAAGGTGCTGGATCTGGCTGGCGGCACAGGGGATTTGACCGCCAAGTTCTCCCGCATCGTGGGTGAGACCGGCCAGGTGGTCCTGGCGGACATCAACGACTCCATGCTGAAAGTGGGCCGCGACAAGCTGCGCAACCTGGGGGTGGCCAACAACGTTTCCTACGTGCAGGCCAACGCCGAGGCGCTCCCGTTCCCGGACAACCATTTCGACGTCATCACCATCGGCTTCGGCCTGCGCAACGTCACCGACAAGGACAAGGCGCTTGCCTCCATGTTCCGGGTGCTCAAACCGGGTGGCCGCCTGCTGGTGCTGGAGTTCTCCAAGCCGGTGAGCGAAGTGATCGCCAAGCTGTATGATCTCTACTCCTTCAAATTGCTGCCGAAAATGGGCGAAATTGTCGCGAACGACAGCGAAAGTTACAAATACCTGGCGGAATCCATCCGCATGCACCCGGATCAGCAGACCCTGGCAGGCATGATGGAGAATGTCGGGTTCGAACAGGTCGAGTTCTACAACCTGACCCAGGGCGTGGTTGCCCTGCACCGCGGTTACAAGTTTTAAGGTCGCCTATGCCGATGGATGCCATGGTCACCGCGGTGATCGAAACCAGCCTCAACCAGTTGCTGGCCCTGGACAAACAGAGCCCGGAGCGGTTGCGCAAGTTGACGGGCAAGGTACTCAAACTGGAGCTGCGCGAGCTCAAGCCGCTCTGGTTTGTCTTCTCGGAGCGCCGTCTGGATGTGCTGGCCAGGTTTGAAGGGGAGGCGGATGCGGTGCTGAGTCTCTCCCTGACCGCCCTCGGCCTGCTCAAGGAGCCTTCCGCCCTGACCCGCTACATCCGCGAGGAGAAGCTGGACCTGAGCGGTGACCCCCAGCTGGTGCAGGCATTCAGCGCCCTGCTTGGCGAGCTCGATATCGACTGGGAAGAGGAGCTGTCCCGCTACACCGGCGACGTGGTGGCCCACACCCTGTGCAGTGGTGCCCGTCAGGCTCGCCGTTTTGTGGGGCGAGAGTTGTGCCGTTCCCAGCGTCAAGTGGCCGAGTATCTGACCGAGGAGGCGAGGCTTGCCCCGGGTCCGCTGGAAGTGGCGAGCTTCAATGACGATGTCGAAGAGCTGGCCCAACAGATGAAGGCGATCGAGTTGCGGCTTGCCCGCCTCGAACAGCAGGTGAGCTGATGACCCCGAAGGAGTTCAAACGCCTCTATCGCATCGTCAGCATCCTGCTGGAACAGGGCATCGACGAGCTGGTACCCGCCCGTTATCAGCCCTGGCCTGGCCGTCTGGCCCGTCGCAGTCTGTTCTGGCTCAAGAACAAGCAACAAGGCATGAGCCGTGGCGCCCGCATTCGCCTCGCCTTCGAGGCCCTGGGTCCCATCTTCATCAAGTTCGGCCAGATGCTCTCGACCCGCCGAGACCTGCTGCCCCCTGACATTGCCGAAGAGCTGGCCCTGCTGCAGGACAGGGTGCCTCCCTTCTGTGGTCAGGCCGCCCGTCGCCAGATTGAAGAGAGCCTGGGTTGCCCCGTCGAGACCCTGTTCGATGACTTCGACGAGACGCCGCTGGCGTCCGCCTCCATCGCCCAGGTGCACACCGCCCGGTTGAAGGAGAACGGCCGCGAGATCGTCATCAAGGTGATCCGTCCCGATATCGAGCCGGTCATCGAGGCCGACCTGCGCCTGATGCAGGCCCTGGCCCGTCTGGTGGCCCGTTTCGTGCCCCAAAGCGGACGACTGCGCCCCGTCGAGGTGGTGGAGGAGTATCGCAAGACCATACTCGACGAGCTCAACCTGATGCGCGAAGCGGCCAACGCCATCCAGCTGCGCCGCAACTTCACCGGTTCCGAGGCGCTCTATGTGCCCGAGGTGTTCACGGACCATTGCCGTGAGCAGGTGCTGGTGATGGAGCGGATCTACGGCATTCCGGTCTCCGACATTGCCGCGCTGGAAGCCAACGGCACCAACATGAAGCTGCTGGCCGAGCGCGGAGTGGAAGTGTTCTTCACCCAGGTGTTCCGCGACAGCTTCTTCCACGCCGACATGCACCCGGGCAACATCTTCGTCTCTTTCGAACACCCCGAGAATCCGCTCTGGATCGGCATCGACTGCGGCATCGTCGGCACCCTCAACCGGGAAGACAAGCGCTACCTGGCGGAGAACTTTCTCGCCTTCTTCAACCGCGACTACCGCCGGGTAGCCGAGCTGCACGTGGAGTCCGGCTGGGTGCCGCCCGATACCAAGGTGGACGAGTTCGAGTTCGCCATCCGCACCGTGCTGGAGCCCATCTTCGAGAAACCGCTCTCCGAGATCTCCTTCGGCCACGTGCTGCTCAATCTGTTCAACACCGCGCGCCGCTTCAACATGCAGGTGCAGCCGCAGCTGGTGTTGCTGCAAAAGACCCTGCTCTATGTGGAGGGGCTGGGGCGCCAGCTCTACCCGCAGCTCGATTTGTGGCAGACCGCCAAGCCCTACCTGGAGAACTGGATGCACGAGCAGGTCGGCCCCAAGGCGGTGTGGAATGCCATCAAGGAGAAGGCGCCGTTCTGGGCGGAGAAACTGCCGGAGCTGCCGGAGCTGGTCTATGAGACCCTGCGTCAGGCCCGCCATCAGCAGCACCACTTCGACCAGATGTTTGCCGATTTCCGTCGCCACAGTCGCCGTCAGGGGCAAGCCCGCTACCTCTTAGGGGTTGGAGCCAGCCTGCTGCTTGCGGGTGTATTCTTGCTGACCCAGAAACAACACATTGAGTGGGGACAAATCAGCCTCGCCGGCGCCGGGTTATGCTGGCTGCTGGGTTGGTTGCGAACCCGTTCCCATTAAATAACCTGCGCCATCGGGCGCCTATCCGGAGAGAAAGTCATGGGTGGTATCAGTATTTGGCAGTTGTTGATCATCGCAGTCATCGTCGTGCTGTTGTTCGGCACCAAGAAATTGCGCGGTATCGGTGGCGATCTGGGCGCGGCGGTCAAGGGGTTCAAGAAGGCGCTCTCCGATGAGCCGGCCGACACCAAACTCGAGCAGAAAGATGCCGAGTTCCCGACCAAGCAGTTGAACGAGACGGCCAGCAACGCCGAAGCCGCCAAGCAGAAAGACAAAGATCAGGCCTAAGCCATGTTCGACATCGGTTTTTGGGAACTGGTCGTCATCGGCGTCGTCGCCCTGGTGGTGCTGGGTCCTGAGCGGTTGCCGGTCGCGATCCGCACCGCCAGCCACTGGATAAGGCTGATCCGCAGCACCGCCAACTCGGTCAAGGCCGAGCTGGAACAGGAGCTCAAGTTGCAGGATCTGCACAACGATCTGAAGAAGGCCGAACGGTTGCAGATGAACAACCTGAGCCCCGAGCTGCAGGAGTCCATCGAGCAGTTGAAAGCGGCCGCCCAGTCGGTGAATCGTCCCTATCAGGGGGAGAACGAGATCCGCCCGCCTCGGGAGCCCGCCCAGGCTGAGCCAGCCACTCCGGTGGCGGCCCCGGCGCCCACCCCAGAGGTGCCACCGGTCAACAGCCAGCGAGAGAGCGAGCCTGTGCCCGCCAGCGAGTCCGCAGCCAAAGGGGAGGTGAAGCCATGAGTCAGGCAGAACAACCCCTCATCAGCCATCTGGTGGAGCTGAGAACCCGTCTGCTGCGCGCGATCTCCGCCATCCTGCTGGTGTTCATCGCGCTCATCTACTTCTCCAACAACATCTACGACTTCGTGGCCCAGCCGCTGCTCAGCCAGTTGCCGGCAGGCACCAGCATGATAGCGACGGATGTGGCGACGCCCTTCATCACGCCCATCAAGCTGACCCTGGTGGTCTCCTTCTTCGTGGCGATCCCCTATCTGCTCTATCAGGCCTGGGCTTTCATCGCACCCGGTCTGTACCAGCACGAACGGCGGCTGATCCTGCCTCTGGTGGCCTCCAGCGCCGTGCTGTTCTATGCGGGGATGGCGTTCGCCTACTACGTGGTGTTCCCCCTGGTGTTCGGCTTCTTCACCAGTACCGCCCCCGCCGGGGTGACGGTGGCGACTGACATCGCCAGCTACCTGGACTTCGTGCTGACCCTGTTCTTCGCGTTCGGGGTGGCGTTCGAGATCCCGGTGGCCACCATACTGCTCTGCTGGACCGGGGTAACCACCCCCAGGAGCCTGAAGGAGAAGCGCCCCTACGTCATCGTCGGGGTCTTCGTGGTCGGTATGTTGCTGACGCCGCCCGATGTCTTTTCCCAGACCCTGCTCGCGATCCCCATGTGGGGCCTGTGGGAGATAGGTCTGTTCTTCGCCCGCTTCTACGTGAAGAAAGAGGACGAAGAGCAGCAACAAACGGAAGAGGGGAGCTGAGGCTCCCTTCCTCTTTTCATGCATCCGTTCGAGGCGTATGGTAAGGCCCCATCGAGTAGATGGTTTTCAAATGCCTGATATGCACCTCGTTTGTCCGGAACCCCTGACTCCATGATCGACATCGGTTTGAACCTGACCAGCAGCCAGTTCGCAGGCGAACAGGCCGACCTGGTGGAACGCGCGCGCGCCGCCGGGGTGGAAGCCCTGATCCTGACCGGCACCGATCTGGCCGGTAGCCGCGAGAGCGCCGCATTGGCCGCCCGCTGGCCTGGTTACTGCTTCTCCACCGCCGGGGTACATCCCCATGATGCCAAGAGCGCCGATGAGGCGACCCTGCCCGCCTTGCGCGAACTGGCGGCTCTGCCCCAGGTGGTGGCCATCGGCGAATGCGGTCTCGACTACAACCGGGACTTCTCCCCCCGCCCGGTGCAGGACGCGGTGTTTGACGCCCAGCTGGCGCTCGCCGCCGAGCTCGGGATGCCGGTGTTTCTCCACTGCCGCGATGCCCATGACAAATTCGTCGAAATCCTGCGCCCCTGGTTGCCCCGCCTGCCGGGGGCCGTGCTGCACTGCTTCACCGGCTCCGACGCCGAGCTGGACGAGTGCCTGGCGCTGGGGCTGCATATCGGGGTGACCGGCTGGCTCTGTGACGAGCGCCGTGGCCAGCTGCTGCGCGAGCAGGTGGCCCGCATTCCGGCGGGTCGCCTGATGATAGAGACGGACGCCCCCTACCTGGTGCCAAGGGATCTGAAACCCAGGCCCAAACGCAACGAACCCGCTTTTTTGCCGCACATCGCCCAGGTGGTGGCGGCCTGCCGTGGTGAAGCGCCCGAGGCCTTGCTGGCCCATACCCGGGCCACCTCCGCCGCATTCTTCCAACTTCCGCTTTTGGAGTGATTCATGGCCACAACTCTTCCGGGGGCCTTCCCGGGCCGTCGCCTGCGCCGGGTGCGCAAACATGACTTCAGCCGCCGCCTGGTGCGCGAGAACGTACTGACCGTCGACGATCTCATCTATCCCGTGTTCGTGCTGGAGGGAGAGGGTCAGCGAGAGGCCGTTGCCTCCATGCCGGGGGTGGACAGGCTCTCCATCGATCTGCTGCTCGAAGAGGCCGCCGAACTGGTGGCCCTGGGTGTGCCGGCGGTGGCCCTGTTCCCGGTGACGCCGCTGGAGAGAAAGAGTCTGATGGCGGAAGAGGCCTACAACCCGGATGCCCTGGCCCAGCGGGCGACCCGTGCCCTCAAGGCTCGCTTCCCGGAGCTCGGGGTTATCACCGATGTGGCGCTCGACCCCTTCACCACCCATGGCCAGGACGGCATCATCGATGACGAAGGCTATGTGCAGAACGACATCACCACCGAGATCCTGGTGAAGCAGGCGCTCTCCCATGCCGCCGCCGGGGCCGACATGGTGGCACCGTCCGACATGATGGACGGCCGCATCGGTGCCATCCGCGCGGCGCTGGAGGAGAATGGCTTCGTCAACGTGCAGATCATGGCCTACTCCGCCAAGTACGCCTCCCACTACTACGGCCCGTTCCGTGATGCGGTGGGCTCCGCCGCCAACCTCGGCAAGAGCAACAAGGCCACCTACCAGATGGACCCGGCCAACGGCAACGAAGCCCTGCACGAGGTGGCCCTCGACATCGCCGAAGGGGCAGACAGCGTCATGGTCAAGCCGGGCATGCCCTACTTGGACATCATCCGCCGGGTGAAGGATCAGTTCGGCGTGCCGACCTTCGCCTATCAGGTGAGCGGCGAGTACGCCATGCACATGGCGGCGATCCAGAATGGCTGGCTCAAGGAGAAAGAGTGCGTGATGGAATCCCTGCTCTGCTTCAAGCGGGCCGGGGCTGATGGCATCCTCACCTACTTCGCCAAGCGGGTCGCCCAGTGGTTGAAAGAGGACGCCCGACGCTGAGGCGGGGAGTGTCCATGCCCTCACAATGCCGGCCCTCGGGCCGGCATTGTCGTCTCTGGCAGATGAAGTGCTGGTTTTATGAACAAAATGCCTGAAAAAGTGGGCAACAAGCCCGTCTCTTGGCGGCAAAGGCTTGATAAATGGGGTTTCTGCCTACATCTTAGATGGTCCAAGCAGGCTTCTGGACGGCAGGGGCTGCAGAGCATTTAGAGGTACCGCAGATGACTAACCCTTTGCTGACAATGGACTCGCTGCCTCCCTTCAGCCAGATCCAGCCCGATCAGGTGCAACCTGCCGTGACGCAGGCCATCGCCGATTGCAAACAGAAGATTGAGGACGTGCTGGCCCAGAAGGAGCCTCACACCTGGGACAGCCTGATCGCCCCGCTGGAAGAGGTCAACGACCGCCTCTCCCGGATCTGGTCCCCCATCAGCCACCTCAACGCCGTGCAGAACAGCGAGGCGCTGCGGGCGGCTCACGATGCCTGCCTGCCGCTGCTGTCCGAATTCCAGACCTATGTCGGTCAGCATGAAGGGCTCTATCAAGCCTATCTGGCCCTCTCCGAGAGCGATGACTTCCCCCGGCTGGATGATGCCCAGCGCAAGGAGATCCTGAACACCCTGCGCGATTTCCGCCTCTCCGGCATCGGTTTGCCTGCCGAGGCGCAGCAGCGCTACGGCGAGATCCAGGCCCGCCTCTCGGAGCTCGCCTCCCGTTTCAGCAACAACGTGCTGGACGCGACCCAGGGCTGGCACAAGCTGGTGACCGACGAGGCCGAGCTGGCCGGTCTGCCCGCGAGCGCCCAGGCTGCCGCGCGCCAGATGGCCGAACTCAAGGGCAAGGAGGGGTGGCTGTTCACCCTGGACATCCCCTCCTACCTGCCGGTGATGATGTACGCCGACAGCCGCGCCCTGCGTGCCGAGCTGTATGAGGCCTTCACCACCCGCGCCTCCGACCAGGGCCCCAACGCCGGCAAGTGGGACAACTCCGCCATCATGACCGAGTTGCTCACCCTGCGCCGGGAGCTGGCCCGACTGCTGGGCTTTGCCAACTATGCCGAGCTCTCCCTCGCGACCAAGATGGCGGACAAGCCGGAGCAGGTGGTGGACTTCCTCACCGACCTGGCTGCCAAGTCCCTGCCCCAAGGCAAGGCGGAGCTGGAGGAGATCCGCGCCTTTGCCGCCGAGCAGCACGGTCAGGACGAACTGGCGGCCTGGGATCTTGCCTATTACGCAGAAAAGCTCAAACAGCACAAGTTTTCGGTCTCTGATGAGCAGTTGCGTCCTTATTTCCCCGCCGGTCGGGTCGTGAAGGGGCTGTTCGAGGTGGTCAAGCGGGTGTTCGGCATGAAGGTGCGCGAGCGTCTCGGCATCGACACCTGGCATCCGGACGTGCGCTTCTACGACATCTTTGACGCCGATGACGAGCTGCGCGGCAGCTTCTACCTGGATCTCTATGCCCGCGAGCACAAGCAGGGCGGCGCCTGGATGGATGTCTGCCTGGGTCGCCGCTACCGTCAGGACGGCTCCCTGCAAAAGCCGGTGGCCTACCTGACCTGCAACTTCAACGGCCCGGTGGACGGCAAACCGGCCCTGTTCACCCACAACGAAGTGGTCACCCTGTTCCACGAGTTCGGCCACGGCATTCACCACATGCTGACCCGCATCGATGTGGCCGGCGTGGCCGGCATCAACGGCGTGGCCTGGGATGCGGTGGAGCTGCCGAGCCAGTTCCTCGAGAACTGGTGCTGGGAATCCGAGGCGCTGGCCTTCATCTCCGGCCATTACGAGACCGGGGAGCCGCTGCCCGCCGATCTGCTGGAGAAGATGCTGACCGCCCGCAACTTCCAGGCGGCGATGCAGATGCTGCGCCAGCTGGAGTTCGCCCTGTTCGACTTCCGTCTGCACCAGACCTTTGACCCGACCAGAGCGGATCAGATCCCTGCGCTGCTGGCTGAGGTGCGCAGTCAGGTCGCCGTGATGACGCCTCCGGCGTTCAACCGCTTCCAGCACAGCTTCTCCCACATCTTCGCGGGCGGCTACGCGGCGGGCTACTACAGCTACAAGTGGGCCGAGGTACTCTCTGCCGACGCCTTCTCCCGCTTCGAGGAGGAGGGGATCTTCAACCCGGCCACGGGCCACTCCTTCCTGAAGAACATTCTGGAAAAGGGCGGCTCCAGGGAGCCGATGGAGCTGTTCCGTGCCTTCCGTGGCCGGGAGCCCCAGGTGGATGCGCTGCTGCGTCACAGTGGTATCGCTGCGTGAGGTCCCGCCGCCACAGTGAGCCTCGATTGGATGAGCTGCCGCGCCACTGCGGGAGCTTCAAGCAGGTACACATTTGCGGCATAGTGGGATCGAAACGTGATTTTTGATAGAAAAAGGGACCTTTTGGTCCCTTTTTCCAAGCCTTTTTAATATCTTGCGGAGTGCATGTTTGCACTGTCCCCGCCTCTTCAGTAGAGTCGGGTTCTACCTTCCAGGGAGAGAAAGAACCTTGCCATGAGGCGAGCACTCGAGTCTGTCTATCAAATCATCTCCAGCCTGTCTCATTCGAGTGGTCAGGGATATTTTGATGCCTTTGTGAGTGAAATCGCCAACGCGGTGGGGGCTGACTTCGTCCTGGTGTCCGGCAAGGAGCAGGCGGGTCTGTTCTTTACCGTGCATGCCGCCTATCCCGCCTCCCTCGACATCAACGCCTACAGCTTCCCCCTCGCCGACACTCCGGGGGAGATCGCCATGCAACAGGGTGAAGCCTGGTTCAGCGATCGCACCCGCCAGCTGTTCCCCCACGCCGCCGTGCTGGAGCGCTGCGAGGTGAGAGCCTATGCCGGCGTCGCGCTCAAGAACGCCGAGGGAGAGACCATCGGCCTGTGCAGCGTCATGTTCAAGCGGGCCATGCCGAGAATGGAGAAGATAGTGGGCCTGCTGCGTCTGCTGGCCCCGCTCGCCGGTCGTGAACTGGCGCTGATGTATCAGCAGCGCCAGAGCCAGGAGCAGCCGGCGCAACCGGAACATCACCACTTCCTGGACACCATGATGTCCCATGCGCCCGTGGGCATCGGCAAGGTGGATCTGGGCGGCAAGATCCTCTGGGCGAACCCGGCCATCGAGAAGATGCTCGGCTACAGCCAGGAGGAGCTGCAACAGCTCACCGTCGCCGAAATCAACCATCCGGACGATTGGCAGACCAGTATTGCGCTCTACGACGCCCTCAAGCGGGGAGAGCGTCCCGCGTTTACCCAGGAGAAGCGTTATCTCCATCGGGATGGGACCGTCCTGTGGGGACGGGTGACGGTGACCCTGATCCGCAACGAGCAGATGCACCCCGACTATCTCATGGTGGTGCTGGAGAACATCGATCCCATCAGGCGCCATGCGGAGCAACTCAAGCTCTCCCACCGGGTCTATGACAACCTATCCGAAGCCATTCTGGTGTGCGATGCCGACAGTCGCATCATCTCGGTCAATCCGGCCTTCGAGAAGATCACCGGTTACAGCGAGGAGGAGGCGTGTGGCCAGCGGCCCAGCATGCTGAAGTCCGGACTGCACGATCAGACCTTCTATGCGGACATGTACCACGCGCTGGAGCGGGTGGGGATCTGGCGTGGGGAGGTGTGGAACAAGCGCAAGAACGGCAAGCTCTATCCCCAGCAGCTGATGATCAGCGCCGTGCGGGAAGGGGGCAAGATCAGCCAGTACATCGCCATCTTCAGCGATCTGTCCCAGACCAAGCTGGCGGAGCAGAAGATCGCCGCCCAGGCTAACTACGACAACCTCACCGGCCTGCCCAACCGCTGGCTGTTCGGTCGCTGTCTGGCCCGCTTCTGCGAGCGGGGGGAGCGCTTCGCCCTCATGGTGCTCGACCTCAACAACTTCAAGGCGGTCAACAACAGCATGGATCACCATGTGGGCGACGCCCTGCTGCGGGAGGTATCGGACCGGCTGGTGAGCCGGGTGCGCACCGAGGACCTGGTGGCCCGCATCGGCGGCGACGAGTTTGCCTTCCTGGTGCCCGGCATCGTCAACCGCCGTCAGGCCGAGGTGTTTGCCAAGCAGGTGATCGGCGGCTTTGCCCGTCCCTTCATGCTGGCCAACCAGCACCTCTATGTGACCGCCACCCTGGGGATCACCCTCTGTCCCAATGACGGCGGCGACAGCGACGAGCTCTTGCGCAATGCCGAGCAGGCCCTGTTCGTCGCCAAGCGCCAGGGACGCCCCCTCGGCACCTACAACGCCTCCATGCGGGAAGAGGTGAGCCAGCGCCACCAGATGCAGCACGATCTGGCGGAGGCCATCAAGCTGGGCCAGCTGACCATGGCCTACCAGCCCATCTGGGACAACCGCAGCGGCCGGGTCGCCAAGCTGGAGGCCCTGGTGCGCTGGTATCACCCCCACTGGGGTCAGGTCTCACCGGCGGATTTCATCCCGCTGGCGGAAGAGGCGGGGCTCATCCAGGGGCTGGGTGCCCTGGTGCTGTGGCAGTCTTGCCGGGATCTGGCCAGATTGCAGCAGTCCGGCTTCCCGGATCTGCAGATGTCCATCAACCGCTCCACCCTGGAATTCCAGACCATAGACCCGGAGGCCAACGAGTGGCTCAGGGTGATCCGCCACTTCGAGCTGGATCCGGCGGACATCATCATCGAGATCACCGAATCTCTGCTGATGGAGACCAGCGATCAGCACAGGGTGCGGATCGATGCCCTGCGCGAGGCGGGCTGCAAGCTGGCCATCGACGACTTCGGCACCGGCTATTCGGCACTGAACTACCTGCGTACCTTCCCGGTGGATCTGGTGAAGATCGATCGCTCCTTCGTGCGCCATATTCCCTTCAACGAGCAGGACCGTCTGCTGCTCGACGGCATCATCAACATCGTGCACAACCTCGGCATGCAGGTGGTGATCGAAGGGGTGGAGACCCGGGAGCAGCTCAATTTCCTCTGCCAGAAGGGGTGCGCCTTCACCCAGGGGTATCTGCTCAGCCGCCCGCTGCCCTTCGACGATCTGACCGAGTACCTGAGTCTCAACCGTCAGGGAATGAACTTGGCGAATCTGACCACGGTGAGCTGACCCCCCGCTTCTGCTATCATGCCGGCTTCTGCGCCGTGATGAGTCCATGTTATGCCCCATATTCAGGTTTTCAGTGAAGTGCCCGCCCGCGATGGCGAGCTCGACGCCCTGCGCCAGCGCCTTGCCGACGTGGCGTTTCCCGCTCCCTTCGCCCTGGTGCTGACCGAATCGCGGTTGGAGCTGCGCAAGCTGGACGAACCCAAGCTGGGGGCCGTCTATGTGGACTTCGTGGAAGGGGCGGTGGCCCATAGGCGCAAGTTCGGTGGCGGGCGCGGCCAGTCCATCGCCAAGGCGGTGGGATTGAAGTCGGGAGCCATGCCGACCGTGGTGGATGCCACCGCCGGGCTCGGGCGCGATGCCTTCGTGCTCGCCTCCCTCGGCTGCAAGGTGACCCTGATCGAACGCAGCCCCGTGGTGGCGGCCCTGCTCCAGGACGGTCTGACCCGGGCGGGGCAGGATCCCGAGATAGGCCCCTGGGTGCGCGAGCGGATGCAACTGCTGCAAGGCCCGGCGGTGGAGACCCTGCTGGCGCTGACCGAGCGGCCGGAGGTCATCTACCTGGATCCCATGTTCCCCCACAAGCAGAAGTCGGCGCTGGTGAAAAAAGAGATGCGGGTGTTCCAGTCCCTGGTGGGAGCGGATCTCGACGCGGATGCCCTGCTGCCGGCGGCGCTCAGGATGGCTGACAAGCGGGTGGTGGTGAAGCGGCCCGACTATGCGGGCTGGCTCAACGAGCACAAGCCCAGCATGGCCATCGAGACCAAGAGCAACCGCTTCGACGTCTATGTGATGGCGGCGCTGGCGAGTTGAGTGGCGACTGGCAGGGAATCTGAGCGTCAAACGAAGAGGGCCAACCTGATCAGGTTGGCCCTCTTGCTATTCATTGGCTGCGGGGTGGGGCGAAGTGGATCCGCTTTTCTTCCCCTTGCCAGACGAGTTCCAGGGTCGCCAGGTCCGCCAGGCTGAGGCGCTCAGCGCGCTCCAGCAGCAGATATTCGACTCCATCGCTGGCTTCTATGGTGCGGATCCTGTCCGCCCAGGTTCGTCCATCCCGGTCGGTGATCGTGACGGGCAGCTGCCAGCTGGCGGCGATCTCCAGCCAGTCGTACAGGTCACAGCTGACGGGTTGGTAATCGGCCATGGGGTGTGCGCCTCAGGCTTCCAGCAGCCGGGTGGACCAGCCCATCTTCTGCTGGCGCTCCACCTCGAGGCGCAGCTCGCTGGCGCGCAGGTAGTGTTCGTCCAGCCAACCCTTGGGCAGGGTCAGGGTCAGGGCATCTTCATCGGCTTGCAGCATGAACCTGGGCACAGTGCCCTGGGTCCGGCGCATGCAGAGGATGAGGGAGATGCGCAGGATACGGGCCAGCCGGATCGCCTGGCGACCGGTGACGGCACCCTGTTTCTCCAGTGGCTCCAGCTTGAATTCATCCCGCTGGTTGAACAGCAGGGCCGACAGCAGCTTCTTCTGCGCGGGGGTGAAGCCCGGCATGTCGATGTTGTCGATGATGTAGGCAGCGTGCTGCGGCGCCTTCTTGTACTCGATGCACAGACCGATTTCGTGCAGCAGGGCTGCGTAGCGCAGGATCGGGCGACCATAGCGCTTGGAGAGGCGCCAGGCCGGCTGCAACTGGGTGAACGCTTCGATGGCGGTGTCGCGGACCCGCTCGGCGTGCTCCTTGTCGAGCTGGTAGCGGCTGATCAGGCTGTCGGCGGTGCGATCCCGGGCATCACAGTCGTGATTGTTGCCGAGCAGGCCGTAGATGAGCCCTTCACGCAGTGCACCACCCGCCAGGGTCATGCTCTCGATGTCGAGGGTCTCGAAGATGGCGATCAGGATGGCGAGACCGGAGGGGAACACGGTCAGCCGTTCGGCCGCCAGCCCTTCGAGCTGCAACTTATCGAGTCTGCCGCAGGCGATGGCCTGACCCATCAGCTCTTGCAACTTGGGCAGGGTGACCCGCTCGCTCTTGCCCTGGGCCAGCATGATCTCCTGCAGCGCCTGGACGGTGCCGGAGGCGCCGACGCAGGTGCGCCAGCCGAGGAAACGGTAGTCCGCAGCCACTTTCTCCAGTACCGCCTTGGCGGCGGCAATGGCCTGGTTGAAGCGCGCCTCGGAGAGCTCGCCATCACCGAAGTGGTTGTTGAGCCAGGTGACGCAGCCCATGTGCAGGCTGTTGAGCAGCTTGGCTTCGCTCTGCTCGCCGATCACCAGCTCGGTGCTGGCGCCGCCGATGTCGATCACCAGCCGATTGCCTTCCCCTGCCGACGTCCAGGAGACTCCTTCATAGATGGTCTTGGCTTCTTCCTCGCCCGAGATGATCTCGATGCTGTGGTTGAGCACCCGTTCCGCTTCGCTGATGAATTCGTCGACGTTGGTGGCCAGGCGCAGGGTGGCGGTGCCCACTACCCGGATGTTGTCGGACGGGATGTCCTGCAACTGCTCGGAGAAGAGGCGCAGACAATCCCAGCCCCGCTCCATGGCGGCACGGTTGAGGCGAAAATCGGCATCGAGGCCAGCGGCGAGGCGTACCTTGCGCTTGACCTTGGTGACGGTGCGCAGGGCACCGGCGACCTCGCGCACCACCAGCATGTGAAAGCTGTTGGAGCCGAGGTCGATGGCGGCATAGAGAGGCGAGTTGTGCAACTTGGCCGATCCCTCAGTTCTTGCGGGGGAGACGACGACGGTTGTTGCTGTTGCCACCGCCCTGGCGATCCCGCATGTTGCGGTTCACCGGCTGGCGGTTGCGGAACACCCGTTTTGGCGCGGTGACGTCATCCAGCAGCGCCTCGCGGTCATACTTGCTGACCGGGATGGGGTGGTGGATGTACTCCTCGATGGCCGGCAGGTTGAAGGCATAGTCTTCACAGGCCAGGCTGATGGAGTGACCGCTTCTGCCGGCGCGGCCGGTACGACCGATGCGGTGGACATAGTCTTCGGCATCATCGGGCAGGTCGTAGTTGAAGACGTGAGTCACGTCGGGGATGTGCAGACCACGGGCGGCCACGTCGGTGGCGACCAGGATATCCAGGGTGCCCTTGGTGAACTCTTCCAGGATCTTCATCCGCTTCTTCTGCGGCACGTCGCCGGTCAGCAGGCCGACGCGGTGGCCGTCGTTCTCCAGCCAGGCGTGAACGTCTTCACAGACGTGCTTGGTGTTGGCGAAGACGATGGCTTTCTCGGGCCACTCCTCTTCCATCAGGGAGAGCAGCAGCAACATCTTGTCTTCGTTGGAGGGGTAGAAGAGCTCCTCCTTGATCCGCACGCCAGTCATCTGTTCCGGTTCGACCTGTACATGTTCCGGGTGGTTCATGTGTTCATAGGCCAGCTCCTGCACCCGCAGGGAGAGGGTGGCGGAGAACAGCATGCTCAGACGCTCGGTGGCGGGGGGCATGCGGCGGAACAGGAAACGGATGTCCTTGATGAAGCCCAGATCGAACATGCGATCCGCTTCGTCCAGCACCACGACCTGGATGTTGCCGAGATCGATGACCTTGGACTTGAAGTAGTCGATGATGCGACCCGTGGTGCCGATCAGGATGTCGACGCCCTGTTCCAGCACGGCCAGCTGCTTGTCGTAGCCTTCGCCACCATAGGCGAGACCGAGCTTGAGCCCGGTGGAGGCGGACATGCTCTCTGCATCGTTATAGATCTGGACGGCCAGCTCCCGGGTCGGGGCCATGATGATGGCGCGGGGCTGGTTGACGAGGCGCGGCCTGGTCAGCGGATGGGTCAGCAAATAGTTGAATGTCGCCGCCAGGAAAGCCAGGGTTTTGCCGGTCCCCGTCTGGGCCTGACCGGCAAGGTCATGACCTTCAACCAGCAGGGGCAGGGACAGTGCCTGGATGGGCGTACAATAGTGAAATCCCTTTGATTCCAGACCAGCCAGAACTTCG
Organism: Aeromonas sp. WP2-W18-CRE-05; assembly: GCF_014168615.1. Lineage (NCBI taxonomy): Bacteria > Pseudomonadati > Pseudomonadota > Gammaproteobacteria > Aeromonadales > Aeromonadaceae > Aeromonas > Aeromonas sp. WP2-W18-CRE-05. The sequence continues at coordinate 4,842,423 of NZ_AP021917.1, read as the reverse complement.
GGTTCGAGGCCCATTTGGGCGAATTTTTCGGTCGTTAGATGTGTTTTGCTCATGGCGGTAGGTTATCAGGTTAGGCTTGCAATAATAAACAGGATCATTTCAAATAGGGCAACTATTGCCTTTGTTGAACCATCAATAAAGCCTTAATTACTGACTGGAGTTGGAGATGAGTGACAAGATTGTTCAGCTGAGCGATGCCAGCTTCGAGGCCGATGTAATCAACGCCGACAGCCCTGTTCTGGTCGATTTCTGGGCCGAATGGTGTGGACCGTGCAAGATGATTGCCCCGATCCTGAACGAAGTTGCTCAGGAATATGAAGGTCGCGTGACCGTGGCGAAATTGAACATCGATCATAACGCCGACACTCCGCCCAAGTACGGCATTCGTGGTATCCCGACCCTGCTGCTGTTCAAGAATGGTGAAGTGGCAGCGACCAAGGTCGGCGCCCTGTCCAAGACCCAACTGAAAGAGTTCCTGGACGGCAACCTGTAATAATCAAGAAGGAGCGCATTGCAATAATGCGCTCCTTGTGTTTTATCACCTAGACGCTCACCCTGATTGGTGCTAGTTTATCGCTCGTTTGCTAACCTTTTTGCCTGACTCTTTGCTTAACTACCAGCCTGGCAAGTCAAATCCGATCAGCATCAATCCAGCAGACTGTCTCCTCATTTCAATCCTTGCTTACAGACTTTCACCACTATGAATCTGACTGAACTTAAGAACACTCCTGTGTCCGAGCTGGTCCAGCTTGGCGAATCCATGGGGTTGGAAAATCTGGCTCGGGCGCACAAGAAAGACATTATCTTTGCAATCCTCAAGGCGCACGCCAAGGGCGGCGAGGATATCTTTGGCGACGGTGTGCTGGAAATCCTGACCGACGGTTTCGGTTTCCTGCGCAGTGCAGACGGCTCTTATCTCGCTGGTCCGGATGACATCTATGTCTCCCCGAGCCAGATCCGCCGCTTCAACCTGCGTACCGGCGATACCATTTCCGGCAAGATCCGGCCGCCGAAAGAGGGCGAGCGCTATTTCGCCCTGCTCAAGGTCAACGATGTCAACTACGACCGTCCGGAAAACTCCCGCAACAAGATCCTGTTTGAAAACCTCACTCCCCTGCACGCCAACGAGCGTCTGCGCATGGAGCGTGGCAACGGTTCCACCGAAGACATCACCGCCCGTGTACTGGATCTGGCATCCCCGATCGGCAAGGGCCAGCGCGGTCTCATCGTTGCACCGCCCAAGGCCGGTAAGACCATGCTGCTGCAGAACATCGCCCAGAGCATCGCCTACAACCACCCGGATTGTGAGCTGATCGTGCTGCTGATTGACGAGCGTCCGGAAGAAGTGACCGAGATGCAGCGCATGGTGAAGGGCGAAGTCATCGCCTCCACCTTCGACGAGCCGGCCTCCCGTCACGTCCAGGTCGCCGAAATGGTGATCGAGAAGGCCAAGCGTCTGGTCGAGCACAAGAAGGACGTGGTGATCCTGCTGGACTCCATCACCCGTCTGGCCCGCGCCTACAACACCGTCATCCCGTCTTCCGGCAAGGTGCTGACCGGTGGTGTGGACGCCAACGCCCTGCACCGTCCGAAGCGTTTCTTCGGTGCGGCGCGCAACGTCGAAGAGGGCGGCAGCCTGACCATCATCGCCACCGCGCTGATCGATACCGGCTCCAAGATGGATGAAGTCATCTACGAAGAGTTCAAGGGTACCGGCAACATGGAACTGCACCTCTCGCGCAAGATTGCCGAGAAGCGCGTCTACCCGGCCATCGACATCACCCGTTCTGGCACCCGCAAGGAAGAGCTGCTGACCGCCCCGGACGAGCTGCAGAAGATGTGGATCCTGCGCAAGATCATTCACCCCATGGGCGAGATCGACAGTATCGAGTTCCTCATCGACAAGCTGGCTGCGACCAAGACCAACGACGAGTTCTTCGACTCCATGAAGCGTCAACAGAAGTAACAGCCTCTTCAATGACAAAACCGCGGCCCAGGTCGCGGTTTTTGTTTATCTATTTCACGGCTGGCTTAGTAGTATGAAGCCTCGATGTCACAAGGAAAGGGACGTCATGAAGCTGGTGTTGTTCATATGGATGGGTTGGTTGTGGCTGGCGGCCCCGGTGCATGCCGACTCCCCGCCGCAATTGCAGGCTCCCCTGGTGGCGGACGAGGGACTGGAGGGGCATCGGGCGTACCTGGACGGCCGCATGGCGCTCGGACAGTTTGATGCCATGGACTCGTTGCTCGAGACCCTGTCGGTGGGGCAGCGGGAGTTCCTGTTGTTCCAGTTGCTGGGTGAGCTCAAGTCATCGGGCGCACCGAGCCCGGCGCTGCTGGCCTGGGTGCGGGCACAAGCGGCCAAGGCGCCACAATGGCTGGTGGAAGGGAAGGTGGATGGTTTCCTGGTACAGCTACCCGCCTACGACTTCCCCGCCGAGGCCCGGCTGGTGCTGAGCCACTGGCAGCAGCTGGCCTGGCAGGACAACTATCGCCAGTTGCTGGAGCAGGATCGCTTCGACTTCAAGCAGGTCTACTACAGCCGCAATCCCGAGCTGACACAGCAGCAGCAGGCCCTGCTGGCGGTGCTCGATCGGCAGCCGGTATCCGTGCTGCGCCGGGAGGCGCAGCGGCTTGCCGCCCTCAATCTCTTCCTGCCGGACAACCAGTTGCTGCTGTACTTCATCGAACAGACCGGGGAGACGGCACTCTACCTCAAGCTGTGGCGTCAGCCAGTGGATCACGATAGCCTGACTGCACTACACACCATTTCCCGCTTTTATTCAGGGCAGGAGGCGAGCGATCTGCTGATCGCCGCCAGCCAGAACAGCCGCCTGATGGTCCCCGCCCTGCATCAGCTCAGCCGCCTCTCCCCCTTGCCGGACGGGGCCCAGCAGTTCCTCCTGGCCGAACTCGGCAAGCACCAGTATGGCGGGCTGGTGGCCGGCCTGTTGTTGCAGATGGACGAGCCCAGGCTCCTGGGTCAATTGGCAAACCGGCTGACGCTTCAGGAGCGGCGACACGCCTCGTCCGTCATGAGGTCCGATACGGGTACACCGGATACGCCGCCAGGGTTATAATGCGGGACCACCTGATCCCGCTGGGGTACTTGCATGAAATACAAGGACTTGCGTGATTTTATCGCGCAGTTGGAACAAAACGGACAGCTCAGGCGCATCAGTCGCGAGATAGACCCCTATCTGGAGATGACCGAGATCAGCGACCGCACCCTGCGGGCGGGCGGGCCTGCCCTGCTGTTTGAAAATCCCAAGGGCTATACCATGCCGGTGTTGACCAACCTGTTCGGCACGCCGGACCGGGTTGCCATGGGCATGGGCCAGCCCAACGTCAGCGCCCTGCGCCAGGTGGGGACCTGGCTCTCCTATCTGAAAGAGCCGGAGCCGCCTCGCGGGCTCAAGGAGCTGATGGAGAAGCTGCCCATCTTCAAGCAGGTGTTCAACATGCCGACCAAGCTGCTCTCTTCGGCCCCCTGTCAGCAGGTGGTGCTGGAAGGGGGCGCGGTGGATCTGGATCAGATCCCGATCCAGCACTGCTGGCCCGGGGATGTGGCGCCCCTGGTCACCTGGGGTCTGACCATCACCCGCGGTCCCTACAAGAAGCGGCAGAACCTCGGCATCTATCGTCAGCAGAAGATCGGCAAGAACAAGCTGATCATGCGCTGGCTGGATCATCGGGGCGGCGCTATCGATTTTCGCGAGTGGCAGGAGGCCCACCCGGGCGAACGCTTCCCGGTGGCGGTGGCGCTGGGCGCCGATCCGGCGACCATCCTGGGCGCGGTGACGCCGGTGCCGGACAGCCTCTCCGAATACGCCTTTGCCGGTCTGCTGCGGGGCAGCCGTACCGAGGTGGTGAAGGCGCTGAGCTGCGATCTGGAAGTACCCGCCAGCGCCGAGATCGTGCTGGAAGGCTATCTGGAGCCGGGGGAGATGGCCCCCGAAGGGCCTTACGGCGATCACACCGGCTACTACAACGAAGTGGACGAGTTCCCGGTCTTCACCATCACCCACATGACCATGCGCCGGGATGCCATCTACCACAGCACCTACACCGGACGTCCGCCCGATGAGCCGGCGGTGCTCGGGGTGGCGCTCAACGAGGTGTTCGTGCCGCTGTTGCAGAAGCAGTTCCCCGAGATCGTGGATTTCTACCTGCCGCCGGAGGGGTGCTCCTACCGGATGGCGGTGGTGACCATCAAGAAGCGTTACCCCGGCCACGCCAAGCGGGTGATGCTGGGGGTCTGGTCCTTCCTGCGCCAGTTCATGTACACCAAGTTCGTGATCGTCTGCGATGACGACATCAACGCCCGGGACTGGAAAGACGTGATCTGGGCCATCACCACCCGGATGGATCCGGCCAGGGACACCACCCTGATCGAGCACACCCCCATCGACTACCTGGACTTCGCCTCGCCGGTCTCCGGGCTCGGCTCCAAAATGGGGCTGGATGCCACCAACAAGTGGCCGGGGGAGAGCAATCGGGAGTGGGGTCAGCCCATCGTCCAGGACGAGGCGGTAAAGCAGAAGATCGATGCCATCTGGGACGAGCTGAAGATCCTCGACTGAGGGATCCCCGATGCGGCGCGGCCATTGTGACGCAAAAGTGCGGTATTGCCGTGCCGAATTGGGTATGCTCGACGGACCTGACCACCAACTGGTCGCCATAAAAACAGTGAAACCATGAGCGAAGCGGGCCGGGCAGGCCCCTCACAAGGACAAGAATGCAACGTATCAAGTGCCGCGTAGAGGAACTGCGCGAATATGTCGACACCATCTGGCACGTGGCGCTGGCGCCGCAGCAGGAGGTGAGCTTCAAGCCGGGCCAGTATCTGCTGGTGGTGATGAGCGATTCGGACAAGCGCCCCTTCTCCATCGCCAACTCGCCGACCCGCTCCGGCGTGCTGGAGCTGCAGATCGGTGCCACTCCCGAGAATGCCTATGCCGGTCAGGTGCTGGCCCGCATGCGCGAGCAGGGAGAGATCGAGGTCGAGCTGGCCGCCGGCAAGGCGTTCCTGCGCGACGAATCCCCCCGACCGCTGATCCTGATGGCGGGCGGCACCGGCTTCTCCTATGCCCGCGCCATCCTGGAATACCTGATCGGCAGTGGCAGCAAGCGTCCGGTGTTCCTCTACTGGGGGGTACGCCAGGCGCACTGGCTCTACGAGCTGGAGCAGATGCAGCAGTGGGAGCGCGACTACGCGCCGCTGACCTTCATTCCCGTGGTGCAGGAGCCCGAGAGCGACTGGACCGGCAGGACCGGGCTGGTGCACAAGGCCATCATGGATGACTTCGTCAGCCTGCATGACTACGACATCTATGTGGCGGGCCGATTCGAGATGGCCGGTGCCGCGCGGGAAGAGTTCAAGGTGCTGGGCGCCGAGCCAGAGCGCATCTTCGGCGATGCCTACGAGTTTATCTGACCACGGCCAACCGCAGTGCGTCGATCTGCCCCCTTATCGTCTTGCGAGAGAGGGGGGATGAGAAACTCGTTGTCCCCATAAAAACGACAAACCCCAGCCTGGCTGGGGTTTGTGCTATCTACGGCGGGTCACGCCGGATCATTCGCCCTTGGCGGCGAGCTGCTGCTCGAGCTGGGCCAGCTTGGCCTCGAGGGCGGTCAGCTTCTCCCGGGTGCGCAGCAGCACCTTGGTCTGCACGTCGAACTCCTCGCGGCTCACCAGATCCAGCTTGTTGAGCTGGGCCTGCAAGACCTGACGGGTCTTTTTCTCCACCTCTTCACCCATGCTGCGAATGCCGGGGGGCAGGGCGTTGTGTATCTGTTTGGCGATCTCTTCCAGTTTTTTCGGGTCGATCATGGGGGTCTCCTTAAGCAATGGCGCCATTCTACCGACAAATCGTCCCCTTTGCCGAGATCGGGGCGGCTTTTTGCGCCATGGATCCCATCGGGCTCTGGTCGGGTCTGGTTGATGCACCCTGGCTGCTACCCTGTGACACCGGGAATCAATTCCAATTCCTTGATGGTGTACACAAAAAAATCAGATCAGATGACTGACCAGAGGCTTATTAATTGTTGCGTTGCTGTTAATATGATTCGGTCGGGTTTGAACCCTACCCCGTCAGGCTCATCATGGATAACAACATAAAAGAGATAAGGATATGAAGAAAAAGCTAATTTACGCGGCCGTCGTCAGTGCGCTGCTGAGCGGTTGTGGTGGCAGTGACGACAACACAGGCGATACCTCAAGCTATCTCGATTATCTGCTGAGCGGCTCCAATGCAGTCCGACCCAGCGCCCTGGCAGCCCGTGCGACCGACGGTACCCTGAAATTCTCCACGGAAACGGCGGATCTCTCCAACCCGGTGTCCGCCCTCTCCACCCTGGATGGCTGGTCGACTACCCAGGCGATCCAGATAGTGCCGGTGACGGCCTCCGGCATCTAGGTCAAGGCGCCGGCCGCTGCTGAATTCGCAGCCTCCGTGGCACCCCTCTACCTGATGGAGCTGGAGTTTGACAGTGCGGCCCTGCGTCCGAGCGGCGTGAAAAAGGTGCTGACCTACGGGGTGGACTTCGTGGTGGCCGAGACGACCGGCAAGCTGAATCTGGTGCCGCTCAAGCCGCTCAACCCCTCTTCCTACTACATGATAGTGGCGACCGATACCCTCAAAGACAGCACGGGTGCCCCCCTGCGACCGGGTAGCGACTACAGCAACTACAAGACCAGCACCGGCAGCAACGCCCAGGAGCAGACCATCAGCGGCCTGATTGCGCTGCAGGAAGGGCTGTTCAAGGCTGCCACCGGTATCACCAGCGACCACGTGATCTTCTCCGACTGGTTCGGTACCCAGTCCGGCGCCGACGTGCTGGTGGCGGTGAAAGGGGCGGCCGCATCCGTGCTCAAGAGCCCGACCCTGGACGCCGCCGCTCTGTGGAAGCAGGACGCCCTGGGCAATACCAGCCTGCCTGGCACCTATACCCTGTCGGTGAGCGGCGGCAGCCCCTTCCTGACCCAGCTGGACGCCGAGAACTTCCTGCCCCAGGAGCAGAAGGATGCGATTGCCGCCGCTTTTGGTGACGGCACTCCACTCCACAATCTGGCCTTGGGTACCACCGTCTACAGCGGTACCGTCAAGCTGCCCTACTTCCTCTCCTCCCCGGCCACCGCCGGCTCCTGGGACAAGGCGAAGACCCAGTCCTGGCACGGTGCCATCCCCAGCCTCTACGCCATCGCGAACGCCCTGAAAGCCCAGGATGCCGAAGTGATCGGCGGCCTGGTGGGGGCGGGCGTGGATCCGGCCCTGCTGGGCGAACTCATCGCCGATCCGAGCCGTCAGGCCGAGCTGCTGGCGGAGGCGAGCAAGCTGATCGGGGTGACCCTCACCTCCGGCGGCAAGGCGCTGGATCCCGAGATGAACATCGGGCGCTTCAACCCGCTGCCGGCACAGGAAGAGGTGCAGTCCGTCCCGATGCGGATCTTCGCCGCCGCACCGCTGGCGAACATCACCGACGTGATCATCTATCAGCACGGCGTCACCTCCGTGAAGGAGAACGCCTATGCGCTGGCCCTTGGCCAGATTGGTGCCGGTGCCCAGGCGAGCAAGAACGTGGCCGTGGTGGTGATCGATCATCCGTTGCACGGTGAACGCGGCTTCGCCCTGACCGGCAGCATGGACTCGGTGACCACCTCCGACAACCCGACCCCCTACCTGAACCTGAGCTACCTGACCGTGGCCCGCGACAACCTGAAACAGAGCGTGGCGGATCTGCTGGGCCTGCGTCTGGCAGTGGGGCTGGCCAATGCCAAGGGCGCCATCGGCACCGCAGGCAGCCTCAAGGTACACTTCCTGGGTCACTCTCTGGGTGCCATCGCGGGGGCCAACCTGCTGGCGGTGGCCAACCAGTCTGTTGGCAACCCGACGGCAGACGCCCTGTTCAAGTTCGACACTGGCGGCCTGGCCATGCCGGGTGGCGGCATAGCGCCGCTGTTGCTGAACTCGCCGACCTTCGGCCCGACCATCCAGATGAGCGTGCTGACCGCTGGCAGTGCGGCCCTGAAGGCAGCCTTCACCGCCTATGCCCCGAACTGCAAGACGGCGGTGCCGACCTGCTTCGTCAACGAGTTCCTGCCGAGCCAGGATGCGGCCACCCAGGCCACGGCGGCCAGCACCCTGCAGAGCTACAGCTTCGCGGCGCAGTCGGTGCTGGATTCGGCAGACCCCATCAACCTGGGGAGCGGTATCGCGGCGGACTTCCCGCTGTTTGCCACCGAAATCGTCGGCGACGGCGCCCTGAGTCTGTCGGATCGGGTGATCCCGAACAGCATCGCCACCGCCCCGCTGGGTGGCACCGAGCCGCTGTTCAAGGTCCTGGCCCTGCAACCGCTGACCGCCACCGGCGCCGCCAACCACAGAGCGGCCCGTTTCGTGGCCGGGGGTCACAGCTCGCTGCTGGCACCGGACGAGAACTTCGATCCGACCGGCGCCGTCACCACCGAGATGCAGACCCAGTTCGGCAGCTTCTTCGCAAGCGGCGGTACCGCGGTCAAGGTGACCGACGGCAGCCTGCTCAAGCAGTAAGCCGGCCGACCAATAAAAACGCCGCCCCTTGGGGCGGCGTTTTTTTATGGCAAATCGGCTCAGGCTGGCCTGTGGTGCCTGTCCAGCCAGCCCTGGGCAAGGCCGATCAGCAGGCCCGCTAGGTGAGCCATGTTGGTGGTCGCTTTGGTTACCGAGCAGTTGCCGGCAACCAGGCCTCACCCCGGCCTGTGGTGCCTGTCCTGCCAGCCTTGGGCAAGGCCGACCAGCAGACCCGCCAGGTGAGCCATGTTGGTGGTCGCTTTGGTTGCCGAGCCGTTGCCGGCAACCAGGCCTCACCCCGGCCTGTGGTGCCTGTCCAGCCAGCCTTGGGCAAGACCGACCAGCAGGCCCGCCAGGTGAGCCATGTTGGTGGTCGCTTTGGTTACCGAGCAGTTGCCGGCAACCAGGCCTCACCCCGGCCTGTGGTGTCTGTCCAGCCAGCCCTGGGCAAGGCCGACCAGCAGGCCGACCAAATGGGCCATGTTGGCTGTGGGGGTGCCGAGCATGTCCAGGAAGCCGAGCACCAGCCAGACCAGCATGAAGCCCATCAGGGCTGGCGGCATGGCGAGGCCGCAATCCGGTTGAAGCCTGGTTCGCAGCCAGCTGTAGCCGAGCAGGGCATAGACCACCCCGGAGAGGCCGCCAAAGCGCGGGCCGCTGACAAAGAACTCGGCGATATTGGGCAGGGCAGCCCCGACGATGAGCAGTATGAACAGCTTGCCGCTGCCGAGGCGCTGCTCTATCTGGCCACCGAGATACCACCACCACAACAGGTTGAACACCAGGTGCAGCACCGAGAAGTGGATGAAGGCCGGGGTGACGTAGCGCCAGGCCTGCCAGTCGGTGAACTGGGCCAGGGTGGGGTGGAAGGCGAGCTCGTCGAAGATGGGCAGGCCGATGGCATCTAGAGCGTAGATGGCCAGGCAGGCGATGATGACCACCAGGGTCAGGGGGCCCGCCTGGTGGAGGAAATCGGTGACCGGATCCGTCATCCCCTTGCTGTAGTCGATCCGGGCATCGGCATGGCCGGATTGCCAGGAGGCCTCCATGTAGCGGGGGTGATTGGGTTCGCTCAGGAAGCGCTTGACCTCCTGCTGGGCCTGGGCGAGGCGCCGTTCGTCTGCCAGCCAGACCGAGACGCCAAGCTCTGACTGGGTCAGCTCGCACGGAATGCCCAGGGTAGCGAGATAATCCACCAGCGCCTGGGCCATGCGGGCGTCACCCAGCACCAGCAGTTGGATCATGCCGGTGGAGGAGGAGCGACCCGCCTCTGTCATGCGTCCCCCGCCTGGATGGGGAACTCCCTGCGCCAGGCCTCGAAACCGCCATCCAGGCTATAGACCTCGTCATAGCCTTGTTGCAGCAGGTACTGGGCCGCCCCCTGGCTGCTGTTGCCGTGATAGCACATCACGATGACAGGGGTATCGAAGTCCACCTCGTTCATAAAGCGAACCAGGGTGCCGTTGGTGAGGTGGAAGGCGCCGACTGCGTGGGCCGTCTCGAAGGATTGGGGATCGCGAATGTCCACGAGACGGGCTTCGCCTGCGCTCAGCTTCTGATGGGCATCCTGGGCGCTGATATGGGCAAACTGGTCCATTGAGATGTCCTGAAAATGGAAGGTTGAAGGGCAGTTTACCGCAAGCGGCGGTTTGCGCTAAGTGTGCAATGGAGGCGGCATCCAGGGGATCGCAATTTTCTTCAATATCGTGCCGCCCGGGCCGGGTAGGCTCGGGCTTCCCTCAATTGAATGAGCATCATCCATGGAATTCAGTCTGCTGTTATCCATGGCCGGGTTTGCCCTGGCCATGTCCATCTCCCCGGGGCCGGTGAATCTGGTCGCCCTTGGCACCGGCGCCCGGTACGGTTTCACGGCCAGCCTGCGCCACGTGGTGGGGGCCACCCTCGGCTTCATCCTGCTGCTCCTGCTGATGGGGCTGGGTCTTGGTGGCGCCCTGTCCCGCTGGCCTGTGGCGCTGGGGGCCATTCACTGGGGCGGCGTGCTCTTTCTCGGCTGGATGGCCTGGCAGTTGCTGGTGGACAGCGGCGAGGTGAAGGAAGTAGAGGGTGTGCCCCCCGCCTTCTGGTACGGGGCCTTGATGCAGTGGCTCAATCCCAAGGCCTGGCTCGCCGCCAGCATGGGGATGGGAGCCTATGGGATCGCGGGCGGCATGAGCCAGATCGCTTTCTTTACCGGCATCTATCTGGTGATCTGCCTCGGCTCCATCGCCTGCTGGGCCTATGCGGGCAGCCGATTGCAGGGGTGGCTGGTCTCTCCCCGCCGGTTGCGCTGGTTCAATCGGGCCATGGCGCTCTTGCTGCTGCTCAGCGCCGCCTATCTGGTGCGCTCGTCCTGAGGGACGAGCTGCGCTCTGTACTGGCCCGGGGTGGCTGCCACCCGGCGTTTGAACTGGCGCTGGAAGTGGGCCTGATCGGCAAAACCGCTGGCAAGGGCCACTTCCGCCAGGGGCTGCCCCTGGCGCAGCAGGGTGCGGGCGTGGCGAATGCGCTGATCGAGCAGGTAGGCGTGGGGCGTCATGCCGTAATGGCGGCTGAAGGCGCGCACGAAGTGGGAAGGGGTAAGCCCGGCCACCGCACTCAGCTGTGCCAGGGTGAGGGCGCAGGCACTCTCGTCCTGCATCAGCTCGGCGGCTCGCTGCAGGTGCTGGGGAGGGCGGTCATCCCACTTGGCCGGGGTGAGCCTGGCCAGAAGCTGGCGGCTGAAGAGGTGGCAGGCCACTTCGCGAGCCAGGGGATCCGGCTCCGCCACCAGTTGCCGATGAAGCCGGCAGAGCCCCTGGTAGAGCAGGGGATCCCGGCTTGCGGTCATGTCGAAGGGGCGAAACGCGTTGCCGAGCCCGGCCTCCTCCTGCTGGCGCTGCAACCAGAGGTTGTCGATGTAGAACATCAGATAGGACCAGGGCTGGTCCGCGACGGGATTGCAGGCGTGCACCTCTTCCGGGTTCATCAGCACCAGGCTGCCGCGGCCGACCTCTTGCAGGCTGCGCTGGTTGAGGTAGTGGCTGTGGCCGCCGGTGATGGCGCCGATGGAGAAGTGGGGGTGGCTGTGCTTGTCATAGCAGACGCGCCGGCCATCCTGCACCGCCCGCGCCTCGATGAAGGGCAGGGCGGGATCGTGCCAGAAGTGGTGCTGATCCTGCGTTGCCCGCGCACGGCTCACAATGTGCTCCTCGGCGGGGGGCTGTTCCCCTGCCTGGCTCGGGGAGCGCGGCAGGGGAAGGGTGACGATGGTAGCTGCATCCTCAGCCGCCGAGATAGGCCTGGCGGACGGCGGGGTTGGCCAGCAGGGCCTCTCCCGTGTCTTGCAGCACCACCCGGCCGTTCTCCAGCACATAGCCGCGATCCGCCAGCTTGAGCGCCTGGTTCGCGTTCTGCTCCACCAGGAAGATGGTCATCCCCTTCTGGCGCAGTTGCTCTATGGTGTCGAAGATCTGCTGGATGACGATGGGCGCGAGTCCCAGGGAGGGTTCATCCAGCAGCAGCAGGCGCGGCTTGCTCATCAGGGCGCGGCCGATGGCCAGCATCTGCTGCTCGCCGCCGGACATGGTGCCTGCCCGCTGCTCCAGCCGCTCGTGAAGGCGGGGGAACAAGGTAAATATCTGATCCAGCAGGCCGCGCTGCTCCGCCTTGTCGACGAAGAAGGCCCCCATCAGCAGGTTCTCCTCCACCGTGAGGCGGGCGAAGATGCGGCGCCCCTCCGGCACCACGGCGATGTCCTTGCGCATGATGCGGGCGGTGGTGAGAGAGTCTATCTGCTCCCCCTCGAACCAGATGGAACCGCTGCTGGGCTTGGGCTCGCCACACAGGGTCATCAGCAGAGTGGTCTTGCCGGCGCCGTTGGCGCCGATCAGGGTGACGATTTCCCCCTCTTTCACCTCGACGCTGACGTCGTGCAGCGCCTGAATTTTGCCGTAGTGGGTCGATACGTTGCGAAGTTCTAACATCTTTTTGTCCTTACGACTCGCCCAGATAGGCCTTGATCACCGCCGGATTGCTGCGGATTTCGTCCGGTTTGCCGTGGGCCAGCGGGGTGCCCTGGTTGACCACGAAGATGCGGTTGGAGATCTCCATCACCAGCTTCATGTCGTGCTCGATCAGCAGCACCGAGACCCCGAACTCGTCCCTCAGGTTGGAGATGAGCTCGTTGAGCTCGTCGGTCTCCTTGGGGTTGAGGCCTGCGGCCGGTTCATCGAGCATCAGCAGTTCGGGCCGGGTCGCCATGCAGCGGGCGATCTCGAGGCGGCGCTGCTGGCCGTAAGCCAGGTTGCCCGCGGCGCGGTTGGCGAGATCCTTGAGGCCCACCTTTTCCAGCCAGAAGGCGGACTGCTCCAGCCCCTCTTTCTCGGCACGGCGGAAGGAGGGGGTCTTGAACAGGCCGGCGATGAAGCCGGTATTGAGATGCCTGTGCTGGGCCACCAGCAGGTTTTCCACCGCCGTCATCTCCTTGAACAGGCGCACGTGCTGGAAAGTCCGCACAATGCCCTTGCGGGCGATGAGGTGGCCGGGCAACCCCTGGATCTCCTCACCCTTGTAGCGAATGACACCGCCACTCGGGCGATAGAAGCCGGTCAGGCAGTTGAAGATGGTGGTCTTGCCCGCCCCGTTGGGGCCGATGATGGAGATCACCTCCCCCTTTTCCACATCCAGCTTGACGCCGTTGACCGCGAGCAGGCCGCCAAAGCGCATCGACAGATCTGAGACATCCAACAATGGTTGATTGTTGCTCATTTACGCAGCTCCATATGGGGTCGACTCATGGGCAGCAGTCCCTGCGGCCGCCAGATCATCATGAATACCATCAAGAGACCGAACATCAGCATGCGATATTCGTTGAACTCGCGGGCGAGCTCCGGCAGCACCGTCATCACGATGGCCGCCAGCACCACCCCGATCTGGGATCCCATGCCCCCCAGCACCACAATCGCAAGAACGATGGCCGACTCGATGAAGACGAAGGATTCCGGGCTGATGAAGCCCTGGCGCGAGGCGAAGAAGCTGCCGGCAAAGCCCGCGAAGCAGGCGCCTATGGTGAAGGCGGTCAGCTTGATGATGGTGGGGTTGAGCCCCAGGGACTTGCAGGCGATCTCGTCTTCCCGCAGCGCCTCCCAGGCACGGCCGAGCGGCATGCGCAGCAGGCGGTTGATGACGAACAGGGTGACCACTACCAGCACCAGGGCCATCAGGTAGAGGAAGATCACCTTGTGGTTGGCGTTGTAGGCGATGCCGAAGAAGTCGTGGAAGGTGCCAAAGCCCCCGTCCTTGACGGTGCGGTTGAACTCGAGCCCCCCCAGGGTCGGTTTCGGAATGCCGGAGATCCCGTTCGGACCGCCGGTCAGGGTGGTCATGTTGTTGAGCAGGATGCGGATGATCTCGCCAAAGCCCAGGGTGACGATGGCCAGGTAGTCCCCCCGCAGCCGCAGCACCGGGAACCCGAGCAGGAAGCCGAAGGTGGCCGCCAGCAGACCGGCGATGGGCAGACACTCCCAGAAGCTCAGACCGAAGTAGGTGTTGAGCAGGGCGTAGCTGTAGGCGCCGACCGCATAGAAGCCGACATAGCCGAGGTCGAGCAGACCGGCGAGGCCCACCACCACGTTCAGTCCCAGCCCCAGCATGATGTAAATCAGGGTGAGGGTGGCCAGATCGATGGCGCCGCGAGAGGCCATGAAGGGCCAGCTCACCGCAAACAGCAGCACCAGCACGGCGGTGAGGTTATAGAGCTTGGGGGCCTCTTCGGGGCTTGGCAGCACCAGCTTGGTGAAACCGACGGAGAAGCCGCTGATGGAAGCCTGGAACAGCCGGCTTATCTGGCCGCGCAGCATCTGGAACCAGAAGACGATGGTGGCGCCCCCCAGCAGCCAGGCCAGCGACACATCGAGGCGGCTCACCACCAGCAGGCGGGAGCCATCGGTCTCCAGCTTGAAGCCGAGCAGCCAGAAGGAGAGCACCAGCAGCACCAGGCTGGCGATGCAGGCATGGATAAATTGACGTTTCATCAGACTTTCTCCACTTCCGGACGGCCGAGAATGCCAGTGATGGTCATGAACAGCAGCACGAGGGCATGCATAGATTGGTTTTTCATACCTTCTCGACCTCCGGACGACCCAGGATGCCGGTGGGCATGAAGAGCAACACGAAGATGAGCAGGGCAAAGGCCATCACATCCTTGTACTCGGTGCTGAGATAGCCCGCGGTGAGCGCTTCCACCACGCCGAGCAGCAGGCCGCCCAGTACGGCACCGGGAATGCTGCCGATGCCGCCCAATACCGCAGCGGTGAAGGCCTTCAAGCCCGCCATGAAGCCGAGATAGGGGTTGATGACACCGTAGTACATGCCGAGCAGCACCCCCGCGACGGCGGCCAGGGCGGCCCCCAGTACGAAGGTGATGGAGATGACCACGTGGGTGTCTATCCCTAACAGGTTGGCCATCTTGATGTCTTCGGAACAGGCACGGCAGGCACGCCCCATGCGGGAGCGGCCGATGAACTGGGTCAGCGCCAGCATGGTGACGAAGGTCACCACGAAGATGATGAGCTGCATGTAGGAGAGGCTGGCCTGGAAGCCATCCTCACCGCCGAGGGTCCAGCCCCCGGAGATCAGAGTGGGCATGGCGATGTCACGCGAGCCCTGGGCCATCCGCATCATGTTCTGCAGGAAGATTGACATGCCGATGGCGGAGATGAGGGGGATCAGGCGGTTGCCGCCCCGCAGTGGGCGATAGGCCACCCGTTCTATGGACCAGCCATAGCTGCCGGTGATGATGATGCTGACCAGGAAGGCGCCCCCCAGCAGCAGCACGGTGCTGTCGATGCCCATCATCATGAGCCCGGCCATCACCATGAAGGCGACATAGGAGCCGATCATGTAGACCTCGCCGTGGGCGAAGTTGATCATGCCGATGATGCCGTAGACCATGGTGTAGCCGATGGCGATCAACGCATAGGTGCTGCCTATGGTCAATCCGTTCAGCAACTGCTGAACCAGATAAAGAAGGTGTTCGGACATACCGCGTTCCCTGTGTACTTGCCCGCAAAGAAAGGAGGGGTGACTCACGTCACCCCGACCGGCAGATTATTTGAGTTGAGTGGAGGTACCGTCGGCGTGCCACTGGAACACACCGAATTCGAAGCCTTTCAGGTCACCGTTCGGCGCCCAGGTCAGGGGGCCCATCACGGTGTCGATCGGTGCGGCCTTGATGGCGGCAGCGACGGCAGCCGGATCATCCTCGCCCGCCTTGGCGATACCGGCCGCCAGGGCCTGCATGGCGGCATAGGTGGTCCAGACGAACGGACCGGAGGAGTCCTGACCCTTGGCCTTGAACGCTTCTACGATGGGGGCGTTGGCCGGCACCAGGTCATATTTGTTCGGCAGGGTCACCAGCAGGCCTTCGGAAGCCGGGCCGCCGATGGCGGAGATGTCCTTGTTGCCCACGCCTTCCGGACCCATGAACTTGGCCTTCAGACCCTTCTCGCCAGCCTGGCGCAGGATCAGACCCAGCTCCGGGTGGTAGCCGCCGTAGTAGACGAAGTCGACGTTCTCTTTTTGCAGCTTGGCGATCAGGGCGGAGAAGTCCTTGTCGCCGGCGGTGATGCCCTCATAGGCAACGACCTTGACGCCTGCCTTGTCCAGCGCGGCTTTCACGCTGGAGGCGATGCCTTCGCCGTACTGTTTCTTGTCGTGGATGACGGCCACGCGCTGGGGTTTGACCTGCTCGATGATGTACTTGGCGGCGGTCGGGCCCTGGTCGCTGTCCAGACCGATGGTGCGCAGAGTCAGCTGGTAACCGCGCTCGGTGATCTTGGGGTTGGTGGAGGCGGGGGTGACCATCAGTACCCCTTCATCTTCATAGATGTCGGAGGCGGGCAGGGTGTTGTCGGAGCAGAGGTGGCCGACCACGAACTTGACGCCGTCGTTGATCACCTTGTTGGCGATGGCCACGGCCTGCTTGGGATCGCAGGCATCGTCATAGATGACGGCTTCGATCTGCTTGCCCTTGATGCCGCCCGCCTTGTTGATCTGCTCGACCGCCATCTTGCCGCCGGTGAACTGCATGTCACCGTACTGGGCGACCGGGCCGGTCAGGGGGCCGGCGATGCCGATCTTGATTGTATCGGCCGCATTGGCCATGGAAACTGATCCAAACAGAGCCAAAGAAACCGCTGCTCTGACTGCCATTTTGCTGAAGTTATGCATTGATTCGTCCCTTAATCAGTGAATTGTTTCATTTTATGCACGTCATTCCGAGCCTGTGTCCCGCCAGCCCGGCGATAGATAAGGTTCTATCATTCCTCGCCGGGCAATAACAAGATGTTAAAGATACTAACCGGAGCAGGCGCGAGAGGGGTTTTGTGAAACTAACACGCAGTTTTTTGATTTTTACTGGAATTTAATGTTGTCAAGTTGATGCAACATACAGATAACAAATTGTCATGGTGACAATTTCCAGAGTAAAAAACTGACGATATTTCATTCTGCGTCCGCTCTCATTTTGACCAAAATCCGTTTGCGCAAAAAGAAATGACCGCATAGATTAGCCAGCATTGATAATTCACTGGCAGCGCCCGTTAAAACCAAGCCTTTATTCGGGAAATCTGCTACTGTTCCGCCTTTGTTATTCAGGAGACAGAGATGGCAACTATCAAGGATGTCGCCTCGCG
Organism: Aeromonas sp. WP2-W18-CRE-05; assembly: GCF_014168615.1. Classification (NCBI taxonomy): domain Bacteria; kingdom Pseudomonadati; phylum Pseudomonadota; class Gammaproteobacteria; order Aeromonadales; family Aeromonadaceae; genus Aeromonas; species Aeromonas sp. WP2-W18-CRE-05. The sequence goes on along the minus strand of NZ_AP021917.1, from coordinate 4,825,199 downwards.
CGCAGGCGTATCCATCTCCACCGTCTCACATGTACTCAATCACACCCGTCGGGTCAGCGAAGACGCAACCCAGAAAGTGCTTGAGGCGGTGGCAGAGCTGAACTACGCGCCCAACTCGGTGGCGCGCAGTCTCAAGATCAATTCGACCAAGACCATTGGCATGCTGGTGACCACCAGTGCCAACCCCTTCTTCGCGGAAGTGGTACAGGGGGTGGAAGCCTACTGCTTCGAGCAGGGTTACAGCCTGATCTTGTGCAACACCGAGAACCAGCCGCCACGCCAACAGCACTATCTGCGCATGCTGATGGAAAAGCGGGTGGACGGTCTGCTGGTGCTGGGGACCGATATCGACACCCAGTTCAGGGACATGCTGCGCATCCACAAGAAGGTGCCGCAGGTGGTGCTGGACTGGGGCAACGAGTGCGATTTCGCCAACGTGATCAACGACAACGCCCGCATCGGCGCGCGTCTGGCGGTGCGCCATCTGCTGGAGCAGGGCCACACCAACATCGTCTGCATCACCGGCCATCTCGCCAAGCCGACTACCCAGCAACGGCTGGACGGGGTGCGCGATGCCCTGGCTGAACAGGGGATGACCCTGAAAGAAGAGCAGATCTTCGAAGGGGACTACGAGAGCCAGAGCGGCTTCGATGCCATGCAGCGCATCCTGGCCCTCACCCCTCGCCCGACCGCGGTCTTTGCCTTCGACGACCCCATGGCCATCGGTGCCATCTGCGCCGCCTGGGAGGCCGGGGTCAAGGTGCCGGACGATATCTCCATGATCGGCTATGACGACGTGGAGATGGCGCGCTTCTCCAGCCCGCCGCTCACCACCATCCGCCACCCCAAGGCCGAGCTCGGCCTGCTGGCGGTGCAGCAACTGGTGAGCCGGATCCGCAACAAGGAGCTGGAAGTGGAGTCCATGACGGTGCAGCCCGAGCTCATTGTCCGCCGCTCGGTCAAGTCCCTGCGCTGACGGCGCCACGGGTGCCATGAACAAGAAACCCCCTCGCCAGCGAGGGGGTTTCTGTTTTTGGGCCCCTCTCGTATCTGGGGGCGTCAGGCCTTGAGGCCGAGCCGCCTGGCGAGGCGGTGCAGGTTGCCGCCGTCCAGATCCAGCGCCCGGGCGGTGGCGGCCCAGTTGCCGTCATGGGCGGTCAGGGTCTGCTCGATGAGCTGGCGCTGGAACAGATCGGTGGCGGCGCGAAGGCCGAGGCCGGCAATGGCCGGGGAGGCGTGCTGGCTGACGGTGTCGGCGGGCAGGGATGAGCCCGTCGGTCCCAGGTTGAAGTGGTGGGGTTCCAGGGTCGGCGAGGGGCTGCCCTGTTCGGCCCTGGCCAGCACGGCGGCGCGGTGGATGGCGTGCTCCAGCTCCCGCACGTTGCCGGGCCAGTCGTGGCGCTCGAGCAGTTGCAGCGCCTGTGGCTGGATACGCAGCTGCTCCAGCCCCAGGCCGAGCCGGCAGCGCTCGCAAAAGTAACCGGCCAGCAGGGGAATATCGTCTAGCCGCTCGCGCAGTGCCGGGGCGTGGATCGGGAACACGCTCAGCCGGTGGTAGAGGTCGGCCCGAAACTGCCCCTCGACCACCGCCTGTTTCAGGTCCCGGTTGGTGGCCGCCAGGATGCGCACATTCACCTTGAGCGGGGTGTCGTCACCGATCCGCTGCAGATCGCCGTATTGCAGCACCCGCAGCAGCTTGGCCTGCAGCGCAAGCGACAGCTCCCCTATCTCGTCGAGAAACAGGGTGCCCTTGTCCGCGAGCTCGAACTTGCCCGCCCGGTTGTGGATGGCGCCGGTGAAGGCCCCCTTCACGTGGCCGAACAGCTCGCTCTCGGCCACGGATTCGGGCAGGGCGGCGCAGTTGAGGTAGACCAGGGGGGCATGGGCGCGGGGCGAGCCGCCATGCACCGCCTTGGCGATCAGCTCCTTGCCGACCCCGGTCTCCCCCAAAATCAGCACGTTCAGCTCGGAGCTTGCCACCACGTCTATCTCGTGGCGCAACCGGGCCATGGCGGGGGAGCGGCCAATCATCTCGGGCTGGCCCGGCCCATTCTGGGTGGAGGGAGCGAGGGGTTCGCTGCTCTGGCGGGCGAGCCGCTCCAGCAGCAGGGCGTTGTCGAGGGCGGCGGCGGCCAGAGCCCCCACCAGCCGCAGCTCCTCGTCGCTGATGCCGTCGAACTGGGTCGGGTTCATGCCGTCTATGGTCAGGGCGCCGATCAGCGCCTGATCCGAGAAGAGCGGCAGGCCGACGCAGGCGTGTACCTTGAAGTCGTCGTGATCCGGCAGCAGGCCGTCATAGGGGTCGGGCAGGGCGCTGTCGGCAGGGAAGCGCACCACATCCCCGGCGCGGGCGATGGCCTCCATGCGCGGGTGATCCTTGAGGGCGAAGCGGCGCCCCAGCACGTCCTGCATCAGGCCGTCGATGGCCAGCGGGATGAACTGGCCCCCCTCGTAGCGCAGCAGGGCCGAGGCATCCGAGTTCAGCAGGCTGCGCACGCTCTGGATCAGGCGGTGGAAGCGGTCCTGATGGGAGATGCCGAGTTGCAGGTCGAGGGCGATGCGCGCCAGGCTGTCGGTCGAGATCACGATGATTGTCCAAATGACAGTGTGTTTGTGATTTTGACTATAAAGACATGGTGTCATAATGACAATGCGTGATATGCGAAACCATTAAAAACAATGAGTTACATTTTGGCACGTCCGCTGCAATAGCTAGTTCAGTCGAACATACACTATTGCATTCGAGGAACTGCCTGATGAGCATTCACGTCAAGAACAACATTCACTGGGTCGGCCAACGGGACTGGGAGGTACGCGACTTCCACGGCACCGAGTACAAGACCCACAAGGGCACCAGCTACAACAGCTACCTCATCCGCGAAGGGAAGAATGTGCTGATCGATACCGTCGATCACAAGTTCAGCCGTGAGTTCGTGCAGAACCTGGCGGCCGAGATCGATCTCGCCGCCATCGACTACGTGGTGATCAACCACGCCGAGGAGGATCACGCCGGCGCCCTGACCGAGCTGATGGCCCGTATCCCCGGCACCCCCATCTACTGCACCCACAACGCCATCGACTCCATCACCGGCCATCATCACCACCCGGAGTGGAACTTCCACCCGGTCAAGACCGGTGACAGCCTGGACATCGGCAACGGCAAGCAGCTGGTGTTCATCGAGACCCCCATGCTGCACTGGCCCGACAGCATGATGACCTATATGACCGAGGATGCGGTGCTGTTCTCCAACGACGCCTTCGGCCAGCACTACTGCGACGAGCACCTGTTCAACGACGAGGTGGACCAGACCGAGCTGATGGAGCAGTGCCAGCGCTACTACGCCAACATCCTTACCCCCTTCAGCCCGCTGGTGACCGCCAAGATCAAGGAAGTGCTCGGCTTCAACCTGCCGGTGAGCATGGTGGCCACCTCCCACGGCATCGTCTGGCGCGAAGATCCCACCCAGATCATCCTGAAATACCTGGAGTGGGCGGATCAGTATCAGGAAGACCGCATCACCCTGTTCTACGACTCCATGTCCAACAACACCCGCATGATGGCGGACGCCATCGCCCAGGGCATCCACGAGGTGGACCCCGGTGTGGCGGTGAAGATTTACAACGTGGCCCGCCACGACAAGAACGAGATCCTGACCCAGGTGTTCCGCTCCAAGGGGATACTGGTGGGTTCCTCCACCATGAACAACGTCATGATGCCCAAGGTGGCGGGCATGCTCGAAGAGATCACCGGCCTGCGTTTTCGCAACAAGCGCGCCTCGGCCTTCGGCAGCTACGGCTGGACAGGTGGTGCGGTGGACCGGATCCAGACCCGATTGATGGATGCAGGCTTTGACATCAGCCTCTCCCTCAAGGCCAAGTGGCGGCCGGATGGCTCGGCGCTTGCCGAATGCCGCGAGCATGGCCGCCAGCTCGCCCGTCAGTGGGCGTTGCACCCGCTGGACGCACCCCGCCCGATCACCACAACCCAGGCAACCGTGACGCCCGTCCCCGCGATGCCTGCTGTTGAGCCGCAAACCGAAGCGGCCGCCGCCGAATGGGACGATGATCAGGCCATGCTCTGCACCGTCTGCCAGTGGGTCTATGACCCGGCGCTGGGCGAGCCGGATCAGCTGGTGGCGCCGGGCACCCCCTGGGCCCAGGTACCGGAGAGTTTCCTTTGCCCGGGTTGCGGCATCGGCAAGGAGGTATTTGAACCCTGCGCCGTGGAGGTCTGTGTATGAGCGCAGCAACGCAGAGTGACGCCGGCATCAGCCGGGAGATAGTGGTGATCGGCAGCGGCTTCGCCGCCCAGCAACTGGTCAAGAGCCTGCGCAAGCTGGATGGGGAGCAACCCATCCGCCTCATCACCGCCGACAGCGGCGACGAGTACAACAAGCCGGACTTGAGCCATGTGGTGAGCCGGGGCTGCGCCGCCGCAGCCATGACCCGTCTTAGCGGCAGCGACTTTGCCGAGCAGCAGCGCATCGCGCTGCTGCCCCACAGCCCGGTGCTCGGCATCGATCCAGCCCGGCGGTTGGTGCTAACCGAGCAGGGGGAATTCCCCTACGGCAAGCTGGTGCTGGCCACCGGGGCGAGCGCGGCGCGCCCCGATCTGCCGGGCAGCGAACACCTGGTCACCCTCAACAGCCAGCAGGAGTACGCCGCCACCGAGGCGCAACTGCGCCAGGCCCGCCGCATCCTGGTGCTGGGGGCGGGGCTCATCGGCTGCGAGCTGGCGATGGACATGGCGAGCGCAGGAAAAGAGGTGACGCTGGTGGATCTGGCCGACAGCCCGCTCAGCGCCCTGCTGCCCGCCACCCTGACCGAGCCGCTGCAACAGGCGCTGCGCACCCAGGGGGTCAGCCTGCAGTGCGGGACGGGTCTCGCCAGGATGGATGCCCAGCCGGGGGATGGCTGGCGCGTCACCCTGACCGACGGGCGCGTCAGTGCGCAGGATCTGGTGATCGCCGCGATCGGCCTGCGGCCGAATCTGGCCCTGGCCCGCGGGGCCGGGCTGGCAGTGGAGCGCGGTATCCTGGTCGACGATCGGCTGCAGACCAGCGACCCCCATATTTTCGCGCTGGGGGATTGCGTGCAGTGGCAGGGTCAGCTGCTCCCCTTCCTGCAACCCATAGTGCTGGGGGCCAATGCGCTGGCGCGCACCCTGCTCGGCACGCCGACCCTGCTGGCCCTGCCGCCCATGCTGGTGAAGGTGAAGACGCCGCGCTACCCGCTGCAACTGGCGGGTCGTACCCGGGGTGAAGATCTCGCCTGGCAGTGCCGCTGGAACAGCCACGGCATGGTGGCCGAGGCGCGCGACCAAGCCGGCGAGTTGTGCGGCTTCGTGGTGGGGGGTGACCAGATGAGCGCCGCCTTCCCGCTGCTGCGTCAGCTGCCCCGTTAACCCCTTTCATTGCACCGGCCGGGTCGACCCGGCCACTCGAGGAGAACCGATATGGTCATGCAACTGATTCCGTCTCACTGGGTGGTGCGCCGCTCCACTCCCTTCTTCACCCGCGAGAATGTGCCCCAGGCCCTGCTCACCCATCACAACACCGCGGCCGGGGTGTTCGGCCAGCTCTGCGTGATGGAGGGGACCGTCACCTATCACGGCTTTGCCGACGAACAGGCCGAGGAGCCCGAGGTGAGCCTGGTGATCCGGGCCGGGGAGTTTGCCACCAGCCCGCCCCAGTACTGGCACAGGGTGGAGCTGTCGGAGGATGCCCGCTTCAATATCCACTTCTGGGCCGAGCAGGCAGAATCCGACCAGCCGCTGTTCCACAGCCGCAAATAACGGGGTTTAAGGCTGAGGGGGCGGAGCGGGCGAATGCCCCCTCTGCCCATGCAGATCAAAATCATCAACTCAGATGTTGGTTATCCTGCCCCCTCGATTCGGATGAGCACAGTGAGGGAAACATGAGCCTGTTGGAAGCCCTGACCATGACCTCGGGTCTGGTCTATCTGGTCCTGTTGTTGTGGCAGGGCCGCAGCGGTTGGGGCTGGACGCTCTCTCTGCTGTTGGCCGCCGCGCTCTGGCTGCTGGTGGCGGATTCGGTACTCTGGCTCGCACTGGGGCTGGTGGCCACGACCCTGGCGATCTGGCTGCGCTATCGCCCCCTGCTCATGCTGGCTCATATAGACAGTCAACGTCTCAGAACGGCTACCAGGCAGCTATTGCTGCTGTGTTGGGGGTTGGTGGCGGTTCAATATGTTGTTCATATCGGACAGTTGGGGCTGGGGATGACCCCCTGGCTGGTGCGCCCCGACGTGGTGGACGGTTTCCTGCCCATCGCAGGTGGTCTCGGGCTGCGGGCCTGGCTCGGGCAGGGGCTGACGGACCCCCATCACCCGGCGGCCACCGTCACCGTGCTGGTGCTCTCCCTGTCGGCCCTGCTGCTGGGTCGGGCGTTTTGTGCCTGATTCTGCCCGCTCGGGCTGGTGGGGGAGTGGCTGCACGGCCTGCGCTCGCGCCTGTTGCCGGGGGAGTGGACCCCGCCGCGCTGGCTCGATGCCGTGTTGCGCGGCCAGAAGTTTCTGGTGCTCGCCTTTCTGCTCTTCATCATATTGCTGGCGGTACCCGCCGCCGCCCTGCCCGGCTACCTTGCCAGCCCCTACCATCAGGCGGCGGACATGAAGATGGGGGCCTTCTTCTTCAACCTGACCCTGATCTCGGGCCTGTGCCTTGGCTGGGTGCTGCTGCTCACCGCCACCTTCCGGCAAGGGTTCTGCCGCTACCTCTGCCCCTATGGCGCCTGGTTCGCCCTGCTCGGCCTGCTGACCCCATTGCGCATTCGCCGCGACCCGGCCCGCTGCCTGCGAAGTGCGGGCCACGACTGCGACAAGTGCAGCCGGGTTTGCCCCTCGCGCATCCAGGTGCACCAGCTCATCGCGGTGCAGAGTCTCGAGTGCACCAGTTGCCAGAGCTGCGTGGCCGCTTGCCCCAAGCGGGCCGATGCACTGCATCTTGGCACGCAAGGGCAGCGACTCGCCCCCCGTCAGCTGCTGGGGCTGCTCTGTCTGTTGCTGCTGGTGTTGCCGCTGCTCTCCTACGGCTTGCTGGATCTCTGGGTCAGCCAGACACCGATCCCTGACCGCTACGAGTTGTTGCAGCGGCTGCCCTGGCTGAGCCACTGAGGGTAAGTATTCACCGGAACAGTATTGACACAGGAAAAATGAGACGATCGTCTCTTGATCCCACTTTCCTGCTTGCTTGATCCTGCTCCTTAGATACGCTCCCCCCATGAGCAAAAACACCATGCATTCCGCGGGAATGCCCACCACTCTGGAGCAGGCCAACGAGCTGATTTATAAGCTCCTCGACCGCATCGCCGAGCTGGAGGACCGCCTCAATCAGCACAGCGGCAACTCCTCCAAGCCGCCTTCCAGCGACGGCCCCGGTGCACCGCCGCCGGCCCGCAAGCGTCCGGCGTCCGGCAAGCAACGGGGGGCGCAGCCCGGTCACAAGGGACATCGCCGCGAGCGGCATCCGCTTGATGCCCGCCTGACCCTGGTCCCGCATTACCCTGCCGCCGATTGCGCTTGCTGTGGCGGGGACATGGTGGCCCATGCCAAACCCTATCAGGTTCATCAGGTGTTCGAGCTGCCCGAGGTGAGCTATCTCGTCACCGAACACCAACTGTATCGTGCGACCTGCTCACGGTGTATCGGCACGACCCAGGCCGCACTGCCAGACAACGTCAGCAGCAGCCAGATGGGGGCCAATCTGCTCAGCTACATCGCGCTGCAAAGCGGCCAGTTTCACCAGAGCGTCAGCCAGATACAGCAGCAGCTCAAACAGCATTTCGGCCTGAGTTTTAGCCGGGGCGCCATCAGTGAGGCGCAGGGGCGGGTGAGTGCCATGCTCACCCCGACCTACCAGGCCATCAAGCAGCAGGTGCAGACGGCCACCCACGTTCATGCCGATGAGACCCGGCATCAGCGGGGTGGAGAGCGCCGCTGGATGTGGCTGGCGCTGAGCAAGATAGCCGTCTGCTTCATGACGGCCTATGGCCGTGGTCAGGAGGCGGCCAAGCGGCTGCTGGGCGCCGAGTTTGACGGGGTGCTGGTGACCGACCAGTACGCCGGCTACCGGTTTATCGACGCCGACCAGCGGCAACTGTGCTGGGCCCACGTGGCCCGCAATCTCGCGGCCATCGCCGAGAGTAGCGAGCAGTGCAACCAGCCCATCGGTGCCCGGTTGGTCTTGCTGGCGGATGCGGTGTTTCGTACCCGGCACCGTTGGGAAAGCGGTGCGTTGAGCAAGCAGAAATACCTGCGCAGGCTCGCGCGTTACCGGCAAAGCTGGCGAAGCCAGTTGGAGCGCGGCGCCCTGTTGTGCAGCAAACGCTACCGTGGACGATGCCAGTTGCTGCTGCGGGATGACGAGATGCTGTGGCGGTTTATGACTGACGACGAAATAGCGCTGACCAACAACGAGGCGGAGCGGGCGCTGCGTGGCTATGTGCTCTGGCGCAAGGGTAGCTACGGCGTGTGGTCTCACCGGGGCGAGCTGTTTCGCCAGCGCATCCTGTCGTTGGTGGAGACCGGCAAGCGATTGGGCCGCTGCCCACAGGAGTGGTTGAGGGCCGTGGTCAGGGCGTGCATCGAGAAGACAGATTATCCCATCCCGGCAGAACTGATGCCGTCAACCCCGTCCTGGTGAATAGATACCACTGAGGGGGGAAAGGGCAAAAGGTGGATGATGGGGGGATCTTTCGGATTGGCGATAATAAGCTGTATAAAAATCCCCCGCCAAATTGTTAGCACCATCCCACTTTGCTCATATTGCAATTGATCATATAGCGCTCCCCACCATAATGGGTGCTGTTATTTGGCGTTGTTAATATCAATTGGATGAGCAACAACATGAATATCAAGGTCAGCTATCCCAAGTGGTTTACCCTGGACCATAAGATCGCGTTCTTTTTCCCGCTGTAATTCCCCGCGGCGGCGCGGCATGCCTGCCATGCCACAAGCCCGCCTCCATTCCTGAACTGAAATAGCTGCACCTGTCTTCGCCTGTTTATTCTGGCGAGGCGATGTCGTGCATCCATTTCCCAATATTTCCCACCTGCCGGACATTCTATTTTCGGCGGGGGAAGAGACTCATTTTGAATATTTAAATCTGGGGTGTTTATATTATGGAAAACTTCAAGCATCTGCCCGAACCCTTCCGTATTCGTGTCATCGAGCCGGTCAAGCGCACCACCCGTGCCTATCGGGAAGAGGCCATTGTCCGGGCGGGCATGAACCCCTTCCTGCTGGACAGCGAAGACGTCTTCATCGACCTGCTGACCGACAGCGGCACCGGCGCCATCACCCAGGACATGCAGGCCGCCATGCTGCGCGGTGACGAGGCCTACAGCGGCAGCCGCAGCTACTATGCCCTGCAACAGGCGGTGCAGGAGATCTTCGGCTACTCCCTGACCATCCCCACTCACCAGGGGCGCGGCGCCGAGCAGATTTACATCCCCGTGCTCATCAAGAAGCGGGAGCAGGAGAAGGGGCTGGATCGCAAGAAGATGGTGGCCCTCTCCAACTACTTCTTCGACACCACCCAGGGCCACACCCAGATCAACTGCTGCGTGGCGAAGAACGTCTACACCAGGGAGGCGTTCGATACCTCGGTCACCGCCGACTTCAAGGGCAACTTCGATCTGGTGAAGCTGGAAGAGGCCATCCTGGAGGCGGGTCCCGCCAACGTGCCCTACATCGTCAGCACCATCACCTGCAACTCCGCCGGGGGGCAGCCGGTCTCCATTGCCAACCTGAAGGCGGTGTACGAGATCGCCAGAAAGTACGACATCCCGGTCATCATGGACTCCGCCCGCTTCGCCGAGAACGCCTACTTCATCCAGCAGCGGGAGCCTGGCTACGCGAACTGGACCATCGAGGAGATCACCAGAGAGTCCTACAAGTACGCCGACGGCCTCGCCATGTCGGCGAAGAAGGATGCCATGGTGCAGATGGGGGGGCTGCTGTGCTTCAAGGATGACAGCATGCTGGACGTCTACACCGAGTGCCGCACCCTGTGCGTGGTGCAGGAGGGCTTCCCGACCTATGGCGGCCTGGAAGGGGGCGCCATGGAGCGCCTGGCGGTGGGCCTGCGGGACGGCATGCGCCAGGACTGGCTGGCCTATCGCATCGGCCAGGTGCAGTACCTGGTGGACGGGCTGGAGGCCATCGGCGTGGTGTGCCAGCAGGCGGGGGGCCATGCGGCCTTCGTGGATGCGGGCAAGCTGCTGCCCCACATCCCGGCGGATCAGTTCCCGGCCCACGCCCTGGCCTGCGAGCTCTACAAGGTCGCCGGCATCCGGGCGGTGGAGATAGGTTCCCTGCTGCTGGGGCGCGACCCCGCCACCGGCAAGCAGCACCCCTGCCCGGCGGAGCTGCTGCGCCTGACCATTCCCCGTGCCACCTATACCCAGACCCACATGGACTTTGTCATCGAGGCCTTCGGCGAGGTGAAGAAGAACGCCCACCGGGTGAAGGGGCTCGACTTCATTTACGAGCCAGCCGTGCTGCGCCACTTCACCGCCAGACTGAAAGAGGTCGAGCATAACGACCCGTCAGCCGGTAAGACGCAGAAAAAATTGATAGAAGCATAACGAGTCAGGGGCACAGATTTTTCTGTGCCCTTTTTTTTTCACTGCTCTGTGAAAGATTTGGAGTGACACACATGACATCAACACCGTCCGTCATCGGAGGGGCCTGCATCATTGCCAGCGTCTGTGTCGGTGCCGGCATGCTGGGGCTGCCGAGCGCGGGAGCCGGGGCCTGGACCAGCTGGTCAACCCTCGCCATCATTCTCACCATGGTCATCATGACGGTTTCAGGCTGGATGCTGCTGGAAGCCCTGAAACCCTACGCATTGACTGCCTCCTTCAACTCGGTGACCAAGGATCTGCTCGGTCGCAGGATCAATCTCTTCAACAACCTCACCGTCTATTTCGTGGGCGGCATTTTGCTCTATGCCTATATCACCTCGTCGGGTCTCATCCTGGGCGGCCTGCTGGGCATCAATAGCCAGCTGGCCTCGGTGTTGTTCGTGCTGGTGTTCTCCTGGTTTGTCTGGCATTCGACCCGGGCGGTGGACAGGATTTCGGTCGTCCTGATCGTCTTTATGGTGCTGAGCTTCGTGTTCGGGGTCTCCGGGCTTGCCAGCAAGGTCGACACCGCCAAGCTGTTCAACTCCTTTGCCGAAGAGCTGGGCCGCGCCCCCTATGCCCTGGCCATGTTGCCGGTGGCGCTCACCTCGTTTGGCTACCACCACTCGGTGGCATCGATGCGCGCCTATTACGGCGAGGAGCAGAAAGCCAGGCAGGCGATCCTGGGGGGGACCCTGATCGCCCTGGCGCTCTATCTGCTGTGGCTGCTCAGCATCTTCGGCAACCTGCCTCGTCCCGCCTTCGGCCCCGTCATCGCCAAGGGGGGCGACGTGGATGTGCTGCTCGGGGCGCTGGCCTCGGTGATAGAGTCCAGGCAGGTCTCCCAGGCCATCAACCTCTTCTCCATGGCGGCCATCCTCTCCTCCTTCATCGGGGTGGGGCTCGGGGTGTTCGACTATCTGGCGGATCTGTTCCGGTTCGACAACAGCCGCGCCGGTCGCACCAAGTCCTGGGCGGTGACCTTCCTGCCCCCCCTGGCGCTCTCCCTGATGTTCCCGTTCGGCTTCGTGGTGGCCATCGGCTATGCCGGGGCCGCGGCGACCGTCTGGGCCTGCATCATCCCGGCCCTGCTGGCGAAGAAGTCCCGGGAGCTGGCCCCGGACGAGGCGGGGTTCAAGGCTCCCGGCGGCCAGCCCATGGTGGTGGCCGTCATCGTCTTCGGGGTGCTTACCGCCATCTTCCACCTGATGGCCATGGCGGGTCTGCTGCCCGTCTACACCGGCTGACCCTGGTGTGCTGAACCTGGCCCCATCCCGAGCATATTCCACGGATGGGGCGCAGGATCCGGCCCGTTTCCCCCCATTTTCCCTCCGGATTTGATACCCGAAGGCATGCAGGGTAAAGTCCCCCGGCGCCAGCAGTGGCGAACGCAGGAGAAGCACGGCGGTGTGCCGTGACCAGTCGACAATCCGTTTGGGGGAGTAATGGAACAGAAACCATCGTTGGTGGGCGGGGCATGCATCATTGCCGGCGTCTGTGTGGGGGCCGGCATGCTGGGGCTGCCGAGTGCGGGGGCGGGCGCCTGGACCCTCTGGTCCATGCTCGCGGTGGCACTGACCATGGTGGTGATGACGGTCTCCGGCTGGATGCTGCTGGAGTCCTATCGGGGCTATCCCCTGCGCGTCTCCTTCGATACCGTGACCCGGGATCTGCTGGGGGAGAAGGTCAACGCCCTCAACAATCTCAGCGTTTATTTCGTCGGCGGCATCCTGCTCTATGCCTACATCACCTCGGCCGGTCTCATCATCGACGGCATGACGGGGATGGGCAGCCAGTGGGCGTCCGTGCTCTTTACCCTGGCCTTCTCCCTGCTGGTGTGGCACTCCACCCGGGCGGTGGACCGCATCTCGGTGTTGCTGGTGATCCTGATGGGGCTGAGCTTTGCCTTCGGCATCTCGGGCCTGTCGATGAACGTGCGCCTCGATCTGCTGCTCGACCGGGTGGGCAGCGAAGTGAGCTACGCTCCCTATGCCCTGGTGATGCTGCCGGTGGCGCTCACCTCGTTCGGCTACCACCATTCGGTCTCCTCCATGCGCGCCTACTACGGTGAAGAGCGTCGCGCCAGCCGCGCCATTCTGGGGGGCACCCTGATCGCGCTCGCGTTTTACCTCATCTGGCTGGTGAGCGTCTTTGGCAACCTGCCCCGCAGCGAGTTCGGCCCGGTGATCGCAGAGGGGGGCAACGTGGATGCCCTGCTCAAGGCCCTCGGCTCGGTGATCGAGTCCAAGGCGGTGGCCAGCGCCCTCAACGCCTTCTCCATGGCGGCCATCCTCTCCTCCTTCATCGGGGTGGGGCTCGGGGTGTTCGACTACCTGGCGGATCTGTTCAAGTTCGACAACAGCCGGGGTGGCCGCGTCAAGTCCTGGGCGGTGACCTTCCTACCGCCCCTCATGCTCTCCTTGCTGTTCCCGTTCGGCTTCCTGGTGGCCATCGGCTATGCGGGCGCCGTGGCGACCCTGTGGACCTGCATCATCCCACCCCTGCTGGCCTGGAAGGTGCGGGCGGCCCGGCGCGAAGAAAGTGGCGAGGGCTTCCGCGCCCCCGGCGGCCTCTTCATGATCGTCCTGGTGATCCTGTTCGGCGTGCTGACCGCCGCCTTCCACCTGCTCAACATGGTGGACCTGCTGCCCGCCTACAAGGGCTGAGCCGTTACCCGGGTCGCAGTGCCAGCACACAATGACAAAGAAGGAGCCTCATGGGCTCCTTCTTGCTTGTCACACAGGCAATATTGGCGTCGGTTACTGAATGCCGACCGACAGGGAGTGGGGGACCTTGGCGCCTTTACGGGCGGTGGCGCGCATCTGGTAGACCTGGATCAGGTACTTGCCCGACTTGGGCAGGGTGCCTTGCCATTTTGTGTCCACGTTGCCGCCGCCCAGTGCCTCGGCCTGACCCGGGATGGCGCCCGGTGCGAAGACGTTGAAGTTGGCATTGGTACTGCCGGTGATGGCGACCGTCATGGTCTGGCCTTCTTTGGCGCCCAGGGTGTAGTTGATGGTGTCATAACCGGAGAAGGTGCCGTCAACCTTGGCGCTGTGCGCGCCTTTGGCGAAGTGCACCGGCACCGTGGTCACCTTGTCTGCCGCCTGAACCGAGGCCGCCATCATCATGGCCAGCAAGGCGGCCGTTACTGCTTTTTTCATTATGTATTGCTCCTGTGATCGGGCCCTGGCACGGGCCTCAAGGGGAAGATATGCCTGAACGATGACGCGACTCCATCGAAATGATGGGACGGTCGGAGCGGGGGATGTTGCAAGATTTGGGGTATGCACAGACGGACATGGTGCCTTTTGGCCGCAAGTCAGATGAACACAAGGTCGATGGGGTTTTATATGGCGAGTTTCCTGATACAGGGGGCGTTTTTGTCAACGTGGTGTTGACGAACAGGGTGCCCGCTGCGGCCATGACTCTGCGACAGAATTGATCGCCCCGGGTCTCCTGCATGGTCAGGACGCGGGAGGGCTTGCGAAAAAGAGGACGTTAAGGTTGGCTGGTGCCCCCAGCCGCCATGGCCTGCTGCTCATAGCGCGCCACCGTGCCGTCCTGCTTCATTTGCCGGATCACGCCGGCAAGGGGGGCCAGCAGATCCCGATGCCGTTCGTGCAGATAGACGTAAGAATCGGCCAGCTCCATCACCCCGGCGGAGTAGATGCCGGCATAGCCCGGGTCCTGGCGCGTCAGGGCGGCGAGGGCCTGGCTGGCAATCAGGGTCTGCTCCACATAGAGGTCACTGCGCCCCTTGAGCAGCTTGCCCATCCCCTGCTCGGCGGTGGCGATGGCAAAGAGCCGGTCCGGTGCCACCACCTTGCCCAGCATCATCTCCGGCAGCTTGGCGCCACGGCGAAACTCGACCCGATAACCGGTGCCCTGCAGGCTGTGCCACCCCTGCAGCTGGATCCCGGGCTGGTGGGCATAGGCCTGATAGGAGACGGCGAAATGGGGCTCGGGCACGCGCTGGAGGGTGCGGGTCTGCTGCTGGTAGCTGGCGGCGCGGTGGATCTCGCCATCGACCTGTCCCTGCTCTGCCAGCAGGGGGGCCCGTCCCCCGGGGTAGCCCTGGTACTGGAAGTCATAGCCCAGGCGGGCGAACGCATCCCGATAGATGAGATCGAGCCAGCGACCATAGGGGGACTCCCTGGTTTCAAGGGAGCTCACCAGTGTGATGTTGCCTCTGCCTTGCGCCCCCCATACCTGGAAGGCCAGCAGCAAGAGCAGTGAAAGAGCGAAGAAGCGGTATCCTGAAACCTGCGCCATGGTGTCCCTGTCAGAGCGGTGGTTGCAAAGGGTGACAGTCCCATCCTAGCCCAGGGGGTTGCCCGGTCCAGCGCTTTCTGCCGTCCGCCCGTGGATATCCTCCAGGCCGCCTCCCGTCCCGCCTTGTCCGAATGAACGTCAACCAAGGGAGACGGCCAGCGCCGCTCACAGGCTGGCGAAATCCACCTCGGGCAGGGTTTCGAAGCCGGGGCGGGCAAACAGATAGCCCTGCATCAGGCTGACGCCCATCTCCCGCAGGCAGGCCATCTCGTCGCGGGTCTCGACCCCCTCCGCCAGCGGGGTGATCTGCAACTCCGTAAACAGCGCCAGACAGTGGCGAACGATGGCCTGACGGATCGGGTCCTGGTCGATGCCGCGCAGCAGGTGCATATCGAGTTTGATGATGTCGGGGCGAAAATCGGCCAGCAGGCTCAGGCCCGAGTAACCGGCGCCAAAGTCGTCGATCGCCGTCTTGAAGCCAAGGGCCTGATAGTGATCCACGATGCCGCGAATATGGCGGTTGTCCTGCACCTGTTCCACCTCGGTGAACTCGAACATGATCTGCTCGATGGGAAAGAGATGCTCGCGGGCCGCCTGCAACGTGGTGCGGATGCAGCGCTCCGGGCGATAGACCGCATTGGGCAGGAAGTTGATGCTCAGCATCCCCTTCATCCCGAGCCGTGCCGCCAGCGCGATGGCCTTGATCCGGCACAGCTGATCGAAGCGGTAGCGGTTGTCGTCGTTGACCCGGTCAATCACGCTCTGCGCCGACTCGTTGTTGAGCCCCCGCACCAGGGCCTCGTAGCCGAAGACAGTGCGTTGGCTGCAATCGACGATGGGCTGAAAGGCCATGGTGAAGTCGAAGTCGAGATCCACCTGCTCATGACACTGCTGGCAGAGGGTGGAGGACGGGGCGGCAGGTATGTCCATGACGTTCCTTTCAAGGCGTGGGGTCGCGAGAGATTGCCTCAAAGGATAACAGCTCCTCTCTCGCCGGCAGAGGTTATTCCTTGGGGCTGGCGGGTATCGGGTAGAGGATTGTGTGGCAAAGTCGGGGCCATGATGGATTCGACAATGACCGATCAATACCAAGCAGCATACTCCGTAGGCCTCCGTCGCCCCGTAGGTTCGATTAGCGCAGCGTCATCGGACGAACGAGAGGTGTTGATAGTGGCTATTGCCGTGCAACAGGAGAGGCCAACCGGAGTGGAAAATTCGGCTGGCCGTGATGGCGGGAGAGCCCATTTACGCGAACGTCCGATTACGCCTGACGGCTAATCGAACCTACGGGCTTGGTTGCGGATGTTACCGTGCAGCAGGGGCGGCCAGCCGGAGGGGAAATTTGGCTGGCCGTTATGGCGGGAGAGTCTATTTACGCGAACGTCCGATTACGCCTGACGGCTAATCGAACCTACGGGCTTAATGATTAGTACAACGATACAGATCACAAACTAACTTGATCTCCTTTGAGTCCTTCATCTGATGCGAAGTATATTAAATGAAGGCTATGCAAAAAGGAGGATTAAGCTATGCCTGATTTGAGTCATGCTCGTTGTCCTTGTCGGGGATGTGGTAAAGTGGCTAACACAGCCGAAGAAGTAGAGATCTTGTTTGGAATTAGGAACATGGGGGATGGGAGGACGATCGTACAATCCTACTGCCGTGAATGCCGAGGGCTTCATTGTGAGGCTGGTGATCCTAAATGTAACAACTCATAATATCTGGTAGCAAGTGAGGCAGGGATTTTAACCTGCCTCTAAATATTTCTGCGTTCTTTTGGAAATTATATGAATGAAATCTTTAAGATGGATGCAATTGAGTGGTTGAGGACTCTTCCCAAGAATAGCATTGATCTTTTTATAACTGATCCTCCTTATGAATCTCTTGAAAAGCACCGAAAAGTAGGAACAACTACGCGTCTTAAAGATAGTAAGTCCTCTAGCAATCAATGGTTTGATATCTTCCCAAATGATAGATTCGAGGAGTTATTCATAGAAATATATAGGGTGCTCAAGAAGAACACTCATTTTTATCTTTTCTGTGATCAAGAGACAATGTTTATTGTCAAGCCGCTGGCGGAAAAAATAGGGTTTAAGTTTTGGAAGCCTATAGTTTGGGATAAATGCTCTATGGGCATGGGATATCACTATAGGGCAAGATACGAGTTTATCTTGTTTTTTGAAAAAGGAAAACGAAAGCTTAATAACTTGGGTATTCCAGATGTTTTGCAGTGTAAACGAGTATGGCGAGGTTATCCTACTGAAAAACCAGTTGAGATTATTGAAATATTAATATCCCAGAGCTCATTAGAAAATGATGTTGTTGCCGATTCTTTCTTTGGGTCAGGCTCAACATTGGTAGCTGCAGTTAATACATCAAGAAAGTACCTTGGTTGTGATATTTCTACTTCAGCGCATGAGTGTTTTATAAACCGGATGAAAAAGTCTTAATCAAATTAAATAAAAGTATCTCAAAAATTCAAGATGTTTATAAAAACGGCGCCTTAACGGCGCCGTTTTTAATATCACTGACTCAACCAAGATCACTGCAGCAGGGAGATATCCGCGACTTGCAGGAACAGGTTGCGCAGGTTGTTCAGCAGCGCCAGACGGTTGGCCTTGAGGGCTTCGTCGTCGGCCATCACCATCACTTCGTTGAAGAAGGTATCGACCGGCTCGCGCAGGGCGGCCAGACGGGTGAGGGCAGCCTGATAGTCACCGGCAGCGAACAGCGGGGCCAGCTCGGCTTGCAGTTCGGCAACCTGGGTGGCCAGCGCCTTCTCGGCGGCATCGACCAGCAGTTCCGGTTTGACGGCAGTCGGAAACTCGCCTTCGACCTTGGCCAGAATGTTGCTCACGCGCTTGTTGGCGGCAGCCAGTGCCAGTGCGGCATCCAGGGTACGGAAGTGGCTGACGGCCTTGACGCGACGATCGAAGTCGAGAGGACGGGTCGGGCGGCGGGCCAGTACGGCCAGCACCACGTCGGCACCGATGCCTTCGTCCTGATAGGCGGCGCGGAAGCGGCCCAGCATAAAGTCGACCACGTCGGTGACGACGGTTTTGTTGGTCAGCTTGTCGCCGTAGACGCGTACCGCTTCTTCAACCAGTTCAACCAGATCCAGATCCAGCTGCTTCTCGGTCATGATGCGCAGGGCACCGATGGCGGCGCGGCGCAGGGCGAACGGGTCCTTGTCACCCTTGGGCAGCATGCCGATGCCGAAGATACCGGCCAGGGTGTCGAGCTTGTCGGCCAGCGCGACGGCGCAGGCAACCAGACCGGACGGCAGGGCATCACCGGCAAAGCGCGGCATGTACTGCTCGTTGAGGGCCACGGCCACCGCTTCGTCTTCGCCATCGTGACGGGCGTAGTGCATCCCCATGACACCCTGGGTGTCGGTGAACTCGCCGACCATGTTGGTCATCAGGTCACACTTGGAGAGCAGACCGGCACGCTTGGCCTGAGCCACGTCGGCACCGATACGCTCGGCGATAAAGCCGGCGACGGTCTCGATGCGCTCGACCTTGGCTTTGACGGTGCCCAGCTGTTGCTGGAACAGCACGGTTTCAAGGCGCGGCAGGCGGGAGGCCAGAGTTTGCTTGAGGTCGGTCTTGAAGAAGAACTCGGCGTCAGAGAGACGGGGGCGAACCACCTTCTCGTTGCCGCTGATGATCTGGCTCGGGTCTTTGGACTCGATATTGGTGACGAAGATGAACTTCGGCAGCAGCTTGCCGCTCTTGTCGTAGACCGGGAAGTACTTCTGGTCACCCTTCATGGTGTGCACCAGCGCTTCAGCCGGCACGGCCAGGAACTTCTCTTCGAAGTTGGCGGTCAGCACCACAGGCCATTCGACCAGTGCGGTCACTTCTTCCAGCAGGGCATCGTCCAGATCGGCCACGCCACCGAAGGCGGCAGCGGCCGCTTCGACGTCAGCCTTGATCTTGGCCTTGCGCGCCATAAAGTCGGCAATCACCATGCCGCGCTCCTGCAGGATCTGCGGGTACTGGCTGGCGTTGTCGATGGTGAATTCGCTCTCGCCCATAAAGCGGTGGCCGCGGATGGTGCGGGCAGAGTCGATACCCAGAATGTGGGCGGGCACCAGATCCCCATCCAGCAGCAGGGTCACGGTGAAGACCGGACGCACGAACTGGATGGTCTTGTCGCCCCAGCGCATCATTTTCGGGATCGGCAGCTTGGCCAGTGCAGAGGCAACCAGTTCGCCTAGCAATTCTTTGGCCGGACGGCCTTCGACCTTGGCGGTGTGAACCAGCCACTCGCCCTTGTCGGTGACCAGACGCTCGGCCTGCTCAACGGTGATGCCGTTGCCACGGGCCCAGCCTTCGGCGGCCTTGGTCGGCTTGCCTTCGGCATCGAACGCCTGTGCTACGGCCGGGCCGCGCTTCTCGACGCTCTTGCTCGGCTGTTCGCCAGCCAGCCCGCTCACCTTCAGCGCCAGACGGCGCGGTGAGGCAAACCACTCGACGTCGCCAAAGGCCAGATCGGCCTTGGTCAGTTCGGCTTTGAAGTTGTCGGCAAAGGCTTCGGCCAGGGAGCGCAGGGCTTTGGGCGGCAGCTCAGCAGTACCGATCTCTACCAGAAATGTATGTTGTGCCATGTCCGTTCCTTAACCTTGCTTGTTCTCTGTGCGCTGACACATGGGGAAACCCAGCGCTTCGCGGGAGGCGTAGTATGCCTCTGCCACGGCCTTGGTCAGGGTGCGAATGCGCAGGATGTAGCGCTGACGCTCGGTGACCGAGATGGCCTTGCGGGCATCCAGCAGGTTGAAGGAGTGAGCGGCCTTGAGGATGCGCTCGTAGGCAGGCAGCGGCAGCGGTTTTTCCAGTGCCAGCAGATTCTGGGCTTCCTTCTCGTACTGCTCGAAGCAGTGGAACAGGAACTCCACATCGGCGTGTTCGAAGTTGTAGGTGGATTGCTCCACTTCGTTCTGGTGGAATACGTCGCCGTAGGTGGTCTTGCCAAGCGGGCCGTCAGACCAGACCAGATCGTAGACGCTGTCCACGCCCTGAATGTACATGGCCAGACGCTCGAGACCGTAGGTGATCTCGCCGGTGACCGGCTTGCACTCGAGGCCGCCAACTTGCTGGAAGTAGGTGAACTGGGTCACTTCCATGCCGTTCAGCCACACTTCCCAACCCAGACCCCAGGCGCCCAGCGTCGGGTTTTCCCAGTTGTCTTCCACGAAGCGGATGTCGTGGATTTCAGGATCCATACCCAGTTCTTTCAGGGAGCCCAGATAGAGTTCCTGAATGTTGTCGGGGGAAGGCTTGATGATCACCTGGAACTGGTAGTAGTGCTGCAGGCGGTTCGGGTTCTCACCGTAGCGGCCGTCAGTCGGACGGCGGGACGGTTGTACGTAGGCGCAGGCGATGGGCTCCGGGCCCAGGGCGCGCAGGCAGGTCATGGGGTGGGAGGTACCGGCACCCACTTCCATATCCAGCGGCTGAATGATGGTACAGCCCTGGCGGGACCAATAGTCCTGCAACTGCAGGATCAGGCCCTGAAAGGTTTTGACATCGAATTTTTGCATAGTGTTTTTCGCGCGAAATGAAATCAGAGCAAGATTTGCTGAATGTGAACCGAGGGAGTATACCGTCTGGCATGGTCGGATAATAGGCGAAATTACAGGGGATTAGTGGGGCTATGTTGCCGCTTGCCCTATGATGTCGCCGACACAAGCGGCCTGCCGATGGCCGATGAAAAACAGGGGAGAGGAAATGGAACTGCGCTGCGCCTGGGTGACCAGAGACCCGGAATACATCGAATACCATGACAAGCAGTGGGGCAGGCCGGTGTATGACGCCCGCGAGCTGTTTGCCAAGCTCTGCCTCGATGGCCAGCAGGCGGGGCTGTCGTGGATCACCATCCTCAAGCGCACCGAGAGCTATTACCGCGCCTATGCCGACTTTGATCCACAGCGTATCGTGCAGTTCGATGAGCAGGATGTGGAGCGGCTGATGCAGGAGAGCGGCATTATCCGCAACCGGCTCAAGGTGCAGTCGATCATCAAAAACGCCCGCGCCTATCTGGCGCTGGAGGCTGAAGGCATCGACTTCGTCGATTATCTGTGGAGCTTTGTCGGCGGCGCCCCCATCGTCCACCAGCGCCAGGGCAACGGCGACATTCCGGCGACCTCGCCGGAGTCGGATGCCATGTCGAAAGCGCTCAAGAAACGCGGCTTTACCTTCGTCGGCAGCACCATCTGCTACGCCTTCATGCAGGCGGTGGGCATGGTGAACGATCATCTGGTGACCTGCCCCTGCCACGCCGAGTGCCAGCAAGCAGCGGCGACGTGAAGGGGAAATGCACGAAGAAGGGAGGCTCAAGCCTCCCTTCTTTTTTGCTCTGAATCAGCAGGGCTCAAGGGGGCGGCCGAGCGCCTCGCACACCTCGTCGCTGCTCATCAGCCGCACGAAGGGGCCGGCCAGGGTGGCGTTGTGATGGGCGATGATCTGGGGGGCGGTCAGTTGCGGCGTGTCCATGCAGGTATGGGCATCGCTCACCAGCACTACGGTGTAGCCGAGATCTGCCGCCGCCCGGCAGGTGGTGTCGATGCAGTACTGGGTCTTCATGCCGGTGATGATCAGGGTCTGCACGCCGTCCTCTTTCAGCCAGCCATCGAGACCGGTGCCATGGAAGGCGCTGGGGCGCTGCTTGTCGAACACCCGATCGGCCTCGCCGACGACCAGCTCAGGCGCAAGCTGCCAGAACGGACTGCCAGCGGCGATGGGGCTGCTGGCCGGGCCCGTGTGGCGCACCGCCAGCACGGGGAGAGCGGCACTGCGGGCCGCCTGGCTCAGGCGATTGATGTTGGCCAGGGTCTCGGCCCCGGCATGGGGGGCTTCCGGGCCGTGAAGGAGGCCCACCTGGATGTCGATGATGAGCAGCGCGGGGCGGGAAAGGGACGACATGGTCATGGCTCCGTGAGAAATGTCCCCCACTCTGGGGCCATGGGCTCTTATGAGACAACCCGCATCTGGGGGGCAACCACTCCAGACCCCGGGAGCATGTTCTGTTGCGCCGGGCCGGGAGCCTTTTCGCCCCTTGGTACAGCCGGGATACAGTCACACGGGTTCACCATCGGGAGCGCCATCACGAGGGAGTCCCGTGTCACTGAGCGCCGTTCGCCCTCTCTCCCCCGGCCTGATCGGCTGCACCCTGGGGATGATGTCGCTCGTCAGGGTAAACACGAGGGGAAGCTGGCCCTGTGCAAGAAGGTCCGAGGCTGCACAGACGACGCCCCCGAGGGCCGAGTTGGCGCTACCGGGATCTTGCCCCTCCCCTATCATTGAAAGACGCCGGACCGGTTCAGGTTGTCTGGCGAAGGAGCCATCATGAAGAAGTCCGTATTGGCGTTGCTTGCCGCCACCGCCTTGCTGGCCACCCTGCCTGCACAGGCCACCAAGCAGGCCCAGGAGCGCCGTGACGCCCGCGATGTGCGTCAGGATACCCGTCAGGAGTCCCGTGACGC
Organism: Aeromonas sp. WP2-W18-CRE-05; assembly: GCF_014168615.1. Lineage (NCBI taxonomy): Bacteria > Pseudomonadati > Pseudomonadota > Gammaproteobacteria > Aeromonadales > Aeromonadaceae > Aeromonas > Aeromonas sp. WP2-W18-CRE-05. Next base: position 4,802,792 of record NZ_AP021917.1, on the reverse strand, counting down.
GAAACAGGCGTGTCGTGAGGGGGTGGTGGGCAATGCCGACTGCCGCCAGGAGCATCGTGACAACAAGCAGGAGGGGCGAGACAAGGCCCGGGATATCAAATATTGATGCGGGCCCGTCCGAAGAGGGCCTGCACCGGGTAAGTCGCTAGGGGCAGGGGGGCGTGTTGCCCCCTGCCCATCTTCGCAATGCGCGCGTCACACTCTGGCGCCTCTCTGGGTTAGAATGCGCGGCCATCGGCTAGAGTCGTTCTTTTTCAGAGGTTTTTTCATGCATTTCAAGAAACTGGTTCCTGCACTTGCCCTGACCGTCGCCATCACTGGCTGTACCACCAACCCCTATACCGGTGAATCCCAGACCTCCAAGGGCGCCTGGGGCGCGTTGGCGGGTGCGGCGACCGGCGCAGCCGTGGGGGCGCTCTCCTCCAGCAAGGGCGATCGCAAAAAGGGCATCCTGACTGGCGTCGCCGCCGGTGCGGCCCTGGGTGGTGGTATCGGTTACTACATGGATGTGCAGGAAGCCAAGCTGCGCGAGAAGCTGCAAGGCACCGGCGTCAGCGTGACCCGCAACGGTGATCAGCTGATCCTCAACATGCCGAACAACGTCACCTTCGACAGCTCCAGCGCCCAGCTGAAAGCTGCCGGTGCCAACACCCTGTCCGGCGTGGCCCTGGTGGTTGCCGAGTTCGACAAGACCCGTCTGAACGTGGTTGGCCACACCGACAGCACCGGCTCCCGCGAGCTGAACATGAAGCTCTCCCGGGATCGCGCCGATGCCGTCGCCGCCCAGCTGATCGGCCAGGGCGTGTCCGGCAGCCGCATCGCCATCAGTGGTGTGGGCCCGGATCAGCCGGTGGCCAGCAACAGCACCGCCGAAGGCAAGGCCCAGAACCGTCGGGTGACCATCACCCTGACCCCGACCGCCTAAGCGGCCTGCGTTGCAGTCATGAAAAAGGCCCCGCCAGCGATGGCGGGGCCTTTCTATTGGCGCCGGTGCGTGCCCTTTGCTCCTTGCCCCTTTCTCCCCTTGCGGGAGAAGGGTCGGGGATGAGGGGATAACCGCCTCTTAGACAGCGGCAGTCAGCTGCACTTCTACCCTGTAGCCTTCGTGGGCGAGGCGGGCCTGTACGCAGGCGCGGACCGGGGCAGTGTCGGCATCAGGGGAGCCAGGCATCCCGCTTTGTTTAGACAGCGGCTGTGAGCTGCGCTTCTACCCTGTAGCCTTCGTGGGCGAGACGGGCCTGCACGCAGGCGCGGCCCGGGGCTGTGTCGGCATCAGGGGAGCCAGGCATCCCGCTTTGTTTAGACAGCGGCAGTGAGCTGTACTTCCACCCTGTAGCCTTCGTGGGCGAGACGGGCCTGCACGCAGGCACGAACGGGGGCTGTGTCTGCATCAGGGGAGCCAGGCATCCTGCTTTGTTTAGACAGCCGCAGTCAGCTGCACTTCCACCTTGTAGCCTTCGTGGGCGAGACGGGCCTGTACACAGGCGCGAACGGGGGCTGTGCCGGCCGGGATCCAGGCATCCCACTGCGCGTTGAAGGCGGCGATGTCTTCAATGTCCTTGAGATAGATGTTGGCCATCAGGATCCTGTCGACGCCGGAACCGTTGGCTTCCAGCAGACGCTGCAGGCTTTCCAGCACTTCACGGGTCTGCTGGTGGATGTCGGCGGTCTCGGTGGCGGGCACTTCCACCACGTAGAGGGTGCCGTTGTGGATGACCACATCAGACCAGCGCTGGGTGGTCCCGATACGGGTAATGGATGTCATGTTTGCTCCGGTACGGGGTTATTGACCCTTGCGGATCAGGTAGCGGTAAGGGGCCTGCTCAGTCTCGCTGGCGACCAGGGTATGGTCCATGAAGCGGCAGAAGCTGGGAATGTCGCGGGTGGTGGAGGGGTCGTCGGCGCTGACCAGCAGGGTCTCCCCATCCGCCATCAGCCGCACTTTCTTGCGAACCATCATCACGGGTTCGGGGCAACGAAGCCCAATTGCGTCCAGCTCGTGGGTCGCATTGCAGAATTCAGTACTCATGAATAATCAACCTTCAGCCGCACCTTCTTGCGCGCTATCGTCACGGATTCGGGGCAACGAAGCCCGATTGCGTCCAGCTCGTGGGTCGCATTGCAGAATACAGTACTCATGAATAATCAACCTTCAGCCGCACCTTCTTGCGCGCCATCGTCACGGGCTCGGGGCAACGAAGCCCGATTGCGTCCAACTCGTGCGTTGCGTCGCAGAATAAAGCACTCATCAATAATCAACCTTCAACCAATTCGGCCAGCAATGATACTCGCGGCGAAAAAATAATCAAACCACGGGGCGGTTATGCAGCATATGCTACCAAAATGTGAACCGGCTCTACCCAGGCTTCGCTCGATGAGTAATATAAAAATTGAACCATATTCAACAAGGAGGTGTGAATATGCAGGTCTCCTACGGCAGATTGCAAGCCTACGCAGGCATGGGGTTCTTGTCATTCGCCATGATAGTGCTGGGCAGCCCGATCGGTAATACCGGTACCTGGTTCGGCTCCATGGTGATGATCGGACTGGGGCTCTGGATCGAGCTCAGCGACTACTACGACGAGGATGAGGACGAGAACGATCCCTCCTGAGAGCCTGGCTCTCGGCACTCAAAGGCGGACGATGTCCGCCTTTGTCATTTCTGCTCCGCGCCGGAACGGGTCGAGCGCATGGCGCGCTCCAACTGCTGCGCCGTCTGCTCGGGGTTGGCCCTGGCGTCGTTGAAGAAGCTGCTCAGCACATCCATGATCCCCTGGCGCATGTTGGTGGGCACCGCCATCCCCTCCGCCATGCTGGGCAGCAGGTTGTCCTGTTGCTCGGCGTGGAGGAAATCCTGATAGGAGCGGATGGCGCAGCGATCGAACTTGCTCATGTCCGGCTTGATGAGCGCCGGGATGGAGCCCTTCACCCGGTTGAACTCCTCCTGAAAGCGCGGCGTCATCAACAGCCTGGCCAGCTCGCCCTGGGCCTGCAACTGGGCGGGATCCCGCTGCTTGAACATGGCGATGGAGTCGAGGTTGTAGCTGAACAGCCCCTGGCTGCCCGGGCTTGGCAGGCACTCGATATCCTCGCCGGGGCGGTAGTTGCCTGCACTCAGCTCCCCTTTCACCCAGTCCCCCATCACCTGCATGGCGGCGCCGCCGCTCTCCAGCAGGTTGGTGGCCTGGTGCCACTTCAGGCCGGCGTATTTCTCGGGTACATAGGCGCGCAACTGCTGGAAGCGGGTCAGCACCCGCACCATGTCTGGGCCGGTCAGGGTGGTGCTGTCCTGTTCGAGGAAGGCCTTGCGATAGAAGCTCTTGCCCCCTTCGCCGAGGGCCACCGTTTCGAACAGCACCGCGATCTGCCAGGGTTCGTTACCGATGGCGAGGGGGGTGATGCCCTGCTCCTTGAGCTTGTCCGCAACCGCCACGAACTGGGCCCAGTCGGTGGGGGGCTTGAGCCCCTGTCGCTCGAATACCTTGCGGTTGAGCCACAGCCAGTTGACCCGGTGGATGCCGGTGGGGACCGCCATCAGGGCGCCGTTCTGGCTGAGTGTGTCGCGCACCATGGGGGGCAGCTGAGGGTACCAGCCGAGGTGCTCGGCCATGGGGGTGAGATCGCGCAGAAAGCCCAGGCTGCCCCACTCGTGCAGCTCGAACCCCTTGAGGTGGGCCGCCTCCGGCGGGTTTGCCGCCAGGGCCCGGCTCTTGAGCACCGTCATGGCGCTCTTGCCGCCCCCCCCCTGTACCGCGAAGTCGTTCCACTGGTTGCCCTGTTCGGCCCACTCGGACTTGAGCACTTCCACGGCCCTGGCCTCGCCGCCGGAGGTCCACCAGTGCAATACCTCCACCTGGGAGGCGCAGACGGGCAGGGAGAGCAGGGCGATGACAGAAAAAGACAACCACTTCATACATTACTGCCTTGGTAGGGAGAGGGTGGCCTGCAGGCCGCCCTGGGGGCGATTTTCCAGCACCAGGTCGCCGCCGTGGGCGTGGGCTATGTTGCGGGCGATGCCAAGGCCCAGCCCGGTGCCGGCGGCATCGGTGCTGAGGCGGTAGTAGGGCTCGAAGATGCGCTCGAACTGATCGTCCGGCAGACCGGGCCCCTCGTCCATGATGAAGAGGATCAACATCTCCTCGTCATCCATGATGATGATGCGCACCTTCTGGCCGTACTTGATGCCGTTGTCCACCAGGTTGCCGATGCAGCGCTTGAGGGCCAGCAGCTTGCCGCGATAGGGCCACTTGCAGTGGCCCTCGATGGTGAGCAGATCCTCGTGCAGGTTCATGGCCTCCGCCATCTGCTCCAGCAGGGCGTTGACGTCGATCTGCTCGAGGTTCTCGTGAATGTCCGTCTCTTTGACCGTCTGCAGCGCCCCTTTGACCATCAGCTCCAGCTCGTCCAGGTCCTTGTTGAACTTGGCGATCTGCACCTCGTCGTCCAGCAGTTCGACCCGTAGTCGCAGCCGGGTGATGGGGGTCTTGAGGTCGTGGGAGATGGAGCTGAAGAGGCGCTCCCGATCGTCGATGAAGCGGCGAATGCGCTGCTGCATGATGTTGAAGGCGCGGGTCGCCGCCACGATTTCGGAGGCACCCTCCTCCTTGAGGGACGGCTGGTCGATGTCCTTGCCGAGGTTGACCGCCGCCTTGGCGAGGCGACGCAGGGGGCGGGTCTGCCAGCGCACCAGCATGAAGGTGAAGAAGCAGAGGAAGACCGTCATCAGGGCGATGAAACGCACCTGGTTGCTCGGCATCACGGTGTCATCCAGCGTCATGTAGGGGGCGGGCAGCAGGGCCGCCAGATAGAGCCACTCCCCTGGTTCTATCTCGATCTGGGTCACCAGCACCGGCGGATTGATAGGCTCCAGGGACAGGGTGTAGCGGGCCCAGGAGGAGGGGAGATCCGCCAGCAGGGTGTCGTTGTTGAAGACGTGCAGCTCCTCGGGGCGGGAGAAGTCTACCTTGATCGCCATGGCGTCGGAGAGTTTGCGGCTGAGCACCTCCTGCACCTCTTTGAGCACCAGCGTCTTGCGCTCGCTGTCGGGGATGGCGCTGATGTGGATCTCTTCCTCGTTCAGGGAGACGAAGAAGCGGCTGCCCCCCATGTTGCGCAGCTGATCCAGGGCGATGTGGCGGTATTGCAGGGGCAGGGACTTGAAGAAGTTGACGGTGGAAGCCGCCGACAGCGCCAGGTTGCGGGTGGTGCTGAGCATGCCCTCCAGCTCCCGCTTCTGGATCTGCTGCATCCAGATGCCGGTGAGGATGGTCTGGGAGAGCAGGATGGCGAGCAGCAACAGCAGCAGCATCCGCGACAGCAGGGAGCGGGGCACCAGGGCCCGCCAGAACTTCTGCCCCGTCATGGCAGCGTGTGTCTCTTGTCGATCAGCATGGGGTGCTTACCTCTGTGCCTTGCCGTTGCCCCGTGATGGGTCTCTCTTCTGCCCGTTCAAGGTCTCGCCGCAGCGTCTGTCTGTTACGGGATCTCGTGGACTTCGGCTATCAGCATGTAGCCGCTGCCGCGAATGGTCTTGATGATGCGCGGGCTCTTGCCGTTGTCACCCAGCTTCTGGCGCAGGCGGCTGATCTGCACATCGATGCCGCGTTCCATGGGCAGGCTCTCGCGACCGCGGGTGGCGTCCGAGATGGTATCCCTGTCCAGCACCACGCCGGGCTGCTGCAGGAACATGCCGAGCAGCAGGGCATCGCTGCCGGAGAGATCCAGCAGGCTGCCATCTTCGTGGGTCAGCTGGTGGCTCAGAGTGTCCAGGGTCCACTCGGCGAAGCGCAGCCGACGGCTCGGTTCCTTTTCTTTCTCCGGCTGGCGGAATTCGGCGCGGCGCAGCAGCGCCTTGATGCGGGCCTGCAGTTCGCGCGGGCTGAACGGCTTGGCGATGTAGTCGTCGGCGCCAAGTTCCAGACCGATCACCCGATCCGCTTCGTCGGAGGCGGCGGTGAGCATGATGATGGGTACCTGGGAGTCGCGGCGGATCTGCTGGCAGAGGGTAAAGCCGTCGTCGCCGGGCATCATGATGTCCAGAATGATGAGGTCCGGGCTGTGCTGGGCCAGTTGTTGGCGCATCTCGTTCCCTTCGGCCGCGGTCAGTACCTCGAAACCAGCCCGGGTCAGGTACTCGTTGAGCAGCTCGCGGATCTCCCGATCGTCGTCGACGATAAGCAGTTGTTTGCTCGTTGACATATGTATGTGCATCCACCCATTTTTTTGTGCAGATTGAACCTGTCGGGGGAGCAAAAAGCAAGCAAGCCCCCCCTCTAATGTGAAGTTATGGGCAATATAGCCTCAGGATTGGCCCCGATCGCGGGAAAAGAATAAAAAAGGCCGACCCAAACGGGCCGGCCAACACGCAGATTCCGACGGCAGGAGCGCACCCCGTGTGGCGCGTTCCACAGACTCGACAGCAGGATCGGCAGGCCGACCCGGTATTCGTGATGGGGCCGCTGTGCCGGGAAGCAGGGCCGCCTTCTGTCTGTTGTTGCCGCCCCGAGGCGGCGTCCCTGACCTGTGAGCAGTCAGGGGCGATTCACTTACACCCGTTCGAACACGGTGGCGATGCCCTGACCCAGGCCGATGCACATGGTGGCGACTCCCAGGGTGGCGTCCTTCTCTTCCATCAGGTTGATCAGGGTGGTGGAGATGCGGGCGCCGGAGCAGCCGAGCGGGTGACCCAGGGCGATGGCGCCACCGTTGAGGTTCACCTTCTCATCCATCAGGTCCTGCAGACCCAGATCCTTCACGCAGGGGAGGGACTGGGCGGCAAACGCCTCGTTCAGCTCGAACAGGTCGATGTCGCCGACGGTCAGACCGGCTCGCTTGAGCGCTTTCTGGGTGGCCGGCACCGGGCCGTAACCCATGATGGCGGCGTCACAGCCGGCGATGGCCATGGCACGTACCTTGGCGCGGGGCGTGAGGCCGAGGGCCTTGGCGCGATCCGCACTCATCACCAGCATGGCGGCGGCGCCATCGGACAGGGCCGAGGAGCTGCCGGCGGTGACGGTGCCGTTGACCGGGTCAAACACCGGGCGCAGCTGGCTTAAGCCATCGACCGTGGTCTCGGGGCGGATCACCTCGTCATAGTCGTAGAAGAAGCGGGCGCCGCTGGCGTCATGGCCTTCCAGCCCGACGATCTCCTTGGCAAAACGCCCTTCCACGGTGGCAGCGTGAGCGCGGCGGTGGGAGCGAGCGGCAAACTCGTCCTGCTGCGATCGGCTGATGCCGTGCAGCTTGCCGAGCATCTCGGCGGTCAACCCCATCATGCCGGAGGCTTTCGCCACCGACTTGGCCATGCCGGGGTGGAAGTCTACCCCGTGGCTCATCGGCACATGACCCATGTGCTCGACGCCACCGATGATGAAGATATCCCCATCACCTACCTGAATGGCGCGAGAGGCATCATGCAGCGCCTGCATACTGGAGCCGCACAGACGGTTGACGGTGACCGCCCCCACCTGTTTCGGGATGCCGGCCAGCAGGGCGGCGTTGCGGGCGATGTTGAAGCCCTGCTCCAGGGTCTGCTGCACGCAGCCCCAGTAGATATCCTCGATCTCGTTCGGGTCGAGGTTGGGGTTGCGCAGCAGGATGGATTTCATCAGGTGCGCGGACAAGTCTTCTGCACGCACGTTGCGGAAGGCGCCGCCCTTGGACCGGCCCATGGGGGTCCGGATACAGTCGACAATGACTACGTCTTTCATGAATGGATCTCCTTTCCGCAATCAGTAGAAGGTGTTGCCCTGGGCGGCCATCTCGCGCAGCTTGTCGCTGACGCGGTAGAGCGGGCCCAAGTCGGCATACTGGTCGGCCATGGCCACGTAGCGATCCAGGCCAATGGTGTCCAGATAGCGGAACACGCCGCCGCGGAAGGGAGGGAAGCCCAGACCGTAGACCAGCGCGATGTCGGCTTCGGCTGGCGTGGCGACAATGCCCTCTTCCAGGCAGAGCACCACCTCGTTGATCATCGGGATCATCATGCGGGCGATGATGGCCTCCTTGTCGAAATCCTGCTTCGGCTTGACGATGGGGGCCAGCAGCTCGTAGCTGGCTGCGTCGGCCACCTTCTTCGGCTTGCCCTTCTTGTCCTGCTCGTAGGCGTAGAAGCCCTTGCCGTTCTTCTGACCGAAGCGGCTGGCGTCATACATTACGTCGATGGCGGTACGACCTTCCTTGCTCATGCGCGCCGGGAAGCCTTGCGCCATCACGTCACCGGCGTGGTGCCCGGTGTCGATGCCGACCACATCCAGCAGGTAGGCAGGGCCCATGGGCCAGCCGAACTCCTTCTCCATCACCTTGTCGACGGCGGCGAAGTCGGCGCCATCGGCGACCAGCTTGTTGAAGCCGAAGAAGTAAGGGAACAGCACGCGGTTCACGAAGAAGCCGGGGCAGTCGTTGACCACCACCGGGGACTTGCCCATGGCGGCGGCGTAGGCCACCACGCGGTTGATGGTTTCATCGGAAGTTTGCTCGCCGCGGATGATCTCCACCAGTGGCATGCGGTGCACCGGGTTGAAGAAGTGCATGCCGCAGAAATTCTCGGGGCGCTTCAGTCCCTTGGCCAGCAGGGAGATGGGGATGGTGGAGGTGTTGCTGGCGAGCACGGCGTCTTCGCCGATCACGCCTTCCACTTCACTCAGCACGGCCGCCTTCACTTTCGGGTTCTCGACCACGGCCTCGACCACCACGTCCACATGCTTGACGTTGTCATAGCTCAGGGTCGGAGTGATGGCAGAGAGCACCTGGCCCATCTTGATGCCATCGATGCGGCCCTTTTCGAGCTGGCCGTTGAGCAGCTTGGTGGCCTCATTCATGCCAAGTGCCAGCGCCTTCTCGTTGATGTCCTTCATCACCGCCGGGATGCCTTTGCTGGCAGACTGGTAGGCGATGCCGCCCCCCATGATGCCGGCACCCAGCACGGCGGCATGGCCGGTGGCCTTGTTTGCCTGCTTGGCGGCCTTCTTGGCCAGCGCCTTGATGTGTTGATCGTTGAGGAAGATACCGACCAGCGCCTTGGCCACGTCGGTTTTCGCCAGTTTGATGAAGGTGGCGGCCTCGGCGGCCAGCGCTTCGTCACGGCCCATGCCAGCGGCGGCTTCCACCGTCTTCACGGCGGCCATGGGGGCCGGATAGTGTTTGCCCGCCACGGCGGCAACCATACCAGCGGCGGTGGTGAAGCTCATCATGGCTTCCAGTTTGGAGAGGCGCAGCGGGGCCTTCTTGGCGGCGCGGCGGCCCTGCCAGTCCAGCTTGCCTTTGATCGCGTCCTTGATCATCTGCACGGCGGCGCTCTGCAGCGCGTCGGGGGCGACCACGGCATCGATGGCACCCACCTTGAGGGCGTCATCGGCACGGTAATCCTTGCCGGTGGTGATCCACTCGAGCGCGTTGTCGGCACCGATCACCCGCGGCAGACGGACAGTGCCGCCAAAGCCGGGCATGATGCCGAGCTTGGTCTCGGGCAGGCCAATCTTGGCGCTGGTGTCAGCCAACCGGAAATCGGTGGAGAGAATGGTCTCGCAGCCGCCGCCCAGAGCATGGCCCTTGATGGCGGAGAGGGTGGGCACCGGCAGATCTTCGATGGCGCTGAAGATGTCGTTGGCCTTCTTCAGCCAGCCGAGCAGGTCTTCTTGCGGCAGATCGAACAGTTCCAGGAATTCGGTGATGTCGGCGCCGACGATGAAAGCGTCTTTGCCGGAGGTGAGGATCAGACCCTTCAAATCGGCTTGTTGCTGTAATGCGGCGATCGCTTCGCTCAGGGAGAGCAGGGTAGCGCGATCCAGCTTGTTGACTGAACCCGGGGCATCGAACCTCAGCTCGGCAATGCCGTCTTCGAGGTAGCTGACCGTCAGGGTTTCGCCTTGGTAGATCATGAGAGTGTCTCCTTGTTCCCACTCTGTGGGGAATGGTGCTCCTTTATCCCCAGCAGGGGGCGAGGCTCACTATTGATCCAAAAGGAGACATTTTCAACACCTATTTAAAACATTTGTTTAACAGTTATCGAGTAAAAGCTCTTCATCACAAAACGGGCAAAAAAGAGGCGCCTTGCGGCGCCTCCGATGGAGATGAGCGTGGTATCAGCTAGCCAGTTCCGGCCGGTTGCGATACTGGTTCAGGACCTCGGGATCGGCGAGGGCGTGGGTGTTGTTGACCGGGCGGTTGTGCACCACTTCCCGCACCGCCAGCTCCACTATCTTGCCGGACTTGGTGCGGGGGATGGCATCCACCTGCAGGATGCGGGCAGGCACATGACGGGCGGTGCAGTGCCGCTTGATCTGCTGGCAAATCCGCTCACGCAGCCCATCGTCCAGCTTGCAACCCGCCTTGAGCTTGACGAACAGCACCACCCGCTCGTCCTGTTTCCATTGCTGGCCGATGACGATGCTCTCTTCCACCTCGTCGAGTTGTTCCACATAGCGGTAGATCTCGCTGGTGCCGATGCGCACGCCGCCCGGGTTGAGGGTGGCGTCGGAGCGGCCGTAGAACAGAATGCCGCCGGTCGGGGTCAGCTCGATCCAGTCCCCGTGGCACCAGATGTTGTCGAACCGCTCGAAGTAGGCGGCGTGGTATTTGTCGCCGTTCTCGTCACCCCAGAAGTAGATGGGCTGGGCCGGGAAAGGCTTGGTGCAGACCAGTTCGCCCTTTTCACCCAGCACCGGCTGGCCCGCCTCGTTGAATACCTGCACCGCGAGACCGAGGCCGCGCCCCTGGCTCTCGCCGCGATAGACGGGGCTCAAGGGGTTGCCGATGACGAAGCAGGAGCAGATGTCGGTGCCACCAGAGATGGAGCTGAGCTGCACATTCTGCTTTATCTGCTGGTAAACGTAGTCAAACCCCTCCGGCGACAGCACGGATCCGGTGCTGCAGATGAGGCGCAAGGCAGGCAGGTCGTGGGTATTGACGGGGGCATAACCCTGTTTGTGCAGCGCATCGAGATACTTGGCCGAGGTGCCGAACAGAGCGACCTCTTCGTCCCGTGCCAGATCCCACAGCACGTTGCCATCCGGGTAGAAGGGGGAACCATCGTAGAGCACCAGGGTGGCGCCGGAGGCGAGGGCGCTCACCAGCCAGTTCCACATCATCCAGCCACAGGTGGTGAAGTAGAAGATGCGCTCCCCCGGCTTGATGTCGCAGTGCAACTGGTGCTCTTTCAGGTGTTGCAGCAGGGTGCCGCCAATGCCGTGCACGATGCACTTGGGTTTGCCGGTGGTGCCGGAGGAGTAGAGGATATAGAGCGGGTCGTTGAAGGCCATGGGCTCGAAGGCGAGCTGGGCATCATGCTGGCTTGCCAGCAGTTGCTGCCAGTCGTGACCAAGCTGCTGCGGGTTGCCGAGTAGAGGGATCAGCACCGTCTGCTCTATGCTGTCGAGCTGACCGACGACGCTGGCCACTTTGTCCTGAATGTCGATGGCCTTGCCGCCGTAGCGGTAGCCATCCACCGCGAACAGCACCCTGGGACGGGTCTGGCCGAAGCGCTCCACCACGCTGGCCTCGCCAAAATCGGGGCTGGTGGAGGTCCAGATCGCGCCGAGGCTGGTGGTTGCCAGCATGGCCACCACGGTTTCCGGGATATTGGGCAGGTAGGCTGCGACCACATCACCTCGGCCTATGCCCTGGCTGCGAAGCCACTGGGCCAGGCGGGCGACCTGATCTGCCAGCTCATGCCAGCTCAGGGTCCGGCTTGGGCCCCCTTCGATGCGGGAGATAATGGCCGGGCTCTCATCCTGACGGCGCAGCAGGTTCTCGGCGAAGTTGAGCTGGCTGTCGGGGAACCAGCGGGCGCGCTGCATATCCTGGCGGTTCTCCGCCACAATGTTGCCAAGTTCGCCCTTGACGCCGCAGTGCTGCCACACCAGGGGCCAGAAGCGGGTGGTCTTCTCCACCGACCATTGATACAGGTCGGCATAGCTGCGTAGTTGCAGGCCATGGAAGTGATTGACCTCGGCCATGAACTGGTGGAGGTTGGAGTGCTGCATCCTGTCCTGATCCGGTGTCCACAGACAAAGGTTTTGCATGAGTCGTTCCTGACGGCTGATATCTACTGTCTGTGGGCAGTGTATTGAATTGTTCTTTGTTTGTTAATTGTCTGTTTTATCTTCATAACAAAAAGCCTGTAACCTATGCGTTACCTCACGAAGCGAAAGCCGGGTGGCTCGAGCCTTGATTCGCTTGATGTTATGCTGAAGTCACATTCGCCCGGAGCAGGACGCCATGAGCAGTTACAGCCAACTTTTTGCCCAGCATCTCGACACCCTTCAGCAGCGTACCCGCGACATCCTGCAACAACAGGGTCTTGGCGGTCTCGCTATTCACTCCGGCCAGACTCATCGCATCTTCCTCGATGACCAGGATTATCCCTTCAAGGTGAATCCCCAGTTCAAGGCCTGGTTGCCGGTGCTGGACAACCCTCACTGCTGGTTGCTGGTGGATGGCGTGAGCAAGCCGGTGCTGCTGTTCTACCGGCCGGTGGACTTCTGGCACAAGGTGGCGGAGTTGCCCAACGCCTTCTGGGTCGACTTCTTCGACATTCGCTTCCTGACTCGCCCGGAGCAGGTTGCCGATCACCTGCCGGCCAACAAGCAGGAGTGGGCCTATCTGGGCGGCCATCTGGAAGTGGCCGAGCTGCTGGGACTGGGTCAGCCCAATCCGGAGGCGGTCCTCAACTACCTGCACTACCACCGTGCCTACAAGACGCCCTATGAGCTGGAATGTCTTCGCGATGCCAACCGCATCGGCGTGCGCGGTCACATCGCGGCCAAGGACTCCTTCATGGCGGGGGCGAGCGAGTTCGAGATCAACCTGGCCTACATGAAGGCGGTCGGGCAGGGGGCCAATGAGGCGCCCTACGGCAACATTGTTGCCATCAACCGCAATGCGGCCATCCTGCACTACACCCATCTCTCCACCCAGCGGGTGCCCGATGCGGAACGTTACTCCTTCCTCATCGATGCCGGTGTGGACGTGCACGGTTATGCCTCCGACATTACCCGGACCTGGGCCTGGCGCCGCGGTGAGTTCGCCGATCTGATCGCAGCGCTGGATGCACAGCAACAAGAGATCATCGACGAGATCAAGCCGGGCCGCCGCTACAGCGAGCTGCACCTGCAGATGCACCACAGGCTGGCGCGCCTGCTGCAAGCCACCGAACTGGTAGACATGTCGGTGGACGAGATGATCCACACCGGGGTGACCAATGTCTTCTTCCCCCACGGTCTCGGTCACTTCCTCGGCCTGCAGGTACACGATGCCGGCGGCTTCATGCAGGATGAGCGCGGCACCCACCTGGCGGCCCCCGAGCAGTTCCCCTATCTGCGCTGCACCCGGGTGATCGAAGTGGGTCAGGTCTTCACCATAGAGCCCGGCCTCTACTTCATCGACAGCCTGCTGGAGCCGCTGCGCCAGGGTGAGCAGGGCAAGCGGATCAACTGGAACAAGGTGGAGGCGCTGCGTCCCTATGGTGGCATTCGCATCGAGGACAACGTGGTGCTGCATGCCAACGGGGTGGAGAACCTGACCAGACAAGCAGGGCTCTGATGGCGACGGATTACCCCATACCGGCAGCCCCGCTGGAGGTGAGCGAGGAGATCAAGAAGAGCCGCTTCATTACCTACATCGCCCACACTCCGACCGTCGAGGCCGCCAAGGCCTGGATAGACGAGATCAAACAGCAACACCCGGGAGCCCGGCATCACTGCTGGGCTTTTGTCGCCGGCGCCCCCCAAGACAGCCAGGTTTATGGTTTCAGTGATGATGGCGAACCCTCGGACACGGCGGGCAAACCCATGCTGGCCCAGTTGATGGGGGCCGGTCTGGGTGAAGTCGCCGCCGTGGTGGTGCGCTATTACGGTGGTGTGCTGCTGGGGACCGGTGGCCTGGTCAAGGCCTATGGCGGTGGTGTGGGGGCAGCACTCAAGCAACTTGAAACCTGTATCAAGCGTCAGCTGACCTCTTCCGTGATCCAGTGTGACTACACCGACATGGGGGCCGTGGAGTCCCTCATCTCTGCCCATCAAGGGCAGTTGCTGGTGGCCGATTATGGTGCCAGCGTCACCCTTCAGGTAGCGTGGGAGTCTGCACTCTGGGCCCGTATCGCACAGGAATTGACCGACCGGACCCAGGGTCGGGTATCCCTTCGTCCCTTAGATGGCTAGAATCCATCGCTCTTTTAGTCTGAAGAGGGAGCCGGAATGCAGATTCTGAGCATCATTCGTATCGTCGGTCTGCTGGTTGCCCTGTTCAGCTCGACCATGCTGCTGCCCGCGATGGTCGCTTTTGGGTATCGTGATGGCGGTGGTACCGAGTTCGTCAACTCCTTCGTCATAGCCCTCCTGCTCGGCCTCCTGCTCTGGTTCCCCAACCGCCACCAGAAAAAGGAACTCAGGTCCAAGGAAGGCTTCCTCATCGTGGTGCTGTTCTGGGTGGTGCTGGGGAGCGTGGGTGCCGTCCCCTTCATCATCAGCGACGTGCCGAACATGTCGGTCTCGGAGGCATTTTTCGAGTCGTTTTCCGGCCTGACTACCACGGGCGCAACGGTGCTGACCGGGCTGGACAATTTGCCCAAGGCGTTTCTCTTCTACCGCCAGCTGCTGCAATGGCTCGGTGGCATGGGGATCATCGTGCTGGCGGTGGCCGTGCTGCCACTGCTGGGTATCGGGGGCATGCAGCTCTATCGCGCCGAGATCCCGGGGCCCGTCAAGGACAACAAGGTGACCCCGCGCATCGCCGAGACGGCCAAGGCGCTCTGGTTCATCTATCTGTTGCTGACTTCCCTCTGCGCTCTCGCGTACTGGATGGCGGGAATGACGTTGTTCGATGCCATCTGCCACTCCTTCTCCACCTTGTCGGTTGGGGGGTTCTCGACCCACGACGCCAGCATCGGTTTCTTCGACAGCCCGGCCATCAACCTGATCACAGTGGTGTTCCTGCTGCTGGCGAGCGTCAACTTCGCGCTTCACTTCATGGTGTTTGCCCACAAGCCGGTGCGCGTGAGCAGTTATCTGCGTGACTCCGAGCTCAAGGTGTTTCTGAGCATCCAGTGCGTGCTGGTGCTGATCTGTTTCGTCTCTCTGCTGTTCCACGGCCACTACGATACCTGGCAGGATGCGCTCAACCATGGCCTGTTCCAAGCGGTGTCTCTGGGCACGACCACGGGGTACAGCACGACCAGCTATGCGGAGTGGCCCTCTTTTCTGCCCATGCTGTTGATGTTCTCTGCCTTCATCGGCTGTTGTGCCGGCAGTACCGGGGGGGGCATCAAGGTGATGCGTTTCATGATCCTGTTCCTGCA
>NZ_AP021917.1:4740000-4782500 GCF_014168615.1 Aeromonas sp. WP2-W18-CRE-05 | reverse complement strand
CTACGGTGCGGAAGCCATTGATGCCCTGCTTCCAGGAAAAGCCTCTAAGCTTCAGATTACAAGTCATCGTACCCCAAACCGACACAGGTGGTCGGGTAGAGAATACCAAGGCGCTTGAGAGAACTCGGGTGAAGGAACTAGGCAAAATAGAACCGTAACTTCGGGAGAAGGTTCGCTCTTGATGGTGAAGTCCCTTGCGGATGGAGCTGTCGGGAGTCGCAGTGACCAGATGGCTGGGACTGTTTATCAAAAACACAGCACTCTGCAAACACGAAAGTGGACGTATAGGGTGTGACACCTGCCCGGTGCCGGAAGGTTAATTGATGGGGTTAGCGCAAGCGAAGCTCTTGATCGAAGCCCCGGTAAACGGCGGCCGTAACTATAACGGTCCTAAGGTAGCGAAATTCCTTGTCGGGTAAGTTCCGACCTGCACGAATGGTGTAACCATGGCCATGCTGTCTCCACCCGAGACTCAGTGAAATCGAATTCGCCGTGAAGATGCGGTGTACCCGCGGCTAGACGGAAAGACCCCGTGAACCTTTACTACAGCTTGGCACTGAACATTGAACCTACATGTGTAGGATAGGTGGGAGGCTTTGAAGGCGTGACGCCAGTTGCGCTGGAGCCGTCCTTGAAATACCACCCTTGTATGTTTGATGTTCTAACGCAGGGCCCTGAATCGGGCTCGCGGACAGTGCCTGGTGGGTAGTTTGACTGGGGCGGTCTCCTCCCAAAGAGTAACGGAGGAGCACGAAGGTTGGCTAATCCTGGTCGGACATCAGGAGGTTAGTGCAATGGCATAAGCCAGCTTAACTGCGAGACGGACAGGTCGAGCAGGTACGAAAGTAGGTCATAGTGATCCGGTGGTTCTGAATGGAAGGGCCATCGCTCAACGGATAAAAGGTACTCCGGGGATAACAGGCTGATACCGCCCAAGAGTTCATATCGACGGCGGTGTTTGGCACCTCGATGTCGGCTCATCACATCCTGGGGCTGAAGTCGGTCCCAAGGGTATGGCTGTTCGCCATTTAAAGTGGTACGCGAGCTGGGTTCAGAACGTCGTGAGACAGTTCGGTCCCTATCTGCCGTGGGCGTTGGATGATTGAAGGGAGTTGCTCCTAGTACGAGAGGACCGGAGTGAACGAACCTCTGGTGTTCGGGTTGTCACGCCAGTGGCACTGCCCGGTAGCTAAGTTCGGAATCGATAACCGCTGAAAGCATCTAAGCGGGAAGCGAGCCCTGAGATGAGTCATCCCTGACCCCTTGAGGGTCCTAAAGGGCCGTTGGAGACCACAACGTTGATAGGTGGGGTGTGTAAGCGTAGCGATACGTTGAGCTAACCCATACTAATTACCCGTGAGGCTTAACCATACAACACCCAAGAAGTGTTTCTGGCCTTGTAGCGAATGAGCGAACTACTTACGAATTCAGTGGTAATGACAACGCAAACTAGCGAAGTCGTTATACACATCAGCTTTCTGGATTAAGAATTTGCCTGGCGGCAATAGCGCAGTGGAACCACCTGACCCCATGCCGAACTCAGAAGTGAAACGCTGTAGCGCCGATGGTAGTGTGGCATTCGCCATGCGAGAGTAGGACACTGCCAGGCACCCAATTAAACGGTGATGTGAAAGACATGACCAGCTGCGAGGATGACACCTCAGAATAAGCGGCAAAAGATTTAGCGAAAGCTAACCGAATGCGGAGCGGTAGTTCAGTCGGTTAGAATACCGGCCTGTCACGCCGGGGGTCGCGGGTTCGAGTCCCGTCCGCTCCGCCACTACTTAAGAAGCCCAGTCGAAAGACTGGGCTTTTTTTCGTTCCCGAGACAGCACCCATTTCCCCTCACATCAACACCGCCATCATCCGATCATCGCCCCTGAGAGAGGTTGCCGCTATAATGGCCGCCCTCAAGCAAGGTGGTGGTATGAAAGCAGAGTATCTACAGCGATTCGGGGGCATTGCCCGTCTTTATGGCCAGCGTGCCCTTGGCTCCTTCAGTCAGGCGAAAGTCTGTGTGGTCGGGATCGGTGGTGTCGGCTCCTGGGCGGCCGAGGCGCTGGCTCGGGCCGGCATCAACCAGATCACTCTGATCGACATGGATGACATCTGCATCACCAACACCAATCGCCAGATCCATGCCATGCAGGGCACGGTCGGCCGTCTCAAGACGGAGGTGATGGCCGAGCGCATCCGTGCCATCAACCCGGATTGCGAGGTGATCGAGGTGGATGACTTCGTCACCGCCGACAACCTGAGCGAGCATATCAAGCGGGAGTTTGACTATGTGGTGGATGCCATCGACTCGGTCAAGGCCAAGGTGGCGCTGATTGCCTTCTGCAAGCGCAACAAGATCCCGGTGATCGTGGCGGGCGGTGCCGGCGGGCAGATGGACCCGACCCAGATCACCGTGGCCGACCTGGCCAAGACCATTCAGGATCCGCTGGCCGCCAAGGTGCGCTCCGACCTGCGCCGACTGCACAACTTCAGCAAGAATCCGGCGCGCAAATTCGGGGTGGAGTGTGTCTTCTCAACCGAGCAGCTGAGTTATCCGGATGGCAATGGCGGCACCTGCCAGGCCAAGGCGGCCAGCGACGGCAATATGAAGATGGATTGCGCCTCCGGCTTCGGTGCCGTGACGCCGGTGACGGCCACTTTTGGCTTGGTTGCCGCGTCCCGGGTATTGAAGAAGATTGCCGAGCGGGGAGCCCGCGCCGAGAAAGAGGCCGGAAATGAAGACGCAGGGTCGATTGGCGAAGCCTGATCGACCACTGTACAAGGTGGGTTAGGCAGCCTGCTCCCGGATTGCCAACACGATTGCCCTGAGCCCGTTGCCTCGCGACGGGCTCAGGTGTTTCTCGAGCCCCAGTTCGCTGAAATAGGTATCCATATCAAAAGCCTGGATAGCGTTGGCAGTCTGATGATTGAGCGCCGCCAGCACGATGACGATGAGTCCACGCACGATGCGGGCATCGGAGTCGCAGGCAAAGTGCCAACGGTCATCCTCGCTCTTCTCACCCTTCAACCAGGCCTGGCTTTCACACCCCTTGAGGCGAAATTCCTCCTGCTGCCATTCGCCGGGCAGTGCAGGCAGCTGTTTGCCGAGCTGGATGATGAGTCGGTACTGGTTCTCCCAGCCGTTTGCTGCCGCAAACTGCTGACGGATGCTATTTGCGTCGGGCTCAAGGCCTATGGGGGTATAGGTTGCGAGGCTGTTCATCGGGTGTCTGCCTTAGAAGAAATCACGGAGTTTGTGCAGGGCGGCCAGCAGGGCGTCGACATCGTCCCGATTGTTATAGCAGGCCAGCGAGGCGCGCATCGTGCCGCCGACACCGAGCGATTCCATCAGCGGCATGGCGCAGTGATGGCCGACCCGCAGGGCTATGCCCTGCATGTCGAGCAGGGTAGCGGCATCTTGCGGGTGGATGTCGTCCAGCAGGAAAGAGACAGCGCCGGCGCGCTGACCGGGTTCGCCGACCAGACGCAGCCCTGGCACCTGTTGCAGTCCGGCAACCAGATAGTCGGTCAGCGCCGCTTCATGGCTGGCCAATGAATCCTTGTCCTGCTCCATCACAAAGTCGATGGCGGCGGCCAGGCCGATGGCGCCAGCGATATGGGGGGTGCCTGCCTCGAACTTGAAGGGCAGGGTGTTGAAGGTGGTGCCGCTGAAGCTGACCCTGTCTATCATCTCGCCTCCCGCTTGCCAGGGCGGCATCCGCTCCAGTAGTTCGGTGCGGCCCCACAACACACCGATGCCGGTCGGACCATAGAGCTTGTGACCGGAGAAGGCGTAGAAGTCGCAACCTATGGCCTGCACATCTACCTCCAGGTGAGCCACTGCCTGGGCACCGTCGATCAGACTCAGGGCCCCGACCGCCTTGGCCGCTGCCACCATCTCTTTGACTGGATTGACGGTGCCAAGGGCATTGGAGACGTGAGCCACGCTCACCAGTCGGGTACGTGGCCCCAGCAGGGCCAGATAGGCAGCGATGTCGAGATCGCCCCGCTCATCGAGGGGGATGACCCGGATGACGGCACCGGTACGCTGGGCGACCAGCTGCCAGGGGACGACATTGGCGTGATGCTCCAGGGTGCTGAGCACGATTTCATCCCCCGCCCTCAGCTCGCTCATCCCCCAGCTCTGGGCCACTAGATTGATCGCCTCCGTGGTGCCACGGGTCCATATCACTTCGTGGCTGCGAGGGGCATTGATAAAGCGGGCAGCCGTCTTGCGGGCATCTTCGAAGGCGCGTGTGGCCCGGCCGCTCAGGGCATGGGCGGCGCGGTGTACGTTGGCATTGTCGGCACGATAGTAGTGATTGATCGCATCCAGCACGGCTTGCGGTTTCTGGGTGGTGGCGGCGTTGTCCAGATAGACCAGAGGGTGGCCGTTCACCTCCTGCGCCAAGGCTGGAAACTGGCCGCGCAGCCGGTCGTGCTGTTGCTGATTCATGCTCCCCTCATCTCGTCTGGAAAAGTCGGTCATGATCCGGAAAATGGCGGGCAAACACAAGATGAAGTGGCGGGATCCCGTGCCCGGTTTCGGCTGCCTGCGGGATCTCTGCTACAATGCCGCCCCTCATCATAAGCCAAGAGATCCGGCCCATGAAGCTCAACCCCAATCAGAACGAAGCGGTCAAGTATGTCTCCGGCCCTTGCCTGGTGCTGGCGGGTGCCGGATCGGGCAAAACCCGCGTCATCACCAACAAGATTGCCTATCTGGTGCAGCAGTGCGGCTACAACGCACGCAACATAGCGGCGGTCACCTTTACCAACAAGGCGGCGCGGGAGATGAAGGAGCGGGTCGGTCAGACCCTGGGTCGCAAGGAGGCGCGGGGGCTGATGGTCTCCACCTTCCATACCCTGGGGCTCGAGATCATTCGCCGCGAGCACAAGAGCCTGAACCTCAAGGTCAACTTCTCCCTGTTCGATGACACCGATCAGCTGGCGCTGCTGAAGGAGCTGACCGAGGCAGAGCTCGACAACGACAAGGACAAGCTCTCGGCCCTCATCAGCCAGATCTCCAACTGGAAGAACGATCTCATCCTGCCTGCCCGGGCCATGCGTATCGCCCGCGGGCCGGAAGAGGTGCTGATGGCCCAGCTCTACGAGCGTTACCACCGCCAGATGGTGGCTTACAACGCGCTGGATTTTGACGACCTCATCGTAATGCCGACCCTGCTGCTCAAGAGCAACCAGGAGGTGCGCGAGCGCTGGCAGAACAAGATCCGCTACCTGCTGGTCGATGAATACCAGGACACCAATACCAGCCAGTACGAACTGGTGAAGCAGATCGTCGGCGAGCGGGCCCGTTTTACCGTGGTGGGGGATGACGACCAGTCCATCTACTCCTGGCGTGGGGCCAAGCCGCAGAATCTGGTGCTGCTGAACGAAGATTTCCCCAATCTGCGGCTCATCAAGCTGGAGCAAAATTACCGCTCCAAGCGGCGCATCCTCAAGTGCGCCAACATCCTGATCGCCAACAACCCCCACGTCTACGACAAGGCGCTCTTCTCCGAGCTGGACGAGGGGGTGAAGCTCAAGGTGCTGTTTGCCAAGAACGAGGAGCACGAGGCGGAGCGTATCGCCGCCGAGCTGATGGGCCACAAGTTCATGAATCGCACCCGGTTCAAAGACTATGCCATCCTCTATCGGGGCAACCATCAGTCGCGCATCTTCGAGAAGGCGCTGATGACCAACCGCATTCCCTACCGTATCTCGGGCGGTACCTCGTTTTTCTCTCGCACCGAGATCAAGGACATCATGGCCTACCTCAAGCTGCTGGTGAACCCGGACGAGGACACTGCCTTCCTGCGGGTGGTCAACCTGCCGCGCCGCGAGATAGGCCCTACCACCCTCGAAAAACTGGGCCAGTACGCCAACCAGCGTGGCAAGAGCCTGTTTGCCGCCAGTTTCGAGCTGGGGCTGGAGCAACACCTCTCCGGGCGCGGTCTATCCGCCTTGCAGGCTTTCACCAACTGGCTGGTACGGCTCGGTGAGCAGGCGCTGCGCGGCAATCCGGTGGAGGCGGTGCGGGACATGATCAAGGAGATCCACTACGAGGAGTGGCTCTATGAGACCTCCCCCAGTCCGAAGGCGGCCGAGATGCGGATGCAGAACGTCTCCACCCTTTATCGCTGGATCAGCGAGATGCTGGAGGGGGATGAGCTGGAGGAGTCGATGACACTGGCTCAGGTGGTGACTCGCCTCACCCTGCGGGACATGATGGAGCGCAACGAAGGGGAGGATGAGGCGGATCAGGTGCAGCTGATGACATTGCACGCCTCCAAGGGGCTGGAGTTTCCCTATGTCTACATGGTGGGCATGGAGGAGGGGCTGCTGCCCCACCAGACCAGCATCGACGAGGACAACGTGGAGGAGGAGCGGCGCCTCGCCTACGTGGGGATCACCCGGGCCCAGACCGAGCTGACCTTTACCCTCTGCAAGGAGCGTCGCCAGTTTGGCGAGTCGGTACGGCCGGAGCCGAGCCGCTTCCTGCTGGAGCTGCCCCAGGATGACCTGGAGTGGGAAAACCAGAAGAAGGTGACGGCAGAGGAGCGCCAGCAGAAGGGGCAGGTTGGTGTCGCCAACCTGCGGGCCCTGTTCAAGAAGGATTGAGGCCGGAAGGCTTGGCCTCTCGGGCGGCCTGACCCAGCAGGGGGGGAATATCGGCTCCCGGCAGCGGGGGGGAGATGTGGCGCCCCTGCCCGAGGGCGCAGCCAAGCTCGATGAGCTTTTGCAACTGTTGCTGATTTTCGATCCCCTCGACCACCAGGGTGAAGTCGAGGTCCTGGCAGATGTCCCGCATGGCGCGGATAAGCGCCAGATCCTTGGGTGAGTTCAACATGCGATGGGTGAAGCTGTCGTCCACCTTGATGTAATCCACCGGGAAGTGAAACAGGGCGTTGAGAGAAGAGAAGCCGGTGCCGAAGTCATCCAGGCTGACCTGGATCCCTTTCGCCCTCAGTTCATGCAGGGCAGTGAGGGAGTCGGCACTCTGCCGGGAGAGCTCGCGCTCGTTGAACTCAAAGATGAAACATGCGGGGATGACACCCTCCTCCTCCATGATGGTGAGGAGTTGCATGATCTGCTCGTGGCTGGCCAGGTGCTTGCCGGAGAGGTTGATGGCTATCCTGAAACGACCGACCCCGGAGGCGGGTTGCCAAAGCTTCAGTTGCTGGCAGGTGCGCTTGAGGATCTGGCGGTCCAGATCCTGAATGAGGCCGCACTGTTCCGCCAGAGGAATGAAGTCGAATGCATCCTTGAGCTCCCCTTCCTCCGTTATCCAGCGCGCCATCACCTCCAGTCCGACGAGGCGGCTGTCACACAGCCTGATCACCGGCTGGAAGTAGGGCACAATCCGCCCTTCCCGCAAGGCTCTGAAGAGCCGCTCTTCCGGTGACCCCGCCTGTTCGGTACAGGCCTCCGAATACATGACGATGCGGCTGCGACCGTTGCGCTTGGCCTGGTACATGGCGAGGTCTGCCTGGTGCAGCAGTTCACTGACATCGGCCGTTTGCTCCGTCACGCTGGCGACCCCCAGACTGACGGTGATGGTCAGTTCGTTGCCCTGGATCCGGAACGGATGGCCGATACGGCCAATCAGGCGATTGAGCACGGGGCTGATGTCCTCTTCCCGCTGGCTGTTGTCCAGATAGATGACGAATTCGTCCCCTCCGAGCCTCGCCACCATGTCATTTTGCCGGATGCAGCCTTGCAGCCTGCTGCCCAGCTCCTGCAGCAACTGATCGCCGGCACTGTGGCCCAAGGCGTCATTGACCTGCTTGAAGTGATCCACATCGACGAAGATCAGGGTGAAGCCGGCTGTCTGGTAGCGGCGGTAGCGGGTCATGGCATGATGCAGGTGATTCATCAGCAGCGCCCGGTTTGGCAACTGGGTCAGCGGGTCGTGCAGGGCATTGAACTGGAGCCGCCGCTCCAGCTCCTGATGATGCTTGAGCCGTTTCTGCAACCTCAGGTTGGTTTGGCGCAGCTGTTGGAGGCGCTGGTTGATGGACTCCTCCGAGTTGAGCTCATCGAGTTGCTGTCGCACCCTTTTGAGCTCCAGCAACAGGGTCAGCTGATGGCGCAGGAAATCGAGGAACAGCCTGTCATCGGTTTCCAGAGGCCGGGTCATGTTGAGGATGAGGTGGGCAAAGTATTGCTGCTGCTGGCGCAGGGGCAGGCTGTACCAGTAAAGCCCCTCTTCATGGCGCTCTACGCTGTTGGTGCTGTGGCACATGGCCCGAATGATGTCATCGTCGTATGTCAGGTGTGGTGGATAGAGTCGCTCCAGTCGCTGGTTTTCCAGCCGGATCAGCAACATGTCGCTGACCGAGAGCATCTGGCGCAACACAGCTTCCAACTGGGCAAACAGGGCATGCTGAGGCAGGTTGTGAGCCAGGCGCATCACTCGGCCGATCTTCTCGATTTTCTCCTGCCACTGGGGATCCCGCTGCATGAGAGGGGAGGCCTGCCCCGCCAGCTGGGTACCGGTCTGGGTTTCGTGCAGGCGTTTGGCCAGGCACTCCAGCAGCAACCTCAGGGTGGGTGCCTGATCCGGGGTGCTGCGTGCCAGCAACCACTGCACGTCGATATGCTCCACAGGCTGCACGCACCAGCCCTGACCTTCATCGAGCCGGGTGAGCTGTTCGGTGAGGCGAGGTTCTTCCCGTCCCAATTGTTGCTTGAACACGTCGGGAAGCTGATAGGTGTAACGCCAGTTCAGCCCCCCGTCGGCCAGCCCCAGCATGGCGAAATGTTGCAGAGGGCAGAGTTTGTCCAGCAGACCGACCAGTCGGGCGTAATCCTCGGGGGAGGCAATGCCGGGGGCGGGAAAATCCATGATGGAGGAGACGACCGCCAGCAAGGAGTGCGAGTCTGGCGGTGTGGTGGGCTGAACTGACATGCAACACTCCCGAAAAAACTTACCTTCAAGCGTAGTCGGAAGTGATGGGATTGAAAGGGCTGCAAGAGGAGCCCTTTCAATTACTTAGAGCTTGTCGATCATGTAGTGAATGGCGTTCTCGATCTCTTCGTCACTGCAGGTGGCGCAGGTCCCCCGCGGTGGCATCATGCCAGCCTTGCCGGTGAAGCCTTCGATGGCGTGTTTGCGCAAGGTGTCGAATCCCTGGGCGATGCGTGGCTCCCAGGCGGCCTTGTCACCTCGCTTGGGGGCGCCAGCGGCACCGGTATCGTGGCAGGCGAAGCAGGCACCCTTGAACACGGTCTCGCCGTCACGTGGGCCGGAGGAGGCTGCCGCAGGCGCCGCCGCCGCGGTCGCAATGCCTTCCAGATCCTTGGCGGTATAAACCTGGCCAACCGGGGCAATACGCTCGGCGATGGCCTCTGTCGACATGTCATCGGCGGCAAGGACGGCGCCGGACAGAGTGGCAGCCGCCATCCCGGCAGCCAGCAAATAGCTCAGTTTTTTCAACACGCTCATGTACTCCCAGCAGGCTCTTATTATCCCCAGAAAACGACGGGATTATAACCGAATAGTTACAGCCATTTAAACGCTTGTGTGTGAAGTGTTAAGCAATCTGCAAACAAAGTGGTAGAGCGGGAAGGGGTGATCCCACATAAAAAAACCCGGCATGCGCCGGGTTTCGTGAGGCTGAACAAAATAGGGCGCGCTGATTGCCCAGGCGCCCCTCGCGTGTCCTCAATCCCAGTTCAGGATCACCTTGCCGGACTTGCCGGAGCCCATGGCTTCGAAGCCCTGCTGGAAGTCATCGATATGGAAATGGTGGGTGATGATGGGGCTGAGATCCAGGCCAGACTGGATGAGGCTTGCCATCTTGTACCAGGTTTCGAACATTTCGCGGCCGTAGATCCCCTTGATGAAGAGTCCCTTGAAGATCACCTTGCCCCAGTCGATGGCCATGGTGGAGGGAGGAATGCCGAGCATGGCGATTTTGCCGCCGTGGTTCATCTTGTCGATCATGTCCTGGAAGGCGCTGGGCACCCCGGACATCTCCAGCCCCACATCGAACCCTTCGGTCATGCCGAGATCTTCCATGACATCGGAGAGCTTCTCCTTGGCTACGTTGACGGCACGGGTGGCGCCCATCTTGCGGGCCAGTTCCAGCCGGTATTCGTTGACGTCGGTGATCACCACGTGACGGGCGCCAACGTGACGGCAGACGGCAGCGGCCATGATGCCGATGGGGCCTGCGCCGGTGATGAGCACGTCTTCACCCACCAGATCGAAGGAGAGGGCGGTGTGCACGGCGTTGCCGAACGGATCGAAGATGGCGGCCAGCTCATCGGGGATGTTGTCCGGCAGCTTGAAGGCGTTGAAGGCCGGGATCACCAGGTATTCGGCGAAGGAACCCGGGCGGTTCACACCCACACCAATGGTGTTGCGGCACAGGTGGGTGCGACCGGCACGGCAGTTGCGGCAGTGGCCGCAGGTGATGTGGCCTTCGCCGGAGACGCGATCGCCGATGGCGAAGCCGCGCACTTCCTGGCCGACGGCGACCACCTCTCCCACATACTCGTGCCCCACCACCATGGGGACGGGAATGGTCTTCTGGGCCCACTCGTCCCAGTTGTAGATGTGCATGTCGGTGCCGCAGATGGCGGTCTTGCGGATCTTGATGAGCAGATCGTTGTGGCCGAGCTCGGGAGCCGGGACATCAGTCATCCAGATGCCGACTTCGGATTTGAGTTTGGAGAGTGCTTTCATGACAGATTCCTCACGGCGCCATGCCGGGTACAGAGGGTAATAAAATGGGGCCCAACCTTGGCCCCCGTTTTAATCAGCCAGCCATGTGATCAAATCACACCGAGCTCGCGACCGATGCGAATGAAGGCATCGATCGCCTTGTCCAGTTGCTCCCGGGTATGGGCGGCGGACATCTGGGTCCGGATGCGCGCCTGACCCTTGGGTACCACGGGGAAGGAGAAGCCCACCACATAGATACCGGCGTCCAGCATGCGGCTCGCCATCTCGGCGGCCAGTTTGGCATCCCCCAGCATGACCGGAATGATGGCGTGATCGGCACCGGCCAGGGTAAAGCCGGCGGCGCTCATGCGCTCGCGGAAGTAGGCACTGTTCTCCTTGAGGCGGGCACGCAGGTCGTGACCCTCGGCCAGCATGTCGATCACCTTGATGGTGGCCGAGACGATGGAGGGTGCCAGGGAGTTGGAGAAGAGGTAGGGACGGGAGCGCTGACGCAACCAGTCGATTACCTCTTTCTTGCCGGATGTGTAGCACCGGACGCGCCACCCAGCGCCTTGCCCAGGGTACCGGTGATGATGTCGACCCGTTCCATCACCTCGCAGTATTCGTGGGTGCCGCGGCCGTTCTCACCGATGAAGCCGACGGCGTGGGAGTCATCCACCATCACCAGCGCATCGTACTTGTCGGCCAGATCGCAGATGGATTTGAGGTCGGCGATGACGCCATCCATGGAGAAGACGCCGTCGGTGGCGATCAGCTTGAAGCGGGCGCTGTCGGCATCGGCCTGCTTGAGCTGGGCTTCCAGTTCGGCCATGTCGTTGTTGGCGTAGCGATAGCGCCTGGCCTTGCACAACCGCACCCCATCGATGATGGAGGCATGGTTGAGGGCGTCGGAGATGATGGCGTCTTCGGCACCGAATAGGGTCTCGAACAGACCGCCGTTGGCGTCGAAGCAGGAGGAGTAGAGGATGCTGTCTTCGGTGCCGAGGAAGGCGGACAGCTTCTGCTCCAGCTCCTTGTGCTGGTCCTGGGTACCGCAGATGAAGCGCACGGAGGCCATGCCGAAGCCGTGGCTGTCGAGCCCCTGATGGGCGGCGGCAATCAGGTCGGGGTGGTTGGCCAGCCCCAGGTAGTTGTTGGCACAGAAGTTCAGTACCTGCTCGCCGCCCACCGCAATCTGGGCCTGCTGGGCCGAGGTGATGATGCACTCCTGCTTGTATAGCCCTTCCGCCTTGACCTGTTCGAGCTGTTCGGTCAGGTGACGATAGAATCCGTTAGACATCCTCGGTCCTCATTGCTGTATCGACTGTGTTATCAGGATCCCGGGCCGTGCAACCCGCATGGTTCGGCGTTGTCACGGTCGCGACGAAACGCCGACAGACCCTAGAATGGGCAACATTTTACTGTAATCCCTGCGTATAAATTCAAATTTTTATGCTGATAATAAACAATTGTGAAACAGATCTCACCCGGCTGGTTGGGCCAGTTGGTGATAATGTTGCTCCAGTTGATGTATCTGGGGGGCCACCTGTGGCTGCACGTAGGGGCGCAGCAAAAACAGCACCCGCAAGACCCCCTGGTAGAGCAGGGGTTTGGTGATGCGGGTGGCCGGGGCCTGGGCGATCTGGAACGGGATCCAGCAGGTGACGACCATCTTGATGGTCTGGCCGAGATCCGGCAGGTCTTCATCGCTGACGGCGATGATGCCGCCTTCGCGCAGGCTTCTGAGCAGCGTCTCCACGGTGGCACGGAGCTGCTCCTGTGCCTTGAGGTATTTCTGCTGCAGCAGCTCGTCGCGACTCAGGATGTCCGGCAGGTTCGCGTAGAAGAAGCGGAACTGCCACATCAAATAGAAGATGGCATCCAGGTAGCCCATCAGATCCTCCAGCCGGATCTCGCTGCTGCGGATCGGAGTGAAGCTGTCGCTCAGGTGGCGGGCGTACTGATCGAAGATGGAGTGGATGATGTCTTCTTTGTTTCTGAAGTGGTAGTAAAGGTTGCCCGGGCTTATGCCAAGGTGTGCGGCAATGTGGTTGGTGGTAATGTTGCGCTCGCCCTGATCGTTGAACAGCTCGGTGGCGCTGTGGATGATCCTGTCTCTGGTCTTCATCGCTGGTCCCTCTGCCGAGCCCGAAGGGGAAAAGTCATCGAGGTCGAATCCCCTTGCGGCCCGTGATAAACTTTTCGGCAATTTCAAATTGGCCCACTATACACAGCTTTAACAGGCAGTCACACGGGGCCACAACGTACGCGAGGCAAACTCCATGATCGTAGTAACTGGCGGTGCTGGCTTTATCGGCAGCAATCTGGTCAAGCAGCTGAACGCTCAAGGACGGACCGATATCGTGGTCATTGATGACCTGACCGACGGCACCAAGTTCGTCAACCTGGTCGACCTCACCATCGCCGACTACATGGACAAGGACGAGTTCCAGGCGCGGATCGTCTCCGGTGACGAATTCGAGGAGTGGGATGACGGCATCGAGGTGATCTTCCACGAAGGCGCCTGCTCCGCGACCACCGAGTGGAACGGCAAGTTCATCATGGAGGTCAACTACGAGTACTCCAAGGATCTGTTCCACTACTGCATCGAACGGGAAATCCCCTTCATCTACGCCTCTTCCGCCGCGACCTATGGTGGGCGCAACGACAACTTCATCGAAGATCCCAGGTTCGAGCAGCCCCTCAACGTCTACGGCTACTCCAAGCAGTTGTTCGATCAGTACGTGCGTCGCTGGATGCCGGAGATCAACTCCCAGGTGGTGGGTCTCAAGTACTTCAACGTCTATGGTCCCCGCGAGCAGCACAAGGGCTCCATGGCGTCCGTGGCCTTCCACCTCAATACCCAGGTGAAGCAGGGTGACAATCCCAAGCTGTTCGAGGGCTGTGACGGCTTCCCGGATGGCGGCCAGATGCGCGACTTCATCTACGTGGACGACGTCTGCAAGGTGAACCTCTGGTTCTGGCAGAATCCGCAGCACTCCGGCATCTTCAACTGCGGCACCGGCCGGGCCGAGCCGTTCCAGAACGTGGCGGAAGCCGTGATCAGGCATCACCAGAAAGGCGCCATCGAATACATTCCCTTCCCGGATCACCTCAAGGGTCGCTACCAGAGCTTCACCCAGGCGGATCTCACCAAGTTGCGCGGCGTCGGCTATGACGGCGAGTTCAAGACTGTGGCCGAAGGCGTGGCCGATTACATGGCCTGGTTGAACCGGGCTTGATCCCTCTCTGGCGGGTGGCTCTGGCCACCCGTCGATCGGATGCGCTTGCATGAACATATTGATGGCTCTCTCCCAGCTCGAAGTGACGGGCGCGGAGGTCTATGCCACCACGGTCGGCAACGAGCTGACCCGCCGTGGCCACCAGGTTTTCTACGTCTCTGACACCCTGACCAAACCGACTCTGGGGCCGGTCTTTCGGTTGCGTTTCAACAAGCGCAGCATCCTGCGCCGCTTCTGGCACGTCTTCTATCTCATCTATCTGATCCGCAAGCACAGGATCCAGCTTGTGCACGCCCATTCGCGCGCCTCGGGCTGGAGCAGCTACGTCGCCTGCAAGCTGACCGGCACCCCCATGATCACCACGGTGCACGGGCGCCAGCCGGTACACGCCTCTCGCAAGGCATTCCATGCGCTGGGTTATCGGGCGGTGGCGGTGTGCGAGGATATCGCCAGCCAGATCATCGACAACCTGGGGGTGGACCCGGCCATGGTGCAGGTGCTGCGCAACGGCATCGAGACCGACAAGTTCCAGCCCGTGCCGATACCGGACAACGACAAACCGGTGATCGCCATCATTGGTCGGCTGAGCGGTCCCAAGGGGGAGCTCTGCTACCGGTTGCTGGACGAGGTGCTGGATCTGGAAGCCTGCAGGGTGCGCATCGTCAGCGGCACCCAGGTGCCGGCGCGTTTTGCCCGTTTTCAGGACAAGGTCGACTTCGTCGGTTATGTGGACGATGTGCCCGCCCTGATGGCGGGCTGCGATCTGGTGATCGGTGCCGGTCGGGTGGCGATGGAGGCGCTGCTGTGCGGTCGTCCGGCGTTTGCCATCGGCGAAGCCAGGGCCATCGGTCTGGTGACGGAGCAGAATCTGGACGAGGCGCTTGCCAGCAACTTCGGCGACATCGGCCCCAGGGATCTGGCCATCGACTTTGCTGGTCTGAAGGCGCAGATCCCTTCGGCGCTGGCCTCCAAGGTGGTGCCAGACCCAGTGCGTCAACGGATCCTGCAAGAGTATGATTTGCAAGGCGTCGTGACCGGGCTGGAATCCGTCTATCAGGATGCCGTGGTCGAGACCCTGCGCCGGGAGATGCCGGTCATCATGTATCACCGCTTCATCGAGCACGAGAGCGAAAAGGGAGTGCATGGCACCTGGCTCCCGGTCGCCATGTTCGAGAAGCACCTCAAGCTGATGAAGTGGCTGGGCTACGAGACGCTGACATTTGCCGACCTGGCGGAGAACGGGTTCATCCACCGGCTGCAATACGGCAAGAAGTACCTGATGATCACCGTGGACGACGGCTATCGGGACAACCTCACCCGCATGCTGCCGCTGCTGGAAAAGTATGGCTACAAGGCGGTGGTCTATGTGGTGACCGGTGAGGATCACAATCGCTGGGATGTGGAGCACCCGACCCACCCCGATACCCCGGTGACCCTGATGACCCCGGAGGAGATCAAGGCGCTGGTGGCCTCCGGTCATGTGGAGATCGGGGGCCATACCCTGACTCACCCCCGCCTGAGTACGCTCCCCCCAGAGGAGCAGGCCCACCAGATCCAGGCCAACAAGGCCTGGCTGGAGCAGCTGCTCGGCCATCCCCTGATCTCGTTTGCCTATCCTTACGGGGATCTGAACGACAGTGCAAAATCCCAGGCCGTTGCCGCCGGTTATCGCTATGCTGTGGCCACCAACAGCGGCCCCAGAGCCATGCACCGGGATCCGTTCCAGATCCGCCGGATCGCCATCTTCCCCCGCACCGACATGTTCGGCCTGTGGCGCAAGATCCGTGGCAACTATGTCTTCAGAAAATAAGACCGTTACAGAGAAGAGCATGTCCTCAAGTACAGATTCGTCGGCCCGCCAGGGTTTGTTTAAGTTGTCTTGTGACCAAGTCTTGCCTTGGGTGGTGCAACTGTCAGCCTTCTTGTTTGGGGCATTGTCGTTGTCTGTTTCAAGTGGGTACTCTTATGGGCCCGCCGTATTATTGTTAGCCAGCCTTTACTTTATGTGTACGAAGAGGCGTGAGTCCTGGGCAATGCCTCGGGAACTCAAGCTAATTGGACTCGGTTTGTTGCTCTATTTTCTGGTTATGTCTCTTTCTGTGTGGCTGGATGGAGGTAAGTTCAGTGAGATTGATAGGGCAAGCAAGGCGCTGATGGCGGCTGCCATATTGCCTTTAGTGGCCTGCATGCCGGTACGCCTCAATATATTGCTGTCGGGTTGCGGTATTGGTGCCATTCTTGCGTTTGCCATCGCTATCCATGACAAGTTCTTTTTGGCTTATGAGCGAGCATTTGGCGATGTGATGCCAATTCAGAGCGGCAATATTGCCATGTCACTGGGATTGTTTTGCCTCTGTGGTTTGTTGTGGGCGCAGAAGAAGGGGAAGCTGGCTTTCGCACTTTTCATGCTGGTGGGAACCTGTGCCGGCATGGGCGCCAGCTTTCTCTCGGGTTCCCGTGGTGGCTGGGTGATGCTCCCCGTCATCTTGATCACTATCGCAATGTTGTTTAAGGAGTGCCTTTATCGTAAGGGAACCCTGATTATGGTGATAAGTGTTCTTCTTTGTGGTGTTTTCTTCGTTGTTCAGCCAGAGAGTGGCGTGGAAAAAAGAATTGAGCTGGCGCAGCGCGATATCAGCCAGTATATGGACAAGACAAATCTCAACACTTCTCTCGGTATCAGGCTGCAGCTATGGAAAAGTGCTTGGCAAAGTTTCACAGAGAAGCCACTGTTTGGCTGGGGTAACCATGGGATAAGAGAATCACAGAAGGCACAATTGGAACAGGGGAAGATAACTCAGTTTATTTTCAACTTCAATTCTCATGCCCATAATCAATTTCTCGATGAAATGGCTAAACGTGGCATTTTGGGGCTGGGTTCCTTGTTGTTCATGTTGATTGCTCCTGTGCTTATAGTGAGGAGGAAATTGCGCCAGCCTCATAATATCGATGTGCATTGTGGGGCCACCTTGCTTATTGTTACCACGTTCTCATCTATTGACTATTGCCTCAGTCAGGCGTTCTTTGGCCACAATTCCGGTATCAGTTTCTTTGTCGCGTCGTTGGTTATGACAGCATCCATCGTCTTTGGGAGTCAAAATGAAGATTCGCGTCATTAGTTTGGCGACATCGATTGTCCGACGAGAAAAAATATCTCGTGAACTATCTTCGTTTGGACTGGACTTTACATTTTTCGATGCTGTGAACGGACTCACAACGGAGATAAAAGAGTATGATAATGCTCAACGAATGTGGGAAAAAGGACATGAACTGACAAAGGGAGAGCAGGGGTGTTTTTCAAGCCATAGATCACTTTGGAATGAGTGCTTACGTTTGGGGGAACCGTTGCTCATTATGGAGGACGATATTGAGTTCTCTGCTGATATTAAATCTGTCTTGAGTGAACTGAAGGGTCTATCCAGAGAGTTTGAGTATATTCGGTTAGGGCGTGGGACTTGTAGCTCTTTGCCGGGGATCGGTCCGTGGATAGATATGTTAAAGATAGATGAGAGTCATTCAGTTGTGAAATATATGACGGGCCCCAGTTGTGCTCATGCTTATATTATCTCTCCAGTTGCCGCCTCAAAATTTTTATCCGCATCGGAAACATGGTTTTGGCCGGTCGATGACTTCATGGATAAAGAGTATTTACACAAGGTCAATAATTATGGTGTCGAGCCACCATTGGCATGGCAAAGCGGAGAGGACTCAGATATCGGGGCTAGAGTGAAGCCAGCCTCAAGAAATATAATCGGTCGAATTCGAAAAGAGTATTACAGGGCCAAGGAGCGATTTTTTAATGACATATATAACTATGTCTTTTATATAAAAATAAAAAACAAAATGTAGATTTATGGAAATGGGTTGCTCATGCAGATATTAGGCTTTTTACAACATGCAAGAGATCGCATTCGTCGATACCTAGGCATCAAACTATTTGACCGCATCAACATAAACTCTAAACCTGATAACGGACCTGTAGTGATAATCCGCTGGGATGCCAAATTGGGCGATAGTATTATCTCCTCTTGGGTTCCCAGAGAGATTCGATGTGCTCAACCGGAACGTGAAGTCTGGATTGTGACCACTCCTGACGTCGCGCCACTCTTTCGCGAACACTTCAAGGCTGACAAGGTCATAGAGGTGCCCAAGCGCCCCAGTTATGGTGAATTGAAACGGCTGGCCCATCGCTTGGGAACTGTGGGTTATCTGGTTCATCTCGGTAAGCAGCTCAAGATGAAGGACATCTACTTCCTGACCCGAGTCGATGCCTCTCATATTGTGGGAATGGACGATAGTCTGGCTTGCGTTGATATCAAACTAGGGAAGGCTTCAGCAGGCTTGCACTTCGCCGACAAGTTTTCTCTTCTGTTATCCAGGATGGGCATTACCAATCCCGATACCCGCTATATAGTGCCAATGGACACAGCATGGGAGACAAAGCTTGCAGAGTGGTGGCCAGTGAATCAGAGGGTTATCGCTTTCAATCCTTATGGTAGCGGGCGCTCGCGTCGATTGCAGCCTGAGCAGATAGTCCCCATGCTGGAGAGCATGTTGGCGGCTTGCCCCCATCACTTGTGTCTGCTCTTTCCTGCTGGAATGGAGCAGGAGGTCTCAGCTCTGAAAGCCCGCGTGTCGGCACCTGAGCGAATCCTGATCTCGCCAGAGGTCCCTTCTCTGGGAGGCCTGTTTACTCAGATGCGTCATTGCCAAGGGCTGGTTTCGGTGGACACAGCCACCATCCACATAGCGACGGGGCTTCAATTGCCAGTCTTGGGGCTTTATAACCCCGATATTGGTGGTGGTAGTGAAAATTTCACCGAATGGCATCCAAACCAGGCTGATGCGGTCGTGATTTTTTCCAAAAACGTGCTGCAGCAGGAGATCAATTCTCTCGATCTCGATGAGTTCGCAGAAGCGTTCAGGGGGTGGGTGTCTGCCATCCGGGCAGGGTGAGTAGACGAGTCTTCACCAGCTCCGGCGTAATTGCGCGGAACAGGGCCTCATCGAAGAAGTCCTTCTCCTGGGTTGGCAGCTGGAAATCCTCTCCCTTGGCATCGAAGATATCGATGGCTTGATAGCGGGGGTGGTTCACCGGGTTGGCGATGATCTTGTCGCCACCAGGCGCCACTATGGTCAGCAGCGGCAGATCGATGGCCTGCGCCATATGCCGCGGTCCGGTGTCATTGCCGACGAAGAGCTGGCAATGGGCGAAGAGCCCCACCAGCTCCCGTACCGAACGGGTCTGAACATGGTCAAACACGCTGGCCTGCAACGCCTCTGGCAGCAGCGGCTTCAGCCCCCGGTTGTACTCCTCTTCCCCCGGTCCGCAATAGACCAGGATCTGGGCATTGTGCTCCTCGATGAGCCACTGGGCGACCTTGGCGAAGCAGTCGATGGGCCAGCGCTTGTAATGCCCGAGGGAGTTCACTCCCATGGCGATGAGTGGCCGGGTCGGGTCGACGCCAGCGGCCAGCAGGGTCTCGCGCCCCTGCCGCTTCTCCGCCTCACTCAGCCAGAGATAGTAGTTGCGATCCTCCCTGGCGAGGCCGAGGGGCTTGAGCAGTGAAAACCGGTCGTCCACCAGGGTGCTGTTGCCCTGATGCTCGGTGTCATGGCGAAAGCGCACGATGCGGTTGTGGCCCAGGCGCCATGGGAAGGAGTCGAAGCCGATCCGCAGGCGGGCGCCGGAGAAGAGGCAGGTCAGCAGGCCTATCATCTGGCCCTGGCTGTTGATCACCACATCGTAGCGCTCGCGGCGAATGCCCAGCAGCAAATCCTTCATGTAGCGCCACTCGTTGCGGCGCGCCTTCTCGATGACGATCAACCGATCGATGTTGGGGTTTCCCTCTGCCATGCCCGCGCAGTAATCCATGACCAGATAGTGAACTTCCCCGGCAGGGTCGTGCTGCTTGAGGTTGTTGCACAGTGCGGTGGAGATCAGCACATCTCCTATCTGTTTGGTTTGTACTACCAGGTATTTCATGGAAAGGGCCTCGAGCGAGGTCGGGTTGAACGTCAGCGCATCAGCATATCGCACTCCCCAGTCAGATGCTGCCGCTATGGGGTGAAAATCCGATCCAACGCACTGTGTTTGCACATATTTTCGACGTTGTTCGGGCTGGTGGGGCCCGGCTGGCAGTGCGGGAAGATGAGCGGGGGCATGGCACCGTCGGCCATGCCCCCGATGGGCAAGAGTGATCAGCGTACGATGAGGCCGAGCAGGATCCCCACCACGCCGAAGTCGGCATCGCTGAAGGTGGTGTTGGCAAAGCCCAGATCCCCCAGCACCGGCAGCAGGAATACCGGCAGGAAGGTGATCAGCAGGCCGTTGGCGAAGGCACCGAGGAGAGCGCCGCGACGACCGCCGGTGGCGTTGCCGAACACCCCGGCCGCCGCACCGACGAAGAAGTGAGGTACGACGCCTGGAATGATGACGGTGAGCCCCAGCAGGTAGAGCAGCACCATGCCCACCAGACCGGCGGCGAAGCTCGACAGGAAGCCGATCAGCACCGCATTGGGGGCGTAGGGGAAGACGATGGGGCAGTCCAGCGCCGGCTTGGCGTTGGGCACCAGCTTGTCGGAGATCCCCTTGAAGGCCGGCACGATTTCGGCGATGACCATCCGCACCCCCTGCAGGATGACGTAGACACCGGCGGCGAAGGTGATGGACTGCATCAGGGAGAACATGAACCAGTGTTTGCCCTTGGCGACGCTGGCGACGAACTCGGGGCCGGCGAAGGCGGAGGTGATGAGGAAGATGATGCCCATGGTGAAGGAGATGGCCACCGGGGTATCGCGCAGGAACAGCAGGCTCTTGGGCACCTGCACCTCTTCGCTGCTGTGGGCCTTGTTGCCGAACTTGGCGCCGATCCAGCCAGCCAGCACGTAGGAGCAGGTGGAGAAGTGGCCGAGTGCCACGTCATCGGAGCCGGTGATCTGCTTCATGTAGGGGTGGGCAAGGGCCGGGAACAGCACCATGGTCACGCCAACCACCAGGCTGCCCACCGCGATGAGCGGGATGCCGCTCATGCCGCCGGCGGAGAGGATGGCCGCCACCATCATCGACATGAACAGGGTGTGGTGACCGGTCAGGAAGATGAATTTCCACGGGGTGAGCCGGGCGATCAGGATGTTCACCAGCATGGCGAAGAACATGATCATCGCCATCTCCTTGCCGAACGACTGCTGGGCGATGGAGACGATGGCCTCGTTGTTGGGCACCACCCCCTTGATGCCGAAGGCGTGCTGGAAGATGGTGGCGAAGTCGCCCAGCGAGTTCACCACCAGGGTGGCGCCGGCCCCCAGGATGACGAAGCCCATGATGGTCTTGACCGTGCCCTTGATGCACTCGGTCACCGGTTTCTTCTGGGCGATCAGGCCGATGAGGGCGATGAGGCCGACCAGCACGGCCGGCTCCGACAGCACGTCAAACATCAGAAAATTGAAAAATTCCATGGTCAGCTCCAAGCAGATGGAAGCGGCGGCTCACCAGCCGCCCAGACAGTCGCAAAGGGGTTAGAGTGCGCCCAGCTCGCGCAGGGCGATGGCGAGTTTTTCTTTCATGGCGGCCTTGTCGACCATGTTGTCCAGGGATACCAGCCGGCCGTCGACGCCCATGCTGACCAGCTGTTCGGCGATGTCGCGGGTGGCGACAAAGATCTCGGCGCTCTCGCTGCCGGCGGAGGCGAGATCCCGGTGATCCACCTCGGCCGTCACGGCCAGCTCCTTGAGAATGCTCTTGATGCTCATCTCCATCATCAGGCTGGTGCCCAGGCCGTGTCCGCATACAACCAGAATTTTCATGTTCTCTTCCTCTGTCGGGCGCAGGGCGCCACTCAATAACGCGCCAGGATGCGCAAGATGTCGTCTTTGCTGGTGGCCGCCATGATGGCCGCCACGTCTTCTTCATTCATGAACAGCTCGGCCAGCTGGGCGATGGTCTCCACGTGGGAGTTGCTGTCGCTGGCGGCCAGGGTGACCAGCAACCGCACCGGGTCGTTGCCCTCGGAGCCGAAGTTGACCCCCTCTTTCAGTACGGTCAGCGCCAGTCCCAACCGGTTGACGCCGTCTTCCGGGCGGGCGTGGGGCATGGCCAGGCCCGGGCCCAGCACGTAGTAGGGGCCGAGCTCCTCGTGGGAGCGACAGAGCGCCGCCACATAGGAGGGCTCTATGGTGCCGTTGGCAAGCAGGGGGGCGGTGGCCAGCTCGATGGCGTGGCGCCAGTCGCGGGCGCCCGCTTCGATGGAAATGACCTCCTCGGTCAGCAATTGGGTCAGCATGGCAGTGTCCGGGCTGGATAGGATGGCGCCAATCTAGCGATCTTGCCCCTTGATAACTGTGAGCTTGATCTCGAAAGTTAGCGCTACCAGATGGCGCTAACATTGATCTGTGATAGCGCTATCATTTCTCTCACAGGAGGGATTCATCCTGCCCCTTATCGGCCTCAAAGAAGGTAAAATCCGGTTTGAGCAAATAGTCAGTGCCCCGCTTTTGTCTTAAAGTGAATGCCCGTATGCCGAGGAAGGGAAAGGATGTCAGAAGCGAAAAAACGCCGCAGCACGGGTCGGGTGACCCTCAACGACGTGGCCCAGTTGGCTGGGGTGGGAGCCATGACGGTGTCGCGCGCCCTGCGCACCCCCGAGCTGGTGTCCGACAAGATGCGCGAGCGCATCGAGGCGGCGGTGGATGAACTCGGCTATATCCCGAACCGGGCGGCGGGGGCGCTGGCATCCGCTACCTCCCAGACCATAGTGGTCATCGTCCCCAGCCTGGCGGAGCGCGCCTGCGGTGACATGATTGCCGGGCTGCAGCAGACCCTGCTCGCCGAGGGCTATCAGATCATGCTGGGGGATGCCCAGCACCTGAAGCAGCAGGAGGCCAGCCTGCTCAGCAATTTCCTGCAGCACAATCCGGCCGCCGTGGTGTTGTTTGGGGGGGATCCCGGGGAGGTCATCCGGCAGCGCCTGCAGGCGGCCCGCTTGCCGGTGGTGGAGGTGGGAGCCATGGCGCGCCATCCCATCGACATGAACGTCGGGGTCTCCAACTTCGATGCCGGTTATCAGCTGACCCGCCACCTCATCGAGCGCGGTCATCGCAACATCGGCTTTCTCTGTGCCCGCCAGGAGCAGTGGATGCTGCAGCAGCGCATGCAGGGCTGGCAGAAGGCGCTGCTGGACAACTACCTCTCCCCGGACGCCATCATCAATACCTCTGAGCTGCCGAGTTTTAGCACGGGGACGGCCATGCTGGGGGAGTTTCTGCTGCGCTGGCCCGAACTGGATGCGCTGATCTGCGTCAACGACGAGCTGGCGGCCGGGGTGCTGTTCGAATGCCAGCGCCGCCATCTGAGCGTGCCGGGCAAGCTCGCCATCGCCGGTTTCGACGATCTGGATGTGGCACGCGCCTGTCATCCTGCGCTGACTTCGGTCAGGATCCCCTATCACCAGATGGGCAGGGAGGCGGCGGAGCTGATCCTGCGCCAGCTGGCGGGCGAGGAGGTGGCCGGCATGAGCCTCGCCCTGGATTTTCAATTGCAAAAGCGCCAGAGCACCTGACGAGCGATGCCACGACAGGGCGAGGCAAGCATGTTCAAGGCGTTGTGACCGAAGGCCAGGTCGGTGCACCGTCGCCCTGCGCGGGCACTGCCAGCCGACGTGTTCGCCCGGTCTGTCACCGGGTTGGAGCAGAGCGTGGATGCCACCGGAGCCATGACTCCAGGTGGCTGGCTGCACCCTGGTCAAGCTCTGAGCGGAACCACTGGCGAGCACCATTATTCTGGATAGACTTTGTAGGCCGGTGCACTATCCAAGGAGAATGAGCATGGGTACGCAGACGCCTGATTTCGATCTCGATGATGACTGGGAGCCGGAATCCTGGGAAGACGAGCTGGAGGAGCTGGATGACGAGAGCTGGCAGGACTATGACCCTCTCGACGATCAGTGACTCCCTGTAACGCCTGAGGGCGGGCCTGGTGCCCGCCCGATTTTTTGTGTGGCGAGGGGGGCAGCCCTTGGTGAGAACGGGGCGGGCTGGTTAGAATGAACTGCTCAAATGACGCTGTACGAGGCAGGCAGCGGCTCAACAACGATTCCAACGACGCCAAGGATGAATATGCGCTCACTCGTCATCATGTTTTGTGCCGCCCTGCTCGGGGGCTGTGTTTCCAACTCCGACGACCCTTGCGAGAAGGTGTGGAGCGACGTGGGAGAGGCGGACGGCAAGCTCGGTTTTGCTGGCGATCGGGTGGCTTTTCACCAGACCCAGTGCGGGGAAAAAGTGGACGTTGCCCTTTGGGAGCTGGGTCGCCAGAAGGGGCTGGCCTGGTATTGCCGACCCGAGCATCTCTATCTGGCAGGACGGTCGGGAGAGGAGTATCGCGGCGTCTGTCCCAACGACGTGCAGGCCCGTCGCCTGTTTGAACAGGGTCGCCATGGCTGGACTGATCAATAAATCAGCCTTCCTCTCTCTTCTGAAATATTGCGTGAACCTCTTCGTGAGAAGAGGTACCTACCCTTCTTTATGCTTCAGCCGCAGCGGCTGGCACAGGTAATCCTTGTCATTGGCGCTGCGGGCACACTTGCCACACACGAATTTGGGTTTGCGCACAATCTTGCGCAGCGTCTTGAGATCGGCGGGGATCTCGTGACGGCGCCACTCACACAGCGTCTTGTGACCCATGACGTCCTCGACAGTGAATGCAAC
The DNA here is from genome assembly GCF_014168615.1 of Aeromonas sp. WP2-W18-CRE-05. Classification (NCBI taxonomy): domain Bacteria; kingdom Pseudomonadati; phylum Pseudomonadota; class Gammaproteobacteria; order Aeromonadales; family Aeromonadaceae; genus Aeromonas; species Aeromonas sp. WP2-W18-CRE-05. The sequence goes on along the minus strand of NZ_AP021917.1, from coordinate 4,757,885 downwards.
GGGTGAGAGGGGCAGGACCCCTCCCGGTGTGGTTACTGGTACAGGTATTTGGTGAAGATGAGCTCGCGGACCGCCTTCTTGCCCGTCTCCTTGACCAGCAGTTCGTTGACCTTGGCCTCACACTCCTTGCGCAGCTCTTCCCGGTTCACCAGGGACTTGATCTGTGCGCCCGTCTTGCTGCCAATCAGCCGGATGATGGCGTCGCGGATCAGGGGGTCGTGCTGCTCCAGCAACTTGAGGTCGGCAGCGTCCGTGGCCATCAGCTCTACCGTCACCCGTACATAGCCGAGGGTTTTGCCGTCGCCAAGGTAGTTGGTGATGATGTCCGGATCCAGTGCGTGATAGGCGAATCCCGGCTGGACGGCGGAGGAGGCGGGATCGGTGGCCTCTTCCTCATTGGCGAAGGCCTGTGTATTCAAGAGGGTACACCCCAGGGACAGCAGCAGAATTCTGAAGATCTTCATCTGGATGGCTCGGCAGCGACGGATGCCCCATTTTTGATGCTGCCATCGGGGCCGTCAAGCACGGATGTTCTTACAATTCGCCATTGATTTACGGATAATAAACCGGTTTTTAACCTGACAACGGAAATCTCCGGATGGTGAAGCTGTGAAGTCCGAGTTGACTGTTCCCCTCGTCCAGATCGTCCCGTGGCGGGCGCCTGCAGAGTGCGAACCGCCCGAGGCGCTGCGTCCCTGGTTGCTGGAGGCCGATTCCATGACCCGGCGCCTGCGTCGTTACAATCATCATCTCTCGGTGCAACTGCTCGGCAATCGCGCCGTGTCGCTGACGGTGGACGAGCAGGCGCTGGTGGCGGTGTTGTCCCCCGTGGGCATGTGCCGCGAGGTGATCCTGCACGGTGATGGCGGGCCTGCCATCCTGGGTTGGACCCTGTTTGCCGAAGCGGCCTTGCAGGGGGGCGGTTTGCAGGATCTGGGAGAGCAGCCGCTGGGAGAGCGCATTTTCGGTGATGCACCGGCGCGGCGGGATCACCTGCAACTGGCCTGTTTCGAGATAGCGAGCAATCCCTGGTGTCCGGCCGCCACCGTCTGGGGGCGTCGTTCCCGCCTGTTTCTGGGGCAATGGCCACTGCTGGTCCATGAACTTTTCCTGCCCTCGCTATCGTCTCATTCGTTGCCATCGGATAAGGAGCTGGAGTGAAGCTGTTAACCAAGGAGCGGGGACTGGCCTATGCGCAGTTGGCCCGCATCGACAAGCCCATCGGTACCCTGCTGCTGCTGTGGCCGACCCTGTGGGCGCTCTGTCTGGCGGCTGGTGGCCTGCCTGACCCCTGGATCCTGACCGTGTTCATGGTGGGCGTTTTTCTGATGCGCTCCGCCGGCTGTGTCATCAATGACTATGCGGATCGCAACTTCGACGGTCATGTGAAACGCACCGCCGGGCGACCGCTGCCCATGGGGCGGGTCGTCGAGCGGGAAGTGCTGGTGCTGTTCGCTGTGCTGGCGCTTCTCTCGTTCGCCCTGGTGCTGACGTTGAACCCGCTCACCATCAGCCTGTCCTTTGCCGGTCTGCTGCTGGCGGTCTGCTACCCCTTCATGAAGCGCTTCATCCCCATCCCCCAGCTGGTGCTCGGCATGGCCTTCTCCTGGTCCATTCCCATGGCCTATGCGGCCCAGGCCAATACCCTGCCGCCGGAAGCCTGGCTGTTGTTTCTTGCCAACCTGCTGTGGACCATTGCCTATGACACCGAGTACGCCATGGTGGACAGGGATGACGACCTCAAGCTCGGCCTGAAATCGAGCGCCATCCTGTTCGGTCGCCACGACAAGCGGATCATCGGCGCGCTGCAACTGGCGACCCTGCTGATCCTGCTGGGGGTCGGGCAGCTGATGGGGTTGGGATCCGGTTATTACTGGGGACTGCTGGGGGCGGCGGCGCTGTTCGTCTACCAGCAGCGACTGATCCGGGAGCGGCAGCGTGAGGCCTGTTTCCAGGCGTTTCTCAACAACAACTATGTGGGGGCGCTGGTGCTGCTCGGGGTGATGGTTCACTACCTCTAACCCGCCCCCTTCCTTGATGAAAAAAGGCCGCATGATGCGGCCTTTTTGTTGGGTGTCGACGCCTCAGAGCCGGTTGCCCGCCTGGATGGTGCGGCGGATCTTGTTGCTGAGCAGCGGCACTATGTTGTCGGCCAATGCCTGGAAGCGGCCGAGATCCGGTTTGCAGCCCGGATCCAGATAGCCTTCGCTGCGCAGGGTGTGGATCAGGGTGCTGAACAGCTTCTGGTCGAAGAACTCGGGGGCGTTGATGCCGTGCAGGGTGCCGAGGCGCTCCGCCATCATCAGGCCGTCCGCTTCCAGTTGCTCCGCCTCGATGTGGGGCTGGGCCAGCATGCGGGTCAGCACGATGGCGTAGCGTTGCAGGGTCTCCTGAATGCTTTCGGCCAAGAGCAGCAGGCGCATCTGGTTGCCGGGGTTGACCCAGTAGCCGCCGTCGCGTGCCTCGACCAGTTGCTGGCGTAACAGCTCGGCTAGCAGGGCATCGATCAGTTCAGGCAGCTCCTCCTCTTCATAGCGCAGGAAGAGTTCGGTCTTGAGCAGGGGGTAGATGTCGACACAGCGGGCGACGATCTCGCTGCGGGAGATCCCCTCGCACCGCTCGATCAGGGCCGCCACCAGGGAGGGCATGGCGAACAGGTGCAGTATGTTGTTGCGGTAGTAGGTGAGCAGGATCGCCTGATAGCGGTCAAGGCTGATGATCTGGCCCAGCTTGTCCTCGCTCACCTCGAACTTGTTGAGCTCCATCGCCTGCTCCAGCAGGGTCCTGGCGTCCTCGTCCGGCATGGTGCTGTGCGGGCTGTAGGGAACCTGCTTGAGCAGGTCCAGATAGGTGTTGAGCTGGGCCTGGAGTTCGTCCCGGGTCAAGGCGTGGCGCTCGGCGGCCAGCAGGGCCAGGGCACTCAGGGTCAGGCCGTTGACGGCGGCGGCATCGTTGATACGGGTCATCAGCAGCTCGGCCAGCTGATTGACGGTGGAGGTCATCCACTCGGGACGCTCCTCCCGGCCGATGCTCTCCTTCCAGGTGGGCACATGTTCGCCGAGGTAGCTGTTGAGGGTCAGCGGCTCACCGAAGTTGACGAAGCCACGGCCATAGTTGCGCAGCTTGCGCAGGATGCCGAGCACCTGCAGGAAGCTCTCCTTCTCCTTGCGGCTCCCCTTGAGTTCGTTGTGGTAGGTGTTCACCTCCATCACGTGCTCGTAGCCGAGGTAGACGGGGACCAGGGTCACCGGCCTGTCCAGCCCGCGCATCATGGCCTGCAGGGTCATGGCCAGCATGCCGGTCTTGGGGGGCAGCAGGCGACCCGTACGCGAACGCCCACCCTCGGTGAAGAACTCCACCGAGTAGCCCTTGGCAAACAGCAGGTTGAGGTACTCCCGGAATACCGTGCTGTAGAGCGGATTGCCCTTGAAGGTGCGGCGGATGAAGAAGGCGCCGCCGTGGCGGAAGATGGGGCCCGCCGGCCAGAAGTTGAGGTTGATGCCCGCCGCGATGTGGGGCGGCACCATGCCCTGGTGGTAGATGACGTAGGAGAGCAGCAGGTAATCCATGTGGCTGCGATGGCAGGGGACGTAGACGATCTCGTGCCCTTCCTGGGCCAGCTGACGCACCTGCTCTGCTCCGTTGACCGAGAGGCCGCGATAGAGCTTGTTCCACAGCCAGCCGAGGAAACTCTCCCCGAGGCGGATCAACCGATAGGAGAAATTGGAGGCGATCTCGTCCATGTAGCCGTGGGCACGCTTTTGCGCCTTCTCCAGGCTGATCCCTTCCCGTCTGGCCTCCTCCTCGATGGCCTGCTGGATCACGCTCGAATCCAGCAGTTGCTTGAACAGCAGGTTGCGGTTCGGCAGCTTGGGCCCGGTGGCGGCCAGCTGCTGGCGGCTGAAGTGGGTACGGGCCACCCGCGCCAGCTTGTGGGCGATGGCCTCGTCGGTGCCGTGCTTGTCCGCCATGTAGCGCAGGGAGAGGGGCGGGGAGAAGCGCACCAGGTTCTCGCGCCCTTTCAGGATCACGATCAGCGCCTTCTTCAGGCGGTTGGGCGCCAGGCTGCTGATGATGTTCCAGCCGGAGGCCTCCTCGCCTTCCCGGCCCGGGGCGCGGCCCCAGAACAGGGTGACGGGTACTACCTGGATGTCCAGCGCCGGATCCTGCTTGTGCAGGTCCAGCAGCTGGTGGAACTCCTGCAGGAAGGGGAGTGGCTTGTTGCGCGTGCCGAACAGGGGAGGTGGACGATCCAGACAGACGTAGCGTGGCAGCAGTTGACCGTTCAGCTCCAGCGGCGTGAAGGGGCCGGGCAGGCCGAGATCCTCGCAGCACTGTTGCAGGGTCATCAGGTCGGTGATCGAGCTGGTCTTCAGGGCATAGACGATGGGTCTGGCCGGATCCAGCTTGAGCTCGGTGATGGGGTTTTCCGGCAGGCTCTTGTGATTGACCAAGCCGCTGACCGGCCATTGCAGGATGGCTCTGGAAATCTTCTGTCCAAGGGACATGTGCGTCTGCTCTCCAAAAAAATGCGGCGTGAGCATAGCAAATCACCGCCTGCTTGTCGCCGAGAGGTACGATGAGTCGGCACTTCAGAGCGGGGGGAGGGACAAATGTGCGTCGGGTCGCGACAAATGCCAGTTGCGCCTTGCCTTGGCCCCAGCACTGTATATACTGCCAGTGTGCTGTATAAAAAGACAGGTGCCCATGCTATGAAACCCCTTACCCCTCGCCAGGCTGAAGTACTCGAGCTCATCAAGGCGAACATGAACGAGACCGGCATGCCGCCGACTCGCGCCGAGATTGCCCAGAAGCTTGGCTTCAAGTCGGCCAACGCGGCCGAAGAACATCTGAAGGCCCTGGCCAAAAAAGGGGTCATCGAGATCATGCCGGGTACGTCCCGCGGCATTCGTCTGCTGCTCGAAGAAGAGGACGTGCAGCCTGAAGAAAACGGCCTGCCACTGATCGGCAAGGTGGCGGCCGGGGAACCCATCCTGGCCCAGGAACACATCGAGAGCCACTACCAGGTGGATCCCGCCCTGTTCCACCCGCGGGCAGACTTCCTGCTGCGGGTGCAGGGCATGAGCATGAAGAACATCGGCATCATGGACGGGGACCTGCTGGCGGTACACAAGACCCAGGAGGTACGCAACGGCCAGGTCGTGGTGGCACGTCTGGACGAGGACGTCACCGTCAAGCGCTTCCAGCGCAAGGGCAGCCAGGTGTGGCTGCTGCCGGAAAACGAAGAGCTCTCCCCCATCGAGGTGGATCTCGCCAGTCAGCACCTTACCATAGAGGGCCTGGCGGTCGGCGTGATCCGCAACGCCGACTGGATGTAAGCATTCGATGCGATGAAGAGGCCTCCTGCGGGAGGCCTCTTCATTTTCATCTGCCGATGGCATCTTCCTCCCCACCTTTTCGCTTCTCCTTCCTGTGCACATAGTCTCGCCGCACGACATGCATTTCGGATATATCCTTTGATAAGGCCCCTGTCATGGTCGGTGATCAGGGAAGGGGGAGTCGCACCGGGCAGTACGCCATGGCAGGGATGCATGATCGCCGAGTCGGTGCGCAGAAGGGAGAGTCGCCTCAGACTGGGGACTCGTACAGTCAGTACGCTGCCGTGGTTGGTTCGTCGTTGGGGACAAAGAGACCCGTCAGCGTGACCTGTTGAGCAAGGAGGACAGGTATGGCTTCAAGCTCGCCGTGGGATCCGGTGCCGGCCGCAGCGCCCGCATCTTCCATCACCCGATTCATCAAGGGCAGTCGGATGACATGGTTCTATGCGCTCTGGGTCTATCACAAGGGAGATGGCTGGACCATCTGGCTTGGGTGCCCCAAAGACAAGATTGTCCGCCTGGTTCGTCTGTTTCGCCGTCATCACGACATCGGATTGCCGGATGAGCCTTGGACTGCCCCCGTCATCCCGCTGCGCGTCCCCCTGAGACGTGCCCAGCCGCAGCACAGGCTGCGGCCCTGATCCCTCTTCCTGTACAAACAAGAGCCCCGCCAGAGCGGGGCTCTTGTTTTGGCGCCGATGCGGCTTATCCATGGCACAGACGCTTTCCCGCCGGGATGCAAGACTAGCCATCGGCGGGGGCAGGCGGGTTACAATGACCCCTGCCGGTTTTGCCCCCCTGGGCTTCTAACATAAGCAAGGCTTTGTTTTATATGGTTAAACCACGCTTTTACCTGCTGCTGTTGCTGTTCATCGGCGCCATTGCGGCGGCTTATTACTGGAGTCAGCCCGCGGTGCCGGAACAGGCCGATTACTACCCGGCGGGGCGAGACATCAACCCGTTTACCCTCACGGATGCGGATGCACAGCCCTTTACCCCTGCCAACCTGACGGGACACTGGAGCTTTCTGTTCATCGGCTACACCTACTGCCCGGATGTCTGTCCGACCACGCTGGCGGATCTGCGCAGCGTCTATCCGGCGTTGAAGAAGATAGCCCCCACTAGCCAGGTGGTATTCATCTCGGCGGATCCCCAGCGGGATGACAGCGCCCGCCTGAAGAGCTATACCGCCTTCTTCGAGCCCGAGTTCAAGGCGGCGACCGCACCTCACAGTGCCCTCTTTCCTCTGGTCCGCAATCTGGGGCTGGTTTATTCCATCGTGGAAGGGGATCGCAAGGACTACCTGATCGACCACTCCGCCTCCATCGTGCTGATCAACCCCGAGGGGAAGCTGGTGGCCACCTTCCGACCCAAAGTGGCACCGGGTGAGGTGCCCCACGTGGACATGCAGACCATGGCGGCCGACTTCGCGCGCATCGTGCGGCTGGCTGGCGAGTGAGCCCGGCGCGCACCATGCTGATTCCCGCCTGGCTGAAGGATCCTCGCCGCCACCGAGCCGTCTTCGCCCTGGCCCTGCCCATGGTGTTCTCCAACGTCACCACGCCCTTGCTGGGGCTGGTGGACACCTGGGTGATCGGTCATCTTGGCCAGGCCTGGTTTCTCGGCGGCGTCTCGGTCGGTGCGACCTTCATCAATCTGCTGTTCTGGTTGCTTGGCTTCCTGCGCATGTCCACCACAGGGCTGACTGCCCAAGCTCAGGGTGCAGCCCATGCCGAAGGGCAGCTCGACACCCTGGCGCGGGCCCTGGGCTTGGCGATCGGACTGGGCATGGCGCTGTTGCTCCTCTTGCTGCCGTTCCTGCCTGCCATCATCGCCCTCGGTGGCGGCTCTTCCGAGGTACAGACCTATGCCGGTCAATATGTGTCGGTGCGGATCTGGAGCGCCCCGGCGGCCTTGTGCAATCTGGTCATCATGGGGTGGTTGCTGGGCATGCAGGATGCACGCAGTCCCATGCTGCTGCTGATCCTGGGCAATCTCGTCAACATGGTGCTGGATGCCTGGTTCGTGCTGGGATTGGGCTGGCAGGTGAAAGGGGTGGCCGCAGCGTCCCTGCTGGCGGATTACAGCACGCTCGGGGTGGGGCTCTGGCTGGTGAGCCGGCATCTGCGCCGACTTGATCCCGGGGTGTGGCACAACGCCTGGCTGCGTTGGCGCCAGTGGCCGGCCCTGCTACGGCTGCTCGCCCTGAACCGGGATATTTTCATCCGCTCCCTGTGCCTGCAACTCTGCTTCGTGTTCATGACTCTGCAGGGGGCCAGGCTGGGGGATGTGGCGGTGGCCGCCAATGCGGTGCTGCTCAATTTCCTGATGCTGATTTCCTACGGGCTGGATGGATTTGCCTATGCGGTGGAAGCCATGGTAGGGCGCGCCATCGGGCGGCGCGATCGGCCGCTGCTGCGGGAGGCCATCGTCCTCAATCTGGGCTGGGCGCTGCTGATCGCCCTGGCATTCACCCTCTCGTTTGCCCTGGGGGGCCACTGGCTCATCCGTCACATTACCGACATACCGGCGGTGATCGCCGAGGCGCAACGTCAGCTCCCCTGGCTGGTGGCCATGCCGCTGCTGGCGGTCTGGTGCTTCCTGCTGGACGGGGTCTTTATCGGCGCCACCCGGGCCCGGGAGATGCGCAACAGCATGCTGGTGGCGGTGTTTGCCGGCTTCTTTCCCATCTGGTGGTTCTGCCAGGGATGGGGTGTGGCGGCCCTGTGGGCCGCCATGAGTGCCCTGATGGCCGGTCGTGGCCTGACGCTGGGCTGGCTCTGCTGGCGACTGGAGCGTGATGGACGGCTGCTGGCGGGGCAGGGGACGGCGCAGTCAGTCTGAATTCTGGCCGCCTTGCCAATATCGTCAGCGGTCAGAGCGAGCCTGAATAGTCGAACTGTCGCCAGCTCTCGTAGACGAACACCGCGACGGCGTTGGCCAGATTCATGCTGCGGCTCTGGGGCAGCATGGGGATGCGCAGCCGCTGCTCGAATGGCAGGCTCTCGATGATCTCCATGGGCAGGCCTCGGCTCTCGGGCCCGAACAGCAGGGCGTCACCGGGGGCAAACCGGGCCGCCGAGTGGGCGGTGCGTCCCTTGGTGGTGCAGGCAAAGACCCGTTGGGGGGCGACGGCCGCCAGAAACGCCTCATAGTCAGGCCAGCGCTTGACGTCGGCAAACTCGTGATAGTCGAGCCCGGCCCGCTTGACCCGTTTGTCATCCCACTCGAACCCCAGGGGCTCTATCAGGTGCAACCGGTAGCCGGTATTGGCGCAGAGGCGAATGATGTTGCCGGTGTTGGGGGGGATTTCCGGTTGGTAGAGCACGATATCGAGCATGGAAGGATCCTGGGCTGGTGCGAAACGGGCGCCAGCATACCCAGCACCCGTGCCGATGAAAAGGGGGAGGTCAGGGCATGGGCAGACGGATGGTGATGACCAGGCCGGTCGGCTGATTGCTGCTGGCCCGGATGGTCCCCCCATGACGCTGGATTGCCTCGGCGGCGATGGCAAGGCCGAGACCAGTGCCCCCGGTCTTGGCGTTGCGGGCATCGTCCACCCGAAAGAAGGGCAGGAACAACCGGGGCTGCTGCTCCACCGGCACGCCAGGGCCGTCATCCCGTATGGTCATCACCCATTCCCGTCCCTCCCGGTACCAGTCCACCTTGATGAACTCGCGGGCATACTTGAGGGCGTTGCGCAGCGGGTTTTCCAGGGCGCGGGCCAACAGTTCCGGCCACATGGTGAGGGATTCGGCGGGCAGGGAAGGGAGCCTGAGCTGTTTGCCGTTCTGGTTTGCCTCGAACATGGCGTCGTCCAGGATGGGCTCCAGCAGCTCCGCCAGGGGCAGCGTCACTGGCGCCTCCACATGTTGCTGCACCCGCGACAGATCCAGCAGATCCCCTATCAGCTTGTCGAGCCGGGCTATCTCCCCTTCGATGCGCGCCAGCTCGGCGCTGTCCCCCTGCTTGCGGCGGATCAGCGCCTGTGCGAGCTGGATGCGGGTCAGGGGGCTGCGCAGCTCGTGGGAGATGTCGGAGAGCAGCTGCTTCTGCTTCTGGATCATGTCCTTGAGGGTATCGACCATGCGACTGACATGTTCGGCCAGCTGGCCTATCTCGTCGCGCCGCCCCAGGTTGGGGATCTGTATTTCCAGGTTGCCCTGGGCGAGTTGGGAGACCGACTGCTGCAACTGCAGTATGGGGCGGGTCAGGCGCCAGGCGAGCAACAGACAGAGCGGGGTGCTGACCAGCATGGCGATGCCCAGGATCTGGATGGGGTGATCCAGGATCTGGATGAAGAGGAACAGGTAGGAGTTTTCGACATTCAGACCGAAATAGACGTGATAGGTCTGGCCGTGATGGACCATCTGGAAGGGGCCGGCGATGGCGCGCTGGTGTTCGCTGCCCAGCATGGGCTTGGCCGGGTTGTCCGAGTCGAGCATGAAACGGATCACGAACTTGCTCAGCCGGGTGCTGGACTGCATCTGCCCCTTGGCATCGCGTAGATAGATGTTGTCCACCGGCAAAAGGCCCGCGGCATCGATGGCCTTGGCCAGATCGAAATCCTGCTCGGGATCCGCGCCCCGTTGCAGCGCCGCCAGGTTGTTGTTGAGACGGGTAATCTCGTGGGCCGGCAGCGGGATGATGTTGCGGGGGTCCAGGGTGGGTAGGATTACCACCGCGGCCACGACCAGCAGCAGGATGAACCAGAACCAGAGGAAGATCTGGGTGGAAAGGCCGTTGAAGGTGCGGGCCGATTTCATGCCTGCTCCAGCCACAGGTAGCCTCGTCCCCGCACCGTCTTGAAGCGGGGCTGGCCGTCGGCCCGCTCCGGCAGTTTCTTGCGCAGGTTGCTCAGGTGCATGTCGATGGCCCGATCGAAAGGTTCGAGCTTCTTGCCCAGCACCTGCTCGGAGAGCAGGCCCTTGCTGACGATCTGGCCCGGATTGCGCAGCAGGCACTCCAGCAGGCCGAACTCGGTGGCGGTGAGTTCCAGCAACTGATCGTCGCAGCGAGCCTGTTGCAGGCCAGGCTGCAGCACCAGATCCATGAAGCGCACCTCTTCCGAGCTACCGCCGCGCTGGGGAGCCTGGCTCTGGGTTCGACGCAGGATGGCGCGCACCCGGGCCAGCAGCTCCCTGTCGTCGAACGGCTTGGCGAGATAGTCGTCGGCACCGGCCTCCAGCCCGTTGACCCGATCCTGGCTGTCGCCACGGGCGGTCAGCATCAACACCGGGGTGTCGTGGGTCTTGCGCAGCCGGGTCAGCATCGCGAAACCGTTGAGTCTGGGCATCATGACGTCCAGCAGCACCAGGTCGAAAGCCTGTTCTGCCAGTCGCTGCAATCCCTCTTCCCCATCCTCGGCGACGGTGACCTCAAACCCCTCCAGGGTCAGGATTTCGGTGAGCAGCTGGGTCAGTTCGAGATCGTCGTCGACCAGGAGTATTTTGTTCATCTGGGAGTCACTCTGTTGATTTTGCACGCCAAACTGACGTCCGGGTCAGGGTATAATAAGTTTTTACGCGTCGGAGGAAAGCCGGTTTTGAGCCACCAACACTATTCCCGCTGGGTCACCCTGGCCAGCATGGCCGCTGTGACCACCGCCACCCTGCTCATCCTGGGCAAACTGATCGCCTGGCTGATGACGGATTCATCCAGCCTGCTGGCATCCCTGACCGATTCCTTCATGGACATCAGCGCCTCTCTCATCAATCTGCTGGCCATCCGTTATGCGCTGGCCCCTGCCGACGAAGAGCATCGCTTCGGCCACGGCAAAGCGGAGTCCCTGGCGGGTCTGGTGCAGTCGGCCTTCATCTCGGGGTCCGCCCTGCTGCTGGTGATGCACGGCATCTCGTCGATGCTGAATCAGGTGCCCGTGGTGCGCCTGGAGGCGGGGATCTGGGTCAGCGTCGGCTCCATCGTGTTGACCCTGTTGCTGGTGAGCTTCCAGAGCCTTGTCATCCGCAAGACCAACAGTGTGGCCATCAAGGCCGACATGCTGCACTACCGTTCCGACCTGCTGCTCAATGGCGGCGTGCTGGTGGCACTGGTGCTGGCGGGGCAGGGGTGGTACTGGGCCGACGGCCTGTTTGCCATTCTGATCGGTCTGTTCCTGGTGTGGGGGGCTGTCCATATCGGCTACGAATCGGTGCAGGCCCTGCTCGATCGTCAGTTGCCAGAGGAGGAACAAGCGAGAATAATGGCCCTCTGCTGCGCCGTAGAGGGGGTGCATGGCGTACATGACCTGCGTACCCGCCAATCCGGGCCGACCCGTTTCGTGCAGTTGCATCTGGAACTCGATGATCAACTGCCTCTGGTCAGGGCCCATCAGATAGCCGACGAGGCTGAACTGGCCGTCCGCCAGGCCTTCGAGCGGATGGATGTGATCATTCACATGGACCCCATCTCGGTGCTGACAAAAGAACGACAAAGCACTCACCCTGAACAACAGTAGGCTGCAACATGGATGATCTGGTTGCCAGAACCTGGCAAAAAATTCAGCAGGAAGCGCAGAGCATGGCGGCCCAGGAGCCCATGCTGGCCAGCTTCTTTCATTCCACCATTCTCAATCACCGGGATTTGCGCTCGGCGCTGAGCTTCCAGCTCGCCAACAAGCTCGACAGCACCACCATGCCTGCCATCGCCTTGCGGGAAGTGATCGAGCTGGCCCTGCGCAGCGAGCCCGAGCTGCTGGCTGCAGTGGCCGCCGACATCTGCGCGGTGCAGGATCGCGACCCGGCGGTCGACCTCTTCTCCACTCCGCTGCTCTACCTCAAGGGATTCCATGCTCTTCAGGGGTATCGGGTGGCCAACTGGTTGTGGCGTCAGGGACGCCGTGCCCTGGCGCTCTATCTGCAAAACCAGATCTCCGTGGTGTTCGGCGTGGATGTACACCCGGCCGCCCGCATCGGCAAGGGCATCATGTTTGACCATGCCACCGGTATCGTGGTCGGCGAAACCGCCGTCATCGAGAACGACGTCTCCATCCTGCAGAGTGTGACTCTGGGGGGGACCGGCAAGGAGAGTGGCGATCGTCACCCCAAAATCCGGGAAGGGGTGATGATAGGGGCGGGGGCCAAAGTGCTCGGCAACATCGAGGTGGGCGTCGGTGCCAAGATCGGTGCCGGCAGCGTGGTGATCAACCCGGTGCCGCCTCACACCACGGTCGCTGGCGTGCCCGCCAGGATTGTGGGCCGCCCCGAGTGCGACAAACCTTCCCTGGACATGGATCAGTGCCTCTGATCCCCTGACCGAGGCCGTTGTATGGTCAAGCGCTGGTCAGGCTTTCTGATCCTGGGGATGTGGCTGCTCAACCTGCTGCACCTCTATCTGGACTTCTCCCCCTGGCCCGCCGCCATCGCGGCCTGGGCCGCCTCCCTGCTCACCTGGCCCTGGCTGGTGGGTGCCGCACGGCGCCAGGCGCTGGCCCTCTACGGCGCGGCGCTCCTGCTGCTGCTCTTTTCTTGGTGGCGAGGGGCCAGCCTCAGCCCAGGTGACTGGTTCTTGCCGAACATCAACATGCTGACCATGTTTGCCGCAGTGAGCACCCTCAATCTGGCGACCTCCGGCCTCTTGACCGGCACCGCCTCCTGGTCCGGTCGCAAGGGGCTGTGGAGCACCATGGCCAGCCTCAATCTGCTGGGGGCCGTCATCAATCTTTCGGTGCTCTTCATCATCGGCGATCGGCTGGAGCGCAACGGGACGCTGGAGCGGCGTCAGGTCATGGTGCTGAGCCGGATCTTCTGTGCGGCTGCATTTTGGTCCCCCTTCTTCGTCGCCATGGCAGTGGCCCTCACCTATGCACCGGGTCTGCAATTGGGCAGCATACTGCCTTTTGGCATACTGGCGGCCTTGCTGGCCATGGGGCTGACGGCCTGGCAGGTAGAGCGACTCGGTGTGGAGACCTTTGAAGGTTATCCGCTGCGGCTCCAGACCCTGGGGCTACCGGTGACCCTGGCACTGCTGGTGCTGGTGATCCACCGTTTCTGGCCCGGACTCAGCATTCTGGCGGTGATCGCCCTGGTGGCGCCCTTGCTGGCCTTGCTGTTCATGCCGCAAGCGGGGCGAGGGGCTGCTCTCAAGCGCCAGGTGGTGGAGCGCTTCCCGGCCATCGGTGGCCAGCTTGTGCTGTTTCTGGGGGCCGGCCTGCTGGCGGCTGGCATCAACAGCGCGCTGTCAGTACTGGACTTTGGCAGTGGCCACGGCCTGCCGCTGTTCAACCACTTCGGCTGGCTGGAAGCCTGCCTGACCCTGCTGCTGATCTTCCTGGTGGCCATAGTGGGCGTGCATCCTCTCATCAGCATCTCGGGGGTGGCGCCGCTGCTCTGGCCGCTGGCACCGGATCCCAGCCTGCTTGGCATGTGCTTCCTCATGGGGTGGGGGCTGGCGACCGGGACGAGCCCGCTCTCCGGCTCCAATCTGGCGCTGGCGTCCCGCTACAACCTGAGCGCCGGGCTGCTGCTGCGCTGGAACCTGCTCTACGGCCTGTTGATGTACGCCGTGGCCTGTCTGATGATGGGGGGCTTCATCGCCTTGCATGGCTGATGGTGGCATCGGCAGGAGGGCGGGTTATGCCACGGCGGACGCCCGGGATCGAGGTTCCTGCTGCCTGCGAGAAAAACCGACGCATATTTAAGCAATACCGGGCTGCAGGGCGCATTTTGCAACGTGCTGGCTTGTTTGTGCCGAGCGCATCAGGGTATGCTGGCTCCACGCGCTTGAATCGCCCTCTGTGGGGCATCGCAATTGAACATACAGGTATGCATATGTCACTAGAAGTCCTTGAGCAACTCGAATCCAAAGTACAATCCGCCGTCGACAACATCTCCTTGCTGAAGATGGAGCTGGACGAGCTGAAAGAGCAGAACAGCAAGCTGCAAGACGAAAACCACCAACTGCGCAACGAGCACGTTGCCTGGCAAGAGCGTCTGCGTGCCCTGCTGGGCAAGATGGACCAGATGGGCGATGCCATCTGATCCCGTCTAGACTGACCGAAATGAAAGCGGGTCGCTCCTTGAGCGGCCCGCTTGTTTTGGTCTGCCGGGCAATCAGAGTGCCAGCAGCTGTTTGACGGTCTTCTCGATGCCGTCCGCCGCCTCCACAATATTGTTGGCCAGCATGTAGGCAGGGGTGGAGATGACCTTGCGCTCCTGATCCACCACGAATTCGCTCACCGGGCAGTCGAGATGACTGCCACCCATGGCTTCGATGGCGTTGGCGGCGCCCTCGTCGTTGCCAATGGTGGCCAGGGTGCCTGCCCCATAGATGAGCGGGATCATGGCCGGTGCGATGCAGATGTAGGCGGCCGGTTTGCCTGCTCTGGCAAAGCTCTGGCAGGCCTTCAGCACATCCAGCTGGATGCGGCACTCTGCTCCCTTGATGGCGAAGTCACACAGGTTCTTGGCGGCGCCGAAGCCGCCCGGCACCAGCAGGGCGTCGAAGTCAGCTGCATCCAGTTCAGCCACATCCCTGATCTGGCCGCGGCAGATGCGGGCCGCCTCGACCAGCACGTTGCGGCTCTCTCCCTCGCTGACCTCGCCGGTCAGGTGATTGATGACATGAAGCTGAGGGACATTGGGGGCGAAGCATTGAACGGATGCTCCCTGACGGGCCAGCGCCAGCAGGCTGATGACGGCCTCGTGGATTTCGGCGCCGTCAAACACGCCACAACCACTCAAGATCACGGCCACTTTTTTCATGACAGACTCCTCGTTGTTGAAAATGTGAGCCAGGGTAGATTGTTGTACTTTTGTATGGTTATCGTTCGACCTCCGCTGGTCAAGTCATCTCCCTGTGCTAGGATTGTTTCGTTTTGGATCCTGCCTCAGCACCCCTCTTGAATTTTTTTCCACATTGATCGAGATCATGATGCGTGCGTCATGCTGAGTTTTAATGGTCTCAACGTAATGTTTTAAAAGATATTTTTTGTTTTAATCCACAGCTTTATCACGGCTGTGATGCAATGGCGCCATTTTTGAGCACAGAGTTATCCACAGTAATGTGCCCCACCGGTGCGCCGGGGTGATGGTGGGAGTCCCCTTGGTGTGGTGCGGGCCCTGTGGCATCCTAGCGGCTGTTTATTCTTGGCAGGACGATTTTCATGGCCTCTAGCAATCCTCTTATTCTGGTCGACGGCTCTTCATATCTTTACCGCGCCTTCTTTGCCTCGCAGCAGGCCGATCTGCGCACCTCGACCGGCTTGCCTAGCGGCGCCGTCCGTGTCATGGCCAACATGATGCGCAGCCTTCGCAAGCAGTACCCCGACTGCCACGTGGCCGTGGTTTTCGACGCCAAGGGCAAGACCTTCCGTGACGACATCTATCCCGAATACAAGGCAACACGCGCCAGCATGCCGGACGATCTGCGCAGCCAGGTCGCCCCTATCCACCAGATGATCAAGGCAATGGGTTTCCCCTTCCTGATGGTCGAAGGGGTGGAGGCCGACGACGTGATCGGCACCCTGGCCCGTCAGGCGACCGAGAAACAGCTGCCTGTGCTCATCAGCACCGGCGACAAGGACATGGCGCAGCTGGTCTCCGACCATGTCACCCTGATCGACACCATGAAGGATGTGAAGACCGATCGGGAAGGGGTGATCGAGAAGTTCGGCGTACCGCCCGAGCTCATCATCGATTACCTGGCGCTGATGGGGGACAAGGTGGACAACATTCCCGGCATGACCGGTGTCGGCGAGAAGACCGCACTGGCCCTGTTGCAGGGGATAGGCAGCATCGACGAGATTGCCGCCAACCTCGACAAGGTGGCGGCGCTCGGCTTCCGCGGCTCCAAGGCGTTTGCCGACAAGTTCCGCGAGCAGGAAGAGCAGGTGCGCCTCTCCTATGTGCTGGCCACCATCAAGACCGACGTGGCGCTGGAACAGAGTCTGGAAGAGCTGCAGCTTGGCCCCATCGACAAGGAGGCTTTGCTGGCGGTCTACCGCGAGTACGAGCTGCGCAACCTGATCAAAGAACTGGAGTCTGGTGGCGAGGAGAGCGAAGCCGCAGGTGATGAGGAAGGCGGCGCCCCGGCAGCCGCCATTGAAACCGACTATCGCTGCATCCTGGATGAGGCCGAATTCGATGAGTGGCTGGCACGGTTGCAGGCGGCGCCGCTGTTTGCCTTCGACACCGAGACCACCAGTCTCGACTATATGGAGGCACGCGTCGTTGGCGTCTCCTTTGCCATCGAGCCGGGCAAGGCGGCCTACGTGCCCTTCGGCCACGACTATCTGGGGGCGCCGGTGCAGCTGACCGAGGCCGTGGTACTCGGCAAGCTCAAACCGCTGCTGGAAGATCCGGCCCGTCTCAAGGTGGGGCAGAACCTCAAGTACGACCGCAATGTGCTGCTCAACCACGGCATCGAGCTGCAGGGTATCGCCTACGACACCATGCTCGAGTCCTATGTGCTCAACTCTACCGCCAGCCGCCACGATATGGATTCCCTAGCCCGCAGGTATCTGAACGTCGAGACCATCTCGTTCGAGGACATTGCCGGCAAGGGGGTCAAGCAGCTCACCTTCAACCAGATCGAACTGGAGCAGGCGGCTCCTTACGCGGCGGAAGATGCCGACATCACCCTGCGTCTGCATCAGGCACTGTGGGGCAAGCTCTCTGCCGAGCCGGGCCTTGCCAAGGTGTTCAGCGAGATCGAACTGCCGCTGCTGCCGGTGCTGGCGCGGATGGAGCGACTCGGTACCACCATCGAGCCCAAGCTGCTGCATCAGCAGAGCCAGGAGATCGAAGTGCGTCTGGCAGAGCTGGAGAAGCAGGCTCACGAGCTGGCCGGGCAGGAGTTCAATCTCTCCTCGCCCAAGCAGCTGGGGGAAATCCTCTTCACCAAACTGGGGCTGCCGATCATCAAAAAGACCCCCAAGGGAGCGCCATCCACTGCGGAAGAGGTGCTGGCCGAGCTGGCGGAGACCTATGAGCTGCCGCGTCTGCTGATGGAGCACCGTGGCCTGGCCAAGCTCAAGTCCACCTACACCGACAAGCTGCCGCTGATGATCAAGCCGCAGACCGGGCGGGTGCACACCTCCTATCACCAGGCGGTGGCGGCGACCGGTCGACTGTCGTCCACTGACCCCAACCTGCAGAACATTCCGGTGCGCAACGAACAGGGGCGCCGCATTCGGCAGGCCTTCATTCCGTGCGCCGGTTACAAGCTGGTGGCGGCGGACTACTCCCAGATCGAGCTGCGCATCATGGCCCACCTCTCCGGTGACAAGGGGCTGCTGACCGCCTTCGCCGAGGGCAAGGACATCCACAAGGCGACCGCCGCCGAGGTGTTCGGCGTCGCGCTCGATGCGGTGACCAGCGACATGCGTCGCAGCGCCAAGGCGATCAACTTCGGTCTCATCTATGGTATGAGCGCCTTCGGTCTGGCCAAGCAGCTGGGTATCGGCCGTGCCGAGGCGCAGAAGTACATGGATCTCTACTTCGAGCGCTACCCGGGGGTGCTGGAGTACATGGAGCGTACCCGCCAGCAGGCGGACGCCCAGGGCTATGTCGAAACCCTGTTTGGCCGTCGCCTCTATCTGCCGGATAT
>NZ_AP021917.1:4527500-4735000 GCF_014168615.1 Aeromonas sp. WP2-W18-CRE-05 | reverse complement strand
TAGGCAAATCCGGAGACACAACACTGAGACACGAGACGAACGCACTACGGTGCGGAAGCCATTGATGCCCTGCTTCCAGGAAAAGCCTCTAAGCTTCAGATTACAAGTCATCGTACCCCAAACCGACACAGGTGGTCGGGTAGAGAATACCAAGGCGCTTGAGAGAACTCGGGTGAAGGAACTAGGCAAAATAGAACCGTAACTTCGGGAGAAGGTTCGCTCTTGATGGTGAAGTCCCTTGCGGATGGAGCTGTCGGGAGTCGCAGTGACCAGATGGCTGGGACTGTTTATCAAAAACACAGCACTCTGCAAACACGAAAGTGGACGTATAGGGTGTGACACCTGCCCGGTGCCGGAAGGTTAATTGATGGGGTTAGCGCAAGCGAAGCTCTTGATCGAAGCCCCGGTAAACGGCGGCCGTAACTATAACGGTCCTAAGGTAGCGAAATTCCTTGTCGGGTAAGTTCCGACCTGCACGAATGGTGTAACCATGGCCATGCTGTCTCCACCCGAGACTCAGTGAAATCGAATTCGCCGTGAAGATGCGGTGTACCCGCGGCTAGACGGAAAGACCCCGTGAACCTTTACTACAGCTTGGCACTGAACATTGAACCTACATGTGTAGGATAGGTGGGAGGCTTTGAAGGCGTGACGCCAGTTGCGCTGGAGCCGTCCTTGAAATACCACCCTTGTATGTTTGATGTTCTAACGCAGGGCCCTGAATCGGGCTCGCGGACAGTGCCTGGTGGGTAGTTTGACTGGGGCGGTCTCCTCCCAAAGAGTAACGGAGGAGCACGAAGGTTGGCTAATCCTGGTCGGACATCAGGAGGTTAGTGCAATGGCATAAGCCAGCTTAACTGCGAGACGGACAGGTCGAGCAGGTACGAAAGTAGGTCATAGTGATCCGGTGGTTCTGAATGGAAGGGCCATCGCTCAACGGATAAAAGGTACTCCGGGGATAACAGGCTGATACCGCCCAAGAGTTCATATCGACGGCGGTGTTTGGCACCTCGATGTCGGCTCATCACATCCTGGGGCTGAAGTCGGTCCCAAGGGTATGGCTGTTCGCCATTTAAAGTGGTACGCGAGCTGGGTTCAGAACGTCGTGAGACAGTTCGGTCCCTATCTGCCGTGGGCGTTGGATGATTGAAGGGAGTTGCTCCTAGTACGAGAGGACCGGAGTGAACGAACCTCTGGTGTTCGGGTTGTCACGCCAGTGGCACTGCCCGGTAGCTAAGTTCGGAATCGATAACCGCTGAAAGCATCTAAGCGGGAAGCGAGCCCTGAGATGAGTCATCCCTGACCCCTTGAGGGTCCTAAAGGGCCGTTGGAGACCACAACGTTGATAGGTGGGGTGTGTAAGCGTAGCGATACGTTGAGCTAACCCATACTAATTACCCGTGAGGCTTAACCATACAACACCCAAGAAGTGTTTCTGGCCTTGTAGCGAATGAGCGAACTACTTACGAATTCAGTGGTAATGACAACGCAAACTAGCGAAGTCGTTATACACATCAGCTTTCTGGATTAAGAATTTGCCTGGCGGCAATAGCGCAGTGGAACCACCTGACCCCATGCCGAACTCAGAAGTGAAACGCTGTAGCGCCGATGGTAGTGTGGCATTCGCCATGCGAGAGTAGGACACTGCCAGGCACCCAATACAAGAAACCCCGCTCACTCGAGCGGGGTTTTTTATTGCCTGAAGTTCACGTTATCCATCCATATCTGGTTGATTTACCACCACGATTGTATCGTTATACAACCTGATCAGCACAGGGCAGCTCCATGTTGACTATCCCATCTTCCAGCTGAATATCGATCTTGAAACCGAGCCGTTTGGCCAGATTGATCATGCCGCGATTGCTGGGCATGGTCATGCCAGAGAGCTGGCCTATGCCACGCTCTCTGGCATAGCGCACGATCTTTTCCATCATCAACTTGCCGAGTCCGAGCCCTTTCAAGTCTGAGCGGACCAGGATGGCAAACTCCGCATCCGATTGATCCGGGCTGGCAATGGCTCGCACCACTCCCAGGATCTGCTGGCTGAAAGGGCCGTCCTGACCCACGGCGACGAAGGCCATTTCCCGGTCATAATCGATCTGGGTCATGCGGGCCAGCTCCTCATGCCCCAGCTCCCCTACGTCGGCGAAGAAGCGTTTGTACCTGTCTTCATCAGACACCTGCCGCACGAACTGCTTGTGGGCCGGCTCGTCTTCGGGGCGGATGGGGCGCAGCAGTACATGACTCTGATCTTTCAGCCAGGCACCCTCTTCCAGTTCGGTGGGATAGGGGCGAATGGCCAGTGGCAGCACTTGTTGTCCTCGCTCTGCCAGGACGAGCCGGGCATCCAGGATCACCATCTCTTCACCACAGGCCTGCAGCGGGTGCAGATCCAGTTCTTGTATCTCGGGGAAGGCCAGCAGCAGCTCGGAGAGCTGGCACAGCACCTGGCCGAGGGCGTCGATATCGAGCCGTACCGGACTGGCCTGCTCGCGGATCTTGCCATCCTTGAGGGCACCAATGATCTGGTAGCGAGCCAGTGCCTGGTTGAGGGGAGGAAGGGCCGCGACCATCTCGCGGGGCTCGGCACCGGATTCCCCGAGCAGGATGACGGGGCCGAAAACCGGATCCTGCTGCAAGCGGATCCGTAGCTCCAGACCCCCGCTGCGGCGTGCCATGCGTTGTACCAGAAGCCCTTCTATGCGGGCGCCAGGATCGTGCTGACGTACCCTGTCCAGAATGGCATCCGCCGCCAGGGCGACTTCCGCCGAGGTGCGTAGGTTCAGCATGACACCGTGTACATCGGATTTGTGGGCGATGTCGGGAGATCGCAGCTTCACCGCTACGGGGTAGCCGATCTGTTCTGCAGTCAGTGCGGCCTCTATGGCATCGGAAACGATCCAGGTCGCGAGGGTGGATAGCCCGGCTGCCTGCAAGATGGGATGGGCCAGGTGGGTGTCCAGCACACGCTGCTGGCGCTCCAGCGCTTGCCCAAGGAGCTGCTGGCAGCGCTCGACATCGAGCCTGTCGCCCTGCAGGGAGGCTGGTGTTTCCATCAACTGCTTCTGGTTGCGGCGATATTCCACCATGTGCATGAAGGCCGTGACGGCGCTTTCCGGGGTGCGATAGGTCGGGATGCCCGCCTCGTTGAACAGGCGTCTCCCCTCCTGGGCGGAGTATTCGCCTGCCCAGTTGGTCAGGATGTTGAATCGTCTGGCCCTGGGATGCTGCTTGATGAAGTCGATCAGGCTGCTGGCGAGGGTGACACCTCGGGCGGTGAGGGACGGTGCATGGATCAGCAGGATGGCATCGGCACTGTCCCCTTGGAGCAGCGTCTCGAGTGCACTCTTGTAGGCCTCGATATCTGCATCGCTGCCGATGTCGAGGGGCGGCATCGCCAGCTTGCCTCCCCGAGACAGCAGTACGTCTGCGGCCATGTTAGCGAGGCCGCGCCCATTGGAGAGGATGGCGAGCCGCTCCCCCTTGAGGGTCAGGGAGTGGCTCAGGGTCTCGACAGTGGCAAACAGTTCGTGGGTATCCCGGACGCGCAGCATGCCAGCCCGGCGGATGGCGGCATCATAGACATTGTCGAGACCGTTGGCCGGGTCGTGCCGACCGCTCTTGAGGATCAGGATGGGTTTGTTGCGCGAGGCGGCACGGGCGGCGGAGAGAAAGTGCCTAGCATCGTGCAGCTTGTCCATGTAGATCAGGATGGCGCGGGTCGTCCCGTCCCGGGAGAGCTGATCCAGCAGTTGGCCAAAGTCGATGTCGCAATGATCGCCCAGGGAGATGAAGGCCGAGAAGCCGATTTCGCGCTGCTTGGCCCAATCCAGGATGGTGGTGCTGACCGCTGCCGACTGGGAGAGAAACGCCACCTGTCCCGGAGTCGCTGCAATGGGGGAAAAGCTGGCGTTGATACCCTGCCCGGGGAGCAGCATGCCCATGCTGTTGGGGCCGAGCAGCCGGATGCCGTATTGCTGGCACAGATGCTTGAGCCGCAGGCGCTCGTCAGTGGAGAACTGGGCGGCCAGTATGATGGCGGCTCCGGTTCCTTTCTTGCCGAGCTCCTCGATGAGCGGCAGTACCCGTTCGCGCCGGGTACAGACGATGGCGAGATCGGGGGAGAGGGGAAGGCTCTCTATGTCCGGATAGGCGAGCACGCCAGCGATGGCCTGGCTGCGGGGGGCTACGGGTAGTATAGGGCCCTGGAACTGACCCGCCAGCAGGTGCCGGATGACCACATGGCCTGCTTTCTGCGGATCACTGGAGGCGCCGATGACGGCGATCGAGTGAGGTTTGAAGAGCCGATCCAGGCCGCTTTGTTTCATGGGCACTCCTCGTGGTGGCCCCCGGGGCGAGGGGGACGGATGGTGCCAGTCTAATACGCTTTGCGTGCGGGTACTGTGACCGATTGCGGATCACGATCTGGCCAGTGCGCTGGCGCGCAGATAAAAGCGCAGCTCCCCCTGAATGCATTGCACCGTGGCGAGGTGCCTGTCCTGGAGATAGATCTCCTGCTCCCGATCGAGTTCATGGCGCTGGACCCCGAGGCTTTGCAGATATTCTGCGAACAGGATGGCACTGCGGATTTCGACAAGATGCTGGCTCACGCTCTATTCCTTGATGGTGGCTGGATGGTGTCGGCCAGTGTCCCCTCTTCTCCCCCACTTTCATACTGATACATTTGACACTCACTGTGGCTCCGACGCCTGCCGGATCAGCGAAGGCCTCCCTGGCCGCGTGCGGTGTCCCAGAAGGCGCGGATCAGCGGCTCTTCAAGCCGCTTCTTGAGCACGGCGATGCCGACGTCGAACGCCTTGAGCGCCGGTTTGGGCTCGACCACACGCACCTTGTCCCCCATGGGGCTGTGATCGATGACGGCGGCAGGCACGACACCTACACCGAATCCGAGGGCCACCATGGCGACGATGCCCTCGTTGCCCGCCACTTCTGCATAGATGTTGGGAGCTATCCCCTTGTTGCGAAACCATTGATCACAGCGCTTTCGGGCCAGCCCCTGTTCGGAGAGGATCAGCGGCAGGCGCTCCCAGTCAGGTTCGCCCTGGGGGAACCACTGACCCTGCTGGGGGGCATTGCGGGGGGCGATGAACACCAGAGGGACTTGTTGCAGGCTGGCGAATTCCAGCTTGGACGAGAGCGCATCCGGCCTCGCTGCGATGGCGAGATCGGCTTCGTCAGCCAGGATCTTGTCCACTGCCAGTGCAGGGTCGCCGGTCTCCAGCTTGATCTCCAGCTGGGGATAACGGCGACGAAAGCGTTCCAGTACCTCGGGCAGCAGAAAGTAGCTGGCGGTGACCGAGCAGAACACCCGCAGCCGCCCTTGCAGCGGCTCGTCGCTGCGCTTGAGCTCCTGTTTGAGTTGGCGCCACTCCTGCAGCAAGGCACCGCCAAACTCCCGCAGCTTGTCACCAGCAGGGGTGAGCCGCACCGAGCGGTT
The DNA here is from genome assembly GCF_014168615.1 of Aeromonas sp. WP2-W18-CRE-05. Taxonomy (NCBI): domain Bacteria; kingdom Pseudomonadati; phylum Pseudomonadota; class Gammaproteobacteria; order Aeromonadales; family Aeromonadaceae; genus Aeromonas; species Aeromonas sp. WP2-W18-CRE-05. The sequence goes on along the minus strand of NZ_AP021917.1, from coordinate 4,729,542 downwards.
GTCCCGCTCGAAGAGCACGCAGCCGGTCTCCTGCTCCAGTCGCTGGATGGCGCGGCTCAGGGTGGAGGGGCTGACCGCCATGGCATCGGCGCTTTTGCCGAAGTGGAGGGAGTCGGCGAGGTGGAGAAACAGTTCGAGATTGCGAAGGTCCATCTTTTTATTCCTGCGGCGTTGTCAGGCGCCCTGTAGCACGATGGCTCGGCGGCGGGAGATTGCGGGAAATCACATTTCAATTCCTGCAACGTACTGTTTCGAATATATCAGTTCAGGCAATAAGTGTCCCGCGCTATAGTGGTTTCGACAACGCCGCTATCCGGCATGGAATCAATCGAACGGAGCAATCACCATGGCTAACTATTTCAACACCTTGAACCTGCGTCAGCAGTTGGCCCAACTGGGCAAGTGTCGTTTCATGCAGCGCGAAGAGTTCGCGGACGGCTGCAACGTGCTGAAGGGCAAGAAGGTGGTGATTGTGGGCTGTGGCGCCCAGGGCTTGAACCAGGGTCTGAACATGCGCGACTCCGGGCTGGACATCTCCTACGCCCTGCGCAAGGCCGCCATCACCGAGAAGCGCGCCTCCTGGCAGAAGGCCACCGACAACGGCTTCGTGGTCGGCACCTATGAAGAGCTGATCCCGACCGCCGATCTGGTGCTGAACCTGACTCCGGACAAGCAGCACTCCGACGTCGTCAAAACCGTGATGCCGCTGATGAAGCAGGGCGCCGCTCTGGGCTACTCCCACGGCTTCAACGTGGTGGAAGAGGGTCAGCAGATCCGTTCCGACATCACCGTCGTGATGGTTGCACCCAAATGCCCGGGCACCGAAGTGCGTGAAGAGTACAAGCGTGGTTTCGGCGTACCGACCCTGATCGCCGTCCACCCGGAGAACGATCCCCAGGGTGAGGGCATGGCCATCGCCAAGGCGTGGGCCTCTGCTACCGGTGGCGACCGTGCCGGCGTGCTGGAATCTTCCTTCGTCGCGGAAGTGAAATCCGATCTGATGGGCGAGCAGACCATTCTGTGCGGCATGCTGCAGGCCGGTTCCCTGCTCTGCTACGACAAGCTGGTTGCCGAGGGCACTGACCCGGCCTATGCCGGCAAGCTGATCCAGTTCGGCTGGGAGACCATCACCGAGGCCCTGAAGCAGGGCGGCATCAGCCTGATGATGGACCGTCTCTCCAACCCGGCCAAGCTGCGTGCCTTCGAGCTCTCCGAGCAACTGCGCACCCTGATGCGTCCGCTGTTCGAGAAGCACATGGATGACATCATCGCCGGCGAGTTCTCCCGCGGCATGATGGCTGACTGGGCCGAAGACGATGCCAAGCTGTTCGGCTGGCGCGAAGAGACTGGCAAGTCCGCCTTCGAGAATGCCCCTGCCTATGCCGGCAAGATCGCCGAGCAGGAGTACTTCGATAATGGCGTGGTCATGGTGGCCATGGTCAAGGCGGGTGTCGAGCTGGCGTTCGAAACCATGGTGGCCTCCGGCATCTATGAAGAGTCCGCCTACTACGAGTCTTTGCACGAGCTGCCGCTGATCGCCAACACCGTCGCCCGCAAGCGTCTGTACGAGATGAACGTGGTCATCTCCGATACCGCGGAGTACGGCAACTACCTGTTCGCCAACGCCGCCGTGCCGCTGCTGCGTGAGCACTTCATGCCGACCCTGCAAGCAGGGGACCTGGGCAGTGCCCGTGCCGAGAGCAAGGCGGTGGACAACCTGGCCCTGCTGGCTGCCAACGAAGCGACCCGCAACCACCCGATCGAGAAGATCGGCCAGACCCTGCGTGGTTACATGAAGGACATGAAGCGTATTGCCGTTGGCGGTTAAGCCTTCGCTGAGCGGCATCGGAAGGGGCGGGGATGACGATCCCCGTTACTGGCTGGCTTAGACACCTGGCCTGTCGTCCGGATGATGCAAACAGACAGATTGAAGCCTATAAAAAAGCCCCGCTCATCGAGCGGGGCTTTTGCATTCTGGAGGGCGCGAGCAATCAGGCCTTCCAGGCTTTCCAGGTGTTGATCAGGCCGTTGGTGGAGCCGTCGTGGCTGGTGACGGCCTCATCGGTGCCCAGCTCCGGCAGGATCTTGTTGGCCAGCTGTTTGCCCAGCTCCACACCCCACTGGTCGAAGGAGAAGATGTTCCAGATTGCGCCCTGTACGAAGATCTTGTGCTCGTACATGGCGATCAGGGAGCCGAGGGTTTTCGGGGTCAGCTGCTTGAACAGGATGGAGTTGGTCGGGCGGTTGCCTTCGAACACCTTGAACGGCACCAGATCCTTGACCTGCTCCAGGGTCTTGCCGGCGGCCAGGAACTCGGCCTCCACCGCTTCCTTGCTCTTGCCGAAGGCCAGGGCCTCGGTCTGGGCGAAGAAGTTGGCCAGGAGCTTCGGATGGTGGTCACCGATGGGGTTATGGCTGATGGCCGGCGCCAGGAAATCGCAGGGGATCAGCTTGGTGCCCTGATGGATCAGCTGGTAGAAGGCGTGCTGGCCGTTGGTACCCGGTTCACCCCAGATGATGGGACCGGTCTGGTAGTCAACCGGATGGCCGTCGCGGTCCACGTACTTGCCGTTGGACTCCATGTTGCCTTGCTGGAAGTAGGCAGGGAAGCGGTGCATGTACTGATCGTACGGCAGGATGGCTTCGGACTCGGCACCATGGAAGTTGTTGTACCACAGGCCAATCAGGGCCAGCAGTACGGGCACGTTCTGTTCATAGGCGGCAGTGGCGAAGTGCATGTCCATCTCGAAGGCGCCTTGCAGCAGGGCCTCGAAGTGCTCGAAGCCGAGGGAGAGGGCGATGGGCATGCCGATGGCGGACCAGGAGGAGTAACGACCGCCGACCCAGTCCCAGAACTCGAACATGTTGTCGGTGTCGATGCCGAACTCGGCCACGGCCTTGCCGTTGGTCGACAGGGCGGCGAAGTGCTTGGCCACGTGAGCCTTGTCACCGGCGTGACCGAGGAACCAGTCGCGGGCGGTCAGGGCGTTGGTCATGGTCTCCTGGGTGGTGAAGGTCTTTGAGGCCACCAGGAACAGGGTGGTTTCCGGATCGATCTTCTTGAGCGTCTCGGCGATGTGGGTGCCGTCGACGTTGGAGACGAAGTGCATCTCCAGGTGATTCTTGTAGGGGCGCAGGGCCTCGGTGATCATGACGGGGCCCAGATCGGAGCCACCAATGCCGATGTTGACCACGTGCTGGATGGCCTTGCCGGTATAGCCCTTCCACTCGCCACCGATGACCTTCTCGCAGAAGCCCTTCATCTTGGCCAGTACGGCGTTCACTTCCGGCATCACGTCCTTGCCGTCAACCTCGATGGGACGGTCGGAGCGGTTGCGCAGGGCGGTGTGCAGTACGGCGCGTCCTTCGGTCATGTTGATCTTGTCGCCGTTGAACATGGCGTCGATGGCGCTGCGCAGATCGGTCTCGCCAGCCAGGTTCACCAGCAGCTTGAGGGTCTCTTCGGTGATCAGGTTCTTGGAGTAGTCGACCAGGATGTCGCCACCGAAGGTGAGGGAGAACTTGTCAAAACGCTTGGGATCCTGTGCGAACAGATCCTTGAGACGCATCTCCTTGTTGGCTGCAAAATGGGCTTCCAGTGCCTGCCAGGCCTGGGTCCGGGTTGGATTGATATTTTTCATAGGATTATCAGTCTTCCAAGTTGTGTTTGAACCTTGCAGGCAAGGCTCCCGCCAAACCTTATTATGCGAGCATTATACCGGGCACTCCGTGCGCCCCGTGTAACAGAGCATTACCAATTGTCTGCAACGAGGGAGTGTACAACCAAAACAGTGCGATTATGAGTCACTCAGTACCCCGGGATCTTGCGTTCGCGCATGCTTGTTCGGGTTGAAAACGCTTTCATTTCAAGGGGAGCGCGGCCGTGGCTCTGGAAAGCTGGCGTGACAGATCAAAGGGTATTCAACAGACGCTCATCGGACGGTTTTTTGAGCAGGCGCAAATGGTGGGCAACAGACGCTGGCTATCATATGAGCCGAATGGACGAGATCTCCCAGGGATGGCCAAGGTATGGAATCAATGGTGTGGAATGAGGAGATCGAGATGAAAGCCCTGTTATCCCTGTTTGCCCTGAGCCTGATCGCCACCGGCCTCATCGGTTTGCTGACCCTGACGCTGGCCAATGCGGCGCCGACGCTGGAGATCCGCGTACTGGCGGTGATCGGAGCCGTGCTGGGGGGTTATGTGCTGATGCAGCCCCTGCTCAACCGGGTTGCACGCCGGCTGGGGTGAGAACGCGGTGCGACCTGGTGCGCAAGACCGGCCTGTGGCCGGTTTTTTCATGTCACAGAAGGCAGAAACGACAGTGCCAGCCCGAAGGCTGGCACTGGAGAACGCACACCGAGGATCAATCCGCCGTCTTTTGCATGTGGACCACACGCTGGGGGAAGGGGATCTCGATGCCCTCGGCGTCGAAGGTGAGCTTCACCTTCTCGTGGAAGTCGAACCAGACACCCCAGTAATCGCCGGTCTTGACCCAGGGACGCACCACTATGTTGACTGAGGAGTCGGCCAGCGCGGCAACGGCAATGGTGGCGGCCTGCTCCTTCAGGATGCGGGGCTCTTCGCTCACCAGCCGCTCCAGGATCTGTTTGGCCTTGCGCAGGTCGGAGCCGTAGCCGATGCCGAAGGTCATGTCGACGCGGCGGGTATCCATGCGCGAGTAGTTGACGATGGTGCCGTTGAGGATGGCGGAGTTCGGCACTACCACCATCTTGTTGTCACCCGAGGTGAGGGTGGTGGTGAAGAGCTGCACCGATTGCACAACGCCATTGGTGCCTGCCACCTCGATGAATTCCCCTGCCTTGATGGGGCGGAAGATGATGAGCAGGAAACCGGCGGCAAAGTTGGAGAGAGAGCCCTGCAGCGCCAGACCGATGGCCAGACCGGCGGCACCTATGATGGCTACGAAGGAGGCGGTCTGCACCCCGACCCGGCCCAGAGCGGCGATCACCACGAACACCAGAATGGTGTATTTGAGGATGCTGCCGACGAAGTGGGTGACGGTGGTGTCCAGCTTGCGGGTCTGCATCACCTTGACCACGCCACCGCTGAGAAGGTTGGCGGCAATGTAACCGACCAGCAGGGTGATCAGGGCGGCGGCGATGTTGACCGCATACTCGATGATCAGTCCCTGGTTGTTGGTCAGCCAGGTCTGTGCTTCGGTAATGATCTCGGGTTCCATAGGATGTCCTGTTGGTGTGAAGATTTATGGCAGATGAATCTAACATTTGAGCGCGACAAGCTGGGTCGCATCTGGTGCTTGTCTCTTCTTTTGTGCCACAAAAAGCAAGGGAGGCCAAGGCCTCCCGTTTTGTCACAACCCTGCTGGCGCAGGGACGCTGGGCATGTACGCACTCAGCTTTGCAGCTGCTGGCTGCGGATGAACTGCCACTGATCTTCAAACCCGGCGGTGGGTTTGATTTTGAACTCGGAGCTGACGTGCATTGGTTGATGCGGTCTGCTGGCTCAGCTTTGCAGCAGCTGGCTGCGGATGAACTGCCACTGATCTTCAAACCCGGCAGTGGGCTTGATTGTGAGCTCGGAGCGGACGTGCATTGGTTGATGCGGTCTGCTGGCTCAGCTTTGCAGCAGCTGGCTGCGGATAAACTGCCACTGATCTTCAAACCCGGCGGTGGGCTTGATTGTGAACTCCGAGCGGACGTGCATTGGTTGATGCGGTCTGCTGGCTCAGCTTTGCAGCAGCTGGCTGCGGATAAACTGCCACTGATCTTCAAACCCGGCAGTGGGTTTGATTGTGAGCTCGGAGCGGACGTGCATTGGTTGATGCGGTCTGCTGGCTCAGCTTTGCAGCAGCTGGCTGTGGATAAACTGCCACTGATCTTCAAACCCGGCGGTGGGTTTGATTTTGAACTCGGAGCGGACGTGCATTGGTTGATGCGGTCTGCTGGCTCAGCTTTGCAGCAACTGGCTGCGGATAAACTGCCACTGATCTTCAAACCCGGCGGTGGGCTTGATTTTGAACTCCGAGCGGACGAACTGGCTGATGCGGCCCTCGGTATAGGCCAGCAGCAGGTTGGCCAGCATGGTCTCGTCGAGCTGGAAGCCCTGGCCTTCCCGCAGCCGTTTCTCGCGCAGTACCTGCTTGATCTGGGTCTCCAGCTTGTCGAACAGGATGCTGATGCGATCCCGCAGCCGATCGTGTTCGCCCAGCAGGGCATCGCCATTGAGAATGCGGGTGATGCCGGGGTTGCGCTCGGCGAATACCAGCAGCAGCTGTAGTATGTGATGGCAGCGGGCCATGGTGTCCTTCTCTTCGGCCATGATCAGGTTGACCCGTGACAGCAGGGAATCCTCGATAAAGTCGATCAGCCCTTCGAACATCCTCGCCTTGCTGGGAAAATGCCGGTAGAGGGCCGCCTCGGACACGCCCACCTCGGCCGCGAGGCGTGCCGTGGTGATGCGCTGGCCCGGGCTGGTTTCCAGCATGTGGGCGAGTGCCTGCAGGATCTGATCGCGCCGACTCTGTTTCTGGTTACTGCTTGCCATGGATTCCCCTAAAAAAACAATGGCTTGATTCTATTATTTGGCACGTGCCCCAGGGGGGCGTGTGGTCTTGTTATTGGCGACCAGAAGAACCAAACCCGCCTTCACCCCGTTCACTCTGATTGAATTCGTCGACCAGCTGGAAGCTGGCCTGTACCACCGGCAGGATCACCAGCTGGGCGATGCGCTCGCCAGGCTGCATGGTGAAGCTGTCGTTGCCACGGTTCCAGACCGAGACCATCAACTGACCCTGGTAGTCGGAGTCGATGAGGCCGACCAGGTTGCCCAGCACGATGCCGTGCTTATGGCCGAGGCCGGAGCGGGGCAGGATGGTGGCGCACAGACCCGGATCCTGGATGTGAATGGCCAGCCCGGTCGGCACCAGCGTGGTGTCGCCCGGGGCCAGGGTCAGCGGGGCATCCAGCAGGGCGCGCAAGTCCATGCCAGCGGAGCCCGGTGTGGCGTAGGCGGGCAGCGGGAAGTCGGTGCCGATGCGGGCATCCAGGATTTTCAGTTCAATTTGTGTCGTCATGAATCTTTTTCAATTGGATCGCCTGGCGATCGGGTGGTACTGCAGGAGCCTGGGGCTCCCGGCATGTTCAATGGGCTCAGGGTCGATAATGGCGTGCAATCAGGGCGACAAGATGACGGGCCAGCGTCAGCTTATCGGCCAGGGGCAGGGCGGCTTGACCCCCTTGCCAGAAGACGGTCAGGGCGTTGTCATCGGCATTGAAGCCCTGGCCTGCACGGGACACATCGTTGGCGGCGATTATGTCCAGCCGCTTACGTCGAAGTTTGTCGAGGGCGTATTGTTCCACATCCACGGTTTCGGCGGCAAATCCGACGGTGAAGGGTTTGTCTGACAACGCCCCCACATCGGCGATGATGTCGGGGTTTTTGACCAGGGTCAGCTGCATCTGGTCGTTGTCGCCGGTCTTCTTGATCTTTTGCTCGGCCACCTGGGCGGGACGGTAGTCGGCGACGGCAGCGCAGCCGATAAAGAGGTCGCACTCACCGACCCGGCTCATCACTGCTTCGTGCATCTGCAGGGCACTCTCCACATCGATGCGGGTAACGCCGGCCGGGGTGGTCAGTGCCACCGGGCCGCTCACCAGGGTCACCTCCGCGCCCGCTTCGCGCGCGGCGCGGGCGATGGCGTAGCCCATCTTGCCGGAGCTGTGGTTGCTGATATAGCGCACCGGATCGAGCGCCTCGCGGGTCGGCCCGGCGGTGAGCAGCAGCCTGACGCCTGCCAGGAGCGATTCGGCGGCGAGCTGCTGGCAGCAGCGTTCCACCAGTTCCAGGGGATCCAGCATCCGGCCCGGGCCCACGTCGCCGCAGGCCTGGCTGCCGGAATCCGGCCCCCACAGCTGAATGCCGCGCTCGGCGAGGGTCTGGAGGTTGGCCTGGGTGGCGGCGTTGCGGTACATCTGCTGGTTCATGGCTGGCGCCAGGGCGATAGTCGCCGGGGTGGCAAGGCAGAGGGTGGTGAGCAGCTCGTCCGCCATGCCGGCGGCCATGCGGGCCATCAGGTTGGCGCTGGCGGGGGCGATCAGCACCAGATCGGCCCACTTGGCCAGCTCGATGTGGCCCATGCCCGCCTCGGCAGCCGGGTCGAGCAGACTGTCGGCCACCGGGTGGCCTGAGACGGCTTGCAGGGTCAGCGGGGTGATGAACTCCTTGGCGGAGCGGGTCATCACCACTCGCACCTCGGCCCCCTGATCTTTCAGGCGACGTACCAGTTCGGCACTCTTGTAGGCGGCGATCCCGCCACTGACACCCAACAGGATGCGTTTATCGGCCAATCTCATCTGCTGCTTCTCTTCCGGCTCACTCTGACTGGTCGGCTAAGATAGCACAGGCAATGGGTGGCGACAGAGGCTGACATGGGGGAGTTGTGGTCGGGCTCGCGGGATTCTTTGCTATGTTTTCTCTCAATAGCCATGAGGGAGAGACAAATGAGCATCAAGGAGTGGCCGGAAGAGGAGCGCCCGAGGGAAAAGCTGCTGCGCCGAGGGGCGGCGACGCTCTCCGATGCCGAACTGCTGGCCATCTTCTTGCGCACCGGGGTCAGTGGGTTGAGTGCGGTGGATCTCTCTCGCCAGTTGTTGCAGCAGTTTGGTTCCCTGCGGGCACTGCTGGGAGCCGAGCAGCAGGATTTTTGTGGCGCTCACGGGCTGGGACCTGCCAAGTATGCCCAGTTGCAGGCGGTGCTGGAGATGGGGCGGCGCCATCTGGCCGAACAGTTGCAACGGGGAGAGGCGCTCACCTCGCCCGGGCTTACCCGTGACTTTCTGCAAGCCCAGTTGCGGGATCGGGGGCGGGAGGTGTTCGCCCTGCTGCTGCTAGACAACCAGCACAGGGTCATCCGGTTTGTCGAACTTTTTTACGGCACCCTCGACTCGGCGAGCGTCTGGCCCAGAGAAATCGTGCAGATCGCGCTCAAACATAATGCAGCCGCCGTGATTCTGGCGCATAATCACCCGTCCGGCGTGGCCGAGCCCAGTCGGGCGGACCGCCAGATCACGGATCGGATCCTGGCCGCCCTGGCCCTGGTCGATATCAGAGTGCTTGATCACCTGGTGATCGGTGATGGCATCACGGTTTCTTTCGCAGAGCGTGGTTGGTTGTGACTGGGCTCTGGCACTGTATTAGTTGATCTTTGATCACGGATGCTGTATAAAATGCCGCCTTCTGTTTGCCCCGCAATCGAAGGCCAGCGGGGCAGATATTTGCTCGAGCAATGAAGTAAGATTTGGAGAGACTGACATGTCTAGAGTATGCCAAGTAACCGGCAAGCGCCCGGCAGTTGGTAACAACCGTTCGCACGCTAACAACGCTACCAAGCGTCGTTTCCTGCCGAACCTGCACACTCACCGTTTCTGGGTTGAGAGTGAAAAACGCTTCGTGAGCCTGCGCGTATCCGCAAAAGGCATGCGTATCATCGACAAGCGCGGCGTTGAAGTGGTTCTGGCTGAACTGCGTGCCAGCGGCGTTAAGGTATAAGGAATTAGATCATGGCTAAAGGTATTCGCGATAAGATTCGCCTGAACTCCAGCGCCGGTACTGGTCACTTCTATACTACTACCAAGAACAAGCGCACCATGCCCGAAAAAATGGAGATCAAGAAATTTGATCCCGTGATTCGTCAGCATGTGATCTACAAAGAAGGCAAAATCAAGTAATTACTTGGTTTCGCTGCAAAAACCCGGCCTCGTGCCGGGTTTTTTTATGGCTGGAATTCAGTACACTGCCGATTCGAAGGGAGGCTAGCCATGTTCAAACTGAGCCGCAAAGGCTGGAACAACGTGATCATCGTGGTCGTGTTGATCGTCATTACCCTGTTGCACCGGCTGGAGCAGGCCCAGCAGGAGAACAGTGCCAAACGCGCGCGTCCGCTGTTGCCGGAGAGCGCCGTGGTGTTGACCTGGCAGGGGCCGAGCTGGCAGATAGAGCGTATCGGCCAGGGCTGGCGCAGCGTGCCGGATCTGGGGCTTGGCAGCGCCCAGCTGGCGGCCCGCATCGAGATGTGGCAAGGCTGGCTGCTGCCCCCCGGCGAGCCCGTGCGTGGCACCCCGGTGACCCTCAAGATCTGGATCGCCGGACAGAGCGATCCGGTGGAAGTCGGGCTCTATCAGGACGACGGCAAGTTTGCCGCCCTGCTGCCCTCCTCGACCTGGCTCAGCCTGAGTCAGGCGCAATACCGTGACCTGATGCGTCCCATTCCCTGAACGAGAGATCGCCCATGCCTGAATTACCGGAAGTCGAAGTCAGCCGCCAGGGCATCTCCCCCTGGCTTACCGGCATCAAGGTGACCCGCGTGGTGGTGCGGGACGGCCGCCTGCGCTGGCCCGTGCCCGGCGAGATCCAGGAGCTGGTGGATCTCGTCATCCACCGCGTCAGCCGCCGCGCCAAGTACCTGCTGCTGGAGACCGACTTCGGCACCGCCATCCTGCATCTCGGGATGTCCGGCAGCCTGCGGGTGCTGGACATCGGCACCCCGGCCGAGAAGCACGATCACGTGGATATCGAGCTGGCCAACGGCAAGCTGCTGCGGCTCAACGATCCGCGCCGTTTTGGTGCCCTGCTGTGGACCCGCGAACCGGCCGAGGCCCATGCCCTGCTCGCCAAGCTGGGGCCGGAACCCCTCACCGACGCCTTCCATGCCGATTACCTGCGGGAGCGGGCGAGGGGGCGCAGCACCGCCATCAAGCAGTTCCTGATGGACAACCACGTGGTGGTCGGGGTGGGCAACATCTACGCCAACGAGGCGCTCTATGCCGCCGGCATTCATCCCAGGCGGGCGGCAGGCAACATCAGCGCCGAGCGGCTGGGCACCCTGGTGAGCGAGATCAAGCGGGTGTTGGCCGAGGCCATTCGCCAGGGGGGCACCACCCTCAAGGATTTCACCAGCGCCGACGGCAAGCCGGGCTATTTCGTCCAGCAGCTGCAGGTTTACGGCCGTGGCGGCCAGCCCTGTTTCCACTGCCACACCCTGCTCACCGAGGTGAAGATGGGCCAGCGAACCACGGTGTTCTGCTCCCACTGCCAACGCTGAAAGTGGGATTTTTGAGCCGGAACCGGCCAAGTTGTAAGAGAGTATTTCCGGTCTGTTGAAGCGGCGTCAGCCCATGACTACTATCTCGCCAGTTCAGGCTGCGAGGTAATAAAATGACAGCTAAATCAATAGACTGGGAACATTTATCCCGGCAGGGGCACTATTGTGCCCATGATATGGCCCGCTTCCTCTATCCCGAAGACAGCGCCCGCAAGACCTTCAATCGCGGCAAGTTTTTGCTGCGCAGTCTGCTCTACCGTGCGCAGTTGAACCGGGTGTTCGAGCTGTTCCAGAGCGCCCCCCTGCGGGCGCTTCCCGCCCGCCACCCCGAGCTGCTCGACAAGCCGATGCGCCCCTATCGCTTCGCCTGCTCGACGGTGAACCAGCGGGTCAAGATGGTGGAGGATCACTACCGCCTGCTGCTGGGCCTGTACCCCGAGCTCATCGACCCGCTCTATCTGGGGGAGGGGATAGTGCTGGGCCATTATCCCGATGGCGGCTGGCGCATCGTGCTGCGTCACGACGGCACCTTCCGCAGGGAGGCGGAGCTGGCGCTCTCCATCGTCAACGCGCGGGGGGAGCGACTCTACAGCTGTGCCTTCTCCCTGGCGGGCAACGAACAGGAGCTGGCCCTGGTGATCGGGTCGGTGCAGGGGCCGGAGCCCTGTGTCGAGCAGCCCCAGGAGCAGGTGCGGGCATTGACCCGGGCGGGTCAGGGTCTGAGACCCAAGTCGCTGGTGGTGATGCTGGTGATGGCGCTGGCCGGGGCCATGGGGGCCCACCGGGTCTGTGCGGTGCGCATGAAGGCCCACATCTTCCAGGCAAGACGGTACAGCAAGAAGAAGAAAGCCTGCCTGCAGGCGGACTACGACGAACTGTGGCAGGAGTTTGGCGCCCTCGATCAGGACGCCAACTTCGTGCGGCTGCAACCCGTGGTGCGCAAGCCGCTGGAGGAGATCGCCTCCAAGAAGCGGGCCATGTACCGGCGCCGTTACGAGTGGCTCGATCAGCTGGAGCTGGCGATCCGCCAGCAGTTTGCCCGCAGCTAGGCGTGCAGTGCCTTGATGCAACCAGGGCTACCCGCGGGTGCGGGTAGCCCTTGTTCGTTTCTGCCCATCAGGGGAGGGATTAGCGCTGCTGCTTGGCGGCGATGGCCTGGGCCACCAGGGGGTCGACGAACTGGTGGATGTCACCTCCGTGCAGCGCCACCTCCTTTACCAGGGTGGAGGAGATGAAGGAGTTCTCCTCCGCCGGGGTGAGGAAGACGCTCTCCAGGGTGGGCATCAGGCGACGGTTCATGTTGGCGAGCTGGAACTCGTATTCGAAGTCGGAGACGGCGCGCAGGCCGCGGATCAGCACGTTGGCCTGCTGCTCCCTGGCAAAATCCACCAGCAGGCCGGAGAAGCCCACCACCTTGACGTTGGGCAGGTGAGCCGTCACCTGCCGGGCCAGCTGAACGCGCTCCTCGAGATCGAACAGCGGCCGTTTGCTCGGGCTGTTGGCCACCCCGACCACCACCTCGTCGAACAGTCTGGCGGCGCGGCCAATGAGATCGGTATGGCCGTTGGTGATGGGGTCGAAGGTGCCGGGATAGATTACCTTGTTGGTCATGCTGCTGATTCCTGAAACCGGAAAACTGGTCGCATTATAGGGGCTGTTGCCGGTTTGTCGCGACCGGGATGGCGCGGATTTCTGGCGCTGATCGGCGGCCGGGGTCGCACAAATCGGAGCCCCGTGGCGTCTTCGCTTGAGAATCGCCCTGCATCAGGCAAGAATACCCGCATCGCGCATCAAGCCTCCTTCGCTGGTGACAGGGAGCATAGGGATTTTTTATGAAACGTATTCTGGTAGTCCGCAATGACAAGATTGGTGACTTCATGCTGGCGTGGCCGAGCTTTGCCATGCTCAAGCGCTCCATGGAGTGTCATGTGACTGCCCTGGTTCCCGCCTACACGGCGCCCCTGGCCCGCCTCTGCCCATGGATCGACGAGATCATCCTGGATCCGGGTGCCCGGGCCGACAAGGAGCAGCAACGCGCCCTGCTGGCGCGCATCAAGGCGGCCGCCTTCGATGCTTCCATCTGCCTCTTCTCCAACACCCGCAATGCCAAGCTGGTGTGGAAGGCGCACATTCCCTACCGGCTGGCACCAGCCACGAAGCTGGCCCAGGTGCTCTACAACCAGCGCCTGGTGCAGCGCCGCTCCCGCTCCCAGAAGCCGGAGTACGAATACAACCTGGATCTGGTGCGCCGCTTCCTCGCCGATCAGCATCAGACCGTGGTAGAGCCACAAGGACCCTACCTCGGCTTTGACCCCGAGAGCCTGCTGCAGGTGCGCGAGCAGGTTGCCGCCCGTCTCAGGCTCGACGCCAGCCGCCCCTGGCTGATGGTGCATGCGGGCAGCGGTGGCTCGGCCAACAACCTCTCCATCGAGCAGTACTCGCGCCTCATCATCAAGCTCAACCAGGCCTGTCCCGAGTTGCAGTGCGTGCTGACGGCAGGCCCGGGGGAGGAGGGGAAGGCGGAGCAGTTGGCGGCCGAACTGCTGGCCCATGGGGGCAACGGCTGGATCTATCGCTCCGACGAGGGGCTGCCGAAGTTCTGCCAGGTGATGGCCAACGCCGCCCTGTTCGTGGCGGGCAGCACGGGGCCCCTGCACATCGCCGCGGCCATGGACGTGCCGACCGTCGGCTTCTTCCCGGCACACCGTTCGGCGACGCCGCTGCGCTGGCGGCCGCTCAACGGCGAGGGGCGCCATCTGCCCTTCAGCCCGCCGGAAGACAGTGACCACCCGGAGGACATGAGCCAGCTCGATCCCAAGGCCATGGCGGCAGAGATCGCCCGCTGGGCGCCGCCCTTCTGGCGCGCCGAGCGCTGAGAGCGCACACAGAACATACAGACAGGGCCCCGCGGGGCCCTGTCTTGTATGGGAATGCGCCCTGCTGGTAGACCGGCCTACCGGGCGTGGCCCCCGACAGCCCCCTTGACGGGCCTGCCCGGGCCCCGGGCAGGGGAAACCTGTCGGTATAAGCCGGAGTCGGGTCATGTTGCCAATATCCATGCATTCGGCTTATAGCGGCCAGTTTTCGTCCGTGGCGCCCGGGTTTGCGCCGTGAGCGGCCCCGCGAGGGCTGCGCCCGCTCCATGGCAATAGGGTTTGCCCCTTGTCCCGCTGGAACAAGGGGTGAGTGATTAATGCGATGTTTGAGGCGCGATGCCCTATTTCGGCTGCTGGGGCTGCTGGCGAACCCAGAGATCGGCGTATTTGACGAAGGTGGAGTGGGCGGAGAGGATGGCCAGCAGCAGGCCCTGCTTGCCGTCGAGGAAACCGGCCTTGAGCAGGTACATCTTGAGGAAGCAGCCGACGGCGTGGACCAGCCCCTGGCCGAGGGATCCCTTCTTGCCGCGGGCGGTGCGCTGATCGGCCCATGCGCGGGCGTAGCCGGCGGATTTGACCAGGTAGTGTTCCAGATCCCGGTAGGTGTAGTGGAGGAGGTCGCCCTGCAGGTTGACGATCTTCATGTTGGCGCGCACCTCCACCTTCTCGTGTACCAGCGCCTCGTTGTAGCCGGTCAGCGCCTTGGGGTAGAGGCGCAGCACCCGATCCGGGTACCAGCCGCTGTGGCGGATGAAGCGGCCGAACACCCAGGAGAGGCGCGGGATGGAGTAGATGGTGTCGCTGGCCGGGTTGGCCATGACCCCCTGGATGGCTTCCCTGAGTTCCGGGGTGAGCCGCTCGTCCGCATCCAGCCACAGCACCCATTCCGACTGGACATGGGACTGGGCGAGGCGGCGCTGACGGCCGAAACCGGGCCAGGTGGTGTTGACGAAGAAGCGGGCGCCAAATTCGGCGGCGATGGCCGGAGTGTCATCCTGACTGCCGGAGTCGAGAATGACGATTTCATCCGCCAGGCCTTCGAGGGAGGCGAGGCAGGCACGGAGGTTGTCGGCTTCGTTCTTGACGATCAGGACGGCCGCCAGGGTCGGTTTTTTCACAGGCAAGGGACTCTTGTTGGCACCCGGCGGGCGGGTCATGCTCGGATTGGCGCCCATTCTAGCCTAAAACCCCGCGCGGGGCATGACCCGAGGGCCCGGTGGGCCCGCTTTTGAATGCGGGGGAAGAGGGCCTCAGGAGGGATGCGCGGGGGAGCAGATCCTGCCAGGTAGGCGTTTTGCGGGAGCAGACGGGTATCTTCTGTTATTTCTTCTGCCTTTCTTGGGGCATAATCTCGCCCAGTAACGATCAACAGCCGGGCCAGTCCCGAGAGAAGACGCGCGATGAAGATATTGGTGATCGGCCCCTCCTGGGTCGGCGACATGGTGATGTCCCAGAGCCTCTACAAGGCGCTCAAGAGCAACCACCCGGGCAGCGAGCTCCATGTGATGGCGCCGGCCTGGTGCGTTGCGCTGCTGGAGCGCATGCCCGAGGTGGACAAGGCCATCCCCATGCCGCTTGGCCACGGTGACTTCAAGCTGGGGGCACGCCGCCGCCTTGGCAAGCAGTTGGCCGCCGAGCAGTACGATCAGGCCATCATCCAGCCCAACTCCATGAAGTCGGCCCTCATCCCCTGGTTTGCCAGGATCCCGGTGCGCACCGGCTGGAAGGGGGAGCACCGCTTCGGTCTGCTCAACGACATGCGCAGCAACAAGCAGGCCTTCCCGCTGATGGTGGAAGGCTATGTGGCTCTGGCCTACCCCAAGGGGCAGATGAAGAGTCGGGACGACATTCCCGCTATTCCCCATCCCTCCCTGCACGTGGATCTCATCAACCAGGGCAAGGCGCTGGAGCGGCTCGGCCTGAATCGTGCTCGCCCCGTGCTGGTGCTCTGTCCGGGGGCCGAGTTCGGCCCGGCCAAACGTTGGCCGGAAGGGCACTACGCCGTGGTGGCGCAAAAGCACCTCGACGAGGGATGGCAGGTGTGGATCTTCGGTTCGGGCAAGGACGTGGACGTGGCCAACACCATCCGCGATCGGATCAACCCCCTGTCGCGCCCCAACTGCCACGTGCTGGCGGGCAAGACCAGCCTGCACGAGGCGATCGATCTGATGGCGCTGGCCGGTCGGGTCATCGCCAACGACTCGGGCCTGATGCACGTGGCGGCCGCCCTCAACCGGCCGCTGATCGGCGTCTACGGCTCCACCTCGCCCCTCTATACCCCACCGCTGGCGGACAGGGTCGAGATCGTCCACACCGACATCGAGTGCCGCCCCTGCTTCAAGCGCACCTGCAAGTTCGGCCACCTCAAGTGCCTGATCGAACTGATGCCGGAACAGGTCATCGAGGCGGGAAATCGGCTGGAGCGTGGGGAAACGGCAGATCTGACCATAGTGCGGCAGCCGGTGGAATCCTCCGCTGCTGTACCAGGTAATAGCTAGCATGATCTACCGGTTGCTCTACAACCTGCTGATCCACTTGGGGTTGCCCCTGGCGCTGCTGGCGCTCTACAAGCCCAAAAAAGGCAAGCCCGGCTTCGGGGCACGCTGGGCCGAGCATCTGGGACGATTGCCGCCGACCGGACAGGAGGCCCCCCTCTGGATCCATGCGGTGAGCGTGGGGGAGACCCTGGCCATCACCCCCTTCATCCGCGCCCTCAAGGCCGAGCGCCCCGAGCTGCCCATCCTGCTCACCACCACCACCCGCACCGGCGCCGAACAGGCGGCCAAGCTCGGGGATCTGGTGGTGCACCGCTATGCGCCTCTCGACTATACCTGGGCCGTCTCGGCGTTTCTGAGCACCGTCAAGCCCCGCGCCCTCTGGGTGATGGAGACCGAGCTTTGGCCGAACTGGCTGGCGGCCTGCGAGGCACGGCACCTGCCGGTGACCATCCTCAATGCCCGCCTCTCGGAGCGATCCTGTCAGCGCTATGGTCGCTTCCAGGGCGCATTCGATGCCCTGAGCCGCCCGCTGACCCACCTGCTCTGCCAGCATCAGGACGATGCGGATCGCTTCCATCGACTGGGGATAGGGCGCAACCGGCTGGCGGTGACCGGCTCCATCAAGTTCGACATCCAGTTTGGCGACGAGGTGCAGGCCAGGGGCCGCGCCCTGCGCCAGCAACTGGGGGAGGCACGACCTGTCTGGATCGCCGCCAGTACCCACCAGGGGGAAGACGAGCAGGTGCTGGCCGCCTTCGATCGGGTACTCAAGGTCCATCCCTCCGCCCTGCTGATCCTGGTGCCGCGCCATCCCGAGCGTTTCGATCGGGTGGCCGAGCTGTGCGCCCCCTACGGCTGCGTGCGGCGTACGGCGGGCAGTGCGGTCGGCGAGAGCGACAAGATCTACCTAGGTGACACCATGGGCGAGCTGCCACTGATGCTGGCGGCGGCGGATCTCGCCTTTGTCGGTGGCAGCCTGGTGCCCGTGGGCGGTCACAACCTGCTGGAACCGGCGGCGCTGGGCAAACCCTGCCTGACCGGCCCCGTCTATTTCAACTTCAGCGACATCACCCGCCAGCTGGTGGCCCAGGGGGGCGCCGCCGTGGTGGCGGACGCCGAGGCGCTCGGCGACAAGGTGAACGCCTTGCTCGCCGATGCGGGCGCCCGCCGCGAGATGGGGGAGCAGGCCCGCGCCGTGGTGCTGCGCAACCAGGGGGCGCTGGCGCGCACCCTCTCCCATTGCCTCGCCAGCCTGGAAAGTGACGACTGAGGCGGGGCGGCGTGGTGGCCGACCCGCCAGCATGTCTGCCAAACCCCGGGAGACAATCCGCGTCCCTTTCCTTTATGCTCTGCCCTTTGCCCCTGACCCTGTGATGCCCCGATGAACCGCGCTCCCCTGCTGTTGATGATACTGGTCACCCTGCTGGCCGCCGCTGGCTGGCTCTTCTCGAAAGAGGCGATTCGTGAACTGCCCACCGCCGCCTTTATCGGCAGCCGCTTCCTGCTGGCCGCCCTGCTGCTGTTGCCGCTCGCCTGGTTGCGCGAGCCGCCCCCCAGTGGCTCACAACTGCTGCGCGCCGCCGGGTGCGGCACCTTGCTCGGGGCCAGCCTGCTGTTCTGGGTTACCGCCATCAGCCAGAGCGATGCGCTCGGCAGTGGCGCCTTCATCATGAGCGTGGCCACCCTGATGGCGCCGCTCGCCGCCTGGGCCGCCTTCAAGGCCAGACCCGGCCGCCACTACTGGCTGACTCTGCCCGTGGCCGTCGCGGGTCTGCTGCTGCTCTCCAGCAGCACCCACTGGGGCGTGTCGCTCTCCCTGTTCTGGTTTCTGGCGGCGGCCGCCACTCTGGGGGTCCAGCTCGCGGTGCACCGCCACTTCGCCCAGTCCATCCCTCCTACCTGGCTCACCTGCATCCAGTTGGCGGTGACCGGACTGCTCGGCACCCTGCTCTCCCTGCTGACCGAGCAGTGGCCCGCCAGCATCGGCACTGGTATCTGGGGCTGGTTTGCGGCCAGCGTCCTGATCGCCACCACATTGCGTTACTGGCTGCTCACCCACGCCCTGAGCCGGATGACCACGGCCCACGCCGCCCTGCTGATGCTGCTCGAACCGGTCTGGACCCTGATCTTAAGCACCCTCTTCTATGACGAACCCCTGGGCCCCGCCAAGCTGGCCGGCGCCGGCCTGGTGCTGGGGGCTCTGGTGCTCTACCAGCTTCCCTTGCTGCTGCGAAGCCGCAAGTTCAAAGCGTCAAACGGATAGAAAGCCGCCCCCCATCGCCTCGATAACAAGATGGCTCAGATTGCGGTGGATTGAGCGACGAGGACATGTCGTTGATCATACTGGGGATATGACATAAAAAAGCCCCCGCGTGGCGGAGGCTGGTGCATCGATGAGGGGATCACTCGATGTTTTGGATCTGCTCGCGCATCTGCTCGATGAGCACTTTCAACTCGACGGCGGACTGGGTCACCTCGGCGTTGATCGACTTGGAACCGAGGGTGTTCGACTCGCGGTTGAACTCCTGCATCATGAAGTCGAGACGACGGCCGCAGGCGCCACCCTTCTTCATGATCTTGTTGGTTTCGCTGATGTGCATCTCCAGGCGATCCAGCTCTTCGGCCACGTCGATCTTCTGGGCCAGCAGCACGATCTCCTGCTCGATGCGGGCCGGATCCAGCTCCACCTTGGCCTCGGCCAGCCGGTCGGTGAGCTTCTGGCGCTGCCACTCGATGATCTGCGGCAGGTGCTCGCGCACCTTCTTCACTTCCACCTGGATGCCGGCCAGACGCTGTTCGATCAGCGCCTTGAGGTTGGCCCCTTCGCTGGCGCGGGAGGCGAGGAAGTCTTCCATGGTCAGGTCGAAGCCGGCCATCAGCTCGGTGGCGACCACGTCCATGTCCTGCTCGGCGGCAGCCATGACCCCCGGCCAGCGCAGCACGTCCACCGGATTGAGCTGACCTTGGCCCGCCTCTTTCATCACCCAGTTGGCGCTCTCGATGATGAGTTTGGCCAGATCTTCATTGATGTGGAGCTGGCTGGCGGCGGCCTGGGCGGCCTCGAAGCGCAGGTTGCACTCCACCTTGCCGCGCTGCAGCTTGGCGCGGAAGCGCTCACGCAGAACCGGCTCCAGGCTGCGCAGTTGTTCCGGCAGGCGAATGTAGGTCTCCAGATAGCGCTGGTTGACCGAACGAATTTCCCAAACGGCTGTGCCCCAGTCGCCCTTGAGTTCCTTGCGGGCGTAGGCGGTCATGCTGTGAATCATTGATTGTTCCGGGCTTGATGAAGTGTGCGGCCAGTATACTCAGCCAGGCCTGTTCCGTCAGCCGACGAGGTGGTTTTAGCGGCTGATATTTGAGTAGCGATCGCTTATACTCCTGCGCCAATTCAGCCAGCCCAGAGGTCAGTCCCATGTCCCGTCCCAGCGATCGCAGCGCCGCCCAGGTGCGTCCGGTAACCATCACCCGCCACTTCACCAAGCATGCTGAAGGGTCCGTGCTGGTGGAATTCGGCCACACCCGCGTGCTCTGCACCGCCAGCGTCGACACCAGCGTGCCGCGCTTCCTCAAAGGCAAGGGGCAGGGGTGGGTCACTGCCGAGTACGGCATGCTGCCGCGCTCCACCCACTCCCGGATGAACCGCGAAGCGGCCTCCGGCAAGCAGAGCGGCCGCACCCTGGAGATCTCCCGTCTGATCGCCCGCTCCCTGCGCGCGGCGGTAGACTTGAGTGCCCTGGGCGAGCACACCATTACCGTTGACTGCGATGTGTTGCAAGCCGACGGCGGTACCCGTACCGCCGCCATCACCGGTGCCTGCGTGGCGCTGGTGGATGCGCTGAACTGGATGGTGGAGAAGGGGCTGATCAAACAGAGCCCGCTCAAGCAGATGATCGCGGCCGTCTCCGTCGGCATGTTCGAAGGGGAGGCAATCTGCGATCTGGAGTACATCGAGGACTCCGCCGCCGAGACCGACATGAACGTGGTGATGACCGAAGATGGTCGCATCATCGAGGTGCAGGGCACCGCGGAGGCCGAACCCTTCACCCACGAAGAGTTGCTGGAGATGCTGGCGCTCGCCAAGGGCGGCATCGCCGACATTATTGCGCTGCAGAAGCAGTCGCTTGCATGATTTTAAAAACGCGGCATTGACCGCGTTTTTTTATACCCCCACACAAGTAAACGACAAGCCAAGCAAGGAGCCAGAATGAAAGCCTACCAGCGTCAATTTATCGAGTTCGCCCTGGAGAAGCAGGTCCTCAAATTCGGTGAATTTACCCTGAAATCCGGTCGTAAAAGCCCCTACTTCTTCAACGCCGGCCTGTTCAACAGCGGCCGCGATCTGGCCCGTCTCGGCCGCTTCTATGCCGCCGCCCTGATGGATGCCGGTATCGAGTTTGATGTGCTGTTTGGCCCGGCCTACAAGGGGATCCCCATTGCCTCCGCCACCGCGGTGCAGCTGGTGGAGCAGCACGACGTGGACGTGCCCTGGTGCTTCAACCGCAAGGAGGCCAAGGATCACGGCGAGGGTGGCAATCTGGTGGGCAGCCCGCTCAAGGGGCGCATCATGCTGGTGGACGATGTCATCACTGCCGGCACCGCCATCCGCGAATCCATGGATCTGATCCAGGCCAACGGCGCCTCCCTGGCTGGCGTGCTGATCGCGCTGGACCGTCAGGAGAAGGGTAAGGGCGAGCTCTCCGCCATTCAGGAAGTGGAGCGTGACTACGGCGCTCACATCATCGCCATCATCCAGATGAGCGACTTGATCCAGTATCTGGAAGAGAAGCAGGCCGAACAGCCGGAGCTGGCGGCGCAACTGGCCGCCATGAAGGCTTACCGCGCCCAGTACGGTATTTGACGACCCGGTTTCCCCCTCATCCCCGGCCCTTCTCCCGCGAGGGGAGAAGGGAACAGATCGGCATGCAGCCGATCCCGTCAACGGCGCCCAACGGCGCCGTTTTTTATTTTCACAAAAAGTCGGTGTGCTCACTTGAGCTTGCCCTTACAGTAAAGGTTAAGGTTTGGTCATCGGCGCGGGTTTCGGCCGACGGGTTCCGGGGAGAAACAACATGACCACTCATCTTCAATCACCCATTCATCTGCAATTGCCCCTCACGGGCATGAGCTGCGCCAACTGCGCCGGCCGCATCACGACCGCCCTCAACAAGCTCGACGGGGTATCGGCCACCGTCAACTTCGCGCTGGAGCAGGCGGCCATCGAGCTGGCCAGCTCTGACCGTTTGCTGGCGGTACTGGAGAGCATCCAGGCGCAGGGTTATGACTACGGCAGCGAGACCATATTGTTTCAAATCACCGGCATGACCTGTGCCGGTTGCTCGGCCCGTCTGAACAAGATGCTGGCGGCGCTGCCCGGCGTCATCTCTGCCGACGTCAACTTCTCCATCGAGCAGGCCCGTATCGTGCTGGTACCCGGGATGCAGACGCCCGCGGCCCTGCGCGAGCAGATCGAGGCCCTCGGCTTTGGCGCCCAACTGGCGCAGGGCTCGGCCAGCGGCCGCCGCCAGCAGTTGCTGGCGCGGGAAGCGCTGGAGGCCGCCAGCGCCCGTCAGGCGCAAACCCGGGTCATCGTCTCGGCTTTGCTTACCCTGCCGCTGCTGGTGGGGATGCTGGCCATGGCCGGGTTGTTCCCCTGGCATCTGCCCGCCTGGCTGGAGCTGCTGCTCGCCACCCCGGTACAGTTCTGGATCGGGGCCCGCTTCTATCGCGGCGCCTGGCTCGCCATCAAGAACCGCTCCGCCAATATGGATGTGCTGGTGGCGACCGGTACCAGCGCGGCCTACTTCTACAGCCTCTATCTGCTGCTTAATCTGGGGATGGCCGCCAGTGGCCAGCTCTACTTCGAGGCGAGTGCCATCATCATTACCCTGATTTCCCTCGGCAAGTTGCTGGAAGCGCGAGCTAGACGCAGTACCCAGTCCGCCATTCGCGAGTTGATGGCGCTGCGGCCGGAAACCGCCACCGTCTGGCGTGGCGAGAGCTGGCAGAGCGTGGCCATCGACGAGGTGCTGCGCGGAGATCGGCTGCAGGTGCTGGTGGGGGAGCGGGTGCCGGTGGATGGCAGAATCGTGAGCGGTGAGAGTGAGCTGGATGAGTCGATCCTCACCGGTGAGAGCCTGCCGATTCCGCGCGGTGAGGGCGACAAGGTGCTGGGCGGTGCCATCAACCGCTCCGGCGTGCTGGAAATTGAAGCCACTACGGTGGGGGAGGACTCCAGCCTCAGCAAGATCATCGCATTGGTGGAGAACGCCCAGATGGGCAAGGCGCCGTTGCAGCAGCTGGTGGACAAGGTCTCCGCCGTGTTCGTGCCGGTGGTGATGGCCATCGCCCTGTTCACCCTGCTGGTATGGTACGCCATCACCAGCGACTTCGGTCAGGCGCTGCTGGCGGCGGTAGCCGTGCTGGTCATCGCCTGTCCCTGTGCGCTGGGGCTGGCGACGCCGGCGGCCATCGTCACCGGTACCGGGGTGGCGGCGCGCCACGGCATTCTGATAAAAGACGTCGATACCCTGCAGAAGGCCCACGCCATCAAGGCGCTCATCTTCGACAAGACCGGCACCCTGACCCAGGGCCGGCCGGTACTGGCGAACTGGAGCGGCAACGATGAGCAACTGCGCCTCGCTGCCGCTCTGCAGCAGGCGAGTGAGCACCCACTGGCGCTGGCCATGCGCGAGGCGGTCGGCAAAGATGCCGTGCTGCCCCAGCCGGAGGCGGTGGAGGTGCGGGTCGGTGCCGGTATTGTCGGTGAGGTCGCCGGTCATACGGTCGCCATCGGCAATGGCTCTTTGCTGGCCCAGCTCGGCATTGAGGTGCCCGCGCAGGATAAACAGCCTGCCGACGGCGCGACCCGGGTCTGGGTGGCCATCGACGGCGTGGTGGCTGGCATTGCGGCGCTGGCCGATACCCTGCGCCCCGAGAGTCCGGATGCCATCGCCACCCTGCGTCAGCGCGGCATCGCCAGCTGGCTGGTGAGCGGTGATGCGCCGGCGCCGGTGGCCCATATCGCCGCCAAGCTGGGACTGGACGGGGCCTTTGACTCCGTGCTGCCAGCCGGCAAGGTGGAGAAAGTGGAGGCGCTGCGGGCGCAAACCAGCGGGCTGGTGGCCATGGTGGGGGACGGGGTGAACGACGCTCCTGCGCTGGCGGCGGCGGATGTGGGTATCGCCATGGGCTCCGGCTCCGACGTGGCGATGGAGACCGCCTCCATCACCCTCATGCGGTCTGATCCGCGGCTGGTGGCCGATGCTATCGACATCTCGGCGGCCACCTGGCGCACCATCCAGCAGAACCTGTTCTGGGCCTTCGTGTTCAACATCATCGGCATTCCGCTGGCGGCACTGGGTTACCTCAGCCCGGAACTGGCGGGGGCGGCCATGGCCTTGAGCAGTATCACCGTCTTGAGCAATTCCCTGTTATTGAAGCGCTGGCAGCCCCGGGCGGGCAGCCTGCGTGCATCTGAATCCCAAAGGAGTCATTCATGAACATCAGCAAGGTCGCCAAGGCCACCGGCCTGACCGCCAAGACCATCCGCTACTACGAGAGCATCGGCCTCATCTCGTCGCCGGTGCGCAGCGACAACGGGTATCGCAGTTATACGGATGCCTCCCTGCGGGAGCTGCGCTTCGTCAAGCGTGCGCGGGAGACCGGCTTCAATCTGGAGGAGTGTCAGGAGCTGCTGGCGCTCTATCGGGACGAGCACAGAACCAGTGCCCAGGTGAAGAAGCTGGCCCAGGAGAAAATCGTCGATCTGCGCTCCCGCATCGCCGGTTTGCAAGCCATGCTCAGCGCCCTCGAGGAGGTGGTGAGCTGCTGTCACGGAGATGCGAATCCCCAGTGCCCCATCCTCGACGAGCTGGAGAAAGGGTGAGGGAGGGCTGCGCCATTCGACCCTGCAGAAAAGGGTCTGTCGGGGCCTGTGCGAGAGGGGACGCGCTGAGTGGCAGCTTAATAGCGGTCGATTGATTGTTGAGCAGGAAAGGGGAGTGTTAAACTGTGCGGCTCTTGTACAGGGAGTACCCAGTTGACACAGAGTGTGAAATATCAGGTGCGGCGGGCCATCATGGTCCAGCTCTATACCCATGCCTCCTTCAGCCTGCCTTGCCTGGGGCTGCTGGCGATCAGCTGGAGCCTGCTGTTCCACGATTACCTGCCGGCCAGCGAGTCGCTGGGCTGGCTCGGTCTGGTCCTGCTGCTGTTGCTGGGGCGCTGGTGGCATCTGCGCTGGCGCCAGCCCAGGCTGGCGGAGCTTCCGCTGCCGGTGCTCGAGCGCGAGCTCTTTGTCGGGGTGACCATCACCTCCATTGTCTGGGCACTGGGCGTGCTGCTCTACATGGACAAGCTGCCCGACACCTATCGTGCCGCCATGATGATGCTCTCCAGCCTGATCCTGACCGGCAGCGCCATCATGCTGTTCGGCAGCCGTCGTACCCTCTATGGGGCCGTGCTGCCCCTCGGGTTTGCCATGTTGTTCGAGCTCAGTGGCGGCAACACCCAGGAGCGTATCGTCTCCTGCATGCTGGCGGGGTATCTGTTCGTCTTTCTGCCGACCCTGCTGCGGCGCCTGCGGCGGGATCAGGTGGCCTCTCTCTACCACAGTTTTTCCAATGCGGATCTGGTGGCCGAGCTGAAGGCGGTCTCCGAGCACCTCAAGCTCACGTCCCGCCTCGACGGTCTGACCGGCATCGCCAACCGGGCCCATCTCGACGAC
Organism: Aeromonas sp. WP2-W18-CRE-05; assembly: GCF_014168615.1. Taxonomy (NCBI): domain Bacteria; kingdom Pseudomonadati; phylum Pseudomonadota; class Gammaproteobacteria; order Aeromonadales; family Aeromonadaceae; genus Aeromonas; species Aeromonas sp. WP2-W18-CRE-05. The sequence goes on along the minus strand of NZ_AP021917.1, from coordinate 4,704,360 downwards.
TCCCTGGCGCGCGCCTGGCGTCGCTGCCACCGTGCCAGGGCGCCTCTTTCTCTGGTGCTGGTGGATGTGGACTACTTCAAGCAGTTCAATGATCACTATGGTCATCAGGTGGGGGACCAGTGCCTGCAACAGGTGGCGAGCCTGCTGGCCGAAGTGCTGCGGCGGGAAGACGATCTCGCTGCCCGTTACGGCGGAGAGGAGTTCGCCCTGCTGCTGCCCTGCACCACCTTGCAGGGGGCCATGCAGATCGCCGAGCAGGTGCGTACCTCGTTGCGAGCCCTCGGCATTCCCCACCACAAATCCCGGGTCTCGGGGCGGGTCAGTTGCAGCTTCGGGGTGGCGACCCTGGTGCCGGATCAGCATCACTCCATTGCCGAGCTTATCCAGAAAGCGGATGCGGCGCTCTATCAGGCCAAGCATAATGGCCGGGATCGTATCGAAGTAGCCTTGATGGGTAAGGTTGCCTGAGTTTCACAAGACAGATTAAAGAGGTCGTCTATGCAATGTCATCGTATCGAAGAGCTGCTGGAACTGCTGCAGCCTGCCTGGATCAAGGAGCAGGATCTCAGCCTGGTGCAGTTTGTTGCCAAACTGGCCGAGGAGGCGGGATTTGACGGTCCCCTGTCCGCACTGACCGACGACATGCTGATCTACCACCTCAAGATGCGGGAATCCGACAAGCAGGCGATGATCCCGGGGCTGGCCAAGGATCACGTGCCCGACTTCAAGGAGGCCCTGCTCAAGGCACGCGGCATCAAGTAATCCGGCCGTCACATCGCCATCAGAGAAAGGTTTCAAGAGAATCTGTGAAAAGGCGCATAGTCAACTGGCTATGGGCCTTTTTTGTTGCCTGAAATTGCGACGGGACTCGAACTATAGATACATTTAACCCACACAATTAGCAGGTTGTTTAAGATATAATCGCTTTCATAACAATATGAGTGGAGCGATGTGTTGCAATGGCCGACAAGGACAAGATCGACATCAAGGATGTGACCGGTGACGTCACCGGGACCTTCAATCCCAACACCTTCAAGGCGGGAGATGACAGGTTCAACCCCGGCAACCGCATCTATGTCCGCTCCCAGACCGGCTACTGGCAGCGGGTGCGCAAGGCCATGGGCTGGTTCTTCGTCGCGCTCTTTGTCCTCCTGCCCTGGCTGCGTTATGACGGCCGTCAGGCGGTGCTGTTCGATCTGGAGCACCAGCAGTTCCACATCTTCGGTGCCACCATCTGGCCGCAGGATCTCACCCTGCTGGCCTGGGTCTTCATGATCGCGGCCTTCGCCCTCTTCTTCGTGACCACCTTCCTGGGCCGGGTCTGGTGCGGCTACCTCTGTCCCCAGACGGTGTGGACCTTCCTGTTCATCTGGTTCGAGGAGAAGCTGGAAGGGGCCGCCAACAAGCGTCGCAAGCTGGATGCGGCGCCCTGGAGCGGCGAGAAGCTGGCCCGGAAGGGCGCCAAGCACCTGGCCTGGATCTTGCTGTCGCTGGGCACGGGGCTGACCTTCGTCGCCTACTTCCAGGATGTCTTCCACCTGGTGCCCGATTTCTTCACCCTGCAGGCGGGAGGCTGGGTCATCTTCTGGGTGCTGTTCTTTGCCGCCTGCACCTATGGCAACGCCGGTTGGATGCGCGCCATCATGTGTATCCACATGTGCCCCTATGCCCGATTCCAGTCCGCCATGTTCGACAAGGACACCTACATCGTCGGCTATGACAGCCAGCGTGGCGAGACCCGCGGCGCCCGTGGTCGCAAGGCCGATCCCAAGGCTCTGGGGCTGGGGGATTGCATCGACTGCGACCTCTGCGTGCAGGTCTGCCCGACCGGTATCGACATCCGTGACGGTCTGCAGTACGAGTGCATCAACTGCGGCGCCTGTGTCGACGCCTGCGATCAGACCATGGAGCGGATGGGGTATCCGAAGGGGCTCATCAGTTACACCACCGAGCACAAACTGGCCCACAGTGAAACCCAGGTGGCGCGGCCCAAGCTGATTGGCTATGGCCTGGTGATGGTCGTCATGCTGGGGGTCTTCGTCTATAACGCCATGTCCATCATGCCCATGGGGCTCGACATCCTGCGGGATCGCAACCAGCTGTTCCGGGAAAACAGTGAAGGGCTCATCGAGAACACCTATACCCTGAAGATCCTCAACAAGACCCTGAACTCCCAGACCTACCGGCTGGACGTGGAAGGGCTGCCGGAGTACCAGTGGTTCGGACCCCGCGAGGTGACACTGAAGGCGGGCGAGATCTATACCCTGCCGGTGAGTCTGGCGGTGGATCCCTTCAACCTGAAGCGCCCCACTCTGGACGTCCAGTTCGTGCTCAAGCGGGAAGGCGCGGCGCCGGACGACAGCAAGGGGACCTTGCGCCAACCGAGCAAGTTTATCAGCAGGTTGTGACGGCAAGGCGCACCGCCATGCACGGCAACGGCAGACAGTGGTGATAGAATGGGGCGCAACAGCGCCCCTTTTCTATGGTGGATGACATGCGTTTCAACTATTCCGACCTCAATCCCGATCTCATCATGGATGCCATCGATCTCAGCGGCTTGCGCATCGACTCCGGCCTTATCGAGCTCAACAGTTACGAGAACCGCGTCTATCAGTTCCAGGATGAGGATCGCCGTCGCTACGTGGTGAAGTTCTACCGCCCCGGTCGCTGGAGCCGGGCCCAGATCCTGGAAGAGCACGCGTTTGCCGCTCGCCTCTGTGAAGCTGAGATCCCGGTCGCCGCTCCCATTGCCTTTGCCGGCGAGACCCTGCTGGAGCATCAGGGCTACCCGTTTGCCATCTGGCAGAGCGTTGGGGGGCGTCAGTTCGAGGTGGACAACCTGGACCAGCTGGAGTGGGTGGGGCGTTACCTCGGTCGCATCCACAGCGTCGGTGCCAGCCATGCCTTTCATCACCGGGTTCCGCTGGATGTGGAGAGCATGCTGCACGAGCCGCGTCAGTTGCTGGCGGCAGGCGAGTGGTTGCCGAGCGGGCTGGCCAAGTCCTTCTTCGGGGTGCTGGACGAGCTGATCCGGCACGTATGCGACGCCATGACCCTGGATGTGGCGCGCATCTCCCTGCATGGGGACTGCCACCCGGGCAACATCCTGTGGCGTGACGGCCCCCTGTTTGTCGATCTCGACGATTGCCGCACCGGCCCTGCCATCCAGGATCTCTGGATGATGCTGAACGGGGAGCGTCATGAGCAGCAGATCCAGCTCGATACCCTGCTGGCGGGGTATGAGGAGTTCATGGAGTTCGACCCGCGGGAGCTGGCGCTCATCGAGCCGCTGCGCGCCATGCGCATCGTCCACTACATGGCCTGGCTGGCAAGACGCTGGGAAGATCCCGCCTTCCCCCGCCACTTCTCCTGGTTCAACACCGAACACTACTGGCGCCAGCAGATTGCGACCCTGCATGATCAGCTCGAGGCATTGAAGGCCCCGCCGCTCAGCCTGATGCCGCAGTGGTAGGGGCGTGAACCCGGCAGATCGCCACGCCACGGGGCGTCCGTTGGTGGTGTCGCCCGCACCATTGCCACAGCGGCAAGGTGCCCGTGGGAGGCGGGATGGCGGTCCCGCCTGTCTGCCTTTGCCATTGACGGCACGAGGGTGAGGCAATAGGCTTGGACTGCTTCGGTTCGCCGGGCGTGCCTCACAGTGATCCCTTAACAGGAAACGTCATGAAAAAAGTACTATTTTTCCTCGCTGCCATGCTGATGATCCCCATGGTTCACGCCGCCCCGCAATTCAAGGAAGGTGTCAACTATGACGTGGTCAGCCAGACCGGCAGCGCCCAGCCGGAAGTGATGGAGTTCTTCTCCTATTTCTGCCCGCACTGCGCCAAGTTCGAGCCGATTGCCGAGGATCTGAAGAAGAGCCTGCCGGAAGGCGTGCCGATGAAGAAGAACCCGGTGGCCTTCCTGGGCCGTGAAATGGGCCCCGAGATGCAGCGTGCCTACGCCGTCGCCAATCTGCTGAACGTGGAAGGCAAGCTGACCCCGGCCATCTTCGACAAGATCCACACCCAGCGCCAGATCCCCCAGAGCCGTGCCGACGTGAAGCAGGTCTTCGTGGACAATGGCGTGCCGGCCGAGGAGTTCGACGGTGCCGTCGACAGCTTCGCCGTCTCCGGCATGGTCTCCCAGTTCGATCGCAACACCGAGAGCTACAATGTGCGCGGTGTGCCGGCCTTCCTGGTCAACGGCAAATACATGGTGAAGATTGAATCCATCACTTCCCAGGAGCAGTTCAACCAGCTGGTGAAATTCCTGCTGGCCAAGAAGGACTGATCATTCCTGAGTCGATACCAAAGCCCGCCGGTGCAAACCGGCGGGCTTTTTGTTTGGCGTCTCGCGGGCCTGACTCAGACCCCGACGTGGAAGGCCTGCTTGAGGTTGCGAATGAAGTCCGCATCCCGGCAGAGGGTCTTGCCCGGGCTGTCGGATATCTTGGCGACCGGGCCGCCGTTGCACTCCATCAGCTTGAACACGATGTTCATCGGGCTGACGCCGGGCAGATCGCAGGTGAGCTTGGTGCCGATGCCGAAGCTGGTGTTGATGCGGCCGCGGAAGTGGCGCAGCAGCTCGACGGCCTTGTCGAGGTTGAGCCCGTCGGAGAAGACCAGCGTCTTCTCGGCAGGGTCGATGCCGAGCCGCTGATAGTGGCTGATGGCCTTCTCTCCCCATACCACGGGATCGCCGGAGTCGTGGCGCAGCCCCTGGTAGCGGCTCGCCAGCTCGAAGTCGAAGTCACGCAGGAAAGCATCCATGGTGATGCAGTCGGTGAGCGCGATACCGAGGTGGTTGGTGAATTCGTCCAGCCAGCTGGTGAGGGCGGCGCGCTGGCTGAGCTCCAGCGGGAAGCCGAGCTGCTGGTGGGCCTGGAACCACTCGTGGGCCTGGGTGCCCACCGCGGGCAACCGGTACTTCTGGGCCAGCAGGTAGTTGCTGGTGCCGCGAAACGCTGGCAGCCGCTCTTTGAGGCGACCCACCACGGCGTCTTGTACCGCGAGGGAGAAGCGGCGACGGGTGCCGAAGTCGATGAGGTTGAACTCGCTCATCTCCTCCCGGCTCAGCTCCCGTTCCAGCTTGTCGATCTTCTGATCGAGCCGCTCCAGTGCCTGGCTGACGCCGAACTGGGGATAGCGGAAGCGGTTGCGCATCTCGCTGATGATGGCGAGCACCGGGATCTCCCACAGGATCACGTCCTGCCAGGGGCCTTCGACCCGCACATTGATGCGGCCATCCTGCTCGAACACCTTGAGCAGGGAGGCGTCCAGCGGCTTGCGGCGCAGGTGGTCCAGGTAGTCAGGCGTGAAGAAGGGGCGTTCGGCCAGAAAGTCGAGTTCGGACCGGGTCAGGCGCAGGGAGCCGGCGAGGCGCAGTTGTTCCTCGATCTGGCCCATCATGGGCAGCAGGTCTTCTTCGTTGCGGCTGTGGAACTCGGCGACGACGTCGGCATCCGGATAGCGATGGAACACCGCCTGCTGCATGTGCAGCTTGTAGGCATCGGTGTCGAGCAGGCTGTGGAGGATGGGAGGCATATCAGGCTCCTGTGATGAGTGCTGCGCGGGCAACGCACTCTGGCTGCATCTGTGACGGGTGGGCGCCGGTGTCGGGTGGGCAGTGGAAAATGGAAGGCATGTCAGGCATCCAGCAGGCGTTGAATGTCGGCCAGGGTCTGGGCCAGCTCGGCGCCGGCCTCGATCATCCGGGTGCGGGCCTGGTCGATTGTCTCGGGGGCGATGCCGCGGCAGGCGTCGAGGTGGACGATGACCCGGAAACCGGCGCGACGCAGTTGCAGCACGCTGGTCTTGACGCAATAGTCGGTGGCGAGGCCGCCGACCAGCACGGTAGTGACGCCGCGGGCTTGCAGAAACTCGATAAGCCCGGTGCTGCGCCGCTCCGCCAGGTCGTGATAGCAGGCGCCATAGGGGTGCAGGTCCGGCTCGACCCCCTTCCAGACGAAGAAATCGTAGTCGATGGGGGCGGGCAGGCCGTCGAGCAGCTCGAACCCAGGTGTGCCGGGCACGCAGTGGGCCGGCCAGGTGAGATCGGCATTCGCCAGAGCAAGGGGTTGCAACATGGCGCCGGGTTCGGTCACCACCCAGGGGGCGTTCGCGGGGTGGGCATCCTTGCTGCCGGTTCGCAGGGTGGCGAGGGCAGCCTGGGCATTGAGCGCCGCCACTATGGTATCCCCGCCAGCGACGGGCAGCTCGTTCGGGCAGAGGGGGGTGAATCCCTTCTGCGCATCAATATCCAGGCTGGCGATGATTCCCATGGATAGCTCCTTCACATAATATTCTTGTGATATTATCTACCAAACATTATTAGAAGGCGAGCAGGTCGACCAGGATGCCGAGAATGAGTCTGGATATGGTGGTGCTGCGGTTGCGCGAGGAGCGGCTCGAGCTGCTTCTCGAGACCCGGGATCGCCCCCCCTTTGCCCACTGCTGGCAGTTGCCGGCCCTGCGCATCGACGAGACCCGGGATCGGGATCTGGACGCGGCTCGCCATCGCCTGCTGGCAGAGTGGGGGCTGGAGCACTGCTACAGCGAGCAGGTCTGTACCCTCGGCAACCTGGAGCGGGATCCCCGCGGCTGGTCCACCACCCTCGTCTATCTCTGTCTGGCGGATCCCGATGGGGGGGCGGTGCGCGGTCGCTGGCATCCTCTGGACGATCTGCCCGGCCTGCAACTCGCCTTCGATCACGGCAAGCTGGTCGCCATGGGGCTGGAGCGGCTGCGCATCAAGAGCCGCTACAGCACCTTGCCGCTGCATCTGCTGGGGGCAGAATTCACCCTCTCCGAGGTGCAACGGGCGTTCGAGATCGTCCTGCAGACCCCCATGAACACGGCCGCATTTCGCAAGCGGCTCCACCGTGCCGACATCCTGGTGGATACAGGGCGCAAGCGCACCGGCAAGCAACGTCCCGCCATCCTCTATCGGCTGGAGACCCCCTGTTGCGTCATGTTCGATCAGGTGATGCACGGTGCGGAAGCATAAGCCGATGTCTGCGAAAGCCGGATTGTCGCCCCATAGCGGGTCTGGTGCACTGGCACCTCACACAGGAAGTGAAAGCATGGGAGAGACGGGAATGCACAAGGTGCTGGTGAGCGCCTGTCTGCTGGGGCAGCCAGTGCGTTACGACGGCCAGAGCAAGGGGATTGTCAGCGACTGGCTGCAGGCGCTGGGAGCCGAGGGGCGGGCGCTGGCCTTCTGCCCCGAGGTGGCGGGTGGCCTGCCGACGCCACGCCCCCCTGCCGAGCGCCAGGGGGAGCGGGTGGTCACCGAAAGCGGGCTGGATGTGACGGAGGAGTTCGATCGGGGCGCCGCCCTTGCGCTGGCCCTCTGTCAGCAGCAGGACATTCGCTTCGCCCTTCTGAAGGAGGGGAGCCCCTCCTGCGGCAGCGGTCGCATCTACAATGGCCGCTTCGAAGGGGTTTCACTGGCGGGAGAGGGCAAGACCACGGCTTTGCTGCGCCGCCATGGCATCGCGGTGTTCAGCGAGGATCAGCTGCCCGAGCTGGCCTCGGCGCTCGCCTTGGCTGCCTGCGGATCGGTCTGAGCCGCCGCATCGGCCGCCTGCCACTGCGCCAGCACCTCGTCTTTTTCCTTCCAGCGTGCATTCAGCCACTCCTGGAAACCGCGTTTGAACTGCTTGTCGTTGAAGTAGTCCCCCACCAGTTGCTCGTCCACCGGCAGCTCCTCGATTCGCACCCGGATGCGCTTCATCTTCCCCATCAGGAAATCCTTGAAGGGGGTGTCGGGGTTGTCCGGGTAGCTGATGGTGACGTTGATCAGGCTGTCGAACTGATCGCCCATGGCTGCCAGGGTGAAGGCGAGTCCTGCCGCCTTGGGGGGCATGAGATGGCGATAGCGGGAGCGGGCGGCCTCGCGCTTCTGATCGGTGAAGCGGGTCCCCTCCACGAAGTTGATGACGGTGGTGGGAATGTGGCGAAACTTCTCGCAGGCGTTGCGGGTGGTCTCGATATCCTTGCCCCGCAGATGTGGATTTCTTAACAGAAACTCTCTCGAATAGCGGCGCATAAAGGGCATGTCCAGCCCCCAGCACGCGAGCCCCAGCAGCGGTATGTAAATGAGCTCGTGCTTCATGAAGAACTTGGGCACCGGCAGACGATTGCGAAACAGGTGGCCGAGCACCACGATATCGGTCCAGCTCATGTGGTTGCTGATGATGAGATACCAGCCATCCTTGCGCAGCCGGGTATTGTCCTCAATCTGCCAGTCGATGCGGGTAGTGAGGCGGATCACCAGGGCGTTGCAACCGAGCCACAGGCCCATGAAGCGGTTGTTGAGCCGGCTGCAGGCGCGACCAAAGGCCGGCACGGGCAGCAGCAGTTTGGCCAGTGACACCAGCAGGATCAGGCTGGCGCACAGGGCGGTAAACAGTATGGTCAGGCCGGCGCTGATGAACAGCACCAGGGGGCCCGGGAGCAGGTTTGGCATGAGTGTCTTACTGCGTCTTGTCCGCCAGCAGCTTATCCAGGGTCTGGTCCTTCTCGTGCCAGATCCCGTTCAACCACTGTTGAAACTCTTGTTGGAACTCGGGGTCATTGAAGTAATCCCCCACCAGATTGCGTTCGATCGGCAGAAAGCGGACCCGAACCTTGATCTCCTTGACCCGACCGCACATGAAGTCCCAGTAGCTGGGGACGCCGCCGGGATAGGCGATGGTCACATCCACCAGCTTGTGCAGTTGATCCCCCATGGCCGCCAGGGTGAAGGCGATGCCCCCTGCTCTCGGGTGCAGCAGATGACGATAGGGTGCCCCTTGCCTGTCGTGCTTGCCGACGGTGAAGCGGGTCCCTTCCACGAAGTTCATCACACTCACCGGCATATGGCGGAAACGGGCACACGCCTTGCGCGTGGTTTCTATGTCTTTTCCCCTCAGATGCGGGTGCTTTTCCAGAAATTTTCGGGAATAACGCCGCATGAATGGGAAATCCAGCGCCCACCAGGCCAGACCGAGAAAAGGTACCCAAATCAGTTCTTTCTTGAGGAAAAACTTCAGGAAGGGGATTTTTTGATTAAAAATCCGCTGCAATACCAGTATGTCGACCCAGGATTGGTGGTTGGCAATCACCATATACCACTCATTCCGGCGCCCTTTGTCCACTCCGACCACATCGAAAGGGGTGTTGATGATGGTTTTCTGGATCAGATTGTTAAAACCTATCCAGTGGGTGGCGCAGCCGTCCAGGAGGGTGTTGCAGAGACGTCGCGCCCCCTGGAAGGGCAGCAGCAGCTTGATGAGGCCAAGCAGCAGGACGGGGACAAACCAGAACAGGGTGTTGATGAAATAGAGCAGGGTCGAGAGGCTGCCGCGCAGTCGCTCTATCAGCTTGTTGGGCATGGTGGAATCCGTCTTCGTATCGGTGGATGGCAACCAAGTGGTCAGATCTGTTGCCATAATATCAGCCGGCCCACGACTAGACCATGGTGGCGCCCTTTCAGAGTCGGGTGGTGGCTGCTGCCGTTCCCCCGTTCACTGGCCCCCGCGCAGCCGCGACAACAGCCTGTCCATGGCACGATAGCCCAGGGCTTCGATCAGATGGGCTCTCTCGATGGTGGCGTGCCCCGCCAGGTCGGCGATGGTGCGCGATACCCGCAGGATGCGGTGCCAGGCCCGGATGCTGAGCCCCAGCTTCTGGATGGCACCTTCCAGAAACTCGGCATCCTGTGGCGATAATCTGCAAACATCTTCGATTTCACGACTATCCAGCAGATTGTTGAGTTTTCCGCTGCGACTCAGCATGCGCTCTCGCGCCCCCAGCACCCGTTCGCGTATCTGCTGGCTCGATTCCCCCCGCTCCGCCTTGCCGGTCAGGCTCCCCCTGGGCAAGAGCGGGACCTCTACCGTCAGATCGAACCGGTCGAGAAAGGGGCCGGAGAGCTTGCCCAGATAGCGCAGGATCTGATCCGGGCTGGAGCGGGTCTGGCCGTCGCCATAATGGCCGCAGGGGCTGGGATTCATGGCACCCACCAGCTGGAAGCGGGCGGGAAAATCCACCTGGCGGGCGGCACGACTGATGGTAATGTGCCCGGTTTCCAGCGGCTCGCGAAGGGAGTCGAGCACCTTGCGCTCGAACTCCGGCAGTTCATCCAGAAACAGGACTCCGTTGTGGGCGAGGGAAATTTCGCCAGGCCTGGGATGGGTACCCCCGCCCACCAGCGCCACCGCCGAGGCGCTGTGATGGGGAGTGCGATACGGCCTGTGGTGCCAGTGGCCGGCGCGGGGAGTGAGGCCGCCGATGGAGTGAATGGCTGCGGTCTGCTGCGCCTCCTGTTCGCTCAGCGGTGGCAGAATGCCGGGCAGACGGCTGGCCAGCATGCTCTTGCCGGTGCCGGGGGGGCCGATGAACAGCAGGTTGTGGCTGCCAGCTGCGGCGATCTCCAGCGCCCGCTTCGCCTGGGACTGACCGATCACATCCTGCAGATCCGGCACGTCGGGCAGGATCTCCGCGCTCTGGGGTTCCGGCAGCGGTAGTTCGTACTGGCCCGCCAGCCAGGCGGTGACCGCCAGCAGCTGGTGGGCGGTGCGCACCTCGGCATCCTGGATGAGGGAAGCCTCCGGACCGTTCTCCCGTGGGACCAGCAGGGTGCGCCCTGCGTCGCGGCAGGCGAGCACCGAGGGGAGCACCCCAAGCACGGGGCGGATCTCGCCCGTCAGGGCCAACTCCCCTAAAAATTCGTGATCGAGCAGGTATTTTGCGGGTATCTGCTTGGATGCGGCGAGAATGCCGATGGCGATGGCCAGGTCGAAGCGGCCCCCCTCTTTGGGCAGATCCGCAGGGGCCAGGTTGACCGTGATGTGCTTGGCCGGAAATTCGAAATTGCCGTTGAGCAGGGCGCTGCGCACCCGATCCCGCGACTCTTTCACCGAGGTTTCCGGCAACCCCACCATGTTGAAGGCGGGCAGGCCGTTGGAGAGGTGCACCTCCACCGTGACTTGCGGCGCCGCTATCCCCAGGCTGGCACGGCTATAAACAACAGCTAATGACATAAATACCGTCCTTGGTTTGATGTATATGCTGGTTAACCGTTTTTTATTAGTTTTTTGTTCCAGTTGTCAGGTTTCAGAGCAGTTAAAATCAGAGTCTTGTCAGGTAAAAAGTGCTTGCCCAATAAAAATCACCGTGCTAGTTCTAATAGCCATTCGCGGCAAGCTCCGCTCCCATTTCACAGGATTTCCGGTTGTAACTATGAACATGGCCTCCCGTTTCGTCAGCATTATTGTGGTCCTAGTGGTGATTATTATCTCACCGCTCGGGGCTCGTTTGGCTGCACGGAACAAGGGATAGACCCACCACCGGACAGAACGAAACAAGCGACCCCCGAGCCTCACGGCCCGGGGGTTTTTTTTCGACCAAAGGACAGGATTTTCCACATGAACGGCGCGCAGTTTTTGGTACAGGCTCTCAAGAAACAGGGTGTGACCCAGGTGTTTGGTTACCCGGGCGGGGCCATCATGCCGGTCTATGACGCCCTGTATGACGGTGGCCTGGCCCATCAGCTCTGCCGCCACGAGCAGGGTGCCGCCATGGCTGCGGTGGGTTATGCCCGCGCTTCCGGTCAGGTGGGGGTCTGCATCGCTACCTCTGGCCCCGGCGCCACCAACCTGGTCACCGGCCTCGCGGAGGCACTGCTCGATTCGGTACCGCTGGTGGCCATCAGCGGCCAGGTGCCCTGCGCCGCCGTCGGTACCGATGCCTTTCAGGAAGTGGACGTGCTCGGCATGTCCCTTTCCTGCACCAAGCACTCCTTCATGGTGACGGACCCGGCGGATCTGGGACGGGTCATTGCCGAAGCCTTCGCCATCGCCACCGAAGGGCGTCCGGGCCCCGTGCTCATCGACCTGCCCAAGGATGTGCAACTGGCCGCCGTTCCCTCTCAAAGCCCGCTGTTTGCAGTGGAGGAACCCGAACCCCTGAATCCGGCCGAACTGACGGTCGCCCGTACCCTGCTGGCCGGTGCTGAGCGTCCGGTACTCTACGTCGGCGGCGGGGTGGGCATGGCCAATGCCGAGCAGCAGCTGCGCGACTTTGCCGCCACCACGGGGATGCCGGCGGTCACCACCCTCAAGGGGATAGGTGCCCTCGACCCCGACAGCCCCGTTTATCTGGGCATGCTCGGCATGCACGGTACCAAGGCCGCCAACCTGGCGGTGCAGCAGTGCGATCTGCTGGTGGTGGTAGGCGCCCGTTTCGATGATCGGGTGACCGGCAAGCTGGAAGAGTTTGCCCCCGAGGCGAAGGTGATCCACCTGGATGTGGACGCCGCCGAGTTCGGCAAGCGCCGCGCCGCCGATGTGGGCATCACCACGGATCTCAAGCGTGTGCTGCCCGCCCTGGCGATGACGCTGACCCTCGACCCCTGGCGCGAGCACTGCGCCACCATGGCTCGGGAATACGCCTTCCGCTACGACCATCCGGGTCAGGCCATCTACGCCCCGGCCCTGCTCAAAGAGCTTTCAAGCCAGCTGCCTGACACCAGCGTGGTGGCCTGCGACGTGGGTCAGCACCAGATGTGGGTGGCCCAGCACATGCGTTTCACCAGCCCGCGCAACCACCTCTCCAGTGCCGGCCTAGGCACCATGGGCTTCGGCCTGCCCGCCGCCATCGGCGCCAAGATGTCGCGCCCCGATGACGAGGTGGTGCTGGTGAGCGGTGACGGCTCCTTCATGATGAACGTGCAGGAGCTCGGCACCATCCGCCGCGCCCGGCTCAAGGTGAAGATGGTGCTGCTGGACAACCAGCGCCTCGGCATGGTGCGCCAATGGCAGGAGCTGTTCTTCGACGGTCGCTACAGCGAGACCAATCTGTCCGATAACCCCGATTTCGTCGCCCTGGCTGCCGCCTTCGGCATCCCCGGCGAGACCATCACATGTAAAGAAGAGATAGGTCCGGCACTGGATCGCCTGCTGGCGAGCGAGAGTGCCTATCTGCTGCATGTGGCTATTTCAGAGGAAGAAAATGTCTGGCCCCTGGTTCCGCCAGGAGTCGCCAACCACAAGATGATGGAGCAACGCCCATGAACCAGCTCAATACCAGCACCCTGGAAATCCATGCCCAACCCAGACCCGAAGTGATGGAACGGGTGCTGCGGGTGGTCCGTCACCGCGGTTTCAATCTCTGCGCCCTCAACATGGAGCAGGATTGCCAACAGCTGCGGATCACGGTTACTGTCGAGTCGGTACGTCCCATCCAGCAGTTGTGGAGCCAGCTGGTGAAGCTGGTGGATGTCTCCCGGGTCGATGCACTGGAACAGCAACCCCGGATCAGAGCTTAAGGAGCCAAGCCAATGTCACAGCCTTCCCAATCCGCCGCCCACCCCCAATACATCTGGTTCAACGGCAAGCTGGTCCCCTGGCAGGATGCCCAGGTGCATGTCATGAGCCATGCCCTGCACTACGGATCCTCGGTGTTCGAGGGGGTGCGGGCCTATGACACTCCCAAGGGGACCTGCATCTTCCGCCTGCAGGAGCACACCCGCCGCCTGTTCGACTCCGCCAAGATCTACTGGATGGACGTCCCCTACAGCGAGTCCGAAGTGAATGAAGCCTGCCGCACCGTGGTGCGCGAGAACGGCCTGAAGAGCGGCTACCTGCGCCCGCTGGCCTTTGTCGGCAACGTGGGGCTGGGGCTGCATCCGCCGCAGGATGCCAAGGCCGACCTCATGGTCGCGGCCCTGCCCTGGGGCGCCTACCTCGGTGAAGAGGGGTTGAAAAACGGAGTGGATGTGTGCGTCACCTCCTGGAACCGGCTCGCTCCCAACACCATCCCGACCGGTGCCAAGGCGGGGGGCAACTATCTCTCTTCCCAGCTCATCAGCCGCGAGGCCAAGCGCAACGGCTTCGCCGAGGGGCTGGCGCTGGATGTGAACGGCTATCTGAGCGAAGGGGCGGGGGAGAACCTGTTTCTGGTGAAGAACGGCGTGCTGTTCACCCCGCCCGCCACCGCCGCCATCCTGCCCGGCATCACCCGCGACACCATCATGACGCTGGCGCGCGACTTGGGTTACGAGGTACGCGAGCAGGCGCTGCCCCGTGAAGCGCTGTACGTCGCAGACGAAATCTTCATGACCGGCACCGCCGCCGAGGTGACCCCGGTGCGCTCGGTGGATCAGATGAAGGTGGGCGCCGGTTGCCGTGGCCCGGTGACCGAACAGTTGCAGAACGCCTTCTTCGGCCTGTTCAACGGCAAGACCGAAGACAAGTGGGGCTGGCTGACGCCGGTCAACGACTGATGATAGCGGGGAGGCGTCACGCCTCCCCGAGTCGCTTCCGGTGAAGGCTCCCCGAGGTGCCTTCACCAGGATCGATTCCCGATCCGCGAATCACACATTCATGTTGAAAGACAATGCGCCCCAGGGGCATTCAGGGAGTAGAGACAATGCCGAAGTTGAGATCCGCCACCACCACCCACGGACGTAACATGGCCGGGGCCCGCGCCCTCTGGCGTGCCACCGGCATGACCGATCAGGATTTCGGCAAGCCCATCATCGCCGTGGTCAACTCTTTCACCCAGTTCGTGCCGGGCCACGTCCACCTCAAGGATCTGGGCCAGCTGGTCGCCCGCGAAATCGAGGCGGCTGGCGGGGTCGCGAAGGAGTTCAACACCATCGCCGTGGATGACGGCATCGCCATGGGCCACGGTGGCATGCTCTATTCCCTGCCGTCCCGCGAACTCATCGCCGACTCGGTGGAGTACATGGTCAACGCCCACTGTGCCGACGCCATGGTCTGCATCTCCAACTGCGACAAGATCACCCCGGGGATGCTGATGGCTGCCCTGCGCATCAATATCCCGGTCATTTTTGTCTCCGGCGGTCCCATGGAAGCGGGCAAGACCAAGCTCTCCGACCAGATCATCAAGCTGGATCTGGTGGACGCCATGATCCAGGGCGCCGACCCCAAGGTCTCCGATGCACAGAGCGATCAGATCGAGCGCAGCGCCTGCCCCACCTGCGGCTCCTGCTCCGGCATGTTCACCGCCAACTCCATGAACTGCTTGACCGAGGCACTGGGTCTCTCCCAGCCGGGCAACGGCTCCCTGCTGGCAACCCACAGCGACCGCGAGCAGCTGTTCAAGCTGGCGGGCCAGCGTATCGTCACTCTGGCCAAGCGCTGGTATGAGCAGGACGATGCCTCGGCACTGCCGCGCAACATCGCCACCAAGGCGGCGTTCGAGAACGCCATGGCGCTCGACATCGCCATGGGCGGCTCCACCAACACCGTGCTGCACCTGCTGGCGGCAGCCCAGGAGGCGGGTGTCGACTTCACCATGGCCGACATCGACCGCATGTCCCGCAAGGTGCCCCAGCTGTGCAAGGTGGCGCCCTCCACCCAGAAGTACCACATGGAAGACGTGCACCGCGCCGGCGGCGTGGTCGCCATCCTGGGTCAGCTGGAAAAAGCGGGCCTGGTGCACGGCGATGCCCGCAACGTGCTGGGCACTTCCCTGGTGGAGCTGCTGGCCGAATATGACGTCAGCCGCAGCCATGACAAGGGGGTTCACGACTTCTACCGTGCAGGCCCTGCCGGCATCCGTACCACCAAGGCGTTCAGTCAGGATTGCCGCTGGCCCGAGCTGGATCTGGACCGCGCCGAGGGGTGCATCCGCTCCTTCGATCACGCCTACAGCCAGGAAGGTGGCCTGGCGGTCCTCGCTGGCAACCTCGCCCTCAACGGGGCCATCGTCAAGACCGCCGGGGTGGACGAGGAGAACCTTACCTTCCGCGGCCCGGCCCGGGTATTCGAGAGCCAGGAGAGCGCGGTGAGCGGCATCCTGGACGGCACGGTGAAAGCCGGTGAAGTGGTGGTGATCCGCTACGAGGGCCCGAAAGGGGGCCCCGGCATGCAGGAGATGCTCTATCCCACCACCTATCTCAAGTCCATGGGATTGGGCAAGGCGTGTGCCCTCATCACCGACGGTCGCTTCTCCGGCGGTACCTCGGGTCTCTCCATCGGCCATGTCTCCCCGGAGGCGGCCTCTGGTGGCACTATCGGTCTGGTGGAGGATGGCGACATCATCAACATCGACATCCCGGCCCGCAGCATGGTGCTGGAGGTGGCCGACAGCGTGCTGGCCACTCGCCGCGCCGCCGTCTCTGCCCGTGGCTGGAAGCCGGTCGATCGTCAGCGCGAGGTCTCCTTTGCCCTGCGTGCCTACGCTATGTTCGCCACCAGCGCCGACAAGGGCGCGGTGCGCGATCGCACCCTGCTGGGGGAGTGAGAGAATGAACTGTCATGATATGGGCGCATTGCGCGCCCTTCGCCACGAGACGGGGGTATAAACCATGGTCTCTGCGGCGGATTATCTACGCAAGGTACTGCTCTCCCCCGTCTACGAGGCGGCGAGGGTCACCCCTTTGCAAACCCTGAAGAAACTCTCCGAGCGGCTTGGCAATCACGTCAGCCTGAAGCGGGAGGATCTGCAACCGGTTCACTCCTTCAAGCTGCGCGGCGCCTACCACAAGATCGCCACCCTGACCCAGGAGCAGAAAGAACGCGGCGTCATCGCCGCCTCCGCCGGCAACCACGCCCAGGGGGTCGCCCTGTCGGCCGCCAAGCTCGGCATCAAGGCGATCATCGTGATGCCCAAGACCACGCCGGACATCAAGATCGACGCGGTGCGCCGTCAGGGCGGCAACGTCATGCTGTTTGGCAACAGCTTTGATGAGGCCTACGGCGAGAGCCGCCGACTCGCCGAGTTGGAGGGCTACACCCTGATCCCGCCGTTTGACGACGTCGAGGTGATCGCCGGTCAGGGCACCATCGGCAAGGAGCTGCTGGAGCAGGATACCCACCTCACCCACGTCTTCGTGCCGGTGGGTGGCGGCGGACTGGCCGCCGGGGTGGCGGTCTATATCAAGCAACTGCTGCCGGATGTGAAGGTGATCGGGGTGGAGGCGGAGGGCTCCGCCTGCCTCAAGGCCGCGCTGGCGGCTGGCGAGCCGGTCAATCTGGAGCGGGTCTCGCTGTTTGCGGACGGGGTGGCGGTCAAGCGCATCGGCGAGGAGACCTTCCGCCTGTGCAACCAGTATCTGGACGAAGTGGTAACCGTCTCCAACGACCAGATCTGCGCCGCGCTGAAAGACATCTTCGACGACTGCCGCGCCATTGCCGAGCCGTCGGGCGCCCTGTCGCTGGCGGGCCTCAAGGCCTACAGCGAGCGAGAGCAGGTGAAAGGGGGGCGGATGGCGGCCATTTTGTCCGGCGCCAACGTCAACTTCCACAGCCTGCGCTACGTGTCGGAGCGCTGCGAGATCGGCGAGAAGCGCGAGGGCATGCTGGCGGTGACCATCCCCGAGCGCAAGGGGGCCTTCCTCGACTTCTGCCGTCAGCTGGGGCCGCGCATGGTGACCGAGTTCAACTATCGCTATGCGGACGCGGAGCAGGCGTCACTGTTCGTCTCGGTGCGCCTCACCGGCGGTGACGAGGAGCTGGGCCAGATCATCGATCAGCTCGGCGGCAACGGCTATCCGGTGGTCAACATGACCGAGAGCGAGCTGGCCAAGAACCACGTGCGTTACATGATTGGCGGCCGCCCGGCCCGGCCCCTCGGTGAACGCCTCTACAGCTTCAAGTTTCCGGAGCAGCCGGGGGCCCTGATGCGCTTCCTGGAGACCCTGGGCTGTCGCTGGAACATCAGCCTGTTCCACTACCGCAACCACGGCGCCGACTACGGACGGGTGCTCTGCGCCTTCGAGCTGCCGGACGAGGACGTGGCGGCTTTCCACGACTACCTGCACGAGATTGGCTACGGCTGGAAAGAGGTGAGCGAGGATCCCGCCTACCGCCTGTTCCTGGCGAGCCAGGGCAGCCAGTGAGCCATCCCCTTGCCAGATGAAAAACGAAGAGCCCGGCTCTTCGTTTTTTTATGGGCAGCGCGCCGGCCCCCATGATTGGGGGCACGGTGGCTGATAATGTCGCCAATATCACACTCCTGAGTCCCTGGTCGTTTGAGGCTGGTTGCAGATGGGATAATCTGAATGCGGGGCTTGGGTTCAGGGCCTCGTCAGGGAAGAGAGACGCAGCCGCGTCATAACAATTCATTGCAGGGGCTCATCCATGAACAGATCTATGCTCGCCGTCCTGATCGGCGCTTTGATGGCAACAGGGACGGTGCAGGCTGCCGCCCAGGACAACACCTGGTATGTCGGCGGCAAGGCCGGCTGGTCAAATTATTACGGGGTGGATTACAACGCCCAGGTCGAAGAGCTGTTCGATGCGACCAAGGTGAACGAGAACAGCGATGATCTCGGTCTGGGGCTGTTTGCCGGTTATCAGGTGAACAGAAACGTGGCGATTGAGCTCGGCTATGACTGGCTCGGCAAGTATCAGGTGGACAAGCACTACTCGGGCAACGGGGTTGATTTCGCACTCGATGGCGAGGCCAAGGCCCAGATGGTGCAGGCCACCATGAAGATTATCCTGCCTGCAACCTCGGCACTGGATATCTACGGTCGTCTCGGGGGGGCCTATGCCTGGACCGAGAGCTCACTCAACGTCAGGGCCAGCGATGGCACCAGCAGCCTCTCCGAATCCCATGAGGGCAACAAATATCATGGTGCCGCCTTTGTCGGGGCGCTGGGGGTCGAATACGCCATCGACAAGGATTGGGCCGCCCGCCTCGAATACCAGTACACCACGCCCCTGGGCAAGACTTCCCTCGACGAGTCAGGCATCGAGATGGACAACGGCCTGCTGTCGGTCGGCATGCTCTATCGCTTCGGCCAGATCGGCGACGAGCCGGTGGCACCAACGCCTGCGCCCGAACCTGCGCCCGCCCCGGCCCCCGTGCTGGTGGAGAAACAGTTCAGCCTGGATTCCGATGTGCTGTTCGAGTTCAACAAGGCGACCCTGAAGCCAGCCGCCAGTCAGGCCCTCGACAACCTGTTTGCCCAGATCCTGGCGGCCAATCCGAAAGACGGGGTGGCGACGGTGATCGGTCATACCGACCGCATCGGCTCGGAGGCTTACAACCAGTCCCTCTCCGAACAGCGTGCCCGCACGGTGGCGGATTATCTCATCGCCAAGGGATTGTTTGCCGACAAGGTGCGTGCCGAAGGGCGGGGAGAGTCTTCGCCCGTGACTGGGGGCAGCTGCCCGGATGGCGCCAAGGCGCAGATGATCGCCTGCCTGGCCCCAGATCGCCGGGTCGAGGTACGCCTGACCGGGGTCTCCCAGGTCGCCGAATAAGCCATCTTTGCCTTGCTATTAAACAACGAGGGGGCCTTGGCCCCCTCGTTGTTTATGTGGTTGTGAGTCGTGACGTTTGCAGCCGCCTGGCGCAATGACTCACCATGATCAGCAGCAAGGCGCCGGGCAGCACTGTTTGCCAGAGGAAAGGCCAGGACTGGGTGGTGAGCAGGATCAACAGTGGATTGGCTCCGGCAGGGGGGTGGATCAGCCCCAGTCCCTGCATGAGTGCAATGGACAGGCCCACACCCAGCGCCAGCTTGAGTTCCATCGGTAGCGGTAGCAATTGCACCACTAACCCCACGGTGGCCGATAACAGGTGGCCTCCCAGCACGTTCTGCGGACGGGCCAGCGGACTGTCCGGCAGTGAGAAGAGTAGCACACAGCTTGCCCCGAACGGTGCCATCAACAGGGTCGACTGCCAGCTCATGTCCAGCCAGCCGAGCAACATTATGGCCAGGCAGGCACCGAGCCCTGCCAGCCAGGCACTTCGCCATCGTCTTGTTTCCATCTCCTGTCTCCTTGTCTGTGCCGGATCACTTGATCCAGCCTGCGACATTAGGTAGACAGATCGGTGTACTTCAAGAGGAAAGTCACCATGAGCGACAAACGGCAACAGCTGATGACGACAGCCTATCGGTTGTTCAATCGTCACGGCTTTCACGCCACCGGCATCGATCGCATCTGGGCCGAGGCAGGCAGTACCAAACGCACCCTCTATCGCCACTTCCCCACCAAGGATGCCTTGATCGAAGCGGTGCTGATGGCGCGGGATGCGGAGTTCTTTGCCCTGCTCGATGCCAGGATGGATGGGGTGTCGGGGCGGGAGGCCAGGTTGCTGGCGCTGCTCGATGGCTTTGCGGACTGGTTTGGTCGCAGTGACTTCTACGGCTGCAACTTCATCAACGCGAGCGCCGAGTTCTCCGATCCTCGCCATCCGGTGCGCAAGCTGGTGGTGGCCCACAAGCGGGCGTTGCTGAACTGGGTCAGGGAGGCCCTCGAATGCACCGAGGTGCAGGCCACCGGATTATGCCTGCTGCTGGAAGGGGCCGTGGTGATGGCCCACAGCTATCAGCAGCCCCTGGCTCTGGAACAGGCCAGGGTGTTGGCGGAGGCCGTGCTGGCAGAGCCGCGCTAGTTCAGTTCCGTGGGGTCGATATCCAGGCTCCAGCGCACCCGCTTGGTCTCGGGCCACCCCTCCAGCTCCTTCACCGCCCAGTCGAGCAGCTGGGCCAGTGGTGCCCGGCTGGGCCCCTGCACCAGCAGCTGCATGCGAAACTTGCCCGCCTTGCGCTCCATGAAGCCGCTGATGGGCCCGAGCACCTGCACCTGGGGATAGCGGGCGCTGCGCAGGGTATCGGCGAGACGACTGAGGAACAGCTGTACCTCGTCGCGGCCGTTGGCCTCGGCCCGAAACAGCCCCTGATGGCTGAACGGTGGCAGCCCCAGCAGGCGGCGCTCTTTCAGCGCCGTGTCGGCGAAGTGGCCATAGCCGTTCTGGGTCAGATCCTGCAGCAGGGCGTGTTCGGGATGGTGGCTCTGCAGCACCACCAGCCCCGGTTTGCTGGCGCGACCAGCCCGGCCCGCCACTTGGGTGTAGAGCTGGGCCAGCTTCTCGGCGGCGCGAAAATCGGCGCTGAACAGGGCGCCATCCACATCCAGCAGCCCTACCAGGGTCACATCCGGGAAGTGGTGGCCCTTGGCCAGCATCTGGGTGCCGATCAGGATCTTGTACTTGCCCGCCTTGATGTCGCCGAGGTGCGTCTCCAGCTCCCCCTTGCGGCGGGTGTTGTCCCGGTCGATGCGCACCACCGGATATTGCGGGAACACGGTGCCGAGCAGTTGCTCCAGCTGTTCGGTGCCGACCCCGGAGCCGATGAGCTCGCTGCTGCCACACTCGGGACAGTGGTGGGGCAACGGGCGCACGCTGTCGCAGTGGTGGCAGTGCAGCCGTCGCCCGGCCTGATGCCAGGTGTACCAGGCGTCGCAGCGCTCGCAGGCGGCACTCCAGCCGCACTGGTGGCAGATAAGAGCCGGGGCATAGCCCCGGCGGTTGAGAAACAGCATTACCTGGTTGCCCGCCGCCAGATGCTCTGCCATCAGCTGTTCCAGCTGGGGGGAGAGCCCGGCCTGTAGCCGCACGTTCTTGATATCCAGGATCACCTGGCGAGCGGTCTGGGCGTTGCCGGCGCGGCGAGTGAGAGTGAGGTGGTGATACTTGCCGCTGCGGGCATTGTGCAGCGTCTCCAGCGACGGGGTGGCAGATCCAAGCAGGATGGGAATGCCGGCGCGATGGGCCCGCATCACCGCCAGATCCCGGGCGTGGTAGCGAAAGCCGTCCTGTTGCTTGAAGGAGCCGTCGTGCTCCTCGTCGATGATGATGATGCCGAGGTCCTTGAACGGCGTGAACACCGCGGATCGGGTGCCGATCAGAATGGCGGCACCACCGTCGCGGCAGGCGAGCCAGGCATCGAGCCGCTCCCTGTCGTTCATGGCGGAGTTCATCGCCACCACGGGCACGTTGAAGCGGCGCCGGAAGCGGTTGATGGTCTGGGGGGTGAGGCCGATTTCCGGCACCATCACCAGCGCCTGCTTGCCCGCCTTGAGCAGGGGCTCGAGGATGCTGAGGTAAACCTCGGTCTTGCCGGAGCCCGTGATGCCGTCCAGCAGGAAGGCTCCGAACTTGTTGCTCTGGCTGGTGACGGCGGCCACCGCCAGCGCCTGCTCGCCGTTGAGGCGCAGCCCCTCACCCGGCTCGAAGCGAGTGGCCCAGTCGCCATCATGGCTCGGCTCCAGCGAGCGCTTCTCCAGCAGTCCCTTCTTCTCCAGCGCGGTGAGGGCTGCGCTCTGGATCTCCTCCTGTTTGAGGGCGGAGGGGGTCTGCGGCCCCTTGCGCAGCAGGGCGAGGGCCTGCTGCTGCTTGGCCGCCCGCTTGAGCTCGTTGAGGTCGATGGCCATGCCGGCCTCGGTGGCAAACCAGAACTCCAGCTCCCGATAGGCGGCGGGCTCCCCCTTGCGCACCAGCACCGGCAGGGCGTGGGGCAGTACCTCCCCCAGCGGGTGCTGGTAGTAACCGGCGCTCCAGGCCATCAGCGCCAGGATGTCGGGCCCCAGCACGGGGGCGCTGTCGAGCACCCTCTTCAAGGGCTTTAATTTGTTGCGGGGGACCTGGCTCTCGGTCGGGTGATCCACCACCAGACCGACCAGGGTCTGCGGGCCGAACGGGATCTCGACCCGGCAACCGGGGGCAGGCAAGGGCAGGGGAGAGAGATAGTCGAAATGACGGCGTAACGGCACCGGCACAGCCACACGAACCAGATCCAGCGTTTGGGAAGAATTCACCAGGGGTTGCCTATTTTTTCTGCGAAGCCACTTGCCTGATCTCAGGCGTTTCCTATATTATTCGCAGCCTTTGAAACTGTGTTCAACAATCGTGTGGTGTCCGACAAGAGATCGGATGGCGACACGGCCTGATAATTGAGGTTGTCCATGAAAGCTGGTATCCATCCTGACTACGTAGCCATCACCGCCAAGTGCTCTTGCGGTAACGTCATCAACACCTTCTCTACCATCGGTAAAGATCTGAACCTGGACGTGTGCTCCGAGTGCCACCCGTTCTACACCGGCAAGCAGAAAGAAGTTTCTAGCGGCGGCCGCGTAGACAAGTTCAACAAGCGTTTCGGTGGCTTGACCTCCAAGAAGTAATCTTGCTTCTGAAGAATTCTGAAAAAGGCGCCCGTCGGGTGCCTTTTTTATTGGCCGCCATTCTGTAATTCCCCGCTTTGCCCTATGGTGTTGGCTCAACCAAGGGAGAAGAGCCGATGCGCACATGTCTGGTGATGGGAGCTGCCGGGTACATAGGATCCTACCTGGTGCCTCATCTGCAGGGTCTGGGGTACAGGGTCATCGCCGGGGCCCGTCGTCCCTGCCGTCTGCCGGAGGGGGTGGCGTTTCGCCTCGCCGACAGCCTCAAGCCTGCCACCCTGCCCCCTGCGCTGGCGGGGGTCGACACCGTCTTATATCTGGTACACGCCATGGGGGCGGGGGCCGGTTTTCACCGGCTGGAGCAGCAGGGGGTGAAGAACTTCGCCGCCGCCGCCCGCGCCGCCGGGGTGCGTCGCATCATCTATCTGGGCGCCATCCAGCCCGAGCCCTGCAACAGCCGCCACCTCAACTCCCGCCGTTATTGCGGCGAGTTGTTTCGCGAATCTGGCGTACCGACGGTAGAGCTGCGTGCCGGCATCATCATAGGCCCCGGCTCGGCGGCGTTCGAGGTGATGCGGGATCTGGTGTACAACCTGCCCATGATGGTGACGCCCAAGTGGGTGCGTTCCCGCACGCCCCCCATCGCCCTCTCCAACCTCTTGCACTATCTGGGCGGGCTGGTGGAAGCCGACGGGGTGGAAGGCCAGATCTTCAACGCGGCGGGCCCCGAGCTGCTCAGCTACCAGCAGCAGCTCCAGAAATTCGCCGCCCATATCGGCAAACGCTGCCCCATCATTCCGATCCCCTTTTTGAGCCCCCGGCTCTCCGCCTGGTGGCTGCAGTTCGCCACCTCGGTTCCCCAACCCATCGCCAAGGCGCTGGTGGGGGGGCTCAAGCACGACATCCCGGCGGATGATGGCCCCTTGCGCGCCCTGTTGCCCCAGCATCTGCTCAGCTTCGACGAGGCGCTGGCGGAGAGCCTGGCGCTGGAGCAGAGGCTCGGTGCCGAGCAGCACGGGGAGGAGACGCCCCTGGGTCTGCGCTGGCGCCATCCCGAATATGGCTTCTACGACCGCACCGCCAGCGGGGAGGCGGATTGCCTCGCCGCCCCCGAGGTAGTGTGGCAGGTGCTGCAGCAGCTGGGGGGCGAGCAGCGCTACTTCTACATGAACGAGCTGTGGGTGGTGCGCGAATGGATGGATCACCTGATCGGCGGCCCGGCCCGGACCCGGGGACGCACCAACCCGGATCGCTTCGTGAAGGGGGACATGCTGGACTCCTGGCAGATCCTCGGGGTGGATGAAGGACGCAGGCTGGATCTGCTGTTCAACATGAAGGCCCCCGGCGTCGGTCGGCTGGAGTTCAACATCCAGCCCTTGGAGTCCGGCCTGACCCGGCTGCGGGTGACGGCCCACTGGCATCCGCAGGGGGCCTGGGGGCTGGCCTACTGGCTTGCCATGCTGCCGTTTCACCTCTTCATCTTCCAGGGGATGACGGAGGCCATCGCCCGGCAGGCAGAGGCAAAAGCCGGCATTCCAGTCATGGATTGAAATCGAATCTATAACTAATTGGGTAGTTTTGGGTGGCATGACATGCTACTGATTAGCCTGTCATTGCTATCCAGCGATATTTTATGCTGTGAAAGGGCGGGGGATTTCTTTATGATCCTCAGCCCTCGCCCGCTGGCGAGCCAACGCATCACTCATTCATTTCCGTATCGGGGTCCCCCATGTCCGATCAGCAGCACGATCTCCGCCAACAGGCACTCGACTACCACGCCCAACCCGTTCCGGGCAAAATCGCCATCGCCCTCACCAAGCCCGCCGAGACCGCTCGCGATCTGGCGCTGGCCTACAGCCCGGGCGTTGCCGAACCGGTACGCGAGATCGCCGCCAATCCGGCCGATGCCTACCGCTACACCGGCAAGGGCAACCTGGTGGCCGTCATCTCCAACGGCACCGCCATCCTGGGGCTGGGCAATCTGGGCCCGCTGGCCTCCAAGCCGGTGATGGAGGGCAAGGCCCTGCTGTTCAAGCGCTTTGCCGGCATCGACGCCATCGACATCGAGGTGAAGCACGAGACCAGCGCCCAGTTCATCGATACGGTGGCCGCCATCGCCGACACCTTCGGCGGCATCAACCTGGAAGACATCAAGGCCCCCGAGTGCTTCGAGATTGAAGAGGCGCTGATCGCCCGCTGCGACATCCCGGTGTTCCACGATGACCAGCACGGTACCGCCATCGTCACCGCCGCCGGCCTGCTCAACGCGCTGGAAGTGCAGGGCAAGGAGATTGGCACCAGCCGCATCGTCTGCATGGGCGCCGGTGCCGCCGCCACCGCCTGCATGGATCTGCTGATCAAGTGCGGGGCTGCGCCGCACAACATCTTCATGCTGGACCGCCAGGGTGTGATCCACAGCGGCCGCACCGATCTCAACCAGTACAAGCAGCGTTTCGCCAACGACACCCCCCTGCGTACCCTGACGGATGTCATCGACGGGGCTGACGTCTTCGTCGGCGTCTCCGGCCCGGACGTACTGCCCGCCGAGGCGGTGGCCCTGATGGCCCCCAACCCGGTGATCTTCGCCTGCTCCAATCCGGACCCCGAGATCAAGCCTGCCCTGGCTCACGGTGTGCGCGGGGATCTCATCATGGGAACCGGCCGCTCGGACTACCCGAACCAGATCAACAACGTGCTCTGCTTCCCCTTCATCTTCCGCGGCGCCCTCGACGCCCGTGCCAGCCGCATCAACGATGCCATGAAGATCGCGGCAGTGGAGGCGATCCGCGCTCTGGCCAAGGAGCCGGTGCCCGCCGAGGTGCTGACCGCCGCTGGCGTGAGTGAACTCGCCTTCGGCAAGGATTACGTCATTCCCAAGCCCATGGACGCCCGCCTGCTGCCGCGGGTTGCCCGTGCCGTGGCACTGGCGGCGGTTGCCTCCGGGGTGGCCCGCATCGAACTGCCGGCGGATTACATGCTGGGTTGAGTCACGGCAAGCGCGTAAAAAACAGAAGGGGCCCCCTGTCGGGGGCCCCTTTTTCATGGCGGAAGCGGGCAGCTTACTTGGTCTTGGGGGCAACCTTGACGGCCGGCACCTTGGCGTGGGCAGCCTTGTGATGCTTTTTCACTACCTTGGTCTGGGTGGCGTGGGGAGCGGCGGCCTTGGTCGGGGTGGCGGCCATGGTGAAGCCGGAGGTCAGGGCGAAGACAGCGGCCAGAGTCAGGGGGATCAGCTTGTTCATATTCCAGTTCCTCGTTCGGTTTGATGACATGGAGCGTTTCTCCATGACTTCATCCTAGGGCTGTTCGACCTGCGGTTCAGTGAGCGACTGGTGACGGTTTGTATCCAAATGTACGGGCAGGGTCAGGCAGAAACGGGCACCGCTGCGGCTTGGCAGCAGTTGCACCTCGCCGCCGTGGTGGTGGGCGATGCTGCGCACGATGGCCAGCCCCAGCCCGGCGCCGCCGGTGCGTCTGTTCCGGCTCTGATCCAGGCGCACGAAGGGCTCGAAGATTTGCGGGGCCAGCGCGGGATCGATGCCGGGGCCATCGTCGGCCACCTCCAGCAGATAGTCGTCCCCCTGTCGCGCTATGCAGAGGCTTGCCTGGCTGGTGGCATGGCGCAGGGCGTTGCCGATGAGGTTCTCCAGCGCCCGGTCCAGCAATCGGGTGTCGCCGCGCCAGGGCAGAGCCATGGCCGGGCGCACGAAGTCGAGCCGCTTGTCCGGCCGCAGGGCCTGCCAGTCGGCCAGGCGGCTGCCGGCCCAGCTGCCGAGCTCCAGATCGCTGCATTGCAGCGGCAGTTCGGGGCGATCGAGCCTGGCATAGGTGAGCATCTCCTCGATGAGGGCATCGAGGGCGCCGAGGTCCCGCTCCAGTCCCTGCTGCTCCTCGGGTGAGGGAGGCTCGGCCAGCATGGCGAGGCGATAGCGCAGCCGCACCAGGGGGGAGCGCAGCTCGTGGGCGATGGCGTCGGTCAACTGTTTGCGACTGGCCAGCATGGCCTGCAACTGCTCCGCCATCTGGTCGAAGGTGCGGCCAACCCGGCTCAGGCTGCTGCCGGGCGGCAAACCGGTGCGACAGGAGAGATCCCCGTCGCCGACCCGGCGGGCGGTCTGTTCGAGCTGTTGCAGGCCGCGCCAGTGGGGGCGCAGCCAGAGCAGGATGGGCAGGCCGAGGGAAAGGCCGATGAGCAGCAGCAGCCCTACGTCCACCCAGTGCAGCTCGTGCAGGTAGGAGAGGTAGGGGACGGGGCCGACGATCAGCACCTTGTCGGTGTTCGGGATGCGCTGCAGGAAGGTGTCATCCTCCTCGACGATGACGATGTTGCCCGCCTCGAGGAAGGCCTGATCCTCGCTGGCCAGGGGCTGGTTGGCGAGGACGCCGATCTGCAGCGGCAGATTGAGCTGGCGGCTCTGCTCGCCGGTGCGGGTGGCCCAGTGTTCCGGCGGCAGCCGGGCCAGCTCGCCAGTGAGCAGGCCGAGGGAGCCTTGCATCATCCGCTCCAGATAACGGTCCCCCGCCCGCTCTGCACTGACCTGATAGACCAGCCCGATGAGCAGAATGGCGAGGGTGAAGCGCGAATTCAACTTCGAAGTGCGACACTCGCCTATGCCGCCTGACGGTACTCTTCGAATACCTTGACAGGCTGCCTGAATCCGAGACATTTCCGAGGTCGTAGGTTGAGCCACTGCTCCGCTCTCCTGACATCCTCGTCCGTGACCTCTCTCAGGTCTGTTCCCTTTGGGATAAACTGCCTCAACAGCCCATTGCTGTTCTCGTTCAGACCGCGCTCCCACGAAGAGTAAGGGTGCGCAAAGTAAGTCTCGGCACCCAGCGCTTCCTCTATCGCCTTGTGTTCGGCAAACTCGCCGCCGTTGTCAAAGGTGATGGTATGCACCTGCTCGATGTAGGGCGTTAACATCTCGATTATCGCATCCCGCACCACCCCAGCCTGTTTGCTCGCGACCCGCTTGACCAGATAGAGCCGGCTCTTGCGCTCCACCAGGGTGACCAGTGCACCTGTGCCTTGCTTGCCCAGCACCGTGTCCGCCTCCCAATCACCGAGCCGCTCCCGGCTATCGACGATAGCCGGCCGTTCATCAATAGAGCGGGCTTCCTTGATGGGAGAACGCAGGCTGCTCGCCCCCTTGCGGTAGCGCTTGTGGCCCTGGCGCAGATGGCGGTACAACTGGCCACCCCGGGCTTTGTCGGCGGCCACATGGCGGTATATCCACTCGTGACTCACCATGAGGCCTATCTGCTTGCCCACCGCGCTTATCTGCTCCGGGCTCCACCACCAGGCGAGTGTCAGCTCGACAAACTGGATGACATCGGCAGATAGCCGAGATTTGGCCGCACTGGCCCGTCGGTGGGTGGCGTGCTGATGCGCATTGTCTGGCTGGTAGCCCTGCGGCCCGGCGTTACGACGCAGCTCCCGGTAGAGGGTGGAGCGATGAACGCCAATGGCGCGTGCGGTGGCAAGGATGGACATCCCCTGTGCGCGAAGCACCGATAACTGGTATCGTTGCCCCTCGGTCAACTGCTGATAGCTCATGGTGATACTGCTTTTACTTTGGCGAGCAGAAGGGTACCACCAATCAGCAGTTGGCCACCTCTCGCCATTCATCCATGAGTGTCGCACTTATTATCTGAATTCCCGAAGCAGCCTATCAGCAGCAGATAGAACTGGATAAACAGGCGTCGCATCGGGGCTCTCCTCTTGCCTGGATTGCGTCTGGGCATTGCCTTGTTGCCCCTCATCCCCAACCCTTCTCCCGCAAGGGGAGAAGGCTGAGTGCATCAAGGTCATTCGGTGGGGCTTATTCCCAGGCCTGGGGCACCAGCAGGTAACCTTTCTGGCGCACCGTCTTGATCCAGATCGAGTTGTTGCTGTCATTCCCTGGCTTCTGGTGTGCAGGCGTGTGAGACACCAGCTCATTCCCAAGCCTGGGGTACGAGTAGATAACCCTTCTGGCGCACAGTCTTGATGCGGGTCGGGTTGTTGCTGTCATCCCCGAGCCGGCGGCGCAGACGGGAGATGGCCACGTCCATGCTGCGATCCTGGCCGTCGTAGTCGCGCCCCCGCAGGCTGCGAAACAGCGCCTCCCGCCCCAGGATCTGGCCGGCGTGGCAGGCCAGCTCCCACAGGAGGTCGAAATCGGCGGTGGAGAGGGGAATGCTCTCCCCATCGAGGCGCACGTCCCGACCCGGGCCGTCTATCTGGAGGCGGCCGAACTGCAGGCGCTGGGGTGGGGCGGCGGGGACCACGGCCTGCTGGCTCTGCCCCTGCTGGCGAAACTGGACCCGCAGCCGGGCCAGCAGCACCGGGGGGGGCGTGGTCTTGAGGATGTAGTCGTTGGCCCCCAGCTCCAGGCTCAGGATCTGGTTCATGTCGCTGTCGAGCGAAGTGAGCATGACGATGGGGCCGGCAAAGCGCGGACGCAGATCCCGGCACAGGGAGAGGCCATCCTGCCCCGGTAGCATGATGTCAAGCAGCACCAGATCAGGCTGCTCGGCCAGGGCCCTGTCGAGTGCCCGGTCACCCCGGGTCTCCAGCAGCACCTCGATGTCGTGGCGACCGAGCCAGCTGCTGATGAGCTGGCCTATCTCGGGATCGTCTTCAACAAACAGAACGCGTGGCATGGTGGCGTGATTCCCCGGTCATGGCGTGAGTGGGCGTGTCGCCAGCATAACGGCTGCGTCCGCGCTCTGCACCGGGATAACTAATCAATGCGGGGGTTTTTGCCCCTTCTCCCGGGGGAGAAGGGGGGACAGGATGAGCCGGTTGGCATCGGGCCGCCCCCACTTGTCCCGTGGCGGGTCGGGGCGGCGCGATGAGGCAGGATCCGTGCCCTTCAGTGGCCATAGCGGCCCCGGCTGCCATGGGGCAGCCGGGGAACCGCCCGGATCAGCCGCCCTTGCGCTTCAGGTACACCCCGGCTTCCATGTGGTGGGTCCAGGGGAACTGATCGAACAGGGCGAAGCGGGCGATCTCGTGGGTTTCGCCGAGCACCGCCATGTTGGCCTGCAGGGTCTCTGGGTTGCAGGAGATGTAGAGGATGTTGTCGTAATCCTGCACCAGCTTGACGGTGGCGTCGTCCAGACCGGCCCGGGGCGGGTCGACGAAGATGGTGTTGCACTGGTAGGCGGAGAGATCGACCCCCTTGAGGCGGTTGAACTCCCGCTCGCCGCGCATCGCCATGGTGAACTCCTCCGCTGACATGCGCAGGATGATCAGGTTGTCGACGCCGTTGGCGGCGATGTTGAATTGGGCGGAGTCCACGCTCGGCTTGGCGATCTCGGTGGCCAGCACCTTGCGAAAGTTCTGCGCCAGGGCGATGGAGAAGTTGCCGTTGCCGCAGTAGAGCTCCAGCAGGTCCCCCTCGCTCCCCTTGGTCACGTCCAGGGCCCAGCCCAGCATCTGTTCGTTGATGGCGGCGTTGGGCTGGGTGAAGCTGTTTTCCACCTGCTTGTAGACCAGCTCGCGCCCCTGCACGGTCAGGCGTTCGATGACAAAGTCATCCCCCAGGCAGATCTTCTGCTTGTGGGCGCGGCCAATCAGTTGCAGCTCGAACCCCTTGGCACGCAGGTCGGCCTGCAGCGCCTCGGCGGCCTGCTGCCACTCGGCTTCCAGCTTGCGGTGGTAGAGCAGGCTGACGCAGATCTGGCCGGACTGGGTGGAGAGATAGTCGATCTGGAACAGCTTCTTGCGCAGCACGGGGTGCGGGCGTAGCCCGGCCAGCAGCACCGGCATCAGCCGGTTGATGAGCAGGCTGGCGGTGGGGAAGCTGTCGACCCGGATGATCTCCTTGGTGGCCGGTGCATACATGCAGTGGAAGAGGTCGTCCCCCTCGTGCCAGATGCGGAACTCGGCGCGCATCCGGTAGTGCTCGGCGGGAGAGGCGTGCAGCTCCAGCGCAGGCGGATTGAAGGGGGCGAACAGCTGGGTGAGGCGATCGCGCTTCTCGTCGAGCTGGGCCTGGTAGTCGGCAGGAGTCCGTCTGCCCTGGGCGTCGGCGGAAGAGGGCTGGGATTGAGTCATGGATACCTCGCATGCACCGGGCTGAGCCGGGGAAAGACCGGGGGAAGGCCGCAGCCAACCAAAGGGTGGGGATTTTAAAAGGCCGTTGCGGATTGTCCAAGTTTTTTGTGGTCAAGAAGTGGCCAGTCGGGCCGATAACCGATCCACCACTATAGGCGGGAGAGTAATGATGCAAATTGATGGCATGGGCGCAGCCCAACCCAAGGGAGTGGGCATTGCTCCCAAATCGCCTCAACAGACGGAGTCGAAGACGGCGGACAAGGGGGATGAGGTCTCCCTGAACAAGCCCCCGAAATGGGCCCAGGTGCTGATCCAGCAGGCGCTGCAATTTGCGCTGGAGATCAACGGCCAGGGCTACAAGGCACCCAAGGTGAAGGAACCCCAGGAGATCACCCCGGAGACCCTGTTCGATTTCCAGTCGGTGGCGGACAACGTGTTGCAGTTCGTCACCGGGCGGATAGGCGCGGCCCGTGCCGACGGCAAGTCCGACGACGACCTGACCAAGATGATGGAGCAGGCCCGCAAGGGGGTGG
Source organism: Aeromonas sp. WP2-W18-CRE-05 (assembly GCF_014168615.1). Classification (NCBI taxonomy): domain Bacteria; kingdom Pseudomonadati; phylum Pseudomonadota; class Gammaproteobacteria; order Aeromonadales; family Aeromonadaceae; genus Aeromonas; species Aeromonas sp. WP2-W18-CRE-05. The sequence continues at coordinate 4,672,853 of NZ_AP021917.1, read as the reverse complement.
ACAAGGGCTTCGGTGACGCCAGGAAGCAGCTCGGTGACTGGGCGGACAACGAGGACATCAAGACCGGCATGGATCAGAGCTACAAGCTGATCCAGAAGGGGCTCGACGAGTTCGAGAAGGAGTTCTTCGGCAAGGTGTCGACCACGGATCTGGGGGATGCCAGGATGGCCAGCCGCCAGCAGGCCCTCCTCGAGATCGAGACCCGGGACGGGGACAAGGTGATGCTGCGCTTCAGCGACAGCTGGCAGTTCAAGTCCCAGAGCGACGGGGGCGGCAGCCAGTTCAGCCTCAAGTCGAGCCAGAGCTTCGACTTCTCCCTGGAGGGGGATCTCGACAGTGCCGAGATGGATGCCATCGGCACCCTGGTCAAGGGGCTGGACGAGCTGGCCGGGCAGTTCTTCAAGGGGGGCGACGGCAAGACCCTGGCGGACGGGCTGAACGGGCTGCAACTGGATGACAGCCAGCTGGTCTCCTACTCCCTCAAGCTCAAGCAATCGGCCAAGTTGAGTCAGACCTACCAGGGGGCCAGTTCCCTGCAGGAGAGCCTCAAGCCCCTGGCGGACTACCTGCCGAGGCTCAGCCGGTTGCAGCAGCAGGCCGACGCCCTGCTGCCCCCTTCCCAGCAGGAGGCGCTGACACCCACCGTGCTGGCGGCGCGGGGTCAGGACGGGGCGACCCAGGGGGCAGGCTTCATGGGCTTCAACCAGCGGATGCTGGAAGCCATGCGACTGCTTGGCCAGCAGATGGCGACCGGCTAGTCTGGCGACGCCCCCGTGATGCTGGCGGGGGCGGGGTGTTTGCCAGCCCGTCCCCGGGCTGGCACACTGCCCTTTTCCCCAGCCCGGCGATGCCATGAACCCCAAGAAGCCAAGAGACAAGCGCGAGCTCTGCTACCCCTTCATCTTCGAAACCCAGTTCCAGTGCGACTACGAGATCGCCACCGACGAGCTCTGCTGCCAGGTGGGGGGCGTGCTCTCTCATCTGATGCCGGATGAGGATACCCGGCCCGTGATGGCGGATCTGGCGACCCTGCAGCGGCTCATCTACAACCTCAACGGCTCGGTGCGGGGACGGCTCGGCATCTTCGAGGAGGATCTGGACTGGCTGAAGGGGCGGTACGATCACTACAACGAGGCGAGTCGCGGCCGGGTGACCGGCTTCGTGCTGCCCCAGGGGCCCCAGCCCATTCCCACCCTGCACCTGTGCCGCTGTGGCAGCAAGAAGGTGGTGCGTCTGCTGGTGCGCCTGGAAGAGAGCGGCGTGCGCTTCGATCCCATCCTCTATCGCTTCGCCAATCTGCTGGCCAACTTCTTCTTCGTGCTCACCGTCTACCTCAAGCAGGCGTGGGATGTGACCGAAGTCCCCTATGTCAGCATCAACTACTGATGAAGAGATGATGTTTGATGTATTCGTCGCATCACACATGGTGACGTAGGGCTATCGGATCGAAAAACAGCGATGAGGCAGCATCCGCCACTTCGGGGGATGCAGGCATAAAAAAACCGGCGCCCCGAGCGCCGGTTTTCTATTGCCGCTATCCCTAGCTCGACAGCAGTACCCTGGCGGAGTTGGCCGGGATCGTGAGCTGCACCTCCCCCTGCACCACCTCGAACTTGTCGCCGTTGAAGGCGTCGGTGAAGCGGCTGGCGGGGCTGGCGGTCTGCCACAGGGGCAGGCTGATGGTGCGCGGCTCCGTGGGGTGGCGGTTGCAGGCGACCACCACCTGATCGCTTTGCAGGGTACGGGCGAACACATAGCTGTGGGGGCCGGCGTAGAGGGTCTGGATGTCTCCCCGACGCAGGGCCGGGCGCTGGCGGCGCAGCTGGATCAGGCGGCGATAGTGGTCGTGCAGCACGTGATCCCAGTCGGTGGTATCCCAGGGGAAGCAGCGGCGGCAGTCCGGGTCGTTGCCGCCGGAGAGCCCCACCTCGTCGCCGTAGTAGATGGAGGGCACGCCGATGTAGGTGATGAGCAGGGTGGCGGCGAGTCGCATCCGCTGCTTGTCTTCCCCCAGCAGATGCAGGAAGCGGGCGGTGTCGTGGCTGTCCAGCAGGTTGAACTGGGCCAGCTGGTTCTTGAACGGAATATGGGCCCGCGCCAGCTTGAGCCAGTGATCCAGCTCGGTGGCGCTGATCTTGATGGGATGATAGGCGATGTCCTGCCCCGCCAGGAAGGCGCGGATGGGGTGGGCGAAGCCGTAGTAGTTCATGGCGCCGTCCTCCTGATCCCCCTGCAGCCACTGGCTCGCTTCGAAGAAGTGCTCGCCCAGCACGTAGGCGTCCGGATTCTCCTGCTTCACCGCACCGCGAATGGCGCGCACATGGCCGCGATTGCCCTCGGCAGTGCCCCGCTCCCCCAGCATGTGGATGACGTCAAAGCGCCAGCCATCGATCTGGTAGGGGGCGCGCATCCAGTAGCGCAGAATGGCGTTGTCTGCCCGATAAACGGCGTCCTGCACCTGTTCACTTGAGAAATCCAGCTTGGGAAGGCTGCGGATCCCTTTCCAGCTAACATAATCCCCTTCCTGATCGAAGGTGTAGAAGCTGCGCCAGGGGGAGTCCGGGTTGCTCTGGGCGCCCAGCGGCGGGCAGAACCAGGGGTGCTCGGTGGAGGTGTGGTTGACCACCGCATCCAGGATGATCCTCATGCCGCGCTGGTGCAGGTTGCGGGTCAGCTCGGCAAACTGGGCATTGGTACCGAGGTGCGCATCCACCTTGAAGTAGTCCTGGGTGTCGTACTTGTGGTTGCTCGGCGAATCGAAGATGGGGTTGAGGTAGAGCGCCGTCACCCCCAGGGATTGCAGGTAGTGCAGCTTGGCGTCGATGCCCGCCAGATCCCCGCCGTAGAATTCACAGGCGCCGTGCCCCTCTTCGTGGCGGCTGACCGGCTCGCCCCAGGCCTTGCTGATGACCGCCTTGCCCCTGTACTCGTACTCGTGATGCTTGACGCTCAGCGACGGGTCGCCGTTGCAGAAGCGGTCGGGGAAGATCTGGTAGAACACCTGATCCTGCACCCAGGCCGGGGGCTGGTGATGGCTGTTGAAGCGGAAATGCTGCTCCCGCGGCGGCATGGCGGCGCTGACGCCTGCCCCGTGCAGCCACCACTGCTCCTCGTCGGTGAGGCACTTGAAGCAGTAGAGGTGGATCTCCTGCCCCTTGGCCAGCGGCAGTTCGACCTGCCAGACCTGAAGCCTGTCCCGGGTGGCGACCGGCGTCATGGCGACCAGATACTCCTCGTTGTCCGGCTCGTGGCGCAGCCACACCTCGCGGATGGGGACGTCCAGCTCGCTGAACAGGGTGAGCTGCAGGGTGTCGGCACTCTCTTTGAACCAGGGTGCCGCCTGGGGGTGAAACAGGAAGGGATGGGTCATGGTATCTACTGTGTCAGAGAGGCTCAGGAGTGGGGGATGGGCGCAGGCCATCTTATCCCGTCCATGGGCGTGTGTATGTGACGACCGGCCAGAATGAGACGGTGCTTCCGGCTTGGCTGGGCGGTCTGCCGTGACGCTATTGGGTCAGCAAATCGGCAAGGACGTTGCCCTGCTCGTGCAGCTGTTCGAGCTGTTCCGCCAGAATGAGACGGGGATCCGGCTCCTGCTGATCGGCCGTTGTGCATCTACTGGGTCAGCAAATCGGCCAGGGCGTTGCCCTGTTCGTGCAGCTGCTCCAGCTGATCCGCCAGGCTGGCGGGATCCAGCCCCAGCTGGTCAGCCAGGGTTCTGGGGAAACGGGCGATGATGGCCTGGGCCGGTACGCCGGCCTGCCAGGCGAAGGAGACGAAGACGGCGAGCCGGATGAGCACGGCCTCCTTGCTGACCGGATCGTGGGAGAGGGGGTCGAGCTGCTGGGCGATGGCATCCACGAAGGCGGGCGACAGGTTCCAGCGCCGCGCCAGCTCTGCGCCGAGCTGGGCATAGTCGTAACCCAGCATCTCCCGCTGGGCATCGACCCGGCTGCTGCCTTTCTCGATGGCCAGATTGATGAGCCCCGCCTCTTCCGGCAGGGTGCTCTGGATCAGCAGCTCGCCGATGTTGTGAATGAGGGCGCAGGTGAAGGCGGTCTCGGGATCCACCGAGGTGGTCTGCTGTGCCAGGGTGCGGGCAATGGTGGCGACCTGGAAGGTCTGGGTCCAGAAGTGGAGCTTGTCAAAGCCGGGGGGGGCCTTGAAGCTGCTGATGATGCCGGAGGCGACCACCACGGAGCGCAGGCGGTTGAAACCGAGGCGGATCACCGCCTGTTCGATGGAGGTGATTTCATTGCCACGGCGCAGGGCGGCGGAGTTGGCCATCCGCAGTACCTTGACGCTGATCACCTGGTCCATGGCGATCTTGGCCGCGATCTCGTCGATGCGGGCATTCTCGTCGTTGAAACTCTGCATCAGCTCGTGCAGCAGTTTCGGAATTGTGGGCAGTTGCTTGATCTTGCCAAACAGGCGATCCATCGACATGGCTGAGGCAGCCTCCATTGCTAACAATGCCTCATATTGTGCCACAGCCTGGCCAGTTGTTCCTGCTGGCGAGCGGTTTTGTGAGCCCTAGTACACCCAGTCTTGCAGTCTGTATTCCAAACGGTGCCGTTTTCCCTGGAGGATCAGGGTCTGGGTGGAGCCGCTCAGTGTGGCCCCCTCCGTCAGGGTGGCGAGCACGGCCTGCTCTATCAGATCGAGTTCGGGGGGGCAGGCCATGGCGGTGCTGCCGAGGCTGGTGACCCAGAGCTTGTTCCCCTTGAGGTGACCCTGGCCGAAGTAGCGGTTGCAACCGGCGATGCCGTTGACGGTGAAGTGTTCACCGATCTCGATGTCGGGGGGATTGCTGCGGCGGCTGGCGATGGCCTGGCCATCCAGCCGATCGAGCACCCAGTGATGGTGTTGCAGATCTTGCGAGGCAAAGCGGGGAGCACTGCTGCAGGCGCTGAGCAGAAGCAGGGCGAGCAGCAGTAGCAGGTATCTGGGCATTGAAGGGGCTCCGGTGGTGGGTATGACAAGCATACCCGTCCCCGGGCCCGGGCGGCAGGGCGAGGGGGGAGGAGCCCGACCGCTTCTGTCGCCCCGGGGGAAGAGGGGGTGTCGGCAAATGGCAACACCCGCCCCGAGCGAACCTGTCTACCGGTTGCCCATGGCTCCCCTGGCCGTCTCAGTCCGCAAACAGGCGCTCGGCATAGCGGGCGAGGCCCGAGGCCACCGAACCGAAGTCATCACCCCCCTCCAGCGGTACCTTGGGCAGTTTCTGCTGGATGAAGGCCTTGATGAGGGGGGAGCGGGCACTGCCGCCGGTGACGAAGACCCGGTCAGGCTGCACGCCTGCCGCCAGGATAGCCTCGTCCATCAGCTCGCCAATCTTCTCCAGCAAGGGGGCGGAAGCACTGGCCAGCTGGGGGCGGGTGAGTGCCGCCTCCAGCCCTTTTTCCAGCTCGTTCAGGGTCTGGTGATTGTGCTCGTGGTCGGAGAGGGCGATCTTGCCCTGCTCGGCGCGCCACACCAGTTGATGGCTCAGCTTGTGGGCCCGCAGGCTGGCAAGGCGCGGGAGCTTGCTGCCTGGCTGGCTGTCGAGCTGGAGATCCTGCAACTGGCGGGCGGTATCCAGGCTGTAGAAACGGCTCTGGGCACTGACGTCATTGATGGCGGCGGCGTCCCAGAACAGGGGATGGGGCAGTGGCTTGCCGGTCTTGAGGGTCTCGTGCATGCCGAGCAGCGGCATCATGCCCTCCACGGTCAGGCGGATGTCGAAGTCGTTGCCCCCGATGCGCTGGCCGCTGTGACCGAGCAGATCGCCGCTGCGATCCAGCTGGTCACGGTGGCTCGGGCCCATGCGCAGTACGGAGCAGTCGGTGGTCCCGCCCCCGATGTCCACCACCAGCACCACCGCATCCTCGGTGAGGCGCGCTTCGAACTCGAAGCCGGCGGCCACCGGCTCATAGAGGAACTCCACCCGCTCGAACCCGGCGAGGCGTGCCGCCTCCCTCAGGATGGCGATGGCCTGGCGGTTGCTCTCTTCCCCCGTCAGTCCCTGGAAGTTGACCGGTCGGCCGATCACCGCCTGGCGGATGGTGCTGCCCGTCTGCTGCTCCGCCTCCCGGCGCACGTGCAGCATCATGGCGCAGACGATGTCCTCGAACAGGGCGATCTGGGGAGCCTTGAGGCCATAGGCCCCGAGAAAGGATTTGGGGGACTTGATGTAGTAGCCCTCGTCCGGCTCTTCCAGATAGCGCGCCAGCGCCGCACCGCCGAAGCTCAGCTCGTCGATGAGTCCCTCTTCGCGCATCTGGCGGCGCACCGCCTGGGCCCGGGTCACCACGGGACCGCGCAGCTTGAGGTATTCGCTCTGCTGGACGGGGGCCAGGCCTTCGGCCAGGAGGCCGGCGATGGCGTCCCGGTGGGGGGCGTGCAGGGTGGAGGGAAGGTAATGGGAACCGGAGAGGGTCAGCAGCCTGGGGCTGCCCTGTTCCATCACGGCGACGGCACAGTTGGAGGTACCGTAATCAAATCCGATGAACATGCTGGCCAGACTCCTGTACAAAAAAGGGCTGGTAGCCTACCCGATGCCGCCGGGTCTCACAACCCGGCGGCGGGATCAATGGCGTGGCGACAACGCCTCAGGGATCACTCCACTTCGTTGTCAGAGCGGCCCTGGCTCTCGATGGCCTGGATGTTGCTGAGGGTGGTGTCGGCGATGGCGTGCAGCGCCTCCCGGGTCAGGAAGGCCTGGTGACCGGTGAACAGCACGTTGTGGCAGGCAGACAGGCGGCGGAAGACGTCGTCGGTGATCACCTCGTTGGACTTGTCCTCGAAGAAGAGGTCTTCCTCCTCCTCGTAGACGTCCAGCCCCAGGGCGCCGATGCGGGCAGTCTTGAGGGCCTCGATGGCGGCGTTGGAGTCGAGCAGGCCGCCCCGGCTGGTGTTGATGATCATCACCCCGTCCTTCATCTTGGCGAAGGCCTCCTTGTTCAGCAGGTGATAGTTCTCCTTGAACAGGGGGCAGTGCAGGCTGATGACATCGGACTGACGGAATAGGGTGTCGAGATCCACGTACTCGGCGCCCAGATCGATGGCCGCCTGGTTCGGATAGGGATCGCTCACCAGCAGGCGCATGCCGAACCCCTTGAGGATGCGCAAGGTGGCGATGCCGATCTTGCCGGTGCCTATGATGCCGGCGGTGCGGCCATGCATGTTGAAGCCGACCAGCCCCTCCAGGGAGAAGTTGGCGTCCCGGGTGCGCTGATAAGCCTTATGGATGCGGCGGTTGAGGGTCATCATCAGGCCCACCGCATGTTCGGCAACGGCCTCGGGGGAGTAGGCAGGCACCCGCACCACCTTGAGTCCCAGCTCCTTGGCGGCGGCCAGATCCACGTTGTTGTAACCGGCGCAGCGCAGGGCGATGACCCTGGTGCCGTACTGCGCCAGCTCGGTCAGCACTTCGCGGTCGGCATCATCGTTGACGAACAGGCAGACCACGGGGAAGCCGTGGGCGAGACGGGCCGTCTTGGCCTCCAGCCGCACGTCGAAGAACTCCAGATCGAAACCGTACTGGGCGTTGGCCTGGTGGAAATGTTCCTTGTCGTAGCTCTTGGTACTGAAAACGGCGACTCTCATGGTGCGCTCTCCGTAGATAATGATGTGGTTAAATTACAACAAATAGTGACCGTCATCACGGGATAAGTGGTGCTGTTTCAACCCCAGGGCATGATGGGGACGGCACTCACTGCACTCTTGTACGAACCATCCACCAACTTGGTGCTGTAAGTCAGATAGACAAGGGCATTGCGCTTCTCGTCGTAAAAACGCACCACCTTCTGCTCCTTGAACACCAGCGAGGTGCTGACGTCGAACACCTCTTCCCCCGCCTTCAGCTTGGCGGGCAGGGTGATGGGGCCGATCTGGTGGCAGGAGAGGGAGGCGTGGGAGGGATCTTCCGCCAGCCCGAGTCCACCCTTGACGCCGCCGGTCTTGGGGCGGGCCAGATAGCAGGCGACACCGGCGATTTTAGGGTCGTCGAACGCCTCCACCAGGATCTTGTGGTTGGGGCCGAGCAGCTTGAAAGCGGTGCTCACCTCGCCGACGGGATCGGCCTTGTCGGCCAGCACCGGGCCGGCCATCAGTGCCCCCAGCAGCAGGGGCAGGGTGCGAGCAAGGGTCTGAAGATGTCTCATGGTCTCTCCTGTTGGCCTCCCTCAGAAAGGGATGCCCAAACGACGATAGAGGCTGGCCAGCACCCAGGCGGGGCCTACCAGCAGAAATTGCAGGTCGGTGAGAAAGGAGGGGCGTTTCCCTTCGATATGGTGACCGACGAACTGGGCTATCCAGAACAGCACGAACCCGATGAGGGCAGGCCACAGCAGCGGCCCCTGCCAGACGTGGCAGAAGGCCAGTCCCAGGGCGGTCAGGGCCGTCATCCCCGTAAAGATCGTCAACGACAGCCGCAGGTAGAAGACCAGCACCGGGATGGCCACCAGCCCCGCCCAGTTGAAGGACGCTGGCAGGGGACCGGCGGGCAGGCACCAGAGCAGTGCCAGGATGCAGAGGTAGATGCCTGGCACCGCCACCTTGTGGATGGCCACATTGACGGGGTGTTGATGGCTCTGGCCGTAGTCGCGAAACCAGTCATCCAGTCGTTTCATGGCACCTCCCTGGTGCGCGTATTGAGGCCGGGCGACCTCGCGTTCCTGTGCGTCTGCGGCGGGCTGCGCCCACCGGATGGGATGACCCGCGGCTGATCACGCTCCCGGCGGCGGATATTCCCAACGCCGGAGACCCTGTCCGTTCACGCTCGCAGCGGTGGATATTCCCAACGTCGGAGACCGTGTCTGCTCATGCTCGCAGCGGTGGATATTCCCAACGTCGGAGACCGTGTCTGCTCATGCTCGCAGTGGTGGATATTCTCAACGCCGGATATCGTATCCGTTTACTCCTGCGACGGTGGATATTCCCAATATTGGGCCGGAATGCTTTTGAGCAAGGGGGTCATGTCGGGATTGGGCAGGGCGATGGTGACTCTCTGCTCCAGATTGGCGCTGGCCAGGGCCTCGCGGATCTTGGGGTTCTCCCGAAAGAACGCCATGAAGCTGCCGTCGGCATAGGCACGCTCGAGGCCGGTCTGGATCGCCTTGGCCAGCTTCGGCGACTCCGGGCTGACGAAGAAGAACTCGGCGAAGGGGTAGCGGATCAGCAGGTGCTGATCGATCACCAGGTTGGGATATTGTGCCGCCAGCTCGCTGCGTTCGGCGAAGATTTCCACCAGACCACGGGGGAAGAAATCCAGCTTGTCGCCGTCATTCATCAGGCGAAACAGGTTGCTGTAGCGCCCGGCATAGGTGGGAATGCCTGCCAGTTCCAGGATCTTGTTGTCGGCCCAGCCCACCCCCTGTGCGGCTTTCAGTTTCTTGAGGTCTGCCAGGGTGTTGATCTGGTTGAACCGCTCCTGGGCATCAGCGTGGATGAAGGAGAGGCGCAGCCCTTCCAGGCCACGAAACAGCGGGATTGGTACTGCGGTGAGGGAGGATTCCAGCGCGCTGGAGGTACCCATCCAGAACACATTGATGACCTTGCCCTTGGCAAGCGCCTGCTGGAGGCTGTACTGGTTGAGATTGAGGTCGACCCGCTCCAGCTTGTAGGGCTGCCCGGCGTGGTTGAGCGCCAGTTCCAGCAGCTTGAGCTGGTATTCGTTGTCGAGATCGTTGATCGGTCGGCTGGGGACCTTGACGGTGAGCGTCTGTGCTTGTGCCAGCAATGGCAGGCACAAGCACAGCCTGATGAGCCATTTCACGCTTTGATCTCCTGTAGGATCCGGGACTTGCCCGGAGTCTAACAGAAGTTGTCACGCTCTTGCTGTGAAAGGGGCCGGGGATCACCCGGCCGCGTCATCTTCGGGCATGACCTGCCCTGTGCCCGGCTCGTACCGAGGCCGGGCTTGTTCGCCGCATCAGGCGACGCGACGGAACACATGAGTGTCGTTGAATTCCTTGGTGCTCTGGCATTCAACACAGAAGCGGGACTCGGGACGGGCCTGCAGCCGCTTGAGAGAGATCTCGTCGCCACAGGATTCGCAATAGCCGAAATCCCCTTCATTGATCCGCTTCAACGCCCCTTTCAGCTTGCGCAGGTGCAACTTGTCGTGCTCGATGCGGTTCAGCTCCAGGCGACGGGCCTCCTCGACACTGGCACGGTCAATTTCATCCGCCATCTCGTTGGTATCGGTGGCGATAGCCTGGCTGGCCTGGGAGTTGAGACGTTCTTCGAGCTCAAGGATTTGTCGCTCGATCTGGCCTTTGTAGAAGGTCAGTTGGTCTTCTGTCATGAAATCACACATACGGTTTGCTACCAGTCAGTTTCCCAATGTTACCCATTGATGGGGGCTGTCTGTCGTCAGACCAAGCCCTTGTATCCCGTTTTGCACCAAATCCATGCAGGAGAGTGCAAATCAGGGCGGGCCTTGTACCAAAAAAATGCAGACATGCAAAGGAAATTGGATAAGGAGTGTGCGCCCTTGCAAAGAAATGGGCCTTCTCCGACAGGGTCTGACTGAGTATCGAACGAGATCCCGCCGCCGTTGGCATCGAGTTTGCAGTGGGCTGATCGTGACACAAAGTGTTTAGTATTTGGTGCCGCGCTGGTCATTATACAGGCCGTTGTTTATAGTTTTTTAAACACCGCTGCTTGACAAAGGCCTTTATCACGGGCTTTTATGGTGTGGTCGATTACATTTTCTTAACAAGGGTGTTCCTTATATTAGACACCCTTGACAATGGCAACCGTAAAGTCGGGGTTTAACATGGACAGTATCAAGGGCTGGATGGAGAGCAATCGCATCACGGAAGTGGAGTGCCTGTTTCCGGATTTCACCGGCAATGCCCGAGGCAAGATCATTCCAGCCAACAAGTTTCTGCGCGAAGGGGGCATGCGGCTGCCCGAGGTCATCTTCACCCAGACGGTGACCGGCGAGTACCCGGATGACGACAGCATGATAGACCCGCTGGAGCGGGACATGCAGCTCTATCCCGATCCCAACACCATTCGTTTCGTACCCTGGGCGCTGGAGCCCACCGCCCAGGTGATCCACGACTGCTTTGACGTCAACGGCAAGCTCATCGACATAGCTCCCCGCTCCGTGCTGCGCCGGGTTCTGTCATTCTACGAGAAGCAGGGCTGGAAGCCGGTGGTGGCGCCGGAGCTGGAGTTCTACCTGGTGACCCGCAACGAAGATCCCGACTATCCGCTGGTACCGCCGGTGGGCCGCAACGGCCGCCCGGAAACGGCCCGCCAGTCGTTCAGCATCGATGCGGTGAACGAATTCGACCCCATCTTCGAGGACATGTACGACTACTGCGAGGCCCAGGAGCTGGAGGTGGACACCCTGATCCACGAATCCGGTGCCGCCCAGATGGAGATCAACTTCCTGCACGGGGATGCCATCGATCTCGCCGACCAGGTGTTTCTGTTCAAGCGCACCATGCGCGAGGCCGCCCATCGCCACGGCATCTATGCCACCTTCATGGCCAAACCCATGAGCAACGAACCGGGTTCCGCCATGCACATCCACCAGAGCCTGGAAGACATGGATGGCAACAACCTGTTTGGTACCAGCGAAGGGGGCAACTCTAATCTGTTCATGCACTTCATCGCCGGCCTGCAGAAATACACCCCGGCAGTGACCGCCCTGCTGGCGCCGAACGTCAACTCCTACCGCCGCCTCACCTTTGGCGAGAGTGCGCCGCGCAACGTGCAGTGGGGTGTGGAAAACCGCACCTGCGGCCTGCGGGTCCCCTTCTCCGAACCGAGTGCACGCCGGGTCGAGAACCGCTTCGCCGGGGCCGATGCCAACCCGTATCTGGCCCTGGCCGCCACCCTGGCCTGCGGCTACCTCGGCATGCTGGAGAAGCTCGAACCCATGCAGGAGATGAAGGCGAGTGCCTATGACCTGCCCTACAGCCTGCCCCGCTCGCTGGAGGAATCGCTGAGCCACCTGGAGCAGTGTGAACCCATCAAGGACATGCTGGGGGAGCGCTTCATCCGCGCCTTCGTGGCCGTCAAACGCAAGGAGTACGAGACCTATTTCGGCGTGATCAGCCGCTGGGAACGGGAATTCCTGCTGCTGAACGTCTGATCTGTCCCCGGGGGAGGCGAGGCCTCTCCCCGTCATATCGCAAGCAAGGGGCCGAAGGCCCGTCTCGCGGCGGTGCCCGCGACCCGGAAGGCACCGAGTAAAGGTGAGGCCCGCTCCCGCAATGGAGAGGGGGTCACCTGCAATCAACTGGCGACGATGTTCGCCCCATGGAAAGGCATCGAGCAGGCAAGAGAGTGCCAGCCCCGTGAATGGCAGTGACCGGGCAGGCCATCCGTGCCCTCATGAATGGCGACAAGATTCGCCGAATCGAAGGAACCGAGGAGCAAGCAATGCAGCACACCACCCGTGAGTGGCAGCAACTGGAAGCCAGCCATCATCTGCATCCGTTTACCGATTTTCAGGCCCTGAACAAGAAGGGCAGTCGCATCATCACCAAGGCCGAAGGCGTCTATCTGGAAGACTCCGAAGGCAAGCGCATTCTGGACGGGATGGCGGGTCTGTGGTGCGTCAACATGGGCTACGGCCGTCAGGAGCTGGTGGATGCCGCCACTCGCCAGATGCAGCAGCTGCCCTACTACAACCTCTTCTTCCAGACCAGCCACCCCCCTGCTGCCGAGCTGGCCACCCTGCTGGCCGAGATCACCCCTTCCCACCTCAACCACGTCTTCTTCACCGGTTCGGGTTCCGAGTGCAACGACACCGTGCTGCGCATGGTGCGCCACTACTGGGCCAGCAAGGGACAACCTGACAAGCAGGTGATCATCAGCCGCCACAATGCCTATCACGGCTCCACCGTGGCGGGGGCCAGTCTGGGCGGCATGAAGGGGATGCACGCCCAGGGCGGCTTGCCCATTCCGGGCATAGTACACATCGACCAGCCCTATCACTTCGGTGAGGGAGAGGGCATGAGCGCCCACGAGTTCGGTCTGGCCCGTGCCCGCCAGCTGGAAGAGAAGATCCTGGCACTGGGGGTGGACAAGGTGGCCGCCTTCATCGGCGAACCTATCCAGGGTGCGGGGGGGGTCATCATTCCCCCCGAGAGCTACTGGCCCGAGATCCAGCGTATCTGCGACCAGTACGGCATCCTGCTTATCGCCGACGAGGTGATATGCGGCTTTGGCCGCACCGGCCACTGGTTTGCCAGTGAAGGTTTTGGCATCAAACCCGACCTCATGTGCCTGGCCAAGGGCATTACCTCCGGCTATCTGCCGATGGGCGCCGTGATGGTGGGGGACAGGGTCGCCAGGGTGCTGGTGGAAGAGGGGGGGGAGTTCAACCATGGCTTCACCTATTCCGGCCATCCGGTCGCCTGCGCCGTGGCCATTGCCAACATCCAGCTTATGCAAAGGGAGAGCATAGTTAAGCGAGTTCATGATAGTATCGGCCCCTATTTGCAGCGCCGCTGGGCTGAGCTGGCGGACCATCCGCTGGTGGGGGAAACCCGTGGAAAAGGCCTGGTCGCCGCGCTGGAAATAGTGCAGGACAAGCAGACGAAACGTCGCTTCCCGGCCGAGCTCCATGCCGGGATGACCTGTCGGGAGTTCTGTTTTAACAATGGCTTGGTGATGAGGGCTGTCGGCGATACCATGATCATATCGCCCCCCTTGGTGATCACCGAGGAACAGGTGGATGAATTGGTCAAACTGGCCAGGCTCAGTCTGGACCTGACGGCTGCAAAGCTGCGGGAATAGGCGGGAACCGGGCAGGTTGGCTTACGCATACAATTTGCTTAGGAGACAAGGACTATGTCTTTTAAAAAGGGAATGATGGCTGCTTCCGTGGCGCTGGTCATGATGAGTACCGGGGCGATGGCCGACGAGAAGGTGCTGCACGTCTACAACTGGAGCGACTATATCGCGCCGGATACGCTGGAAAACTTCCAGAAGGAGACGGGTATCAAGGTGGTCTACGACGTGTTCGACAGCAACGAAGTGCTGGAAGCCAAGTTGCTGGCAGGCAAGTCGGGCTATGACATCGTCGTACCGTCCAACCCCTTCCTGGCCAAGCAGATCAAGGCAGGTGTCTTCCAGAAGCTGGACAAGTCCAAACTCTCCAACTGGCAGAACCTGGACGTCGACCTGCTCAAGGCGCTCGAACCGAGCGATCCGGGCAACCAATACTCCATCCCTTACCTGTGGGGCACCATCGGCTATGCCTACAACGCCGAGAAGGTGAAGGCCGTGCTGGGGGCCGATGCCCCGGTGGACTCCTGGGATCTGGTGTTCAAGCCGGAGAACATGGCCAAGCTGAAGGAGTGCGGTGTCTCCTTCCTCGACTCGCCGACCGAAATGCTGCCGGCCGCCCTGCAATACCTGGGCTTCAAGCCGGACAGCCAGAAGCCGGATGAGCTGAAGAAGGCAGAGGAGCTGTTCCTCTCCATCCGTCCCTATACCGCTTATTTCCACTCCTCCAAGTACATTTCGGATCTGGCCAACGGCAACCTGTGCGTGGCGGTCGGTTACTCCGGTGACCTGCAGCAGTCCAAGGCGCGTGCCGCCGAGGCCAAGAACGGTGTCAGCCTGACTTACACCATTCCGAAAGAGGGGGCAGGCAGCTTCTTCGACATGATCGCCATCCCGGCGGATGCCAAGAACGTCGAGGCGGCCCACACATTCATCAATTACCTGATGAAGCCGGACGTGATCGCGAACATCACCAACGTGGTGCAGTTCCCGAACGGCAACAAGGCGGCCACGCCGCTGGTGGACGAGGCGATCCGTACCGACCCGGGTATCTACCCGACGCCGGATACCCTCAAGAAGATCTACACCTTCCCGGATCTGCCGGCCAAGGTGCAGCGTCTGATGACCCGCAGCTGGACCAAGATCAAGTCAGGCAAGTAAGAGTGACGAGTACCCCTCCCGGTCCGCAGTTCGGCCGGGAGGGTGGTGACCACCCGACAGGTTGGACGGCGCGTATGGATGCGCGACTGGCAAAATCACACAAATGAGGACTGATAAGTGCACATGACCAAGATGGCAACGCTGGCCCTGACCCTGGGGTTTGCAAATCTGACCCAGGCAGCCCCTGTGGTTCATTTTTACAACTGGTCCGATTATATCGGCGAGACCACCCTCAGTGACTTTCAGCAGAAGACCGGGATCAAGACCGTCTACGACGTGTTTGACTCCAACGAGACGCTGGAAGGCAAGCTGCTGACCGGACGCACCGGCTACGATCTGGTCGTGCCCTCCAACAATTTCCTGGCCAAGCAGATCAAGGCGGGGGCCTTCCAGAAGCTGGACCTCACCCTGCTGCCAAACCTGAGCAACCTGGACCCCATGCTGCTCAAGCAGCTCGAGAAGGTGGATCCGGGCCATCAGTACGCCGTGCCCTACCTCTGGGGCACCAACGGCATCGGTTACAACGTCGACAAGATCAAGGAAGTACTGGGTGTCGACAAGATTGACTCCTGGGCGACCATCTTCGAGCCAGAAAACATGAAGAAGCTCTCCCAGTGCGGCGTGGCCTTCCTCGATTCGGCGGACGAGATGATCCCGGCTGCCCTCAACTACCTGGGGCTCAACCCCAACAGCCATGAGCCGGCGGACATCAAGCGGGCCGAAGAGCAGCTGCTCAAGGTGCGCCCCTACGTGGCCTACTTCCACTCCTCCAAGTACATCGGTGACCTCGCCAACGGCAACATCTGCGTGGCGGCGGGTTTCTCCGGCGACATCCTGCAGGCGGCGTCCCGGGCCGAGGAGGCGGGCAAGGGGATCAATATTGCCTACAGCATCCCCAAGGAGGGTGGCAATCTCTGGTTCGACATGATGGCGATCCCGGCCGATGCCACCAACGTGAAAGAGGCTCACGCCTTGATCAACTACATTCTCGAACCGCAGGTCATCGCCAAGGTGAGCGACTATGTGGGTTACGCGAACCCGAACATCAAGGCGGGAGAGTTCATGGACAAGGCCGTGCGCGAGGACGAGTCTGTCTATCCCCCCCAGGCGGTGCTTGAGCGTCTGTATGTGCAGGAAGCACATCCCCGTTCGGTGCAGCGCCTGATCACCCGGAGTTGGACCAAGATCAAATCCGGAACCTAACCTTGGCGCCCATCCCGGGGCGCCAGATTGTATTGATGGATCGGCCCAGGCCGGAATCACCTTTGGGAGTTTGGTAATGGCGATAGCCTCCAGTGCCTACAAGAAAGCCCTCGAGGGCAGCCAGCAGCGTAAAGAAGTGCTGGTCAAAATAGACAGGGTAAGCAAGCAGTTCGACGAAACGCTGGCGGTCGACAACGTGTCTCTCAACATCCACAAGGGCGAGATCTTCGCCCTGCTGGGTGGGTCCGGCTCCGGCAAGTCCACCTTGTTGCGGATGCTGGCCGGGTTCGAGCGACCCACGGAAGGACGGCTGTTCCTCGACGGCGTCGACATTACCGACATGCCGCCCTATGAACGCCCCATCAACATGATGTTCCAGTCCTACGCCCTGTTCCCCCACATGACGGTGGCCCAGAACATCGCCTTCGGCCTCAAGCAGGATGGCCTGCCCAAGGCGGAGATCGATGCCCGGGTGGAAGAGATGCTCAAGCTGGTGCAGATGACCCAGTACGCCCGCCGCAAGCCGCACCAGCTCTCCGGTGGTCAGCGTCAGCGGGTGGCCCTGGCTCGTTCCCTGGCCAAGCGTCCCAAGCTGCTGCTGCTGGATGAGCCCATGGGAGCGCTGGACAAGAAGCTGCGCTCCACCATGCAGCTCGAGCTGGTCGAGATCATCGAGCGGGTCGGCGTGACCTGCGTCATGGTGACCCACGATCAGGAAGAAGCCATGACCATGGCCGAGCGGATCGCCATCATGCACCTGGGTTGCATCGAGCAGATCGGCAGCCCGATGGACATCTACGAAACCCCGGCCAGCCGGCTGGTGTGCGAGTTCATCGGCAACGTCAACCTGTTTGACGGCCTGCTGGTGGAGGATGAGCAGGACCACGCCATCATCGCCTGTGCGGATCTGGAGCAGCCCATCTATGTGGGTCACGGCATCAGCTCCCGGGCGGAGAACAAGAAGGTCACCTATGCCCTGCGTCCGGAAAAACTGCTGATGAGCCTGCAAAAGCCGGAAGAGATCGAGCATCCGGA
Source organism: Aeromonas sp. WP2-W18-CRE-05 (assembly GCF_014168615.1). Lineage (NCBI taxonomy): Bacteria > Pseudomonadati > Pseudomonadota > Gammaproteobacteria > Aeromonadales > Aeromonadaceae > Aeromonas > Aeromonas sp. WP2-W18-CRE-05. Next base: position 4,655,717 of record NZ_AP021917.1, on the reverse strand, counting down.
CTTCAACTGGACCAAGGGCGAGGTTTATGACATCGCCTATCTGGGCGGCCATTCCGTGTATCACATCCAGTTGCCCTCGGGCAAAATCGTTCAGGCTTTCATCGCCAATGCCGAACGCCACGGCAAACGGCCGACCTGGGATGACCAGGTGTTCCTCTACTGGGAAGATGACAGCGGCGTGGTGCTGCAATCATGAAGGCATTGAGACGACTCAAACAGGTGGGAGGGCGGCAGCTGGTCATCGGCATCCCCTTCTTCTGGCTGTTCCTCTTCTTCCTGCTGCCCTTCATCATCGTCGTGAAGATCAGCTTCGCCGAAGCGGACGTGGCCATCCCGCCCTACACGGACGTGGTGAGCTGGGCAGACAATCAGCTCACCATACTGCTCAACCTGGGCAACTACCTGCTGCTGCAGGAGGATGAGCTCTACATCGCGGCTTATCTGGGGTCCCTCAAGATAGCCCTGGTCAGCACCCTGCTCTGCCTGTTGATCGGTTATCCCATGGCTTACGCCATTTCGCGGGCCAACAAGGAGACCCAGACCGTTCTGCTGCTGCTCATCATGATGCCGACCTGGACGGCGATCCTGATCCGGGTCTACGCCTGGATGGGGATCCTCAGCAACAACGGCCTGCTCAACAGCGTCCTGCTGGGCATCGGGGTGATCGACGAACCGCTGCAGATCCTCAATACCAACCTGGCGGTCTATATCGGCATCGTTTATTCCTACCTGCCGTTCATGGTGCTGCCGCTCTATGCCAACCTGGTCAAGCACGACCAGAGCCTGCTGGAGGCGGCCTCCGATCTGGGTGCCCGCAACCTGACCCGGTTCTGGCAGATCACGGTGCCACTCTCCAAGAACGGCATCATCGCCGGTTGCATGCTGGTCTTCATCCCGGTGGTGGGCGAGTTCGTCATCCCCGAGATGCTGGGTGGCCCGGAGACCCTGATGATCGGCAAGGTGTTGTGGCAGGAGTTCTTCAACAACCGTGACTGGCCGGTGGCCTCCGCCCTGGCGGTGGTGATGCTGGCGGTGCTGATCATTCCCATCATCCTGTTCAACCGCAACCAGGCCAAAGAGCTGGAGGGCAAGGCATGAGACGTTTCGGTTTTGCCAAGCTGATGCTGTGGCTGGGGCTGCTGTTCATCTACCTGCCCATGATCATCATGGTCATCTACTCCTTCAACGCCTCCAAGCTGGTGACGGTGTGGGGGGGCTGGTCGCTCAAGTGGTACTTCGGCCTGCTCGACAACAAACAGTTGATCGGGTCCGTGTTCCGCTCCCTGGAGATCGCCTTCTACACCGCCATCGCGGCGGTGGCGCTGGGGACAGTGGCGGCCTTCGTGCTGACTAGGATCCCTCACTTCCGTGGCCGGACCCTGTTCGGCGGCATGGTGACGGCGCCGCTGGTGATGCCCGAGGTGATCACCGGTCTCTCCCTGCTGCTGCTGTTCGTGGCCATGGCCCAGCTGGTGGGTTGGCCCGCGGAGCGGGGCATGCTGACCATCTGGATAGCACATACCACCTTCTGTACCGCCTATGTGGCGATCGTGGTGTCGGCGCGGCTGCGGGAGCTGGATCTCTCCATCGAGGAGGCGGCCATGGACCTGGGTGCCAAGCCCTGGAAGGTGTTCTTCCTGATCACCATCCCGATGATCGCCCCGTCGCTGGCGGCGGGTGGCATGATGTCGTTCGCCCTGTCGCTGGATGATCTGGTGCTGGCGAGCTTCGTCTCCGGCCCGGGTTCGACCACCTTGCCGATGGAAGTGTTCTCGGCGGTGCGCCTCGGCGTGAAGCCCGAGATCAACGCCATCGCGAGCCTGATCCTGCTGTCGGTATCCCTGTTCACCTTCGGTAGCTGGTATCTGATGGCCCGGGCGGAGAAACGCCGCCGTGCCGAAATCGCCATGACCACCCAGATGCAGGCAGTTGCCTGACCTGCCCCGTGATAAGATCCGCATTCCCCCATCCGTCAGGAGAATGGAATGCGGATCTCCCTCTTCATCGGCCAGAGTGCCGAACTGAACCCAGAGCAGGCCCCCGGCCTCATCAGTGCCATCCACAAGCAGCCTGCCGACGCCCCTCTGTGGTGCGATTTCCTCGGCCTTCGCGGGGATGAGCAGAGCGACAGACGCCATCATGGCGGCCCGGATCGGGCCCTGCACCATTACCCTGCGGAGCACTACGCCTGGTGGAAAACCTGGCAAACCGCGCTGGGACTGCCTGTACCACGCACACCCTGGCAGCCTGCCGCCTTTGGCGAGAATCTCTCTGGTTCGGGGCTGACGGAGGCGCAGGCCTGCATCGGCGATGTCTATCGACTTGGGGAGGCGCTGATCCAGATAAGCCAGCCCAGATCCCCCTGTTTCAAGCTCAACCAGCGCTTTGGCTATGGCCAGCTCTCCCAGGTGATGCAGCTGAGTGGTCGCTGTGGCTGGCTGCTGCGGGTGCTGGAAGAGGGAAGGGTGGATCCGCAGGGGGAGCTGACACTGGTGGACAGACCCTACCCTGAGCTGACGGTGAAGCGCACCGCCGACATCCTGTTCAACCAGGCCCGCAACGAGGAAGACCTGCAACTGCTGCTGGAGAACCCGGCGCTCTCTCCCAACTGGCGCCAGCATGCGGCTCATTGGCTGGAACATGGAGTGGTGGCGGATTGGAGCCGGCGTTTGCTGGGGCCGACCGAGTTCAGGTTGTCTCGACAGGGCTGAAGGCAGGCGGAAAGATGCCTTGTGGCGATTTTTGCTGCGACTCGCTGAATTATTGAGCGTAAAGCCATTTTTTTAGAGTGAATGCAAAAAAAGGCTTGTGTCGGGTCGGGGCTTTCGGTAAATTCTCGCCCCGCAGACATCGGTGTGTAGCGCAGCTTGGTAGCGCACTTCGTTCGGGACGAAGGGGTCGGAGGTTCGAATCCTCTCACACCGACCACATTTGAAAAGGCCGCTCAATGAGCGGCCTTTTCGCATTTGGTTTGTTGAAGCAAAGCTGACATTTCCATTGTCGATTGCTTCTACTGCTCCGATCTCCCTCATTTGCCCAACTAAAAGGGCCACCGCTCGGTGGCCCCACTGGTGGAGTCTGATCCTGACTCCGGCACTCTAGATTGTGACAATCTCGTTATGGGTCTTGTCGATGGTGCCCTCCTTGCGCCCCAGGCGCTCATTCAGATATGCCAGTGTTGATGCCGCAATGCCTTGAAACCGTGTTGGGTTTGCAGGGCCGCATGCTTGGGGTACTCACTAATGAAATGTGCTATTCCCTCCATCAGTTGTGAACGCAGCGAAGACACGGGCTCATGCCAGGCTTGCAGGCAGAGATGACCAGGGATCAGCTGCTCTCGATACGCTTCCAGCAGCGATTCCGGCCAGGGCTCGATATGGGAATCGTGACGCAGTAAATAGTGGGCGGCGGGTTCACGGGCATAGATGAACTGAACTTGGGCCAGGTCGCGTTGGCTTAGCGTTTGGCTGCCGATATGGCAAGTCAGATATTTTCCCGTCTTCAGATTCAGGAAGTGACCGCGTTGCCGACAGGCAATGATGCGATACCAAGGCAGGGGTGAGCAGAGAGAATACCCCTCCAGCTCCTGTTCCAACCAGTGACGGCACTCTGGGGTCTGCACTTCTTCGCGCATGGCCTCAAGTCGTGTCAGCAAGGCTCTGGATGGTTGGGTAGTCAGTATCGCGCTCATCGTCTGCAATCCTCCCTCTGCACAGAATCCCGACTTTCAGTATGGACCCTGAGCGGAGGAGGGGGTAAGAATTCTAATGATTAAAATCAGCTTAGAAGCGCACTTTTTATGCAATAAAAACCATTAGCCGACGAGGTAGGTCCCCGTGCCGAAGGCGATGTGAGTGCCCTCTTCGTTGTGCAGCTCCATGCGGGCGACTGCGACCTTGCTGCCTGCCCGGATGATGTGGGCGGTGGCGATGAACTCGTTGCCGCGACCGGGACGAAGATAGTCCACCCGCAGATCGATGGTGCCAAGCCGCGAGAAGCGCTCCTTGAGATAGCTGGGGGAGAAGTCCGCCAGCTCGTCGATGCAGGAGGCGGCGACTATCATGCCGCCCGCCACGTCGAGCAGGCTGGCGGTGACCCCGCCGTGCAGTATGTTGTGAAAAGGGTTGCCGATGAGCTTCTCCTCCATCTTGATGCGCAGCTCCACTTTATCGAAGTCGTAGTGGGTGACTTGCATGCCGATCAGCTTGTTGAAGGGCATCTTTTCGGCGAACAGGTTGGCTATGCCACTGAGCGCCATCTTCTTGAGCATCTGTTTCATTCCTTCAGTCCGCCCTGTCATCAAAGCCGAGTAAAAACTCCAGCCAGTCTGCAACATTTCCTTAACACTCGCAATGGCAGGTTTATTGTGGGCGGCGGCTGCTTTAGAATGGCGACCCCAAAGGAGAGCCCATGACCGTCATTGCCGAAACCCTGCCTGACCCTCAGCCAGAGAATCCCCTTGCCCTGTTGCAGGCGGTGTTTGGCTATCAGCAGTTTCGGCCGGGCCAGCTCGAGATCATCGAGCAGATAGTGGCGGGGCGCGATGCCCTGGTGCTCAAACCCACCGGCGGCGGCAAGTCGCTTTGCTACCAGATCCCGGCGCTGCTGCGACCCGGGCTCGGTGTGGTGGTCTCCCCCCTCATCTCGCTGATGAAGGATCAGGTCGACACCCTGCGCGCCAACGGCGTGGCGGCGGTCTACATCAACTCGGCCCTGAGCCGGGAAGAGATGATCCAGAACTTTGCCGCCATGCGCCGGGGCGAGATCAAGCTGGTTTATGTTTCCCCCGAGCGTTTGCTGCAGCACGAGTTCATGGACCGGTTGGCGGAGCTGCCCCTCGGCCTGTTCGCCATCGACGAGGCGCACTGCGTCTCCCAGTGGGGGCACGATTTCCGGCCGGAATACGCGGCGCTGGGACGGCTCAAGCAGTGGTTCCCCCAGGTGCCCGTGGTGGCGCTCACCGCCACCGCCGACGAGGCGACCCGCAGCGACATGCTGCACCGGCTGGAACTGAACGATCCCTTCATCCACACCGCCAGCTTCGATCGGCCCAATATCCGCTACAGCCTGGTGGAGAAGTTCAAGGCAGCGGAGCAGCTGCTGCGCTACGTGCAGAGCCAGAAGGGCAACTGCGGCATCGTCTACTGCTCCAGCCGCAACCGGGTGGAAGAGGTCGCAGAGCGGCTCTCCCGTCACGGCTGCAAGGCGGCGCCCTATCATGCGGGCCTGCCGCTGGAGCTGCGTCAGCAGACCCAGGAGGCCTTCCTCAAGGATGACATCGAGATCGTGGTGGCGACGGTGGCGTTTGGCATGGGGATCGACAAGCCCAACGTGCGCTTCGTGGTGCACTACGACATCCCGAAGAACATCGAATCCTACTATCAGGAAACCGGCCGCGCCGGTCGCGATGGCACCCCGGCCGAGGCGCTGCTGCTGTACGATCCCGCCGATATCGGCCGGGTGCGCCGGCTGCTCGACAACATAGAGAATCCCCAACAGTTGCAGGTGGAGCAGTACAAGCTCAACGTGATGGCGGCCTTCGCCGAGGCGCAGACCTGCCGCCGTCAGGTGCTGCTGAACTACTTCGGCGAGTACAACGACAAGCCGTGCGGCAACTGCGACATCTGTCTCGATCCCCCCAAGAGCTATGACGGCACCGAAGATGCCCAGAAGGCGCTCTCCTGCGTCTGGCGGGTGGGGCAGAACTTCGGGGTGGGCTATGTGGTGGAAGTGCTCAGGGGCTCGCTCAACCAGCGCATCAAGGATCACGGTCACGACAAGCTCTCGACCTACGGCATCGGCAAGGATCAGAGCCACGAATACTGGATGAGCGTGATCCGCCAGCTGATCCACAAGGGACTCTTGACCCAGAACATCACCCGCAACCTGGTGTTGCAGCTGACCGAGGCGGCCCGCCCCGTGCTGCGCGGCGAGACGACGCTGGCGCTGGCGGTGCCACGGCTGCAGCCCATCTCCAGCCGCAAGGAGAAGCGCAGCGGCCTGCTCGACAACGCCAACTACGACAAGCGGCTGTTCAAGGAGCTGCGCGCCCTGCGCAAGCAGATCGCCGAGGATGAAGAGGTGCCGCCCTATGTGGTGTTCAACGACGCCACCCTGGTGGAGATGGCACAGCTCATGCCGATGACCGAGGAGGAAATGCTGGCGGTCAACGGTGTCGGTCACCGCAAGCTGGAGCGCTTCGGTGAGGCCTTTATGGACCTGATCATCGACTATTGCCGTCGGTAGGCTGGCACAACAAACAGTGGAAAGGCGCCCGTTGGTCGGCGCCATGCATTATTTGAGGCTGGCGTAATAGGCCGCCAGATTCTCCATGTCCGCCTCGGTCAGCATCGCCATGAAGGGAACCATCAGCGGCTCGGTACGGGAACCCCCCTTGAACGCCTTCATCTGCTTGAGCAAATAGGCCTGGTTCTGGCCCGCGAGGTGGGGGTAGTTCGGGACGCTCGCCTTGCCATCCGCGCCATGACAGGCGGCACAGACCACGGATTTGGCCTTGCCTGCGTCTATGTCGGCCGCCTTGGCCTGATGGCCCCAGGCAAGCGCCAGCAGGGGCAGGGTATAGACCCACTTTTGCATCGTCTTCTCCTTGAAATGAATAATCGTGATCGCCTGTTAGCCTCGACGAGCCGACGGCGGTATAAAGAGTGACACGAGCATACGCAGGGACAACCCCCATCACCATGAAGTTGATCAACACTTTTGCCACCGAACTCCCCTGGGCTTGCGAGCCTGTTGCCCCGCAGCCGCTGCATGGCCCCAGATTGCTGCATCTGAACCGTGCGCTGCTTGGTGAGCTTGGGCTCGGGGAAGTGAGCGAGGCGCAGTGGCTCGCTTGTTGCGGCCAGGGGCAGCCCCTGCCGGGCATGCAGCCGGTGGCCCAGGTCTATGCGGGCCACCAGTTCGGTGGCTACAGCCCGCGCCTCGGGGATGGCCGCGCCCTGCTGCTGGGGGAGCAGCTGGCGCCGGATGGCAGCCGCTGGGACCTGCACCTGAAAGGGGCGGGCAAGACGCCATTCTCCCGCTTCGGCGACGGCCGTGCCGTGCTGCGATCCAGCATTCGCGAGTACCTGGCTTCCGAGGCGCTGCATGCCCTCGGCATTCCCACCACCCGGGCTCTGGTGCTGCTGGGCAGTGACGAGCCTGTCTACCGGGAGCAGGTGGAGAGCGGGGCGACCGTGCTGCGCACCGCGCCGAGCCATCTGCGCTTCGGTCACTTCGAGTATTTCGCATGGAGCGGACAGGGGGAGAAGATCCCGGCCCTCATCGACTATGCGCGGCGTTACCACTTCCCCGAGCTGACCGATGGCGCCGAGCTGTTTGCCGAAGTAGTGCGCCGCACCGCGCGGCTCATCGCCAAGTGGCAGGCGGCGGGGTTCTGTCACGGGGTGATGAACACCGACAACATGTCCCTGCTCGGGCTGACCCTGGATTACGGCCCCTACGGTTTCATCGACGCCTATGTGCCGGACTTCGTCTGCAACCACTCGGATCCGGATGGCCGCTATGCGCTGGATCAGCAGCCTGCGATCGGCTACTGGAACCTGCAGAAGCTGGCCCAGGCGCTGGCCGGCCATGTGGATGGCGACGCGCTCGCGTCGGCCCTGGCCCAGTACGAGCACCAGCTGATGTTGCACTACTCCGAGCTGATGCGCGCCAAGCTGGGGTTGGCGGTGTGGGAAGAGGAGGATCCGGCGCTGTTCCGCGAGTTGTTCCGGCTGCTGGCGGCGCACAAGGTGGATTACCACCTCTTCCTGCGACGGCTGGGGGAATTGACCGCTCAGGGTGACTGGCCCGCCAGCCTGCTGGCCCTGTTGCCCGATCCTGCCGTCTGGCAGGGGTGGCTTGAGGCCTATCGGGCACGCCTCGCCCGGGAAGGGAGCGTGGATGGTGTGCGCAAGGGGCAGATGGACGCGGTCAATCCCAAGTATGTGCTGCGCAACGCCCTGGCCCAGCAGGTGATAGAGGCGGCTGAACGGGGCGACATGGCGCCGTTCGAGCGGCTGTTCGCGGCCCTGCAGCACCCCTATGATGACCAACCCGAATACGAGGATCTCGCCACCCCGCATCCGGGCTGGTATTGCGGGGGCGAGCTCTCGTGCAGCAGTTGAGGAGCCGCAGATGAACTGGCGTATCACGCAGACAGACAGGGAAGCCGGGGTGGTGATGCTGACCTGCCCGGGCCTTGACTGGGACAGCTTCCCGACTCTGGCCGAGGCCCTGTTGCAGGAGTGGGAGCTGGCGGCACTCGAGCGGGAGTGGGGGGCGGATCGCCACAGCTGGCTGCTGGAGTTTGAAGGCAGCCGCTTTCGGCTCGAGTACGAACATTACAGTGGCTGCTGGCTGGCGGCGGTGCAGCCGGACGACGCGGAGGCGCTGCTCTGGCTGGCTCGGCAGTCCCGGGAGTGAGCTTGGCGTGCGATGCGAGTCAATCCCTTGAGATAACCGCATAAAGATTGAACTATCAATTTTGGGGCGTATAATCTCGCCCCTTGATTATCGCCATGGTGGCGATATGGGTTCCCTAACCCCATTAACCAAAAAGGTCACAATATGAACCTGACTCCGGCTCAGTACCAGACGGCACTGATGCGTCTCTCATTGTTCCACATCCTGATCATTGCCAGCAGCAACTACCTGGTGCAGCTGCCGATCACCATCTTTGGCTTCCACACCACCTGGGGTGCCTTCAGCTTCCCGTTCATTTTCCTGGCCACCGATCTGACGGTGCGGATCTTCGGCGCAGGCCTGGCGCGCAAGATCATCCAGACCGTGATGCTGCCGGCATTGACCGTGTCCTACGTGCTCTCGGTGCTCTTCTTCGAAGGGAGCTTCCAGGGGGTGGGCAATCTGGCAGAGTTCAATCTCTTTGTTGCCCGGATCGCGTTAGCCAGCTTTATGGCCTATCTGGTGGGCCAGTTCATGGATGTGGTGGTGTTCAACCGCCTGCGCCTGCTGAAAGCCTGGTGGGTGGCACCGGCGGCCTCCACCCTGTTCGGCAATCTGGTGGATACCATCGCCTTCTTCAGCATCGCCTTCTGGCGCAGCACGGATCCCTTTATGGCCGAGCACTGGGTCGAGATCGCGACCGTAGATTACGTATTCAAGCTGCTGATAAGTCTGGGGTTGTTTGTGCCGCTTTACGGTGTGCTGCTGCGCTATCTCAGCCGCAAGCTGGTGGGGGAGGCCGGATTGGCTGGCCTGCAAGCTGCTACGCGACAAGCCTGATGAGATTGACCACCCCCATGGGTGGTCAATTTTTTTGCGATCTTCGCAAATAAGGCTTGCACAGTTAAATGAGAATGATTATTGTTACCTTGTTTTCCGGGAAAGACTTCATTTGTTCCAACGTGATGGACTTCTTGTGAAGGCACGACATTGCTCACATTGCTTCCAGTTAAGGGGCCAGTAGTTTACTGGCCCTCTTTTTTGGCGTCTTTTCCGCCATCAGCGGGCATAAAAAATGGGAGCCAGGGCTCCCATTTTCACTCAGCGCTGTTTACTCGATGTCGAGGGCATCGGGGGAGAGGATCACCCCTGTGGTATCGGCATAGAGGTGGTCATCCGGCAGGAAAGTGACGCCGCCGAAGTTGACCGGCAGATCGGTTTCCCCGATATCCTTGCTGTCGGCGCCCACCGGAATGGCCGCCAGGGCCTGAATGCCGATGTCGAGATCTTCCAGGATATCGACCTCACGGACGCAACCGTAGCAGACGATCCCTTCCCACTCATTTTCCGCCGCCGTGGTGGCGATCTCGCTGTCGATCAGGGCACGCCGCATGGAGCCGCCACCGTCGATCAACAGCACGCGACCAACGCCGTTCTCCTTGACCAGTTCACGGATCAGGCCGTTTGATTCGAAACATTTGACTGTGGTGATGACGCCGCCGAAAGAGGCGCGGCCGCCGAAGGAGCAGAGCATGGGGTCGAGCACATCCACCATGTCCTGATAGATGTCACACAGTTCTGAAGTGTTGTATTCCATTGTGTCAGATCCACCGCTGGAAACAGGTGGATCCAGTATAAGGAGTGGGGTTGGCATTTCAACGACTATTCCTTGCCCAGTGGCGGGAAATGCCGTTTTTGCGCGAAAGCGGCCCCGCGTCATGGCAGGAGCCGCAGACGGTCAGCCTCGGGCCCTAGAGCAGGAACAGGGTCGCCAGCCCCAGGAAGATGAAGAAGCCGCCGGTGTCGGTGATGGCGGTGATCATCACGCTGGCCCCCACCGCCGGGTCGCGCCCTAGCCGACTCATGGTCATGGGGATGATGACCCCCATCAGGGCCGCCACCAGCAGGTTGAGGATCATGGCGAGCGTCATCACGCCCCCCAGCGCCGCATCCTGATAGAGCAGGAAGGTGGCGATGCCCATGATGCCGCCCCACACCAGGCCGTTGATCAGGGCCACCCCCAGCTCGCGCCACAGCAGGAAGGAGACGTTGCCTGTCTGGATATGCTGCAGCGCCAGCGCCCGCACTATCATGGTGATGGTCTGGTTGCCGGTGTTGCCGCCGATCCCGGCGACGATGGGCATCAGGGCCGCCAGCGCCACCAGCTGGGAGATGGTGTGCTCGAACAGGCCGATCACCCGCGATGCCACGAAGGCGGTGCAGAGATTGATGGCGAGCCAGGCCCAGCGGGTCTTGACCGCCTTGGAGACGGGGGCGAACACATCTTCTTCCTCGCTTATCCCCCCCATGCGGCGCAGGTCGGTGTCGCTCTCCTCATAGACCAGGTCCACCACCTCGGCGACGGTGAGCCGTCCCATCAGCTTGCCCCTGGCATCCACCACGGCGGCGGAGACCAGGTCGTCCCGCTCGAAGGTGCGGGCGGCGGCCTCGTCGTTGTCTTCCGGATCGAAGGTGACCGGATCCTTCTCCATCGCGTCGCTCACCAGGGTTTCGGGCTTGTGCAGCAGCACGACGGTGAGGGGCAGCTCCCCCTGCAGCCGGTTGCGCCGATCGGTGACGAACAGCTTGTCGGTGTTCTCGGGGATCTGGCCGCGCAGGCGCAGATAGCGCTGGACGGTGGCCAGGGTCACGTCGGGCCGCACCGTGATGAGCTCGAAGTCCATCATGGCGCCGACCGTGTGCTTGCCGTAGCGGATCACCTCCCGCACCTTGTCCCTGTCCACCGGCGCCATGGAGGTGAGCAGCCGCCCCATCAGGTTGCGGGGCAGGTGCTGGCCCAGGTAAATCTGGTCGTCGATGTCGAGGGTGCTCAGGGCGTGCAGCAGCTCCTTGTCGCTCATGCCGCTGATGAGGCTGTCCCACACCGTCTCCGACGCTTCCACCAGGATCTGGCCGTGCTTGTCTGCATCCACCTGCTGCCACAGCACGTGGCGCTCGTCCGGCGGCAGGGACTCCAGCGCATCGGCGATATCGGCGGCGGGCAGGCTGTTGACCAGCCGGGTCAGCTCGCTGGTCTGGTCCCGAAGCGCTGCGTCCTGCTCCCCTTGCGGGTCGAGCAGGCTCTCGGTGAGGGCGTCATCGGCCAGCAGCAGCGTGAGGATGCGGGCTCTGTCGTGTTCACGCTGTTTGGCGCTGTTCTTGGGGGGGAGGGACATGAAGCAGAATTCCTGAATTCGGTGATCCGGCGGACAGTCCCCATAGGATACCAGACTCAAAACAAGAGGTTATGACTGTAAATGCAGAAAAAGAAACGCCACCCGAGGGTGGCGTTGGAATGGATGCCGCGATCAGGCCGAGGCCAGGGCCGCGTTGGCGGTGCATCCTTGCCCGAACCAGGCAAGCTGGTCGGCCAGGGTCACCACAGATCCCACCATGATGAGGGCCGGGCTCTCGACGCCCACCGCCAGCGCGGGCAACTGATCGAGGGTACCGCGAATGACCCGCTGGCTTGGCTGGGTGCCTCGCTCGATCAGCGCCACCGGGGTGTCGCCCGCCTTGCCGTGGGCCAGCAGCTGCTCGCGGATGGTGGCACAGGAGGAGAGCCCCATATAGAAGACCAGCGTTTGCCGATCTTTGGCCAGCAGCGGCCAGTCGAGATCCTGAGCGCCACCCTTGCCGTGGGCGGTGACGAAACGCACGCTCTGGGCGTGATCGCGGTGAGTCAGCGGAATACCGGCGTAGGCCGCGCAGCCGCTGGCCGCGGTGATCCCCGGCACCACCTGAAAACCGATGCCGCTGCCGACCAGCGTCTCCAGCTCCTCGCCGCCACGGCCGAAGATAAAGGGGTCACCCCCCTTCAGCCGCACCACCCGCTGGCCCTTCTTCGCCTCCTCCAGCAACAGCTGGTTGATCCCCTCCTGCGGCACGCAGTGGTTGCCCGCCTGCTTGCCGACGAAGATGCGTTTGGCGTCGCGGCGCACCAGCGCCATCACCTCGTGCGAGACCAGCCGGTCATAGACCACCACGTCGGCCTGCTGCATCTGGCGCAGGGCGTGCAGGGTGAGCAGACCTGGATCGCCGGGGCCAGCTCCCACCAGTACCACCTCGCCACCGGTCTGGCTTTCGTCGGCAAACAGATTGTCGGCCAGCTGATTGGCTGAGGCGCTATCACCCCGTGCCAGTGCCTGCCCGAGCCGATCCGTCCCGAGCAGCCGTTCCCAGAAGCGGCGCCGCTCGCCCATGGTGGCGAAGCGGGCCTTGACCCGCTCCCGCAGGCTGCCGGCGAAGGTCGCCACGGCGCCCAGATGTTGCGGCAGCAGGGCCTCGAGTTTTTCCCGCAGCAAGCGGGCCAGCACCGGCGCCTTGCCACCGGAGGAGATGGCCACCATCAGCGGCGAGCGGTCGATGATCGACGGCATGATGAAGCTGGAGCGCTTGGGGTCATCCACCACGTTGGCAAAGATCCGCGCCTGATTGGCGCTCTGGTAGACCAGGGCGTTCACCTCGCGCCGATCGGTGGCGGCCACCACCAGCCACTTGCCCGTCAGTTGCGGCGGCGCGAATTCACCGGCCAGCCACTCGATGCTGCCGTTGGCAGCCAGTTCCGCCAGCTCGGGGTCGAGCTCGGGCGCGACCACGGTGAGCTGGGCACCGGCATCCAGCAGCAGGCGCGCCTTGCGCTCCGCCACCTCGCCGCCGCCGACCAGCAGCACGGGTTTGTTGTCGAGTCGGCAAAAGATGGGCAAGTAGTCCATGAGGCCTCCTGATCAGGCGGTTTGGGTCTGGCTGGCAGTGGTGGTGGTCTCGCTCACCGCGACCGGGCGCTCAGCCTTGGGGGTGGCATACCAGTAGCCGAGGCCCATGAAGAGGGCGCCGGAGACGGTGTTGCCCAGGGTCACCCACAGCAGGTTGTGGCCGATGCCGCCCAGGGTGTAGGCCTCGGAATGGGCACCGAACCAGGAGAGGGCGAACAGGGTCATGTTGGCGATGGAGTGCTCGTAGCCGGAGGCGATAAAGGCCAGCAGGCACCACCAGATGGCGATGAACTTGGCGGCACCCTCGGTGCGCAGCGCCATCCAGATGGCGAGGCAGACCAGCCAGTTGCACAGCACGCCCTTCATGAGCAGGGTCAGCGCCGGTGCCTGGGTCTTGGCCAGCGCGACCTTGTGGGCCAGGCTGCCCGCGTCCGGCAGCAGGCTGCCGCCGTAGGAGTAGATGAGCGCCACCACGACGGAGCCAATCAGGTTGCCGGCCCAGGTCTGCGGCAGGATGCGCAGCAGGTCGGCCATGGTGATCTTGCCCGTTTTCACCCCGAAGGTGAGGAACATGGTGTGGCCGGTAAACAGCTCGGAGCCGGCGATGATGACGAGCGTCAGGGCAATACCGAAGGTGGCCCCCATCACCAGCGGCCGGATGGCGGGATCCACCAGATTGCCCAGGGTGAAGATAAGGATGATGCCGAGGCCCACATAGGCCCCCGCCATGGCGGAGCTGAGCCAGAAGCCAAGCTTGTCGCTGCGCTCGAAGCGGTTGATGCGGGCCGCGTTGGCGGCGCACTTGTTGATGGTTTCGGTATACATCTTTGTTTCCTTCAAGAGGGCCGCCCGCGGGCAGCCCTGACTGTTTTTTAACCCCCTCCCTGCCTCCCCCTTGTCAAGGGGGAGGAGCTTTTTGCTCCCTCACCTGTGAAGGGGAGGGCCGGGGTGGGGTCTGGTGTTAGACGGCGACCCAGACCTGCTGGTCGCGCACTTCAACGGGATAGCTCTGCACCGACATCGCAGGGTTGTCGAAACAGTGGCCATCGCTCAGGCGAAAGCGCTGCTTCTTGAGCGGGCTGGCCACCCAGAGTTCGCCGTCGTGTTCGCAGATCAGGCCCCGCGACAGCACATTGGCGGCGAAGAAGGGATCCCGGTTGTCGATGGCGAACACCTCGGCGGCTGCGCTCGGGCGGAACAGAGCGATCTGACGACCCTCGATCAGAGCACAGACGCCGGTGCCAGGCAGGATGTCGTTGAGTTGGCAGGCGAATTTCATGATTGAACCTCCACATCGAGCGGAACAGGCATATTCTGGCGCCCCTCGAGCAGGGCGCAGACACCGGTTCCCGGCAGGATATCGTTGAGTTGGCAGGCGAATTTCATCATTTGGTCTCCACCTCGATCTGGTAGACAGGGATGCGCTCGGCCGGAGTGGCGGGTCTGTGCTGGTCGCGCTCGGCGACGAACTGGACGTCCGGATCGCGCTTGTCGCTGTTGATGAAGTGGCTGAAGCGCTGCAACGCTTCCTCTTCGTTGAGGGTGCGCGACCATTCGCACTCGTAGCTGTCGATGAGGGTCTGGATATCGCGCTCCAGCGTGTCGGCCAGCCCCAGCTTGTCATCGACGATCACTTCGCGCAGGTAGTCGACGCCCCCTTCCAGATTGCCGAGCCAGACCGAGGTGCGCTGCAGTTTGTCGGCGCTGGTGACGTAGAACATCATGAAGCGGTCGATCAGCTTGATCAGGGTCTCGCGGTCGAGGTCAGACGCCAGCAGGTCGGCGTGGCGCGGCTTCATGCCGCCGTTGCCGCCCACATAGAGGTTCCAGCCAGCATCGGTGGCGATGATGCCGACGTCCTTGCCCTGGGCTTCCGCACATTCGCGGGTACAGCCGGAGACGCCGAACTTCATCTTGTGCGGGGTGCGAATGCCCTTGTAGCGGTTCTCGAGGAAGACCCCGAGGCCAACGCTGTCCTGCACGCCGAAGCGGCACCAGGTGCTGCCGACGCAGGTTTTGGCCATGCGCAGTGCCTTGGCGTAGGCCTGACCGGTCTCGAAACCCGCCGCCAGCAGCTTGCGCCAGATGGCGGGCAGATCATCCTTCTGGGCCCCGAACAGACCGATACGCTGGGCACCGGTGATCTTGGTGTAGAGCTGGTAGTCGCGGGCCACTTCGGCCACCGCCAGCAGCCCTTCCGGGGTCACCTCACCACCGGCCATGCGCGGGATGACGGAGTAGCTGCCGTCTTTTTGCATGTTGCCGAGGAAGATGTCGTTGGTGTCCTGCAGCGGGATGTTGCGCGGGCTCAGCACATGCTCGTTCCAGCAGGATGCGAGGATGGAGCCGACGGTCGGTTTGCACACCTCGCAGCCATAGCCGTGACCATGCTTGGCCAGCAGCTCGTCGAAGCTCTTGATCCCTTCCACCTTGACCAGATGGAACAGCTCCTGACGGGAGTGGGGGAAGTGGGCGCAGAGGTGGTTGTTGACCTCTATGCCCTGCTTCACCAATTCGGCGTTGAGCACCTGGCTGATGAGGGGCACGCAGCCGCCGCAGCCGGTACCGGCCTTGGTGTGCTGCTTGATGGCGGCCAGGGTGGTGTGGCCCTCGGCCACCGCCTTGGCGATGTCACCCTTGGAGACGTCGAAGCAGGAGCAGATCTGGGCGCTCTCAGGCAGGGCATCCACCCCCAGGGTCGGTTTGGCCCCGGCGTAGGCGGGCAGGATCAGGGTGTCCGGGTGGCTCGGCAGCGGCAGGGCATTGAGCATCATCTGCAGCAGGTTGCCGTAATCTTCCACGTCACCCACCAGCACGGCGCCGAGCAATCGGCTGTTGTCTTCGCTCACCACTATCTTCTTGTAGACGCCGGCCTGATCGTCCTGAAACACATAGCTGTGGCTGCCCGGGGTGCGGCCGTGGGCATCACCGATGGAGCCGACGGAGACGCCGAGCAGCTTGAGCTTGGCGCTCATGTCTGCCCCCTCAAAACGGCTGTCGCCGCCGAGCAGATGGTCGACGGTGATCTGGGCCATCTTGTAGCCCGGTGCCACCAGCCCGAAGAAGCGGCCCTGCCAGGCGGCGCACTCGCCGATGGCATAGATGTCGGGGTCGGAGGTGAGGCAGTGATCGTCGATGACGATGCCGCCACGGTCGGCGATGGCGAGATCACCGTAACGGCCCAGGGTATCTTGCGGGCGAATGCCGGTGGAGAAGACCACCACATCCACTTCCAGCTGGCTGCCGTCGGCAAAGGCGAGGCGGTGTTTCGCCTGCTCGCCGCCATGCATCAGGATCTCGCTGGTGCTCTTGCTGGTGTGTACCTGCACGCCCATGGATTCAATCTTACGGCGCAACAGCTGGCCGCCCTGACCGTCGAGCTGCTCGGCCATCAGCACAGGAGCAAACTCCACCACGTGGGTTTCGAGACCCAGCGCCTTGAGGGCGCCGGCGGCTTCGAGGCCAAGCAGACCGCCCCCGATCACCACCCCGCTCTTGCCGCTCTTGGCGGCGCTGCGGATGGCTTTCAGATCCTCGATGGTGCGATAGACGAAGCACTCGTGGTGCTGACTGCCCGCAATGGGCGGCACCCAGGGGTAGGAGCCGGTGGCCAGCACCAGCTTGTCGTACTCGACCACTGTGCCCTTGTTGGAATGCACTTCGCGGTTGGCCCTGTCGATTTTTTTCACCGCTTCGCCGAGCAGCAGGCGGATGCCGTGCTTGTCGTAGAAGCCGGGTTTGACGAGGGAGAGATCTTCGCTGGTGTGATGGGTGAAGTAGGAGGAGAGATGGACGCGATCGTAGGCGGGACGGGGTTCTGCACCGAAGACGGTGATCTCGTAGCGGCCCGGATCGGCCCGCTCGATCAGCTCTTCGATGAAGCGGTGCCCCACCATGCCGTTGCCCACAACGACCAGTCTGACTTTGCTCATAGTTGCCTCAAGTTTGGAGTAATAAAACATCATTCTGGGGCTAGGCTACCCAGTCGGCAGAGGTGGGCGATTGATGCAAATCAAGTGTCTATTTATATATCTCCTTAGGGGTAATTCGAGAAAATTCAGTACTATGCAAAAATAGGTATACCAGTTAATGATTTCTGCGTTAGCTCGGGGTGAGGGATGGTGGAGGGTAAGCCCGGTTTACCAACTGCCGGGGAGTGAAAACTTATGTCGGAAAAAGGCCGGTCTCGCACTGGGCGAGACCGGCATCAGCTGATCAAGGCGGCACGTCAGGCGATATGGCGGCGGAACATGGCGAGCGCCAGCGACAGGGTGACGCCGGCGATGGCGAGCAGCGGCCAGAGCAGGGGCCAGGCGGCCGACCAGTCGAACCCCTTGAGGAAGACCCCCTTGAGCAGCACGATGAAGTGGGTGAGGGGGTCGATGGATGCCAGCCACTGGAACACCTGCGGCATGTTCTCCACCGGCGAGATGTAGCCCGAGAGGATCACCGCCGGGACGGTGAAGGAGAAGACCCCGAGAAAGGCCTGCTGCTGGGTCGAGCAGAACGAGGAGATGAAGAGCCCGATCCCGGCCAGTGCCAGCCCGTAGCAGACCATGCCCGCCATCAGCAGGCTGAGGCTGCCGGCAAAGGGGAGGTGAAAGACAAAACGGGCGGCCAGCGCGACTATGCATCCTTGCCCCACCGCCACCATGATGCCGGGCACCGCCTTGCCCGCCATGATCCAGCCCGCGGTGAGGGGCGAGACCAGCAGCTGATCAAAGGTGCCCTCTTCCCGCTCCCGCGCCACCGAGAGGGCGGTGACGATAAGACAGCCGGTGGTGGTGATGATGGCCACCAGCGCCGGCAGGATATGCCAGTGGAACTCGACGTTGGGGTTGTAGAGGTTACGTACCGCCAGCTCGGGTTGCCCCTTGCCCTCACTTTGCCAGCGGGCGATCACCTGACTGATGTAGCCCGCCGCCACCTGACCACCGTTGGAGCGGCGGCCATCGATAATCAGCTGCACCTTGGCCGGTTCGCCCCGCGCCAATCGGCGCGAAAAATCCCCCGGAATAATCAGCCCGAGCAGTGCCTGTTGCCCGGTGATGGCCGCGGTCATGCCCGCCTCGCCTTGCACCGGGATGATGGTGGTGAAGGCGGGCATATGGGTGAGGCGCTCCAGCAGCTCGCGGCTCTGGGCACCGCCATCCTGGTTGTAGATGGCCAGCGTGTTGCCGGTCACCTCCAGAGTGGCGGCGAACGGGAAGAGGGCGGTTTGCAGCAGCACCGGCATGATGAGCAGAAAGCGCCCCTGAGTATTGCCCATCAGGGCCTGCAGCTCTTTTCGGATCAGCCACCAGAGTCGGATCAGCATGGGTTACTCCAGGGTGCGCCGCGTCTTGCGGGCGGTCAGGGCTAGCCAGAAACCCGCCAGCAGCAGCAGACAGAAACCGTTGACCAGCAGGATCGAGAAGACGCTGCCCGCCTGATAGAGGGTCTGCAGGGAGCTCGCGAAGTAGCGGGCCGGAATGAGGTGGGTGATGGCCCGAAGCCAAGGCGGCATGCTGGCGATCTCGAACACGAAGCCCGACAGCATCACGGCGGGCAAAAAGGCGGCGATCAGCGCCGCCTGCGCGGCATTGAACTGGCTGCGCATCACGGTAGAGAGGAACAGCCCGAGCCCGAGGGCGCTGCCGAGAAAGACGCTGGTGACCAGAAAGAGCAGCAGCAGGGAGCCGCGCCACGGCACCGCCATCACCGCCACCGAGAAGAGCAGGCAGAGCAGCATGGCGATGATGCCAAGGCCATAGTAGGGCAGCAGCTTGGAGAGCAGCAGCTCCCCCTTGGTGACCGGGGTGGCGAGCAGCGCCTCCATGGTGCCGCGCTCCCACTCCCGCGCCACCACCAGCGAGGTGAGCAGGGCCCCAATGATGGTCATTACCACCGCAATGGAGCCCGGCACCAGAAAGTTGCGGCTCACCAGCGCCGGGTTGAACCAGGCGCGGCTCTCTATCGACACGGGCATGGCGACCCCTTCGCCCGCGAGCCACCCCTGCCAGATCCCCTGCACATAGTTGGTGACGAAGTTGGCGGTGTTGGGCTCGGAGCCGTCGGTCAGCAGCAGCGCCTGCGGCGTGCCATTGTCCTGACCGGCCAGCGCGCGGGAGAAGCCGTCATCGATCACCAGCAGGCCGCGGATCTCGCCACGGGCCAGACTGGCGAGCAGGGACTCCTTGCTCGGCCCGCTGTGGATCTCCAGCGCGGTAGAGCCGCGCAAGGCCTGCTCCAGCCGTACCGCCGGGGCGCCGCTGTCGGTGCGCCAGATGCCGAGGCGCAGATGGTCCACATCCAGATTGATGGCGTAACCCATCACCACCAGCAGTACCACCGGCATGATGAAGGCAATGAGGATGCTGCTCGGGTCACGGACGATTTGCAGCGTCTCCTTGCGGCAGAGGGCCAGCAGTCGCCGACGGTTGATGCTCATGCGTCCTCCTCGCTGGCCCGCTCGACCAGGGTGATAAAGGCCTCTTCCATTGTTGGCAAAGAACAGGTCGGCAAGGAACCGGTTGGCAAAGAGGTCGCCGCCTCTTTGGCGGCCAGCCCCTTGAGATCGTCCGGGGTGCCGAGCGCCAGCAGCTTGCCGCGATAGATGAGGGCGATGCGGTCGCAATACTCCGCCTCATCCATAAAGTGGGTGGTGACCAGCACGGTGACGCCGTGGTCGGCCAGCGCGTTGATGTGCGACCAGAACTCGCGCCGGGTTACCGGATCGACCCCGGAGGTGGGCTCGTCGAGGAACAGCAGCGGCGGCTCGTGCAGCAGGGCGCAGGCCAGCGATAAGCGCTGGCGCAGGCCGAGCGGCAGGGATTCCGCCTTCTGATCGAGCCAGGGGGCGAGGGCAAAAGCGGTCACCATGGCGTCGATCCGCGTCTGCTGGTGGCGGCCGAACAGGCCGTAGATACCGGCGAAGAAGGAGAGGTTCTGGGCCACGGTGAGCTGCTTGTAGAGGGAGAACTTCTGCGCCATGTAGCCGAGGCGCTGGCGCGCCGCCGAGGGGCTGTGGGCCAGATCGATGCCGGTCACCAGCGCCTGTCCCTCGCTCGGGCGCAGCAGGCCGCACTCCATCTTGAAGGTGGTGGACTTGCCCGCCCCGTTGGGGCCGAGCAGGCCGAAGATCTCGCCGCGGCGCACCGCAAAGCTGACGTCATCGGTGGCGGCAAAATCGCCGAACCGCTTGGTGAGGTGGCGCGCCTCGATCACCGCCTCGGGGGAGACCCCCTGCGGCAGTTCGGCTTCCCGCATCCCGGCTGCCAGACTCGACTCTCCGCCGGGGCCGCCGCCGAGCAGGTCGATAAAGGCATCCTCCAGCCGCGGCTGGGCCGGTTGAAAAGCGCCGTTGGCCAGCTGCAGCGGCGGGGGCGTCATGCCCGGGTGCAGCAGCAGGCGAACCCGCTCCCCCGCCACTGCGCCATCCATCACCGCCGGGTGAGCCAGTGCCCGGCGCAGCAGGGCGCGCCGCTCGCGGCCATCCAGTTGCCCCGCCTCCAGCAGCCAGCAGCGGCTGGCCATGGCCCCCATCAGATCGGCCGGCGTGCCGCTGGTGCGCACCTCGCCATCCGCCATCAGCAGCACGTGGTCGCACAGCTCCGCCTCGTCGAGATAGGCGGTACTCCAGAGCACCGTCATTCCCCCCTTGGCCAGCTCGCGCACCATCTGCCAGAGGGCGCGGCGGGAGATGGGATCGACCCCGACCCCGGGTTCGTCGAGCAGCAGCACATCCGGGGTGCCGAGCAGGGCGCAGGCCAGCCCGAGTTTCTGCTTCATCCCGCCAGAGAGCTTGCCTGCCGGTCGTGCGGTGAAGCGCGCGAGATCGGTGAAGGCGAGCAGCCTCGCGAAGGTGGGCGTGCGTTCGGGCTCCAGTACGCCGCGCAAGTCAGCGTAGAGGGTGAGGTTCTCCAGCACGCTGAGATCCTCGTAGAGGCCGAACTGCTGGGGCATGT
Source organism: Aeromonas sp. WP2-W18-CRE-05 (assembly GCF_014168615.1). Lineage (NCBI taxonomy): Bacteria > Pseudomonadati > Pseudomonadota > Gammaproteobacteria > Aeromonadales > Aeromonadaceae > Aeromonas > Aeromonas sp. WP2-W18-CRE-05. Next base: position 4,634,650 of record NZ_AP021917.1, on the reverse strand, counting down.
AGCCGAGGCGCTGACGCAGCAGATCCCCCTCGCTCACCGGGTCCAGCCCCAGCACCCGGATGGTGCCTGCTTCCGGGATCAGCAGACCGGCCAGCAGGCGCAGCAAAGTGCTCTTGCCCGCGCCGTCGGGGCCGACCAGCCCGGTGATGCCACCGGTCGGAATGGTGGCCGAGATGGCGTTGAGGGCGACCCGCTCGCCAAAGCGTTTGGTGAGCCCCTCAAGGGAGATGGCGCTGTTCATGGAGCCAGCCTGACGGTGACCGGCATCCCTTGGCGCAGGGCCGGGTCGGGATCCTGCACCACGATACGTAGCCGGTAGACGAGGTGAGTGCGCAGGTCCGGCGTCTCCACCGATTTCGGGGTGAACTCGGCGGTGGGCGAGACAAAGCCCACCACCCCGTGATAGGGCTGGTCCGGCCGCGAGTCGGTGGTTAGGGTCACCTTGGCGCCGCTCGGGAAGTGGCCGAGCCAGGGCTCCTCCACATAGGCGCGCACCCAGACCGGCGCGGTCAGGGAGAGGTTGAAGGCGGTCGCTCCGCTCTGCACCATGCTGCCGTTCTCGATGGCGCGGCTGATGATGATGCCGTCGCTGGGGGCGGTCAGGCTGGCATCGGCCAGCGCCAGCTCGGCACTGGCGAGCGCCGCTTTGGCCCCTTCCAGCTGGGCATCGGACTGGGCAATTTCCTCCGGGCGGTAGCCGGTTTCGAGCTGGGCGAGCTGTTCGCGTGCCGAGCGTACCTGCGCCTGGGTCTGATCCCGCTGGGAGCGGGCAGTATCGAGCTGACCGCGGGAGATGGCGCCGGTGGCCGCCAATGCGCTCTGGCGGCGCCACTGCTGGTCGGCTTCCAGTGCAGCGGCGTCTGCGGCGGCAAGTGCGGCCCGGGCGCGGTCGGTCTCTTCGCTGCGATAGCCTTTGTGGATCAAGGTGTTGGCGGCAGTGAGCGCGGCCAGATTGGCGCGGGCGCTGTCGCGGCTGTGGGTGAGGGGGGCCGGATCCAGGCGGGCCAGCAGTTGACCCGCTTTCACGCTATCCCCCTCATCGACCAGCACCTGATCGACGCGTCCGCCGACCCGAAAGGCCAGATTGACGTCGCGAATATCGACGTTGCCGTACAGGATGGAGCCGTCGGCCGGGCGCCCCTGCCACCAGAGGTAGCCACCGATAACGGTTAGCAGCAGGGCCACGATTGCAATGCGTTGTTTCATGCTGCTTCTCCTTGAGGATGGCTCTGCAGCCAGAGGTCACCACCGAGAACGGCCAGCAGCAGAGCTAGCATCGCGATGCGTTGTTTCATGCCGTTTCTCCTTCTTTCATGTCGGTGGGGCGCAGGCCGCGCAGTGCCCATACCAGCCGCTGTCTGGCGGCCTCGGGGTTGTCTATCTGGGCGAGAAAGGGGGCGGCCTGTTCGGGCAGCCAGCCGAGCTGGCGACCGCTGCCGGCGATCACCAGCGGCAGGCCGACCGACCCCATGATGAAGATCATCAGCTGGAGCGGGTGACCCGCGACCAGCGACCCTTCCGCCTGTGCCATCCGTACCTGTTCGATCAGCAGCAGGGGATGACGGCGCGGCAGGCTGAGCAGAAAGCGCTGGGCCGCCCCTTCACCCGCCAGGGCATCGCCAAACAGGTGGTTGATGAAGCCGCGCTGGCGGGCCACCAGCCCGATCAGCGCCTCCATGGTCGCCTCGAACATGGCGATGGCAGAGGAGTAGGAGCCTTTGGCTGCCACCGCCTTGAGCTCGTCATAGAGGGGGGCGTACCAGAGCTCGACCAACTCGTCGATAAAGGCGTCGCGGTTGCCGAAGTGGTAGGCGAAGGAGCCGAGGTTCACCTCGGCCGCCGCCGCCAGCTCGCGCACCGTCAGGCCACGCAGCCCCTTCTCGGTGGCGATGGCGAGGCCGGTATCGAGCAGTTTCTGACGGGTGGGGTGCATCTGGCTGGTGCTCCTGGTGTATGCATTTTGTACGCAATTATACGTCCGTATAAAAAATGCGGAAGCGGGCGACAGGATCTTTTTGCCCGCAATGTGATCTGCCCCGCTCTGAGGGGCCGTGATCCCCGTCCGGCAGGGGGAAGGATCCACCACTTGTGCCCAAGCCACAGGCATGTCGGTGTGACGGGGTGGTGACAGGCGCTTCAGGCCCCGGGTGCGGGTGCCCGGGCCACAAGAGGCTGGTGATGGAGCCGGGAGCTGCCTGACCCGGATCAGGGGGTGTCGGTGGCCCCGGTGTGATAGGGGGGCCGGGCACAGGTGTCCCGTATCAGGGCGCGCAGCCAGCGGTGGCCCGGATCGGCATCCTGACTGGGGTGCCAGAGCAGGGCGACCCGGATCCCTGGCAGAGCGAAGGGCAGGGGCAGGGTGACCAGATCGCCGAGCAGGCTGGCGCAGTGCAGGTGCGGCACCGTCGCCACCAGATTGCTCTCCCTGACCAGGGCCAGCGCCGTCGCAAACCCGGGAACCAGGGTGGTGATGGTGCGTCTCTTCCCCTGGCCTGCGAGGATCTCGTCGATGGGGCTGTGAGGCTGGCCCCGGCGGGAGACCAGCACGTGGCGCGCGGCGGCATAGCGCGCCACGGTCAGGGTGCCGTCGCAGAGGGGGTGGTCCGGGTGCACCACGGCGACGAAGTGGTCCTGGAACAGGGCTTGGGTGCGCAGCTCAGGGGCCGTGGTGGTGCCGATGACCCCGGTCTCGAAGTCCAGCTCGCCACGGCGCAGGGGGCCGCTCTCCTTGTCGGGTTTGGCCAGAAAGTGCAGGCGCACCCCGGGGGCCTCGACGGCGAGGCGCGCCAGCAGGGCGGGGCCCACCGCCTCCACGAAGCCGTCGCTGGATCGCAGGCGGAAGGTGCGCTCCAGGCTCGCCGGATCTACTTCCTGCTGGGGGCGCAGCACGGCCCGGGTCTCCTGAACAAGGCGGGCGACCTCATCCCGCAGGATCTGCGCCCGGGGGGTGGGGATCAGGCCGCGTCCCGCCCGCACCAGCAGCGGATCCCCCGTGGTCTCCCGCAGCCTTGCCAGGGCCCGGCTCATGGCGGAAGCACTCAGGCCTAGCCGTCTGGCGGCGCCCGCCACACTGCCCTCTTCCAGCAGGGCATCCAGGGTGATCAGCAGGTTGAAATCCGGGGTCATGGTCGTCTCCTCGCAGGCGGCGCCTGACGGGCCGACCCCTTCATGATACGCGAGTTGCCGTCTCTTCATATGGCGTCTGATGCAACTATAAGCTGCAATCCGTGCGTCTTCCGCCTTGTCATCTCCCCCGCTAGCCTGAGTGCATCATCACTTGCCGGAGAGACTGCCATGTCCACACCACTTCTTGTTTCCCCTCCCGTGACGCGCCGTCTTGGTCTCGCGGGGCTCGGGCTCGCCACCCTGCTGCCCATGCTGGCGGGCAGCATGGCCAACCTGGTGCTGCCTGCCCTGGGGCAGGACTTCGGCGTGCCCTTCGCCAGCCTGCAATGGGTGCTGGTGGCCTACCTGCTTGGGATCACCAGTCTGACGGTGGTGGCGGGCCGGCTCGGCGATCGTCTGGGGCGGCGTCGCGTGCTGCTCTGGGGGACCGGGGTCTTTGCGCTGGCTTCCCTGCTGTGCGCCCTGGCCCCTTCCATTGGCTGGCTCATTGCCGCTCGCACCCTGCAAGGGGCGGGTGCGGCCTGCATGCTGGTGCTCTCGCTGGCCATGGCAGGAGAGCTGGTGCCGCCAGCCCGACGGGGCTGGAGCATGGGATTGCTCGGCACCCTGTCGGCCTGCGGCACGGCGCTCGGCCCCTCCTTTGGCGGCCTGTTGATCGGCGGATTTGGCTGGCAGGCTCCCTTCCTGCTGCTGCTCCCCCTGACGTTGCTTGCGCTGGGGTGTGCCTGGCGGGATCTGCCCCGGGATGAGGCGGGCTCTGCCGAGGGAGGCCTCCCGCTCACCAGTCTGTTGCTGCTGGTGACGGCGCTGCTCTGCTACGGGCTGGCACTGACCCGGGGCAGCCCGCTCGGGGTCTGGCCGGGGATAGGGGCGCTCGTCGCCATGGCGCTCTTCGTGCGTGCCGACTCGGGCGCCCGTCGCCCCCTGCTGCCCCTGGCGTTGCTGGGGGCGTCCAGGCGAAGAGGCGGGATCATCGCCAGTGCGCTGGTGGCCAGCGTCATGGTGGCGACTCTGCTGATCGGTCCTTTCTACCTGCACGGCGCCTTTGCCCTCGACATGGGGACGGTGGGGCTGATGATCTCCATGGGCCCCCTGCTGGCGGCGCTGTCCGGCATGCCCGCCGGCTGGCTGGTGGACAGGGTGGGGGCGAACCCTGTGGTGCGCCTCGGCCTGGGACTCATGGTGGTGGCCGCCGTCTTGCTGGCCTTGCTGGACAGGGCGCTCGGGCCCCTCGGCTACCTGCTGCCCATCCTGCTGCTCACCGCCGGTTATGCCCTGTTCCAGACCGCCAACAACAGCGCCGTGGTGGGGGAGGCGGAGGGGGCGAGCCGTGGCGCCGTGGCCGGGCTGCTGACCCTGTCGCGCAACCTGGGCCAGCTGACGGGGGCGGCGGGGCTGGGGGGCCTGTTCGCCGCCCTGGCGGGGCGGCCCGATCTCGCCCTCGCGACGGCGGACGAGCTGGCGTTTGCCACCCGGGTCACCTTCGCCCTGACGGCCTTGTTGCTGATGAGTGCGCTCTGGTTGGCGGGAAGGGAGGAGCGTGCCGTGCAGGGTGATGTGGCCCGGGACGGCTGCGAGTCGGGAGAACGCTGAAAACGAAGACGCCTCCAGAGGGGAGGCGTCTTGCTATGGGATTGAGCAGGATAGTAAACCGCTCAGCTCCTCGTTATCGATCAACCGGTTACAGAATGAAGCGGCTCAGATCCTCGTCTTCAATCAGCTTGCCGAGGTGGGCGTTGACGTAGTCGGTGTTGATGACGAAGGTCTCGCCTGACTTCTCGGAGGCGTCATAGGAGATGTCTTCCATCAGCCGCTCCATCACGGTGTGCAGACGACGGGCGCCGATGTTCTCGGTGCGCTCGTTGACCTGCCAGGCCGCTTCGGCCAGACGGCGGATGCCATCCTGGGTGAACTCGATGCTGACCCCTTCGGTGGCCATCAGCGCCTTGTACTGATCGGTCAGGGAGGCGTTCGGCTCGGTCAGGATGCGCTCGAAGTCTTCGGTGGTCAGGGCGGTCAGCTCGACCCGGATCGGCAGACGGCCCTGCAGCTCGGGGATGAGGTCGGACGGCTTGGCGATCTGGAAGGCACCGGAGGCGACAAACAGGATGTGATCGGTCTTGACCATGCCGTGCTTGGTGTTGACGGTGCAGCCCTCGACCAGCGGCAGCAGGTCGCGCTGAACCCCTTCACGGGAAACGTCCGGGCCCGAGCTCTCGCCGCGCTTGCAGATCTTGTCGATCTCGTCGAGGAAGACGATGCCATTGTTCTCGACGGAGGCGATGGCCTTCTGCTTCAGCTCTTCCGGGTTGACCAGGCGGGCCGCTTCCTCTTCGATCAGCGCCTTCATGGCCTCCTTGACCTTGATCTTGCGCTTCTTCTTCTGGTTCTGGCCCAGGTTCTGGAACAGTCCCTGCAACTGGTTGGCCATCTCTTCCATGCCCGGCGGGGTCATGATTTCGACACCCATGGGGGAGGCGGCCAGATCCAGCTCGATCTCTTTGTCATCCAGCTGACCTTCCCGCAGTTTCTTGCGGAAAATCTGGCGGGTGTTGGAGTTGTCGGCTTTCTCTTCCTCACCCCAGCTGTTGCGCGGGTTGGGCAGCAGGGCGTCGAGGATGCGCTCTTCGGCGGCTTCCTCGGCGCGGTATTTCATCTTCTCCATCTCGGTCTCGCGCACCAGCTTGATGGCGACATCGGTCAGATCGCGGATGATGCTGTCCACTTCCTTGCCCACATAGCCCACTTCGGTGAACTTGGTCGCTTCCACCTTGATGAAGGGGGCGTTGGCCAGCTTGGCCAGGCGACGGGCGATCTCGGTCTTGCCGACGCCGGTCGGGCCGATCATCAGGATGTTCTTCGGGGTCACCTCGTGGCGCATCTCCTCGGAGAGCTGCATCCGGCGCCAGCGGTTGCGCAGGGCGACGGCGACCGCGCGCTTGGCGTCGGCCTGACCAATGATGTGTCTGTCCAGCTCGTGGACGATTTCTCTCGGGGTCATCTCGGACATGATGGCGTTCCTGTATCCGGGGCGGGCAGGGCCCACCCCTTGGAAAATGGGGTTTGGCTGGCGGCCTTATTTGGCAGCCCTATTTCGCCGGCTTATTTGGCTGAATAATCCAGCACTTCGATGGTGTGGTTGCCGTTGGTGAAGACGCAGATGTCGCCCGCAATCTTGAGGGACTTCTCGACAATGCTCTTGGCGTCGAGCTCGGTGTTCTCCAGCAGGGCGATGGCGGCGGACTGGGCGAAGTTGCCGCCGCTGCCGATGGCGATGAGATCGTGCTCCGGCTGCACCACGTCACCGTTGCCGGTGATGATGAAGGATTTGTGCTCGTCGGCGACGGCCAGCAGGGCCTCGAGGCGGCGCAGTGCGCGATCGGTGCGCCAGTCCTTGGCCAGCGCCACGGCGGCGCGCTCCAGATTGCCCTGATGGGCCTGCAGTTTGGCTTCGAAGCGCTCGAGCAGGGTGAAGGCGTCGGCGGTGCCGCCGGCGAAACCAGCCAGTACCTTGCCGTTGTAGAGGCGATGAACCTTGCGGGCGTTGCCCTTCATGACGGTGTTGCCAAGAGAAACCTGGCCATCGCCACCGATGACGACCTGACCGTTGCGGCGAACTGAAACTATGGTAGTCACTTTACTTACCTCGCTTGAGCCGAATGACGGCCTGACTGTGCATGGAGGAAAAGATGGGGATGGCAAAACGGCTTTTCAAGCCTGTGCCGAGCACGGATCGCGGGGGAGGGATCGGGTGGGCGCGGGATGGCGCCAAAAGAAACAGGGCCGGGTGTTGCCACCCGGCCCTGTGCATGGACGCAGCGATCACCCCTTCTTGGGGATGCAGCCGCTGATGCCCGAGCCCTGCAGCTTGCGGTTGGCCGCGTCGGCCGCCGCCTTGCCGTTGAAGGGGCCCACCATCACCTTGTAGACGGCGCCACCGGCCCCGTTCACCACCTGCAGGCTGGAGGAGAGCCCGGCGGTGAAGGCGATGCGCGCCTTGAGGGATTCTGCGGAATCCTGGGAGCGCAGGGCGGCACACTGCATCATGTAGCGGCCGCCGTCGGCGGCTGCGGTCTGTGCAGTCTGGGTCGCTGCCTTGGCCCTGGCGGCCTCGGCACGCTCCCGCTCCAGTTCGGCGCGGATCTCCCGCTCCATCCGCTCACGCTCGGCCTTCTGGTCGATCACCTGCTCCCGGGCGCTGGCGACCGGGGCACCGGTGGCCGGCTTGGCCGGTTGCACCGGTTGCGGCTGATAGGGCTTCACCTGACCGATGGGGGTTCCCGGCTGGGGAATGTCGGTCGCGACCGGCTTGGGCAGCTTCTCCGGTTGCAGGGTCATGGTCTCGGCAGGCGGGGGCGGCAGCACGCCCGGCTGGGGCGGCGGCTCTATGATGTCAACCTGCTTGTTCTCCAGCCGCTCGATGTAGCTCCACTTCTCCTGGGGCAGGGTATTGCCCTGTGCCTTGGGTTTGTTGGCCTTCACCTGCTCTTCGATGGTGGGGGCATCGGCGCCCTTGCCGTTGATGAGGTAGAGGAAGGCGCCAAAACCGACGACCAGGGCCCCGGCCAGCAGTGCCGGGATAACAGGAAAGCGGCGAGGGGCCGCTTTCTTGATGTTACGGCCACCCGCCCGTCGTCTCGGGCTGTTGCCGACGTAATCCCGGGTCGCCATCTATTACATGCGCTCCAGGGTGTGGATGCCCAGCACGCCCAGGCCCAGCTTGAGCACCTTGGCGGTGGCGGCGCACAGCAGCAGACGGCTCTGGCGGGTCGCCTCGTCCACGCCGTCCTTGTTGATCGGGCAGGCTTCGTAGAAGGTCATAAAGTTGCCGGACAGCTCATACAGATAGGTACAGAGCAGGTGCGGCATCCCCTTGTCCGCCACGCCGTTGACCGCGTCGGAGAACTGGATCAGCTTCTGGGCCAGGGTCTCTTCGGCGTCTTCGCTCAGGACCACCTTGCCGCTCAGGGTATCGGCATCGACGCCAGCCTTGCGGAAGATGGACTGGATACGGGTGTAGGCGTATTGCAGGTACGGCGCCGTGTTGCCTTCAAAGGAGAGCATCAGATCCCAGTCGAAGATGTAGTCGGTGGTGCGGTTCTTGGAGAGATCCGCATACTTGACCGCGCCCATGGCGATGGCGTGCACCACCTGGGCCTTCTCTTCGGCAGAGAGGTCGCTGTTGCGGCTCTCCAGCAGGGCGCTGGCGCGCTCTTCCGCTTCGTTCAGCAGGTCAACCAGCTTGACGGTGCCGCCGGAGCGGGTCTTGTAGGGACGGCCGTCCTTGCCCAGCATCATGCCGAAGGCGTGGTGCTCGAGGGGCACGGACTCCGGCACATAGCCCGCCTTGCGGGTGATGGTCCAGGCCTGCATCAGGTGCTGGTGCTGACGGGAGTCGATGAAGTACATGACCCGGTCGGCGCCCAGGTTCTCGTAACGGTATTTGGCGCAGGCGATGTCGGTGGTGGTGTAGAGGAAACCGCCGTCGCTCTTCTGGATGATGACGCCCATGGGCTCGCCATCCTTGTTCTTGAACTCGTCCAGGAAGACCACGGTGGCCCCTTCGCTCTCGACCGCCAGCCCCTTGGCTTTCAGGTCGGCAACGATCTGCGGCAGCATGTCGTTGTACATGGACTCGCCCATGATGTCCTTGTTGGACAGGGATATGTTCAGGCGGTCGTAGTTGCGCTGGTTCTGCTCCATGGTCATGTCGACCAGCTTCTTCCACATGGTGCGGCAGTACTCATCGCCACCTTGCAGTTTCACCACGTAGTTGCGGGCGCGCTCGGCGAAGGCTTCGTCTTCGTCGTAGTGACGCTTGGCCTGGGTGTAGAAGGCTTCCAGGTCCTTGAGCTCCATGTCGGAGGCGTGCTCGTTGGCCATCTTCTCCAGATAGGCGATCAGCATGCCGAACTGGGTGCCCCAGTCGCCGATGTGGTTGGCACGCACCACCTTGTGGCCCAGGAATTCGAGGGCGCGGGCGGCCACGTCACCGAGCACGGTGGAGCGGATGTGGTGCACCGCCATCTCCTTGGCCACGTTGGGGGCGGAGTAGTCCACCACCACGGTCTGCGGCGCCGGCAGCTTCACGTTGGCGTTGTCGGAGGTCACCATGGCTTCCACCTGACCGGCCAGCCAGCTCGGGTCGAAGAAGAAGTTGATGAAGCCGGGGCCGGCGATCTCGACCTTGGCGATCAGATCGGAGGCAGGCAGGTGCTCGATGATGGCAGCGGCCAGCTCGCGGGGGTTCTTGCGGGCCGGTTTGGCCAGCAGCATGGCCAGGTTGGTGGCCAGGTCGCCGTGAGCCTTCTCCTTGCATCGGTCTACTTGCACCCGGGCTTCCAGGTCGGCCGGCAAGACGCCTGCGGACTTGAGATTGGCTACCGTTTGTTCAAGTAGATGATGAATATGCTCTTTCATAACTGACCACCGAGGTTGCGCGTCGAAAAGTGACTGACTGGATAAGGGCGTGAATTTTACCCGCATCGGGCCGAGAAAACTATAGGAACGGCCCGCACCCGTAGGTGTGGCGGATATTTCACTGCATTTTCCACCACATTGCAGGATATTGATTTGGGTAAGTGGTGGTTATCCATTTCTACTGCATAACGAAACGGCTTGTCCAGGCTATTTTCCCCTGATTATGACAGGGTTATTTATACCGATTCGATCTGAATGATCCCGCTTCCCGTGGCGGTCGTATCCTTTGAGGACGCCGTTGGAGGATGATTCCCATGACACTGGTACTGTTTCCACTCTCCGCTCACCTGCTGCCGGGCGGCATCATGCCGATGCGCATCTTCGAGCCCAGATACCAGCGCATGATCGCCGAGTCCCGGGAGCGGGAGTTCGCGCTCTGCATGCTGGACCCCCGCCAGCCCGACGCGCTGCGCAACATGTACCCCATCGCCACCCGGGTGCGCATCATCGATTTCGATCTGCTGCCCGATGGTTTGCTCGGCATCACGGTACTCGGGGTGGAGCGGGTGCGCATCACGGATCTCTGGCAGGAAGAGGACGGTCTGCGGGTCGGCGAGGTGGAGCCCCTGCCCCCCTGGCAGAGCGGCAGGCTCCAGGCGGATCAGCACTCCCTGGCCAAGGCGTTGCAGGACGTGTTCAACGACTATCCGGAGTACGCGGCCCTCTATCCGGAGCCGGACTGGGAGGATGCGAGCTGGGTCGCCCAGCGCTGGCTGGAGGTGCTGCCCATCCCGGTGGAACAAAAACAGTGGCTGGTGGCGGCCAAGGACAACCAGCCCACCCTCTCCCTGCTGAGCGGTCTGCTGGTCGCGAGCCATTGAATTCCCTTTCCCGGTGATCCATTTTCCTCGCTCACCGTATTGGGGGTGAACACCACACGCGAGGGATGGCGCAATGGCATATACTGGCCAACCACAATCGGCTCCACGCAGGACATCGCCCCCCATGGACAACCCAGACGGCGACCTCACATCTTTGCTGGTCCGGGTGGCCGAGCGGGCCGACAAGGCTGCCTTCGCCACCCTGTTCCACCACTTCGCGCCGCGCATCCGCAGCTACGGGCTGCGCCACCTCGGCAGCGAAGCCAACGCCATGGAACTGGTGCAGGAGACCATGCTGCTGGTCTGGCAGAAGGCACGGCTCTATCACCCCGACAAGGGCGCCGCCACCACCTGGATCTACACAGTGATGCGCAACCAGAGCTTTGACATGCTGCGCCGCCGCCGCGCCAGCAAGGAGGAGCTCTGCGCCGAGGAGATCTGGCCGTTGCTGGAGTTCCGGGCCGAAGAGGAGCACCTGAGCGGCGGTGAAGACGCGGTGCTGACCCGCCAGATGGCCCACTATGTCGCCACGCTGCCGGAGCCGCAGCAGCAGGTGGTGCGCGGCATCTACCTGCAGGAGCTCTCCCAGCAGGAGCTGGCCGACCGGCTCGGCGTGCCCCTTGGCACCATCAAGTCCCGGCTGCGGCTGGCACTACAGAAACTGAAGGAACAAGTGGAGCAAGGCCATGATTAAGACCCATCCGACTGAACCCATGCTGCGCGCCTTCGCCGCCGACGAGCTGCCCCTGCCGCTGGCCGTCGGTGTCTCCGCCCATTGCGAGTTCTGCCCCGAGTGCGCCGCCCGGGTGAAGGAATTTGAAGAGGCGCTGGCGTGCCAGCATCTCGCCCCTGACGCGCCGGACGAGGCGCTGCCCGCCGGATTCGATGCCATGCTGGCGGGCATACTGCAACAGCCGGTGGTGACGGAGGCGGCGCTCGCCCTTCCCGAGAGCCCGAGGCCAGAGCTCAGGGTGGCGGGTCACAGTTACCGGCTGCCGCGGGCATTGGCTCGGCATCATGCCCCCAGGTGGCGTCATCTCGGGGCCATCCGTCAGGTCAGCCTGCCCCTGGACGAGATGGGGGCGCGGGCCAACCTGCTCCACATCGAGGCGGGGGGGCGGATCCCGGAGCACACCCACAAGGGATATGAGCTGACCCTGCTGCTGGCGGGCACCATCGAGGATGGCGACACCCGCTATCAGGCGGGGGATTTCATCTGGCGTGACGCCAGCCACGCCCACAGCCCCCGTACCCCGGACGGCTGCCTCTGCTACACGGTGCAGGATGCCCCCGTGCAGTTCACCAAGGGGCTGTCACGGCTGCTCAACGGCATCAGTCAGCACCTCTATTGAGTTGGGCTCACGGCGGCTCGGTGATCGCGGGCTGCCGCGCGACTGAGGCGGTATCACGGCAACAAAAAAGGGACCCTCGGGTCCCTTTTGTGTTGCTTGGCGGCGAAGCCCATCAGGCCACGAAGACCAGGTAGACGACGAAGGCCAGCAGGAAGCGGTAGATGGCGAACGGGATGAAGTCGAGACGACGGATCAGCGCCAGGAAGGTCTTGATGGCGACCATGGCCACCACGAAGGCGGTGACGAAGCCCACCGCAAACATGGGGAAGTCCGCCATGGAGAGGAAATCGCGGCTCTTGTAGAGATCCAGGCCGCTGGCCGCGATCATCATGGGTACCGCCATGATGAAGGAGAATTCCGCTGCCGCGTGGCGGCTGATGCCCATCAGCATGCCGCCGCTGATGGTGGCGCCGGAGCGGGAGAAACCGGGCCAGAGTGCCAGGCACTGGAACAGGCCGATGCCGAAGGCCTGCTTGTAGCTGATGTCGTCCAGGGTCTCCGCGGTCACGGCGGGGCGGAACTTTTCGGCGATGATGAGCAGGATGCCACCGGCCACCAGGGCATACATCACGGTTTCCGGCCCGAACAGATTGGCCTTGATCCAGCTGTGGATAGCCAGCCCGACGACCACGGCGGGCAGCATGCCGAGGATGACGTGCACCAGGGAGAGGGTCGCGTGGCCCGGGGTCGGTTTCTGACCGAAGTGAATGCCGATGAGTCCGAACAGGCGGCGCCAGAACATGACGACCACTGCCAGGATGGAGCCGAGCTGGATCACCACCTCGAAGGTGGCGGCCTTGGGTCCTTCAAACCCGAGGAGGTGGCCGACGATGATCATGTGGCCGGTGGATGAGACGGGGAGGAACTCGGTCAGGCCTTCCACTATGCCCAGCACAAAGGCGACGAACAGGGCGTAGGATTCGGTCATGGTGCAGATCTCTTGGTTATGGGGTCTGGATAAAATCAACCCCGAACGGGTCGGGGCGGCCAATGATGGCGGAAAATCGCGCGGGCAACCAGTGAATATTGGGGATTTCAGCGCCCTGTTCCGGCCGGGAAAGGGCGCTGGCGGACCATGCAGGGCGCGGCTTGAAGCATGTTGTCAGAAACCATGACTGCCCCGTCACGTTCTGACAGGGCAGTCACGCCAGATGCCCTCGTCTTTATGACCTTTTTGTGCGGTCAGGCCAGTATGGACAGGATTTTCTGTTGAAGATCATCGTCCAGAGGGGGCTGCCCCAGGGCGTCGACGGCGCTCGTTATCTGTTGGGGATGGCTGGCGCCGATCAGGGCGCAGCTCACCACGGGGTCGCGCAGCACCCATTGCAGTGCGAGTTGCGACAGGGACTGACCCCGTTGCAGGGCCAGTGCATGCAGGGCGCGGACGGTGGCGAGCTTCTCCTCGGTGATTTGGTCCGCCGTGAGGAAGGGGCTGGCACTGGCGGCGCGGGAATCCGCGGGAATGCCCGCCAGGTAGCGATCGCTCAGCAGCCCCCCCGCCAGGGGCGAGAAGGCGACCACCCCCATGCCGTGCTCCCGGCAGGCTGGCAGGGTGTCGGGCTCAATATCGCGTTGGAACAGGGAGTATTTGAGCTGGTTGACCAGGCAGGGGGTGCCGAGCTCCGCCAGCCGGGCGGCAGCCTTGGCCGCGAGCGGGGCCGGGTAGTTGGAGAGGCCGATGTAGAGCGCCTTACCCTGGCGCACCATCAGGGCCAGGGCCTGGCAGGTCTCCTCGAGCGGGGTGCGGGGATCCGGCCTGTGGTGATAGAAGATGTCCACGTAGTCGAGGCCCAGACGGCGCAGGCTCTGGTGCAGGCTGGCGAAGAGGTACTTGGCGCTGCCGCCATCGCCGTAGGGGCCGTCCCACATCACGTAGCCCGCCTTGCTGGCGATGATGAGCTCGTCCCGATAGGGAGCCAGGCTCCTCTTGAGCAGCGTGCCGAAGGTCAGTTCGGCAGATCCCGGCGGCGGCCCGTAGTTGTTGGCGAGATCGAAGTGGGTGATCCCCAGATCGAACGCCTGATGCACCATGGCCTTCGCGGTGGCGGGATCGCTCCCGGCGCCGAAGTTGTGCCAAAGGCCCAGACCGATGCCGGGCAGGCGCAGGCCGTGGCGGCCCGCCGGTCGGTAGGGCTGGCGCTGGTAGCGGTCGGGGGCGGCGAGGTAGTTGTCATCCATCACGGTGCGGTTCCTTGGCTGGTGTGCAATGAGGAGCGACGGGCCCTGCGGCGGGCCTCACTCCGGCTGATTCGGCGGTGCCATCGGGGCCGCCATGACGTGGCGGCGCGCCCGGGCCCCTTCGTCTGCCCGAGCGGGGCTGTCAGGGGGCAGGAATAAAGCGATAACGGGTCTGGTGGCGATAACGCTGCCCCGGCAGCAACCAGGGATCGCCGAGGGCGGGCCGGTTCGGGCTGTCGGGCAATTGCTGGGCCTCCAGGCAGAAGCCGTCGTAATCCCGGTAGGGTCGGCCCTGACGATCCGGTGTGCCGGTCAGCCAGTTGCCGCTGTAGAACTGCAGGGAGGGCTGATTGGTGTAGACCGCCATGGTCAGCTTGCCATCCCCCGAGATCACCCGGGCGGCCCATGGCTGGCTGGACCCACCAAACGGCTCATCAGCAGGCACAAAAACGCTGTTGTTGAGCAGAAATGCGTGATCGTACCCCTTGGCCAACTGCTGCTGGGGGTGGTCCAGCCACGCCTGGCCGATGGGGCGGGGGGCGCGCAGATCGAAGGGGCCTTCCACCGGGGCGATGGCCAGCGGCAGGCTCTGGTCATCCGTGGGCAGGTAGCGGTCGGCGTCGAGGCTGATGGTGTGCTGGCGGATGTCGCCACCGCCATCCAGGTTGAAGTAGGCGTGGCTGGTGAGGCTGACCGGACTGGGGGCGTCCGTGCTGGCGCAGAAGTCGACCACCAGATCGCACTGCTCCAGCCGATACTCCAGGCTCACCCTCAGATTGCCGGGAAAGCCCTGATCCCCCGCCCGGGAGAGGAGCGCCAGCTTGACCCTGTCCGCCTCCTGCTCCTTGATCTGCCAGGTGCGGCGATGGAACCCGTCGCGCCCGCCGTGCAGGCAGTTGGCCCCCTGGTTGGCGTCCAGCGTCCAGCACTGGCCTTCCCGCTCAAGGCGGGCGCCGCCGATGCGGTTGGCAAAGCGCCCCGCCACGGCCCCCAGCCATACCTGCTGGGTGAGGTAGGCCTCGTCGGCGCAGCCCAGCAGCACCTCCCGCCGCTCTCCCGCCACCGGCAGGGTGAGGGAGGTGAGGGTGGCCCCGTATGCGAGACCGCGCAGCCGCAGTCCCTCCTCGTTTTCCAGCTCGAATCTCATCATGGTTTGCGGTTCCCCGTCGTGATCCCGTCGCCCCCTGTCGGCGTCGCAAGTGCCGGGCAGGGGGCGTCACCCGTTGTCAGGCGTGCGTTACAGTCTGCCTGCCCCTGCGCTGGCACGGCAGACGTAGCAGTCCGCCTTGAGGCCGAAGCGTGCCGGGTATTCCGCCTCCACCACGGCGATCACCTCGGCCACCTTCTCGGGGCGCAGCAGGGCGACCACGCAGCCACCAAAACCGCCGCCGGTCATGCGCACACCGCCTTCGCTGCCGAGCCGGGCCTTGATGATCTCCACCAGGCCGTCGATGGGGGGCACGGTGATCTCGAAGTCATCCCGCATGGCGGCGTGGGACTGGCCCATCAGCTCGCCGAGGCGCACCAGATCGCCCTGTGCCAGCGCATCGGCCGCCGCCAGAGTGCGGGCATTCTCGCCGACCACGTGGCGGGCACGGCGATAGCAGGCCTCGTCCAGACCGGCCTTGCCCGCTTCCAGAGTCGCCAGATCCAGGTCGCGCAGGGCCTTGACCCCGTAGTGACGGGCGGCGGTTTCGCACTGCTGACGACGGGTGTTGTATTCGCTGTCCACCAGGCCGCGGCGCACGTTGGAGTTGACGATGAGCACCGCCAGATCGGTGGGCATGGGGATGAGCCGGGTCTCCAGGGAGCGGCAATCGAGCAGCAGGGCGTGATCCTGCTTGCCGCTCGCGGAGATCATCTGATCCATGATGCCGCAGTTGCAGCCGACGAACTGGTTCTCCGCCTGCTGGCCGTTGAGGGCGATTTCCGCCTGGCTGATGGCCAGCCCCTGGGCCTCCTTGAAGGCCTGGCCGATGGCCACCTCCAGGGAAGCAGAGGAGGAGAGACCCGTACCCTGGGGCACGTTGCCGGAGACCACCAGATTGAGGCCACGCAGGGCGTGGCCCCGTGCCTGCAGGTGTTTCACCACGCCGCGGATATAGTCGCTCCAGCGCTGGCTGGGGTGGTGCTCGATGGGTTGATCGAGACTGAACCGGTCGCGCTGGTTGTCGTAGTCGGCGGCGATCACTTCGACCAGGTTGTCGCCGCGCAGGCCGATGGCGACGCAGGTCTCGTAGTCGATGGCGCAGGGCAGCACGAAGCCGTCGTTGTAGTCGGTGTGCTCGCCGATGAGGTTGACGCGGCCTGGAGCCCGTACCAGCAGGTCGGGTTGTTGCTCAAACTGCTCGGCAAACACGGCGCTGACGCGCTGGCTCGGGGTCATAGGGCCTCCTCGTTGGACTGGTTCTGGTCGTTGTAGTGGATGGGACTGAGGGCGCGCAGCCGTTCCGCCGCCTGTTCCGGGGTGAGATCGCGCTGGGTTTCGGCCAGCATCTCGAAGCCCACCATGAATTTGCGCACCGTGGCGGAGCGCAGCAGGGGCGGATAGAAGTGGGCGTGCAGTTGCCACGCCTCGGGGCAGTCGGAACGGGGCGGGGCGAAGTGCCAGCCCATGGAGTAGGGGAAGCTGCACTGGAACAGGTTGTCGTAGCGGCTGGTGAGCTCCTTGAGCGCGATGGCCAGGTCCTGTTGCTGTTCCCGGGTGAGATCCAGCATGGAGGGGGCATGGGCCTTGGGCAGCAGCAGGGTCTCGAACGGCCAGGCCGCCCAGAAGGGCACTACCGCCAGCCAGTGGGCGGTCTCCACCACGATGCGGGAGCGATCCGCCAGCTCCCGCTCCACATAGTCCAGCAGCAGGGGGCGGCCGTGTTCGGCCAGCCAGGCGCGCTGGTGCGCCTCTTCCCGGGCAATCTCGTTGGGCAGGAAGTCGCTGCCCCAGAGCTGGCCGTGAGGGTGCGGGTTGGAGCAGCCCATGACGGCGCCCTTGTTTTCAAAGACTTGCACCCATTCCCACTGGTCAGAGAGCTCGGCCACCTGGTCCATCCAGGTGGTGATCACCCCTTCGATGGCGGGCAGGGGCAGCTCGGGCAGGGTCTTGCCGTGATCCGGCGAGAAGCAGATGACCCGGCTGGTGCCCCGGGCGGCTTCCAGCTTCAGCAGGGGATCCGGCGCCGCGTCGGCGGCCGGGGTGTCCTGCATCAGGGCGGCGAAGTCGTTGGTAAAGACGAAGGTGCCCTGATAGTCGGGGTTGATATCGCCGGTCACCCGGGTGTTGCCCGCACAGAGGAAGCAGTCGGGAACATGGGCCTGGCTCGGCGCCAGGCTCACCTTCTCGACCTGGCCTTGCCAGGGGCGCTTGGCCCTGTGAGGGGAGACCAGCACGTACTGGCCGGTGAGCGGGTTGAAGCGGCGGTGGGGGTGATCAACGGGGTTGAACATCATCACTCCAGTGTGTGAGTTGAATACATCCGAAGGCGCAGGCCAGGGCCTACGCCTCGTAACCATTGGGGTTGGCTGACTGCCAGCGCCAGCTGTCGGCGCACATGGCGGCGAGATCCCGGCTGGCGTGCCAGTCCAGTTCCCGAGCGGCCTTGGCGGGATCGGCCCAGCACTCGGCGATGTCGCCGGGGCGCCGTGGCTCGATCCGGTAGGGAAGGGGCCGACCGCAGGCAGCCTCGAACGCCGCGACCATCTGCAACACGCTCTGGCCCTGGCCCGTGCCCAGGTTGTAGGCGTGGACACCGCCCCGTCCGGCGCAGTGTTCCAGAGCCTTGACGTGCCCTTCGGCGAGATCCATCACGTGGATGTAGTCGCGTACCCCGGTGCCGTCGACGGTTGGGTAATCGTTACCAAAGACCGAGAGGCAGTCGCGTCGGCCGATGGCGACCTGGGTCAAAAACGGCATCAGATTGTTGGGGATGCCCTGGGGATCCTCCCCCAGGGTGCCGGACTCGTGGGCGCCGACGGGATTGAAATAGCGCAGCAGGGTCATGCTCCAGTGGGGCTCGGCCCGCTGCAGATCCTCGAGGATCTCCTCGATGATCAGCTTGGATCGGCCGTATGGGTTGGTGGCGCTGCGGGGGAAATCCTCCCGGATCGGGGTGCTGGCGGGATCGCCGTAGACGGTGGCCGACGAGCTGAACACCAGATTGCGTACCCCGGCCCGTTTCATCGCCTGCAGCAATACCAGGGTGCCGCTCAGGTTGTGCTCGTAGTAGTCCAGCGGGATGCGGGTCGACTCGCCGACCGCCTTGAGGGCGGCGAAGTGGATCACGGCGTCGATGTGCTGCTCCCTGAAGATGCGATCCAGCAGGGCCGGGTCACGGATGTCCCCTTCGTAGAAGCGGGGCTCGCGCCCGCTGATGGCGGCGACACGGGTCAGGACGCCCGCCTTGCTGTTGCAGAGGTTGTCCACCACCACGGGCTCCATGCCTGCGGCCTGCAAGGCCAGACAGGTGTGGCTGCCGATGTAGCCGCAACCGCCGGTGACCAGTACTTTCATCCGTTGTTCCACCCTCAACTCCTCGCATCAGGAAAGCCTGAGCAGGAGTCTAGCCGAGGGGCTGACGGGCAAACTGTGAGCTGCTTAACAAATATGTGTAAACGATTACACTTGTTTTCATCGACCAATGTGGCAAGTTCTGATTTTTCCCCCTGTTATCAGTGACATTGAACGGTATAATGCGGCCAGTTGCAGCGTGAAATAAGTGAAAACAGCATGAGCACCATCAAGGATGTCGCCCGTTTGGCCAATGTGTCAGTGGCAACGGTTTCACGGGTGATGAACAACTCACCCAAGGCCAGTGCCGCCTCCCGCGAGGTGGTGCTGAAGGCCATGGCCGAGCTGGGCTATACCCCCAACGCCAACGCGCGGGCCCTGGTCAGCCAGACCTGTGACACCATGGGAGTGGTGGTGGGCGACGTGGCGGATCCTTTCTTCGGCGCCCTGGTAAAAGGGGTCGCGGCGGTGGCGGTGGAGCAGGGCTTGCATCTGTTGATGGGTAATGGTTTTCACCGCGCCCAGCAGGAGCGGGAGGCCATCGAGCTGCTCATCGGTAAACGCTGCGAGGCACTGGTGGTGCACAGCAAGGCGCTCGGCGACGAGGAGCTGGTCGACTACGCCCTGCGCGCCCCCGGCATGGTGCTGATCAACCGCGACATTCCGAGTCTGAGGGGGCGCTGCATCGCTCTCAACAACCGCCAGGGTGCGGCGACCGCCACCCGTCATCTGCTGGATCTCGGCCACCGCCATATCGCCTTCCTGAGCTCGGATCACGCCATCGAGGATGCGCTGTTGCGCCACCAGGGCTATCAGGATGCCCTGGCGGAGGCGGAGGTCTTCGCCGATCCCGAGCTGGTGGAGAGCGGCATGCCCAATGAAGAGGGGGGCGAGCGCGCCATGCTCAACCTGCTGGCCAAGGGGTTGCCCATCACGGCGGTGGTGGCTTACAACGACGCCATGGCGGCAGGGGCCATCTCTGTGTTGGCGGACAACGGCCTCAAGGTGCCGGAAGAGGTGTCTGTGGTGGGCTTCGATGACATCATCTACGCCAGATACCTGAGACCCAAGCTCTCCACCATGCGCTATCCCATCGAGCTGATGGCGGCCCAGGCGGCCAAGCTGGCGCTGCAACTCGCCGCAGGGGAGAGCGAATCGGTGCAGAGCCGCATCTATACCCCCACCCTGATCAACCGCCATTCGGTCGCTCCCGTCAGGTCCTGATCGCAGCGCTTGCGCCCCGTCGGCGCAAGCGCTGCACCTGGCGAACCCGTACTGCAGCATATAAAGCGCCCCCATAGCTCAGACGATAGGTAGCTTAGAGCATGGCTAGCGCAGACCATAAAGGACTGTCTGAGGAGTGAGAACCGTCCCCTCACGCTCCCTGCCTGCCGAACTCGGCAGCTCTTCCCGCTCGTCTGTCACGAGCCCCTCTCCCCCGGCCTGCCGAGCCTCACTTCCTGCCGGAACCTGCCAGACGCCCGCCATGGCTTTTCTCTGCGCCGGGCAGGGGCTCTCGTGGCCTCTGCGCGCTCCTTCGAGAGGCCGGGCTGCGTGCCCGGAACTGGGTTGGGGCGAGGGGGCACGATGTCGGGTCTTTGCCATGGCTTGCTCCGCTGGTTCGGCCATTGCCTCCCGGTTTCACACTCCCGGGCATCTTTTGCCCTTCCGAAGGTCCGCTTTTCCCCCCTTGGGGTCATTTACCCGGATTTATCCGATTTTTACTCCGTTTTACTTAACAAAACGAGTGTAATCGTTTACATCTGTGTGAGCGGGATCGCCGATCACCGGGCAAAACTCTCCTACACTGCAGTGGTTTTCAGCGTGAATGCAGGGAGAAGTGAAGCATGCTCAGGGAGATAGTGGCCCGTCAGGATTGGCAGACCCAGGGGATCACCGCCGTGAACCGGTTGCCAGCCCATACCCCCTTGTCCAGTTGGCGCAGTGAAGGGGAAGCCAGGATGGGGGGGTTGTCACCTTCCCGCCTGCTGCTGGACGGCGAGTGGCAGTTCTCCTGGTTCGAGGCCCCGGAGCGGGTGCCGGAGCAGTGGCTGGTGGAGGATCTGCCGGATGCCTGCCCCATCAAGGTGCCGGGCAACTGGCAACTGGCTGCGGCCTATCCGGGGGCGCGGCCCGTCACGGATGTGCCCATCTACACCAACATCAAGTACCCCTTTCCCTGCGACCCGCCCCGGGTGCCTGCCGAGAACCCCACCGGTTGCTACTCCCGCGAGTTCACCGTTGCTGCAGACTGGCTGGCCGAGGGGCAGACCCGGATCATCTTCGACGGGGTGGACAGCGCGTTTCATCTCTTCTGCAACGGCCGCTGGGTCGGTTACTCCCAGGACAGCCGGCTGCCGGCGGAATTCGATCTGACCCCCTTCCTCCAGGCCGGGGCCAACCGCCTCGCCGTCCTGGTGCTGCGCTGGTCTGACGGCTCCTATCTGGAAGATCAGGACATGTGGCGCATGAGCGGCATCTTCCGCTCCGTCAGCCTGCTGCACAAACCGACCCGTCATCTGATGGATATCCGGGTGACGCCCGAGCTCGACGCCTGCTACCGGGATGCCCGCCTCAAGGTTGAATTGCAGGCGGCCAACGGAGCCGGTCTGTCGGTGGAGGCCAACCTCTATGATGGCGACGAGCGGGTCGCGACCCTGCGCCAGCGGATCGGCACCCAGGCCATCGACGAGAAAGGGGTGTATGACGATCGCGCCGAGCTGTGGCTGATGGTAACGGCGCCACACAAGTGGAGCGCCGAGACCCCGCACCTCTATCGCCTGACCCTGACCCTGCTGGACGAGCAAGGAAGCGTCCTCGAGAGCGAGGCCCATGACGTGGGCTTTCGGGCGGTGGAGATCCGTGGCGGCCTGCTGCGGGTCAACGGCCAACCCCTGCTGATTCGTGGTGCCAATCGCCATGAACACCATCCCGCCACGGGTCACGTGGTGACCCCGGCCGACATGGAGCAGGATCTGCTGCTGATGAAGCGGCACAACTTCAACGCGGTGCGCTGCTCCCACTATCCCAATCACCCCGAGCTCTATCGCCTGTGCGACCGGCTCGGCCTCTATGTGGTGGACGAGGCGAACCTGGAGACCCACGGCATGACCCCCATGGGGCGGCTGGCGCGGGATCCCGCCTGGAGCAACGCCTTCCTGGAGCGTGTTACCCGCATGGTGGCCCGGGACTTCAACCACCCCTGCATCATCATCTGGTCCCTGGGGAACGAATCCGGTTATGGCCCGGCCCACGACGCCATGTATCGCTGGGTGAAGGGGGCGGATCCCTGCCGTCCGGTGCAGTACGAAGGGGGCGGGGCCGACACCCCGGCCACCGACATCATCTGCCCCATGTATGCCCGTACCCATCAGGATCAACCCTTCCCGGCGGTGCCCAAGTGGGCGCTGGCCAAGTGGATCGGCCTGCCGGAAGAGACCCGGCCGCTGATCCTGTGCGAATACGCCCACGCCATGGGCAACAGCCTGGGGGGCTATGCCCATTACTGGCAGGCATTTCGCGATCATCCGCGGCTGCAGGGTGGGTTTGTCTGGGATTGGGTCGATCAGGGGCTGGACAAGCAGACCGACGATGGCCGCCATTTCTGGGCCTATGGTGGCGACTTCGGCGACACTCCCAACGATCGCCAGTTCTGCTGCAACGGCCTGCTGTTCCCCGATCGCACCCCCCATCCCTCCCTGTTTGAAGCCCGGCGTGCCCAGCAGCCCTTTGTTCTTACCCTGCAGGGTCGCCAGCCGCTGACGGTGGAGATCCGCAGCGAATACCTGTTCCGCGAGACGGACAACGAACGCCTGCAGTGGCGTCTGTGTGAAGACGGCGTGGTGGTGAGCCAGGGTGAATACCCGCTCGAGCTGGCCCCCCGGGAGAGCGTGACGCTGACCCTGCTGGAGCAATTGCCGGCCTTTGCGCCGGGGGCGCTTGCCTGGCTGGATCTCGCCATCGTGCAGCCCACCGCCACGGCCTGGGCCGGAGCGGGTCACGAGGTGGCTCGCCAGCAATGCCTGTTGCCTGCGCCCCTGGCGCTGCCGTCGGCCTGCCCGGCGGTCAGCCTGACCGAGCAGCGCGATCACTGGGTGCTTGGCGCCGCAGATTCCCTGTGGCAGCTCGACAAGGCCAGTGGTCGCATCGTCAGCTGGCAGAAGCAGGGCCGCGAGCGGCTGCGCGACGCCATCGCCGATCATTTCTATCGGGCGCCGCTCGACAACGATATCGGCACCAGCGAGGCGGATCATGCCGATCCCAACGCCTGGATTGCCCGCTGGCAGGAGGCCGGACTCAATGATCTGCAGCACCGCTGTCTCGGCCTGGAGGCGAGTCCGGAGCAGGGTCTCATCACGGCGCACCACGGCTACTTCGTGGGTGACGAGCCGAAGATCCTGACCCGCTGGCATCACAGGATGGACGGGGAGGGCGCCATGCACCTCGCCATCGAGGTGGAGGTGGCCGCCGACATGCCCTCCCTGCCGCGCATCGGTGCCCGGCTCTGGCTGGCCGATGAACCGGCCGAAGGTGCCCCGGTGAGCTGGCTGGGGCTTGGCCCCCACGAGAATTACCCGGATCGCCGGCTCGCCGCCGATCTCGGTCGCTGGCAATTGCCCATCGAGGCGTTGCACACCCCTTATGTCTTCCCCACCGACAACGGCCTGCGCTGCGATACCCGCGCACTGCAACTGGGGGATCTGGCGGTGGAGGGGCGCTTCCACTTCAGCGTCAGCCGCTACAGTCAGCAGCAACTGGCCGAAGCCCGTCACCAGACCGATCTGGTGGCCCTGGGGGGCACGCACCTGTGCCTCGATGGCTTCCACATGGGGGTGGGAGGCGACGACTCCTGGAGCCAGAGCGTGCGGCCCGAGTTCTGGCTGTTGCCGGGGCGTTATCACTGGCACTGCCGTCTGAGCTAGCCGGACCCGCCGTCGCGAGATGGCGAGACCCAAAGGCAGTTTCTCACGTAACTATTTAATTTTTAACAATATTACGGCTATGTAACAGAGTGTAAACGTTTTCATTTTGTTGCCAGGATCACAGACCGCCTCACAACAAACTGATTACATTAGGCTGGCGCCAGTTCAAACGGTGTACAGCATTCCCTACAAAAAACAGATAGAGATCGGAGCATAACAATGAAAAAACTCACGACAGTTGCCACCTTGCTGATGGGACTGATGGCGGGAGCCCAAGCCCAGGCCGATACCCGTATCGGGGTCACCGTCTACAAGTACGACGACAACTTCATGGCCGTGGTGCGCAAGGCCATCGAGAAAGAAGCGGCGGCCACCCCGGGTGTGGAACTGCTGATGAACGACTCCCAGAACGACCAGTCCAAGCAGAACGACCAGATCGACGTGCTGCTGGCCAAGGGCGTGAAGGCCCTGGCCATCAACCTGGTTGACCCGGCGGCGGCCCCTGTCGTGATTGAGAAAGCCCGTGCGGACGAGATCCCCGTGGTCTTCTACAACAAGGAACCGAGCGCGGCCGACCTGGCCAGCTATGACAAGGCCTACTACGTGGGCACCGACTCCAAGGAGTCCGGCATCATCCAGGGCCAGCTGATCGCCAAGCACTGGAAAGCGCACCCCGAGTGGGATCTGAACAAGGATGGCGTCATCCAGTTCGTGCTGCTCAAGGGTGAGCCTGGTCACCCGGATGCGGAAGCCCGCACCACCTACGTCGTCAAGACCTTGAACGATGGCGGCATCAAGACCGAGCAGCTGCACATGGATACCGGTATGTGGGATACCGCCATGGCCAAGGACAAGATGGACGCCTGGATCTCCGGTCCGAACGCCAACAAGATCGAAGTGGTCATCGCCAACAACGACGGCATGGCGATGGGCGCCGTGGAATCCCTGAAGGCCCAGGGCAAGACCGCCATCCCGGTGTTCGGTGTTGACGCCCTGCCGGAAGCCCTGGCCATGGTCAAGAGCGGTGCCATGGCCGGTACCGTGCTGAACGATGCTGCCAACCAGGCCAAGGCCACCTTCGAGCTGACCAAGAACCTGGCCGAAGGCAAGCCGGCCGGTGAAGGCACCAACTGGAAGATCGACAACAAGGTCGTCCGCGTTGCCTACGTGGGCGTAGACAAAGACAACCTGTCCCAATTCGAGTAATTCCTCCCCTCAGGGCAAGGGAGATCCCCTTGCCCTCTTTTCAACCAGATGTGATGGCTGATATGACAACACGGCAACAATCAGAATGGCTGTTGGAGATGATTGACGTCAGTAAGAGCTTTCCTGGCGTCAAGGCACTCGATAATGTCAATTTACGGGTCCGTCCTCATTCTGTGCATGCGTTGATGGGCGAGAATGGCGCAGGGAAGTCCACGCTGCTCAAGTGCCTGTTCGGCATCTACGAGAAGGATCAGGGCAAGATCTTCTTCAAGGGACAGGAGATCAACTTCACCTCGTCCAAAGAGGCGCTGGAGAATGGCGTTTCCATGGTGCACCAGGAGCTGAACCTGGTACTGCAACGCACCGTGATGGACAACATGTGGCTCGGCCGCTATCCCACCAAGGGACTGTTTGTCGACCACGGCAAGATGTATCAGGACACCAAGCATATCTTCGAGGAGCTGGACATCGACATCGACCCCAGGGTCAAGGTCGGCACCCTGTCGGTTTCCCAGATGCAGATGATCGAGATTGCCAAAGCATTCTCCTATGACGCCAAGATCGTCATCATGGACGAACCCACCTCCTCCCTGACCGAGAAAGAGGTCAACCATCTCTTCAAGATCATCAACAAGCTCAAGGAGAAGGGGTGCGGCATCGTCTACATCTCCCACAAGATGGAAGAGATCTTCCAGCTCTGTGACGAGATCACCATATTGCGGGATGGCCAGTGGGTGGCGACCCAGCCCCTCAAGGGCATGACCATGGATCAGATCATCGGCATGATGGTCGGCCGCGAGCTCACCCAGCGCTTCCCGGAAAAAACCAACCAGCCCAAAGAGGTGATCCTCGAGGTCGAGCACCTGACGGCCAAGAACCAGCCTTCCATCAAGGACGTGACCTTCAACCTGCACAAGGGGGAGATCCTCGGCATCGCCGGTCTGGTGGGGGCCAAGCGCACCGACATCGTGGAGACCCTGTTCGGCATCCGCGATCGCAGCGAAGGGACCATCAAGCTGCACGGCAAAGAGGTGGCGAACCACAACGCCCACGAGGCGATCCAGAATGGCTTCGCCCTGGTGACCGAGGAGCGCCGCTCCACCGGGATCTATTCACGCCTCGACATCGCCTTCAACTCCCTGATCGCCAACATGGACAACTACAAGGGATCCATGGGGCTGCTCAGCGACAACAAGATGAAGAGCGATACCCAGTGGGTCATCGACTCCATGCGGGTCAAGACACCGACCCAGCAGACCCAGATCGGCTCCCTCTCCGGTGGCAACCAGCAGAAGGTGATCATCGGTCGCTGGCTGCTGACCCAGCCCGAGATCCTGATGCTGGATGAACCGACCCGGGGTATCGACGTCGGCGCCAAGTTCGAGATCTACCAGCTCATTCTGGAGCTGGCGAAGAAGGACAAGGGCATCGTCATCATCTCCTCCGAAATGCCGGAACTGCTCGGCATCACGGACCGCATCATGGTCATGAGCAATGGCCGGGTCGCGGGGATCGTCAACACCAAAGAAACTGACCAGAGCGAGATCCTGCGCCTGGCATCTCTGTACCTATAAAGACAGGAAGACATTATGGAGTCGGCTAAAAATTTCAATCTGATGCAGGCGCTCAAAGAGAACGGCATCTATGTGGTGTTGCTGGTGTTGCTCATGATCATCGTGATCAAGGAGCCCTCCTTCCTCAGCCTCACCAACCTCAGCAACATCCTGACCCAGTCCTCGGTACGGGTCATCATCGCCCTCGGGGTGGCGGGCATCATCATCACCCAGGGTACAGACCTGTCCGCCGGTCGTCAGGTCGGTCTGGCGGCGCTGATCGCGGCCACCATGTTGCAGGCCCTGACCAACGTCAACAAGGTCTTCCCCACCCTGGGGGAGGTGCCCATTCCGGCGGTGATCCTGCTGGTGTGCGTGGTGGGGGCCCTGATTGGTCTGGTCAACGGCCTGATTGTCGCCTACCTGAACGTGACGCCCTTCATCACCACCCTGGGCACCATGATCATCGTCTACGGCATCAACTCCCTCTATTTCGACTCCGTGGGGGCCTCCCCGGTGGCCGGGTTTGATCCTCGCTTCTCCAACTTTGCGCAGGGCTTCATCCGGATTGGCGGGTTCAAGCTCTCGTACCTGACCTTCTATGCGGCCATCGCCAGCGTCTTCGTCTGGGTGCTGTGGAACAAGACCCGCTTTGGCAAGAACATCTTCGCCATCGGCGGCAACCCGGAAGCGGCCAAGGTGTCCGGCGTCAACGTCGCCGTCAACCTGGTGGTCATCTATGCCCTGGCCGGTGTCTTCTACGCCTTCGGCGGCATGCTGGAAGCGGGGCGGATCGGCAGTGCCACCAACAACCTCGGCTTCATGTACGAGCTGGATGCCATCGCGGCCTGCGTGGTGGGCGGGGTGTCGTTTGCCGGCGGTGTGGGAACTGTCGCGGGTGTGATCACCGGCGTACTTATCTTCACGCTGATCAACTATGGTTTGACCTACATCGGTGTCAGCCCTTACTGGCAGTTCATCATCAAGGGCGGCATCATCATCCTGGCGGTAGCCCTGGACTCCATGAAGTACGCCAAGAAGAAGTAAGCATTGGCAGGGAGGGCCGGGTCATCCCGGCCCTTTCTCTTTGGAGGGACCCATACCATGGCATTCAAAGTCAAAATCAACGTGCTGTTGCTGCTCGCCATTCTGGTCACCATCGGTACCGCCTGGTTCAGCGTCAACCACTTCATCAGCGGCTACATCCGCACCCAGGCCACCCAGAACATCAACGAGCAGATCACCCTGGTCAGGGAGAAGCTGGCGGGTGACATCAACCAGAAGGTGCTGCTGGCCGCCAACCTCAACCTCGGGGTGACCAGCGTCAAGAAGGCGCTGCAGGAGACCGGCTTTCACAACATCGTCAAGCTCATTGGCGACATGGCATTCGACGCGAACGGGGTCATCGACGACAAGGCCAGGGTGGACGCCCTGCGCAAGCTGATCCCCGCCGCCAACAATCAGATCACCGTCAGCCCGCTGGAGCAGCTGGACGGCAAACCCGTCATCTCCATCCTGGTGCCGCGCGGTGCCGACTCCGCCTACCTCTACTACCTCGACATGAGCGAGTTCAAGACGCTGCTGACCAAGGTAAGCGGGGAAGGGCGTTACTTCTCCCTCACCGACAGTCAGGGACAGGTGCTCTACAGCAGCAAGCCCCAGGGAGAGAGCGAGAGCCGCCCCAACAAGCTGGATATTCGCGGCAGCGAGTGGACCCTGACCGGTTATGTGGATCTCGACTATATCCGGGCCATGACCCAGGCGCTCAACGGCAAGATCACCCTGGCCCTGCTCGGAGTGGCGGCGCTGGTACTGGCCCTCTCCATGGTGGCCCTCAACCTGGCCTATAGACCCATCCTCTCCCTGCGCGACCTGGTGCAGGAGCTCTCCCAGGGCAATGGGGATCTGACCCGCCGGCTCACGGTGACCAGCAAGGATGATCTCGGCCAGATCTCGGCGGGCATCAACCGTTTCATCGAGCAGTTGCAGGGCATGATGGGGGAGGTGAGACAAGCGAGCGGCCAGCTCAATGAAGGGATATCGGCATTGGCGAGGCAGACGGGGTCGGCCCAGGGCCTGCTGGCGGAGCATGTGCGGGAGACCGAACAGGTTGTCACCGCCATCAACGAGATGAGCCGTACTGCCGTCTCGGTATCGGAGAGCGCGGCCAATACTGCCCAGCTGACCGGCCAGAGCCAGCAACTGGCCAACCAGTCGCGTCAGGTGGTGGATCAGGCCATGGCCAGCGTCACTGCGCTGGTGACGGAGGTGGAGGCCACGGCACACTCCATCGAAGCCATGCAGCAGGATGTGCAGCAGATAGGCTCGATTCTCGGGGTCATCGGTGGCATCGCAGAGCAGACCAACTTGCTGGCCCTCAACGCCGCCATCGAGGCGGCCCGGGCTGGTGAACAGGGGCGGGGGTTTGCGGTGGTGGCGGACGAAGTGCGCTCTCTGGCGGGACGCACCCAGAAGAGCACTGCCGAGATCCAGACCATGCTGACCCGGCTGCAACGGGGCACCCAGACCGTGGTGGCCGCCATGGGCAACACCCGGCAGAGTTGCCAGGATGCGGCGGAAAACACCAGCAAGGTGAATGCGTCACTGGATCTGATGGCAGGAGAAGTGGTGGAGATCAACGATCTCATCAGCCATATCGCCACGGCCGCGGAGGAGCAGAGTGCCGTTGCCGAGGAGATCAATCGCAACATGAGTGCCATCGCCGAGGTGATCACCCAGCTCAAGGGGAATGGCGAGCGCACAGTGGACAGCTCGAACGCCATGCAGCGCACCTATGACAGGCTGCGGGAGATAGTGGGGCACTTCCGGCTGGAATAGCGCCGGCTGGGCGAGTCCCGGGTACCCTGGCCAGCAATATCGTGGCCGGGGTGACCCATCAGCGGGCAGACGTGAAAAATACCCAAAAAAGATGGGGGCGACTTGCGTCGCCCCCGATAGTCTTATCGCTCATATCCTTGAACGAAGTTGCTCCCTGCAATCCCTGACTATACCTCTTCCTTTAGGTTTCCCCTTCCCAATCCTTTGAGGTGTCCTTTAGCCATCATGGCCTGACGAGTCATCCGTTCCCGTCGCACTTTCTCCGTCCTGGGAGGTGTCCTTTACCACATCCTGTGGTGAGTCCATTTGCCCAACCCTGGCAGCCAGTCTTCCTGACCGACTTCATTGCGTCCGTGCAGGAGTAACTATAAGGATTTCGCGCAGGGCGACAATGACATGCTGAAAAACGTTTTATTCAAACTGGTTTCCCGCGAAAGGATAATGAAGTTATCTTTTTTAAAATCATGGTTTTAATGATCTCTCATGCTGTTTTTTTACGCGCATCTTCCGACTATGGCGAGAATTTTGTTGGCACTTTGCTTACGCAGTCGATGGCGAATATCTCACAAGGCGTTTAACTGCGGTTCAGAATCCGGGGAGACCGGTCAGTGTCGATCGCAGATGAGGGTGGAGGAGGGCAACGGGCATGATGCAGGTGGCGTGGTCCGGATCCCATTCAGGAGATAAAGGAGGGAAAGCGGGGGTGACCCAAGAGGAGATCGCCTCCCCTTGGGCGAGAGGGTCAGGGGTGCTGGCTGCCACCGTACCATTGGCATAGGTAGGCGGGTACCAGCATCTGGGGTGCCTGGTCAACGTGACAGACCACCAGCGGCATGGCGGGGGCTCCCTGGGCATGCACCAGGGCCGGTGTCATGGGCAGGACCAGGGCGACGAGCAGAAACAGCGACGGGATCTTCATGGTTATCTCCTTGGTGACGGGAACGAATGTGACAAGCATCACTTTTTGAGTTAAGGCGAACCCGAAATCGGTGCAAGGTGACTGAAAAAATTCAACTAATGAAAAAACTTTGAATCCCGGTTGCACACCGGTCGGTGAAAAAGTCGCCATCAGGATGCGTGCAAAATGCATATCCATATAAAAGAGATAGTGCACACGACTTGGCGATGAGGCTCGCCATCTGGCCCGGACGGGCCGCCATGATCTGGGACAAGAGATGGATTATTCAGCGATAAAGGAGCAGGTGATTATTTATGTGAGAGCAAACGGGATGATAAGCGAGGATAAATTCAAAGGTGGGTGAACTTTATTCAAAAAATGAGTGTTTTGGTTTTAATGCATTGATTTATTTGATTTTTTTATTGGTGGCTATCCATTTGTGGATACCGTAGATGAATGAAATTGCGCTCTTTGTGGAATATGTTGGGGCTTTATTGCGTATTTATGCCGGATGGAGGGTGAGGGAAATGTCAGATATGTAAACTCCATCATAAATTAACTTCTGAATTTATGCAGTCTAGGGTGAATGTGATCAATGTCCAAGTTTGGTGGAGTTGCCAGACCTAATCTCTGCGTCGAAAGGCAAGGGCAGGATAGAACACAAGCCGAGTACCATACATAAAGAATATCCCGCCTTAGCCACGAGCCTGAATAGAAGGAATCTATTCAATCACTCGCAGGGACCACTGCTAGACGGAATATCATCATGAGCAAATTTTATGTGGGTTCTGAAGTTGGCCAGTTGCGCCGTGTCATGTTGCACCGCCCCAACCTCAGTCTGAAGCGTCTGACCCCTTCCAACTGCCAGGATCTGCTGTTTGACGACGTCCTGTCCGTGGAACGTGCCGGTCAGGAGCACGACAAATTCGCTCAGGTACTGCGCGATCAGAATGTCGAAGTCTTCCTCCTGACCAATCTGCTGGCGGAAACCCTGGACGTGCCGGAAGCCAAAGCCTGGCTGCTGCAACACCAGGTCTCCGACTATCGCCTCGGCACTGCCCTGGCCAACGACGTGCGCTGCTTCCTGGCGGACATGCCCCACCGCGAGCTGGCCCGCATCCTCTCCGGCGGCCTCACCTACTCCGAGATGCCCTACAGCGGCGTCAACATGGTGGTCGGCATGCATGCCCCGACCGATTTCATCATCGAACCGCTGCCCAACCACCTCTTCACCCGCGATACCTCCTGCTGGGTCTATGGCGGCGTCTCCATCAACCCCATGGCCAAGGCCGCCCGTCGTCGCGAGACCAACCACGTGAAGGCCATCTACCGCTGGCACCCGCAGTTTGCCGGTCAGGAGTTCATCAAGTACTTCGGTGACGAGGAGCGCGACTACGACAACTCCACCATCGAAGGGGGCGACGTCCTGGTCATCGGCCGTGGCGCCGTGCTCATCGGCATGTCCGAGCGCACCACGCCGCAAGGGGTGGAGCATCTGGCCCGCAGCCTGTTCAAGCACGGTCAGGCCAAGCAGGTCATCGCCATGGAGCTGCCGAAACACCGTAGCTGCATGCACCTCGACACCGTCATGACCCACATGGATGTCGACACCTTCTCCGTCTATCCGGAAGTCATCCGCAAGGATGTGAACTGCTGGAGCCTGACCCCGGGCGGTGCCACCGGGATGAACATCAAGGAAGAGGGTTACTTCGTGACCGCCATCGAGAAGGCGCTGGGGGTGGATCAGCTCAGGCTCATCACCACCGGCGGCGACAGCTTCGAGGCCGAGCGGGAGCAGTGGAACGACGCCAACAACGTGCTGACCGTGCGCCCCGGCGTGGTGGTGGGTTACGAGCGCAACACCTACACCAACGAGAAGTACGACAAGGCCGGCATCACTGTGCTGCCCATCCCGGGTGAAGAGCTGGGACGTGGCCGCGGCGGCGCCCGCTGCATGAGCTGCCCGATGGAACGTGACGGCATCTGACAAGACGGCGTGGCGCCGGCAGAGGCTGGCGCCACACACACCCGAACTCGAGAGTAACACCCATGAAAAAACCAACTGTCGTCGTCGCCCTGGGGGGCAATGCCCTGCTCCGCCGCGGTGAACCTCTGGAAGCCGACATCCAGCGCAAGAACATCGCCACCGCCGCCAAGACCATCGCCCGCATCGCCGAGGATTACAACGTGGTGCTGGTGCACGGCAACGGCCCGCAAGTCGGCCTGCTGGCCCTGCAGAACAGCGCCTACACCAAGGTCTCCCCCTATCCCCTGGATGTGCTGGGTGCCGAGTCCCAGGGCATGATCGGCTACATGCTGATCCAGGAGTTGAAGAACCTGATGCCGAGCCGCAACGTCACCGCCCTGCTGACCCAGGTGCAGGTCGATCCCCAGGATCCGGCGTTTGCCAACCCGACCAAGTTCATCGGCCCCGTCTACGAAGAGGCGGAAGCACGCACCCTGGCAGAAGAGAAGCACTGGGTGGTCAAGGCAGACGGCAAGTTCTTCCGCCGCGTGGTGCCGTCCCCGCTGCCCCAGCGCATCGTCGAAGGCGACGCCATCGAAACCCTGATTGCCCAGGGTCACCTCATCATCTGTACCGGTGGTGGTGGCATCCCGGTGACCTGGGATGGCCAGAGCCTGACCGGCATCGAGGCCGTCATCGACAAGGACATGTCTGCCGCCTACCTGGCCAAGCAGATCAAGGCCGACGCCCTGCTGATCCTGACCGACGCCGATGCCGTCTATCTGGATTGGGGCAAGCCGACCCAGCGTCCGCTGCGGGTCACCAGCCCGGACGAGCTGGCTGGCGTCAAGTTCGATGCCGGCTCCATGGGGCCCAAGGTCGAAGCCTCCTGCGAATTCGTCAAGGCGACCGGCGGCATGGTCGGCATCGGCTCCCTGGAAGATGGCCTCGCCATCCTCAAGGGGGAAGCCGGCACCAACATCGTCGCCACCAATACCGTCAATGCCTGAGCCAAGGCTCTGGTCTGAACAACTGCGTAGTCAATGACACTGCCAAATTGGTCTGAACAAATATAGAGAGAACTCATCATGGCTTTTAATCTGCGTAACCGTAACTTCCTGAAACTGCTGGACTTCACCCCACGCGAAATCCAATACATGATCGATCTGGCCATCGACCTGAAGAAAGCCAAATACGGTGGCTATGAGCGCAAACACCTGACCGGCAAAAACATTGCCCTGATCTTCGAGAAGACTTCCACCCGCACCCGCTGTGCCTTCGAAGTGGCGGCCTTCGACCAGGGCGCCCAGGTCTCCTACCTCGGCCCGAGCGGTTCCCAAATCGGTCACAAGGAGTCCATGAAGGACACCGCCCGGGTGCTGGGCCGCATGTATGACGGCATCGAATACCGCGGCTACGGCCAGGAGATCGTCGAAGAGCTGGGGGCCCACGCCGGTGTGCCGGTCTGGAACGGCCTGACCAACGAATTCCACCCGACCCAGATCCTGGCGGACTTCATGACCATGCTGGAGCACGGCAAGGGCAAACGTCTGGATCAGATCAAGTTCGCCTACCTGGGTGACGCCCGCAACAACATGGGCAACTCCCTGATGGTGGGTGCCGCCAAGATGGGTATGGACATCCGCCTGGTGGCGCCGAAAGCCTTCTGGCCGGAAGAGGAGCTGGTTGCCACCTGCCGCCTCATCGCCGAAGAGACCGGTGCGCGCATCCACCTGACCGAAGACGTGAAAGAGGGTGTGCTGGGTGCCGACTTCCTCTACACCGACGTCTGGGTTTCCATGGGTGAAGCGAAGGAAGCCTGGGATCAACGGGTCAAACTGATGACCCCGTATCAGGTCAACATGGATGTCATCAACGCGACCAAGAACCCGGATGTGAGGTTCATGCACTGCCTGCCGGCGTTCCACAACGACGAGACCACCATGGGCAAGGAAGTGGCCGACAAATATGGCATGAAGGGCCTGGAAGTGACCGAGGACGTGTTCGAATCCGAGCACAGCATCGTGTTCGACGAGGCGGAAAACCGGATGCACACCATCAAGGCAGTGATGGTGGCTACGCTGGGCGACTGACGTCGTCAGTGGTGCCGGGGGGTGACCCCCGGCTTTTCAACCATGTGACAGCGGCATAATACCTCCAACCCTACGACCCGCAGCCTGCATGGATACCACACCCACAGAAGGAAGCTGGACCATGACCAAATTCAAGTTCCCGTCAGCCTACACGATACTGTTTGTGCTGATCGCCCTGGTGGCCGCCCTGAGCTGGATAGTGCCGGCCGGCAAATACGAGATGACCATGAACGAGGCCCTCGGCAAGGAAGTGCCGGTGGCCGGTACCTACAAACTGGTGGATGCCAATCCCCAGGGGATCGTCGACGTGCTGCTGGCACCCATCGACGGTCTCTACAACCACGACACCTACGAGGCTGGCGCCATCGACGTCTCCCTCTTCATCCTGATCATCGGTGGCTTCCTTGGCATCGTGACCAAGACAGGTGCCATCGATGCCGGCATCGAGCGCGTCACCGATCGCCTGCGTGGCCGTGAAGAGTGGATGATCCCCATCCTGATGGCGCTGTTCGCCGCAGGGGGCACCATCTACGGCATGGCGGAAGAGTCCCTGCCGTTCTACACCCTGCTGGTGCCGGTGATGATGGCCGCCCGCTTCGACCCCGTGGTCGCTGCCGCGACCGTGCTGCTGGGGGCCGGTATCGGTACCCTGGGCTCCACCATCAACCCGTTCGCCACCGTGATCGCTGCCAACGCGGCCGGCATCTCCTTCACCGACGGCATCTGGTTGCGGGTCGCCATGCTGGTGGCCGGCTGGCTGATCTGCGTGGCCTATGTGATGCGTTACGCCAAGATGGTGAGAAGCGATCCCAGCAAGTCCCTGGTGGCCGACAAGTGGGAAGAGAACCGTGCCCACTTCCTTGGCAACAAGAGCGACCAGATGCTGGAGTTCACCACCACCCGCAAGATCGTGCTGGGCATCTTCGTCGCCGCCTTCGCCGTGATGATCTACGGGGTGGCCGTGCTGGGCTGGTGGATGGCGCAGATCTCCGGCGTGTTCCTGGCTGCCGCCATCATCGTCGGCGTCATCTCCCGCATGAGCGAGGAGGAGCTGACCTCCAACTTCATCGACGGTGCCCGCGATCTGCTCGGTGTGGCCCTCATCATCGGTATCGCCCGCGGTATCGTGGTGGTGATGGACAACGGCATGATCACCCACACCATTTTGCACAGTGCAGAGGGGATAGTGACCGGCCTCTCCACCATCGTCTTCATCAACGTGATGTTCGTGCTGGAAGTGGTGCTCTCCTTCCTGGTGCCCTCTTCCTCCGGTCTGGCGGTGCTGACCATGCCGATCATGGCGCCGCTCGCCGACTTCGCCAACGTGGGTCGCGAGCTGGTGGTCACCGCCTACCAGTCCGCTTCCGGCCTGGTGAACCTGGTGACCCCGACCTCCGCCGTGGTCATGGGGGGGCTGGCCATCGCCAAGGTGCCCTATGTGCGCTGGCTGAAGTGGGTGGCCCCGCTGCTCGGCATGCTGACCGTGCTGATCGTGCTCTGCCTGAGCCTGGGCGCCGTGCTGGCATGAATGCCGACAGACATAGGGACAACAACGGGAGCCTGGGGCTCCCGTTTTTTATGGCAGGCAAGGCGGGGCGCCCGGCCTCTCCGGTGGCCTGACTCCTTGCCGCGCGGGCAACAAAAAGGCGACCCCGGGGTCGCCTTCTGGCATCCAGCAGGGGTCAGCGGGCGTTTTCCAGGGTGCGCACCACGGCAGCGTGAGCCTGGCGGGTTCGGCTGATGTGGCGCGGGGCGATCAGTACCACGTCGTTGCCGGCCACGGCCCCCAGGATCTCGGGATTGGCGTTGCGATCCAGCAGGCGAGCCACCACGGTAGCGGCCCCCGGGGTGGTATGCACCAGCACCATCTGCTGGTTGTGGACCACGGCGCGCACCATGTCGTGGATGGAGCGGGTGCTGCCGGCGGGCTCCAGCTGCTCGTCCACCAGGGTGTAGACCTTCTTGCCGTTGGCGTTCTGGGCCTTGGCGACCCCGAGACGGCGCAGCAGGCGGGAGATGGTGGACTGGCTGATGTCCGCAAAACCGCGGGCGGAGAGCTCGCGGCGGATCTCCTCCTGGGTGCTGTAGCAGTGCTGACCGATGATCTGGCGGCAGGCGTCGAGCTGGGCCAGATCGGACTCTGGTTCTGCTGGGCGGCTGA
Source organism: Aeromonas sp. WP2-W18-CRE-05 (assembly GCF_014168615.1). Lineage (NCBI taxonomy): Bacteria > Pseudomonadati > Pseudomonadota > Gammaproteobacteria > Aeromonadales > Aeromonadaceae > Aeromonas > Aeromonas sp. WP2-W18-CRE-05. Next base: position 4,598,555 of record NZ_AP021917.1, on the reverse strand, counting down.
GGGTGTTGACCATGGCGACTTCCTTTGGCGATGAGCGATGGCGGTCTCGCCCAGTCTGTCGTTCCGGCTTTTCATAGCGAAAAACACTAATGAGGAGCACTCAAGCAGGGGATGAGCGAGGTATATCCATTACGGGATGGCAAATTATAACCAAAGGGGGAATAAGTGATGTGACAGGGTTCAAAAATGGGCCCGATGGGGCCCACATGGATATCCTTTGTCGGCAGGAAATCAGTAGCGTTCGCTGACGATGTCCTGGGTGAAGGACTTCTCGCAGTATTTGCACTTCATCCGCACCGCCCCTTTCACCTCGCGCACCCGGAAGTAGCTCTCCACCGGTTCGTTGTGGGAGATGCAGTTGGAGTTGGGGCAGTGGAAGACCCCTTCGATGAACTCCGGCAGCGCCAGCTGGTGCTTCTTCACCACCACGAAGTCTTCGATGATGTTGACGGTGGCCTTGGGGGCGAACAGGGCGAGCTGGTTGGCCTGCTGCTCGGTCAGACGGGTGTTCTCGATCTTGATGAGATCCTTCTTGCCGAGGGCGCCGGATTTGAGGTTGAAGCCGACGGTGATCCGCTCCTGGGTCTCGATCAGCTGGAACAGCTTGAGGATCTTGATGCCCTGGCCGGCGGGGACGTGGTCGATGACGGAGCCGTGACGGATGGCTTCGACTTGCAGTTGGTTCTTCTCGGACATGATGTTCCCCTTTCCCTTAGACGGTTTCGTTCAGTACCAGTGCCAGCAGTGCCTGGCGGGCATAGACCCCGTTCTCCGCCTGCTGGAAGTAGTAGGCGTGGGGGGTCTTGTCGACGGCGACCTCGATCTCGTCAACCCGGGGCAGGGGATGGAGGATCTTCATGGTGGGCTTGGCCCCTTCCAGGGTCGCCAGCTCCAGCACGAACTTGGCGGCCATGTGCTTGTACTCGGTCTCGTCGAAGCGCTCCTTCTGGACGCGGGTCATGTAGAGGATGTCGAGCTCCGGCATCACCTCTTCCATGGTCTCGTGCACGCTGAAGCGGATGCCCTTCTCTTCCAGCTCCTCGCAGAGGTAGTCCGGCATGGCCAGCGCCTCCGGGGAGATGAAGAAGAAGCGGCAGTTGAACAGGCTCAGGGCCTGGGCCAGGGAGTGGACGGTGCGGCCGTACTTCAGGTCACCGACGAAGGCGACGTTGAGGCCGTCCAGCTTGCCTTGGGTCTCGTGGATGGAGAAGAGGTCGAGCAGGGTCTGGGTGGGATGCTGGTTGGAGCCGTCACCGCCGTTGATGACCGGCACCCGGGAGAACTCGGAGGCCAGACGGGCTGCCCCTTCCTTCGGGTGGCGCATCACCACCGCATCGGTGTAGGAGCTGATGATCTTGATGGAGTCGGCCAGAGTCTCGCCCTTCTTGGCGCTGGTGTTGCCGCCGTCGGCGAAGCCGATGATGTTGCCGCCCAGGCGCTGGACCGCGGTCTCGAAGGAGAGACGGGTGCGGGTGGAGGCTTCGAAGAAGCAACTGGCGACCAGCTTGTCTTTCAGCAGGCGGCTGTCGGGTTCGGCCTTCAACCGCTGTGCGGTGGCGACCACCAGTTCCATGTCGGACCGGGTCAGATCCGAGATGGAGATGACGTGTTTGTTATAGAGTGGATTGGTCATCGTCTGCATTCCCTTTGGCATCAATGAAGGTTTTTCCGGCACAAAAAAAAGCCCCTGAAACAGGGGCTCTTTTCAAAAAAAACGGGGGATCTGTGGGACGGGAACCGGAAACAACGGGGCCGCTCTGGTGCGCTCCACCCGTCTGCAAGGCTGCTTTTTTCATCAAAAACGGCATTGTCCTGTCCCGACCTTTTTCAAAACCGCACCGATTATAGGGCTGGTTTTTGAATTGTCAAAAATTTATTTCAGAGGCAGGATTTGGCCGGAAAAACGTTTAAGTGTCGCGAACGGGTCGACAAATCCAGAGTGCGTGCTGCGCCTGCAAGGGGGCGCCATCGGCGGCCATGCTGCGCAGGTAGCCGAGCCTGTGGTGCCCCTCCAGCAGGCAGTAGGGATGGGGCAGGGGGTGACCGTCCGGGTAGCTGCTGCCCGCCTCCGATGCCAGCACTATGATGGGTTCGGACCAGGTGCCGAGACTCAGCATCTTCTCCCCGAGCCAGGAGCGGCGCACGTAGCGGTTGCTGCGCAGCATCTCGCCCCAGCGATCGATCACCTCCATGTGGCGGGAGTCTATCTGCTCGATAATCTGCGCGGTGGGCCAGTGCTCGCACTCGAACTGGTGGCTGGCGAGATCGATAAAGCTCCAGTTGGATTCAAAACCGCGCCAATGACGGTAAATCCACTGGGCGAGCACATTGGAGGGAATGGAGGGCACCAGGGGAGAGACTCTGTCCAGATAGTCGGCCAGGGTCTCCGTCTTGCGCTCATCCCGGAAGTTGAGGGGCGCAAGCTGTTGCAGCAGTCGGTAATTGAGCATGGGCAGCCTCCCTGAGCCTGGTTTCACCCTACCCCCATTTGTGTCCCATTCCTACCCCGCCGGGGCTGCAAATACAGCAGCTTACCCCCGCTCCTTGTTGGAATTGCGGGGATCTGCTCGTCATTTGTTCGATCGCATCGAAAGTGAGAAAAAAAGCCTTTACCTTTGACCTCCGCTTTGTATACTACGCCTCGTTTGTTGCAGGGGCGTAGTTCCAATTGGTAGAACAGCGGTCTCCAAAACCGATGGTTGCGGGTTCGAGTCCTGCCGCCCCTGCCATTTTTCAGAAAGGCCAGCTCATTGAGCTGGCCTTTCGCATTTCCGGCGTTTGCCACCGCCTCCGTTAGCCTCTTTTTCCCCGCTTCGCCGCTGCCATTTCTGCCAATGGAGGCCGCTTTTCCCCTGTGCTACACCTTGCTTCCTGCCAGATGGCGCCCTCAGGCGCATCGCATCCGGCGGGCCCAAGGCGCTTCAACAAGGAGAGAGCGATGAACAAGGCAGTGGATACGCGTCACCCCCATGCCCATGCCGGTGGCTGGGTCCCCCGGGATCAGGCCCATGTGGCGCGCTGGGTACAGCGGCTGCGTCAGGCGGTCACCCGCCAGCCTCGCCCGCTGGTGGCCCCGATCGCCGGATTGAAGGCGCTGGTGGAGCAGGATCCTCTCCTGCATCAGCAGGCCCAGGGGATGTTTGACGAGGCGTGGCAGCACGAGCACAGCACGCCGCTCGGCCAGGTCCAGGTGCGCAGCTTCGATGAGTTCCTGCAACTGCTCAACGGCATCATGACCACGGCCCCGGAAGCCTATCAGGATGTGCAGACCCAGGAGCCCGCCGGGCTGATCGGATTCCCCATCAATGCCCTGCTCAACTGGCCCATGGCGACGGCCGCCGGGTATGACTTCTTTGCCAATGCGCTGGTGAACCAGCAACTGCGCAAGATCCTCGGTTACTGGGCCGACTTCCTGCAAAGTTCCGCGTCCCGTTATGTGCTGACGGGGTCGGTGAGCCCCCTGGATCGCCAGGCCCTGATCGTCCCCTGGCTCGGGGAGGTGGCGAAACGGGAGATGGTCAAGGTGGCGCAGGGGGCGCTCGGGGCCGGCGACAACCCCACCCCAGAGCGCTTCGAGGGGATCTTCCACACCGTGCCGGGAGAGGAATACGAGGGCTTCGCCAGCTGGGACGACTTCTTCACCCGCCGCTTCTGCCCCGGCGTGCGGCCGGTGACGGCCCCGGACGATGACAGCGTGATCGCCAACGCCTGCGAGTCGGCCCCGCTGCAGGTGGTGACCGGGGTAAGGCGGCAGGACGCCTTCTGGCTCAAGGGGCAGCCCTATTCTCTGGACAACCTGCTGGACTTCGACCCGCGCGCCGCCGCGTTCGAGGGGGGCACCCTCTATCAGGCCTTCCTCAGCGCCCTCAGCTATCACCGCTGGCACAGCCCGGTGAGCGGCACGGTGCGCTCGGTCAAGGTGGTCAACGGCAGCTACTACCTGGCCAACCGCCACCAGGGTTTCGACAGCCCGGCGGGGCCCGACCCCAGCGCCCCGAACCAGTCCCAGCCCTTCCTCACCGCGGTGGCGACCCGGGCACTCATCTTCATCGAGGCGGACAACCCCAAAATCGGCCTGATGTGCGTGGTGCCAGTGGGCATGGCGGAGGTGTCGAGCTGCGAGGTGACGGTGCAGCCGGGGCAGCGGATCGCGAAGGGGGAGCAGCTCGGCATGTTCCACTTCGGCGGCTCCACCCACTGCCTGCTGTTTCGCCCCGGTGTCGAGCTGGCGTTCGACTTTTACGGCCAGCCGCCGGGGCTGGAGGCGACCAACCTGAGGATCAACACGGCGCTGGCGCGGGTGACATAACCCTGCTCCCTGATGGTACAAGGCCGCCCTTGAGGCGGCCTTGTTGTTTGTCCATCAGATGGCGCCGACCTGCGTCTTGAGGGTTTCCACCAGCCGCTGGTGGCGGGCGGGGAGCGGCCACTCGGCGCGGTAGATCAGCCAGAGGGTGTCGATCACCTCAATGCTGCTCTGGATCACCCGGATCTGCTCCTGTTGGGCAAAGGCGGTGACGGCGAAGCGGGGCAGCACGGTAAAGCCGAGGCCGCGGGCGACTGGATCCAGGATCAGGCCGATCTGGTTGGTAAAGCCGCGCAGCGGGATCTCGTCGAAGCGCTGGCCGGGATAGCGTCGTCCCAGCAGGCGCTGAGCCATGCTGCGGCCATCCGGGTGGTCAATAAAGCCGAGCTGACAGAGGTGCTGCCAGCTCGGCTCCTCGCCGTCGTTGGGTACTACCAGACAGAGGGGTTCGCGGGCGAAGGGCTCGGCGGCTATGCTGGGGTGCTCCGGCGGTTGATCCACCAGTCCCAGATCGCTGCGCCCCGCCAGTACCGCCTGCACTATGTCGGGGGTGGGGGCAAAGCGGTGCTGGATGGTGAGTCCGGGATGCTCCTGTTGCTGATCGAGCAGCAGGGGATAGAGCAGCAGGCCGATGCTGCCGGGGGTGGTGAGGGTGATGGCGCCGCGGTGAGGGTCGTCATCAGAGAGACGGGCTCGCAGCTGTTCGGCGGCCTGCGCCTGCTGGCGGGCGAAGTCGAGCAGCACCAGCCCGCGCGGGGTGAGCTCCAGCTGACGGGGCTTGCGTAGCAGCAGGGGGCCGAATTCGGCCTCGAGGCGCGAGATATGCTGACTGACGGCGGCCTGAGTGAGATCCAGCCGATCGGCGGCACGGGTAAAACTGCCGGTTTCATGCACCACCACCAGGGTGTGGAGCCAGAGTGGATTAACCATAAATTTAATTTATGTATTCCATTAGTTTGACCTTATTTTTCATTATGGCGTCTCTTCCTATCATGTCACCTGTTTCCCACACACAATTTCAAAGTGACTTATGACTTACCCGCGCAACTTCTCCCACATCGGCATCACGGTGACTGACCTCGACAAGGCAGTCGAGTTCTATACCAAGGTGATGGGCTGGTATCTCATCATGCCGGCGACCACCATCACCGAGGATGACTCCGCCATCGGCGTGATGTGCAACGACGTATTTGGCCCGGGCTGGGGCTCTTTCCGCATCGCTCATCTCTCCACCGGCGACAAGATCGGCATCGAGCTGTTCGAGTTCCCCAACAGCGAGCAGCGCGAAAACAACTTCGAATTCTGGAAGACCGGGGTGTTCCACTTCAGCGTGCAGGATCCGGATGTCGAGGGGCTGGCGGCGCGCATCGTCGCAGCGGGTGGCAAGCAGCGGATGCCGGTGCGCGAGTACTATCCGGGCGAGAAGCCCTACCGCATGGTCTACATGGAAGATCCCTTCGGCAACATCATCGAGATCTACAGCCACAGCTATGAGCTGACCTACTCCGCCGGTGCATATCAGGGGTAAGTGACAGGCCGCCTTAGGGCGGCCTTGTGGTGTCTGCGGGTGTCAGCATGGAATAGTGAACAGTCTGTTGCTGGTAGTGCGTTCTGTTGTTGATAGATGAAAAAATATCAGGATTCACTAAAGACCGTTCATGATTGTGCCGACAGAACTACCAAGATGGGGGTATTCCCGGCCCCCGGCTACCACAAGGATTCGTTGTCATGACTCTCTCGTTGCGCGGCAAGCTGCTCGCGGCCAGCCTGGGGGTAGTGCTGCTGATGGCAGCCCTGCTCGGTATCGTCGCCTTCCACACCCTCAAATCCCGCACCCTTGACGCCATCCAGAGCGAGGCGGTCAACTACGGCCACGCCCACTCGGTGGCCATCGGCAACTGGCTGGCGGATCGCAAGCACGCGGTCGACGCCCTGGCCGCCGTCATTGCGCGCGACCCCGACACGGCCCTGGTGCCCCACCTGTTGCAGACCCGCACCTCCGGCGGTTTCGGCCTCACCTATTTTGGTTCGGCGCAGGGGGAGATGACCCGCCACGATCCCGCCCTCAACACCGCCAACTATGACCCCAGGGCCCGCCCCTGGTACCAGAACGCCGACAAGGCGGGCAAGCTCATCGTCACGCCGCCCTATGTCAGCGTGACCATGCAGCAGATGGTGGTGACCCTGGCCGAGCCGGTGAGCCATCAGGGCCGGGTGATTGGGGTGGCCGGGGCGGATCTCTCCCTCGACGCCCTCATCGACGAGGTGCTGGCCATGAAGGTGCAGGGGGAGGGCTACGCCATGCTGCTCGATCGCACCGGCCTCATCGTCGGCCACCCGAACAAGGAGCTGGCGCTCAAGCAGGTGGCGGAGCTGGATCCCGGTCTCACCGGGGCGGCGCTGGATGCGTGGAGCCGCGACGGCGAACTGCACGGCGCCAACCTGAACGGGCGCGAGGTGCTGCTCTCGGTGCAGGGCGTGCCCGGCACCGACTGGCTGCTCGCCATGGTGATGTACAAGGAGGTGCTGGAGGCGCCGCTCGCCTCCCTGCTGTGGCAACTGGTGGGGCTGACCCTGGTACTGCTGCTGGTGTTCGGTGCCCTGCTCATCGCCATGTTCAACTACCTGTTCGCGGATCTGGGACGGGTCTCCAGGGCGCTCGCCGACATCGCCCACGGGGAGGGGGATCTCACGGTGCAGATCGCTACCCGCAGCCAGGATGAGGTGGGGCAGCTGGCCCAGAACTTCAACCAGTTCGTGGCGCGACTGCACGGCATCGTCAGCCGGTTGCGGGACGTCACCGTCGAGCTGGCGGCCCAGTCCCGCACTCAGGCGGCGGGGGCCGAGGCCCGCAGCCAGCGGGTGCGCCAGCAGCAGGACGAGATCGTCATGGTGGCGACCGCGGTGACCGAGATGGCCTCCGCCACCCAGGAGATCGCCGGCAACGCCGAGTTTGCCGCCAACACCGCCGGCGATGCGGTGCGCCTCGCGGTGGCCGGCCAGTCCCAGGTCGGCCAGAGCCAGCGGAGCATCACGGGGCTGGCGGGGGAGGTCTCCGACGCCAGCCAGACCATCCACGAGCTGGATGGCCACGCCCAGCAGATCAGCGGCATTCTGGCCACCATCAGCGGCATCGCCGAGCAGACCAATCTGCTGGCCCTGAACGCCGCCATCGAGGCGGCCCGGGCCGGGGAGCAGGGGCGCGGCTTTGCCGTGGTGGCTGACGAGGTGCGGGTGCTGTCGCGCCGCACCCACGACTCCACCGCCGAGATCCAGCAGATGATCGAGGCGCTGCAGCAGACCACCCGCAAGGCGGTGGGCGGCATGGAGACCAGTCGCCAGCTGGCGGGCACCAGCGTGGAGGACGCCGAAGCGGCGAATCTCAGCCTGGGCAGGATCAACGAGGCCATCGGCGCCATCAGCGACATGGCGACCCAGATCGCGGCGGCGGCCGAGGAGCAGACCTCGGTGACCGGCGAGATCAGCCGCAACACCGAGAATATCCGCCACGTCTCCCAGGCGCTGGCGGCCCAGGCCGGCGAAGAGGCCGCCCAGGCGGCCCAGCTCAAGTCTCTCACCGAGCGGCTGGAGCAGGAGATCGGGCGCTTCCGGCTCTAGGCTGCGACCCGGATGTGACAAAGGCGACCCCGGGGTCGCCTTTATTCATTCTGTGTATGGATATTATTTCGCCATGCACCCGCTGAATAATGCCGGGTCCTGGCCCGGCAATCGGCCAGGCCAGGGGCTCAAAGGGGCTTGATGTAGCTGTAGAACTCGATATCCCGCTGGTAGCCGTGCCCTTCGTAGAGGGCCTGAGCCTGCCCAGATGTGACAAAGGCGACCCCGGGGTCGCCTTTATTCATCCTGTGTATGAATATTATTTCACCATGCACCCGCTGAATAATGCCGGGTCCTGGCCCTGCAACGGGCGCAGGCAGAGGCTCAGAGGGGCTTGATGTAGCTGTAGAATTCGTTGTCCCGCTGGTAGCCGTGCCCTTCGTAGAGGGCCTGAGCCTGCCGGTTGTCGGTGGCGGTGCTCAGCATCAGGAAGGCGGCGCCCGTCTCCTGGCCGTGGCGATCGGCCCGCGCCAGCAGCGCCTGGGCCACCCCCTGCTGGCGGGCCGCCGGCGCCACGAACAGATCGTACAGCAGCCAGATGGGCTTCAGGGCGAGGGAGCAGAACAGGGGATAGAGGTGGGCAAATCCCAGCACCTCTCCCGCCTCGCTCTGGGCCACGAAGAGCACCGACTCCCCGGCGGTGCAGCGCTCCAGCAGGAAGGCTTCGGCGGCCTCGGGCCGGGCAGGCAGCCGGTAGAACGCCCGGTATTCCACGAACAGGGGGGTGACCCGGGGAATGTCCCCGGGGGTGGCCTGGAAGATCCTCATGGGGCGTTCCCCGCCGGATCCTGGCTGACCCAGATCAGCCGGTCGGTGGCAAAGCCGAGCCCCCGGGCCCGCTCGACCAGGGCCTCTACCTTCTCTTTGGGGGGATGGGGCGTGCGGGAGAGGATCCAGAGGTACTGGAGGTTGTAACTGCTCACCAGGGAGAGCTCATAGTCCGTCGCCAGCACGTTGTAGCTGCCGTAGAAGGGGCCGAAGAAGCTCACCTTGAGGCGCCCCTCGTCGCTGTCGCCCACGAAGTAGGCGCGCCCCTCGGCCTCGCGCCACTCCCCCTGTTCGTCCTGCCCCCGGTTGATCACCCTGACACCGCCGTCATCCCGCAGGCTGTAGGTGGCGGTGACCCGGTTCAGGCCGCGCTCGAAACCGTGATCGAGGCGGGCCACCTCGTACCAGGTGCCCAGGTAGCGGTCGAGCTGGAACGGCTTGACCACCTGGTGGCCGGGGGGAATGCCGGTGCAGGCGGTGGCCAGCAGGGTCAGAACGAGCAGGATCAGTGTGCGCATGTCATCCCTCCACGATACGCAGTTGTCCCGAGCGAAAGCGTGCCGCGTGTTCGCTCGGGGTGTTGCCAAAGAAGCGTTTGTATTCGCGGCTGAACTGGGAGCCGCTCTCGTAGCCTACCTTGTCCGCCGCCACCCCGGCCTTGAGGCCGTCGTGCAGCATCATCAGCCGCGCCCGGTGCAGGCGCAGGGTCTTGATGTACTGCAGGGGCGAGGTGGCGGTGGCCGCCTTGAAGTGGTGGTGGAAGGCCGAGACGCTCATGTTCGCTTCCCGGGCCAGCTCCTCCACCGTCAGGTTCTCGGTAAAGCGCTGCTCCATGATACGCAGCACCCGGGCTATCTGGCTCACCTGGCTGTGACGGCTGGCCATGGCCAGCAGGGCGGGGGCACCCCCTTCGTGCAGGGCGTGGAACAGGATCTCGCGCACTATCTGGGGCCCCAGCACCCGGGCGTGGAGCGGTTTGTCCATCACGTCGATGAGGCGCTCCACCGCGCAGAGCATGGTCTCGGAGAGGGGCACGGAGACGACGCCGCGACCCGGCTCCGCCGGGGCGGGGGCCGCGTCCCCCATCTCCAGCAGCAGGGCCTGCAGCGCCGCCACGTCGATCTCCACCGAGAGCCCCACCAGAGGGGATTCGGGGGAGGCGAAGCACTCGCACTCGCAGGGCAGCGGCAGGGTCATCATCAGGTAGTGCTCGGGGTCGTAGCGGAAGGTGAAGTCCGAGAGATAGCCCACCTTGTGCCCCTGCAGGATGATGATCATGCGCGGGCGGTAGAGCACCGGGATGCGGTCGTGATGCTCCGTGGTGTAGATGAGATGCACGCCGGGCACGGGGGCGGCGGTGATCCCCGGGTGGGGTGCCAGGGCGGCGAGTCGGCTGGCGAGGGCGGACTGGTGGGTCGCCGCGATGGGCTGATTTGTACTCATTTATCCAGGCTCAGTAGAAATAGGCAAGAAATCGGCAGAAAGCTCCCTTGATGGTAGGGGGTTATAAGAGAAAAATGCAACCCATACCTTACCGACTACGACCACCCCGGGAGATCCCATGAACAACTTCATCCTGCACACCCCCACCAAGGTGCTGTTCGGCAAGGGCCAGGTGGCCCAGCTGCGCGGCCAGATCCCCAGCGACGCCCGCATCCTCGTCACCTACGGCGGTGGCAGCGTGGTGCGCAGCGGCCTGCTGGACCAGATCCGCAGCGAGCTGGCCGGCCTGACCCTGTTTGAATTTGGCGGCATCGAGCCCAACCCCACCTACGAGACCCTGATGGGTGCCGTCGAACTGGCCCGCGCCGAGAAGATCGACTTCCTGCTGGCGGTGGGTGGCGGCTCCGTGCTGGACGGCTCCAAGTTCATCGCCGCGGCCGCTCACTACGATCCGGCCAGGGATCCCTGGCACATCCTCGAGACCGTCGGGGGCGAGGTGGCCTCCGCCATTCCTCTGGGCAGCGTGCTGACCCTGCCGGCCACCGGTTCCGAGATGAACATGGGCGCCGTCATCACCCGCAAGAGCACAGGGGACAAGCAGCACTTCTTCTCGCCCTTCGTGATGCCGCGCTTCGCCGTGCTCGACCCCGTGCTCACCTACACCCTGCCCGCCCGTCAGGTGGCCAATGGGGTGGTGGATGCCTTCATCCACACCCTGGAGCAGTACCTCACCTACCCGGTGGATGCCAAGGTGCAGGATCGCTTTGCAGAAGGGCTGCTGCTGACCCTGGCGGAAGAGGGGCCCAAGGCGCTGGTGGAGCCGGAAAACTACGACGTGCGTGCCAACATCATGTGGAGCGCCACCCTGGCGCTGAACGGCCTGATCGGAGCCGGCGTGCCCCAGGACTGGGCCACCCACATGCTGGGCCACGAGATCACCGCCCTGCACGGTCTGGACCACGCCCAGACCCTGGCGGTGGTGCTGCCCGCCTTGCTGCAGGCCAAGCGCGAGCAGAAGCGCGCCAAGCTGCTGCAATACGCCGAGCGGGTCTGGGATCTGCGCAGCGGCAGTGACGAGGCGCGTATCGACGGGGCCATCGCCGCCACCCGCGATTTCTTCGAGCGGATGGGGATCAAGACCCGGCTGCGGGATTACGTGGCCGACGCCCGGATCGACGCCCTGCTGGCCAAGCTCGAAGAGCACGGCATGACCGCCCTGGGTGAGCACGGCGACATCGACCTGGCCCAGAGCCGGCATATTTATGAGGCGGCCTGGTAAGCAGAGCGTGCCTGAAACGGGCCCAAGGCCCGGTTGCACCAGGGGGCCCGAACCCGCCAGCAGGCGGGGACGCGGCCCCCTGATCGTTGCAAAATGGTTACTTTTTCCCTTTTCATCTCATCAGATGAGCCAACGGCAGATTTCGTAAGAACAAAAAACGCTAAGGTAGAGGCTGGGTTAAACATTTTTTTTGACTGGTTGGATCACTTTTTTTAGCGCTTTTTGCTGGTATAAGCCCCTAATTTGGTTTGTTTTTTTTAATCATGGTCCGGGATGGGCTGAATTCTGTACCCGCCCGCCCGGGGTCGTGGTTGTAATAAAACTCCAAAATTTGATACTAATCACCCTCGCGCCTGAAAAGCGGGGGCCTGACCGTGACAGGAGGTCGAGGTGAAGCCTGCTGATTTTCATAACAAAGGGCCCGTGACCTGCACTTTGATCATGCCTTGTCCCCTCAGACATGAGAGACTTGGCGATGATTGTTTATTAACCATCAGGGAATAGTCATGCAGATTGGAATACCGAGAGAGAGTCTCGCCGGTGAGACCCGGGTCGCAGCGACCCCGGCCACTGTCGAGCAGCTGAAAAAGCTCGGCTTCGAGGTTGCCATCGAGGCCGGTGCCGGCCTGCGAGCCAGCTTCGATGATGCCGCCTTCGAGGCTGCCGGTGCCAGCGTGGTACCGAACGTCTGGCAAGCCGACCTTGTCTTCAAGGTCAACGCGCCGACCGAGGCCGAAATCGCACAAATTAAGGATGGTGCCACCCTGGTGAGCTTCATCTGGCCCGCCCAGAACCCCGAGCTGGTCAAGAAGCTTTCCGAGCGCAACATCAATGTGATGGCGATGGACATGGTGCCGCGGATCTCCCGTGCCCAGTCCCTCGACGCCCTCTCTTCCATGGCCAACATCGGTGGCTATCGCGCCGTCGTGGAAGCCGCGCACCAGTTCGGTCGCTTCTTCACCGGCCAGATCACCGCCGCCGGTAAAGTTCCGCCCGCCAAGGTGCTGGTCATCGGTGCCGGTGTGGCCGGTCTGGCCGCCATCGGGACCGCCGGTTCCCTCGGTGCCATCGTGCGTGCCTTCGATACCCGTCTGGAAGTGGCCGAGCAGATCGAGTCCATGGGTGGGGAATTCCTCAAGCTGGACTTCGGCGGCGAAGATGGCGCTTCCAGCGACGGTTACGCCAAGGTGATGAGCGAAGAGTTCATCAAGGCCGAGATGGAGCTGTTCGCCCAGCAGGCCAAGGAAGTGGACATCATCATCACTACCGCCCTGATCCCGGGCAAGCCGGCACCCAAGCTCATCACCAAGGAAATGGTGGACAGCATGAAGCCGGGCTCCGTCATCGTGGACATGGCGGCCCAGGCCGGCGGCAACTGCGAATACACGGTACCGGGTGAACTGCATGTCACCGACAACGGCGTCAAGGTGATCGGTTACACCGATCTGCCGGGCCGCCTGCCTGCCCAATCCTCCCAGCTCTACGGCACCAACCTGGTGAACCTGATGAAGCTGATGTGCAAGGAGAAGGACGGCAACGTCGCCATCGACTTCGAAGACGTGGTACAGCGCAACATGACGGTGGTCCAGGCCGGTGAAGTGACCTTCCCGCCCCCCGCCATCTCCGTCTCTGCCGCCCCGCAGAAACCGGCTGCCGCCAAACCGGCCGCCAAGAAGGAAGAGGCCAAGCCCTCCAACAAGAAGTTCGTGTTCGGTGCCCTCGGCATCGCCGCCTTCGGTTGGGTGGCCGCCGTGGCGCCTGCCGCCTTCCTCTCCCACTTCACCGTCTTCATCCTGGCCTGCGTGGTCGGTTACTACGTGGTGTGGAACGTCTCTCACGCCCTGCACACGCCGCTGATGTCGGTCACCAATGCCATCTCCGGCATCATCGTGGTCGGTGCGCTGTTGCAGATTGGACAAGGGTCGACCCTGGTCACCGTGCTGGCCTTTGTCGCCGTGCTGATTGCCAGTATCAACATCTTCGGTGGCTTCACCGTCACTCAGCGCATGCTGAAGATGTTCCGTAAGGATTAAGGGGGTTTAACGTGTCTCAAGGACTGGTAACAGCATCCTATATCGTTGCCGCCGTGCTCTTCATCCTCAGTCTCGCGGGACTGTCGAAGCAAGAAACGGCCAAGCATGGCAACCTGTTCGGTATCGCGGGGATGGCCATCGCCCTGCTCGCCACCGTCTTCAACCCGGAAACCAGTGGCGTCCACTGGATCATCCTGGCCATGGCCATCGGTGGCGCCATCGGCGTGCGGCTGGCCCTCAAGGTCGAGATGACCGAGATGCCCGAGCTGGTGGCCGTGCTGCACAGCTTCGTGGGCATGGCAGCGGTGCTGGTGGGCTTCAACAGCTTCATCGATCTGCACCCCTCCGCCCCCGCTGAAGTGGTGGTCTCCGTCGGCTCCAACCTGGATGCGACCCTGGCAGCCGCCCGGGCGGCGTTCGAGCAGGCGGCAAGCGTCGCCCAGGTCGAGCACCTCTCCGGCGCCATGCTGAACATCCACCTGGTGGAAGTGTTCCTGGGCGTCTTCATCGGTGCCGTGACCTTCACCGGTTCCGTGGTGGCGTTCGGCAAGCTGCGTGGCCTCATCTCTTCCAAGCCGCTGATGCTGCCCCACCGCCACAAGCTGAACCTGCTGGCCGTGGTGGTCTCCATCGCGCTGATGATCCACTTCGTCAACGCCGGTGGCTCCACCTTCGCCCTGCTGGTGATGACCCTGATCGCCTTCGCCTTCGGCTGGCACCTGGTCGCCTCCATCGGGGGTGCGGACATGCCGGTGGTGGTCTCCATGCTGAACTCCTACTCCGGTTGGGCGGCGGCGGCGGCGGGCTTCATGCTCTCCAATGACCTGCTGATCGTCACCGGTGCCCTGGTGGGTTCCTCCGGTGCCATCCTCTCCTACATCATGTGCAAGGCGATGAACCGCTCCTTCATCTCCGTGATCGCAGGAGGCTTTGGCTCCGACGGCGTGGCCTCCACCGCCGAGCAGGAGCTGGGCGAATACCGCGAGACCAACGCCGAAGACGTGGCCGACATGCTGAAGAACGCCAGCTCCGTCATCATCACCCCGGGCTACGGCATGGCGGTGGCGCAGGCCCAGTACCCGGTGGCCGAGATTACCCAGAAGCTGCGTGATCGCGGCGTCAAGGTGCGCTTCGGTATCCACCCGGTGGCCGGTCGTCTGCCTGGTCACATGAACGTGCTGCTGGCGGAAGCGAAAGTCCCCTATGACATCGTGCTGGAAATGGACGAGATCAACGATGACTTCGCCGACACCGACGTGGTGCTGGTGATCGGTGCCAACGACACCGTCAACCCGGCCGCCATGGAAGATCCGGGCAGCCCCATCGCCGGTATGCCGGTGCTGGAAGTGTGGAAGGCGCAGAATGTCATCGGCTTCAAGCGCTCCATGAACACTGGCTACGCCGGTGTCCAGAACCCGCTGTTCTTCAAGGAGAACACCCAGATGCTGTTTGGCGATGCCAAGGCCAGCGTCGAGGCCATCCTGAAGGCGCTGTAAGCGTTGACCGGATGAGACAAAAAGGGGGCTTCGGCCCCCTTTTTTTATGACCAGAGTGGATGACCGTGGCAGGGAACAGACAGGCGGTGGTGCCTGCCTGTCCGGACTGACTGGCGAGCCCTGGCTCAATTAAAGTTGAGCAAAAGCACCAAAAAACCACCTTGAAGGCCTCTCATGGGGCCTTTTTGTCATTTCAGTCGTGATTTTGCTCACATTTTGTGGTGTTGTCTCACCAGTCGGGCATAATGTCCGCGCAAAAAGCGGATTTGCTCAATTTTATTTGAGTCCGCTTTGAATATCCTTACCCAACGTTGACCGGATGACCCCATGACCGAGGTAGCTCCCTTGCGCGACGCCAGCACACTGACCGATGAAGAGCGCCATCTGATTGCCAGCTTCGAGCCTGCGGTGGCGGCGCTGTCCGCCCTGTTTGGCCCGGGCTGCGAGGTGGTGCTGCACGCCTTTGACAGTCTGCACGCCTCCGTCATCAAGATTGCCAACGGCCACATCACCGGCCGCCAGGAGGGAGCGCCGGTCACCGACTTCGCGCTCGACAAGTTGCACAGTGCCGCCGGCAGCCAGTGGAGCAGCTATTTTTCCCGCACCCGGGGGGGCTCCCTGCTGAAGTCCTCGTCCATCACCATCAGCAACCGCGAGGGCAAACCCATCGGTATGCTGTGCGTGAATTTCAGCCTGGACACGCCCCTTGGCAGCCTGCTCGACACCTTTGCTCCGCCCGCAGTGCCCACTGCCCACGGCACCGAGACTTTCGCCAGCTCGGTGGATGATCTGGTGGTGCAGGTGATCGCCAAGGTGGACAGGGATCCCGGGCTGGGCAGCAGCGTGCGCAACAAGGCGATCGTGCACCGGCTCTACGACATGGGCATCTTCGAGATCAAGGATGCCGCCCAACTGGTGGCCGAGCTGCTCGGTATCTCCCGCCATACCGTTTACCTGCATATCCGCAATCACAAGGCGGAACTGGCCGAACAACAATGACGAGCCCGCACGCGGGCGCCATGAACATGAGACACATCGCAATGAACGCACAATGGACCGACTTTATTACCCTGCTCAAGCGTGAAGTGGTGCCGGCCCTCGGCTGCACCGAGCCCATGTCGGTCGCCCTGGCGGCGGCCAACTGCCGCAAGCTGCTGGGGCAGGTACCGACTCGCACCCGCGTCTGGGTCAGCGGCAATCTGTTCAAGAACGGCATGGGGGTCGGCGTGCCCGGCACCGGCATGATCGGCCTGCCGGTGGCCGCCGCCGTCGGCATCACCGGTGGCAACCCGGATGCCGGGCTGGAGGTGCTCAAGAGCCTCACGCCGGATCAGGTCGAGGCGGCCAAGGGGCTGCTGCCCACCATAGAGGTGGATGTGAAGGATGTGCCCGACGTGCTCTACGCCGAGGTGCTGGCCGAAGTGGAGGGGCACAGCGCCCGGGTGGTGATCTGTACGGACCATACCCGCATCGTGCTGATGGAGAAGGATGGCGAGGTGCTGATGGTGCAGGACAGCGCCCCCGGGGTGCAGATCCAGCCCGCCAAGGCCGACAAGCCCGCCATGACCCTGAAGGAAATCGTGGCCTTCGCCCTGGAGGTGCCGCTGGCCGAGATCGACTTCATCCGCGAGGCGGCCACCATGAACCAGGCGCTGGCGGACGAAGGGCTGCAGGGCTATGGCCTGCGCATCGGCATGATCCTCACCGATCAGGTGGAGCGCAAGCTGCTTTCCGACGACCTGATGACCCTGGCCATGCGCCTGTCGTCTGCCGCCTCCGATGCGCGGATGGATGGCGCCATGCTGCCCGCCATGTCCAACTCCGGTTCCGGCAACCAGGGCATTGCCGCCACCATGCCGGTGGTCGCCGCCGCCCGCTTCCTCAAGGCCGATGACGAGCAGCTGGCCCGTGCCCTGGTGATGAGCCATCTGGTGGCCATCTACATCAAGGCCTACCAGAACAAGCTCTCCGCCCTGTGTGCCGCCAGTACCGCCGCCATGGGATCGGGGGCCGCCATCACCTGGCTGCTGGGAGGCCAGTTCGAGCAGATCAGCCACTGCATCAACAACATGATTGGGGATGTTTCCGGCATCATCTGCGACGGCGCCGGCAGCGCCTGCTCCATGAAGGTCTCCACCTCCACCTCGGCGGCGGTGAAATCCTCGCTGATGGCCATCAACAACCTGCGCGTGCCCCAGAGCGAGGGGATCGTCTCGGACGATGTGGACCAGACCATCGCCAACCTGGGTCGCCTCTCCAGGGAGGGGATGCTGGATACCGACATCGAGATCATCAACATCATGCGGGCCAAGCAGCAGGGTAAGCACCAGTGACCCCGGAGTGCCGCCGTCGGCCATAAAAAAACCGGAGCCAGTGGCTCCGGTTTTTCATTGTCCGTTCGCTACTCAGCCGCGACCGAGACGGTTGTCCGGGTAGTTCTTGGCCAGCACTTCTCGGGCATGCTGGGCCAGGGTCGGCATCTTCAGGGTGTCATAGGCGTTGACCATGATTTCCAGTGCCTTCTCGGTTTCCATCGTGTCGGGATAGGTCTCGACGATCAGCTTGGCGCGGTTGGCGGCGGCGATCAGGGCGTCACGCTTGACGTAGTACTCGGCTACCCCCAGGTCATAGCGGGCAAGACGGTTCTTCAGGCCGATCATGCGGGCACGGGCATCGGCTGCATAGCTGCTGTTGGGGTAGTTCTGCAGCAGGGTCTTGAAGTCCTGGAAGGCCTGACGGGCGTAGGAGGGGTCCTTGTCATCCCGATTGATGCCGAGGAAATCCTGGAAGAAGTTGTAATCCGCCGCCATGTTGGTCAGGCCGCGCATATAGAAGACGTAATCGATGTTCTTGTGCGCCGGGTTCAGGCGGATGAAACGGTCGATGTTGGCGATCGCCTGGGCGGTATCATCCTGCTTGTAGTAGGCATAGATGAGATCGAGCTGAACCTGGTTGGAGTAGGCGCCGAACGGGTAACGAGAGTCCAGCGCTTCCAGCAGTTCGATGGCATTGAGGTAGTTGCCGGTATCCAGTTTGATGCGGGCTTTCTGGTACAGAACTTCCGGCGGTTCGTCGGGAACCTTGGGTTTGGTGCTGGAACAGCCAGTGATCAGGGTAGCGACCAAGGCGAGCGACATCAGCAGGTGAGACTTCTTTCCCATCAACAACATCCGGTCCATTTCCACGAAATTGGCAAAGTATCCGTTATGCTTGGCTAAAAGAAAAGCTAGAATACCCGGATTATTTCGAATTGATACCCCCGCTCAAGAGACCATACATGAGCCAGCATATTGAACTGACAGGCGAATTTCAGGATCACCAATTCGGGCAACGACTCGACCAGGCCCTGGCCGAATTGTTTCCCGACTACTCCCGGACCCGCATCAAGGAGTGGATTTTACAGGACAGAGTGACCCTGGACGGTCAGGTTGCCAATACCCCGCGCGAGAAAGTGGTGGCCGGGCAGCAGGTACATGTGAATGTGGAACTGGCAGACGACACCCGCTGGGATGCCCAGAACATCGAGCTGAACATCGTCTATGAAGATGAACACATCCTGGTGATCGACAAGCCGGCCGGCCTGGTGGTTCACCCGGGCGCCGGTACGCCGGACGGCACCGTGCTCAACGCCCTGCTGCACCGCTACCCCGGCATCGCCGAGGTGCCTCGCGCCGGTATCGTGCACCGTCTGGATAAAGACACCACGGGGCTGATGGTGGTCGCCAAGACCATTCCGGCCCAGACCCACCTGGTGGAAGCCCTGCAGGCGCGCCAGATCACCCGTGAGTACGAAGCCATCGCCATCGGTCACATGACCGCCGGCGGCACCGTCGATGCCCCCATCGGTCGTCACCCGACCCAGCGTACCCACATGGCAGTGGTGCCCAACGGGCGCGAGTCCGTCACCCACTACCGGGTGCACGAGAAGTTCCGTGGTCACACCCGTCTGCGGTTGCGGCTGGAGACCGGCCGTACGCACCAGATCCGTGTCCACATGGCCCACATCAAGCATCCGCTGGTGGGGGATCCCGCCTACGGCGGTCGTCTGCGTCTGCTGCGCAACGCCACCCCCGAACTGACCGAGGCCCTGCGAGGTTTCCACCGTCAGGCGCTGCACGCCACCATGCTGAAGCTGGCGCACCCCATCACGGGTGAAGTGATGGAGTGGCACTCCCCCACGCCGCAGGACATGGTGGCGCTGATGGAAGTGCTGCGGGCGGATACCCTGGCCAATCCGGACGATCTGGTCTGGAACTGATCCCGGGGGCGGCCTTGCGACGATTCCTGCCGTAACCTGCCCTCCATGATCTGATGCGGGGCCCCTTGACTGGTTGCAGCCAAGGGGCCCCGTTTTCATATGAACGAAAGGAGCCACAGATGAACTGGATCGCACCCGACTGGCCCGCACCGGGCAATGTCAGGGCTCTCTCGACCACCCGGGACGGCGGTATCAGCGAAGGGGTCTTTGCCGGCCTGAACCTCGGGGCCCATGTGGGCGATGAACCGGCCAGGGTCGAGGCCAACCGCGCCCGGCTGCAGCAGGTGGCGGGGATCCCCGGCACTCTCAACTGGCTCAACCAGGTACATGGCATCGCCGTCCATCCGGTGAGCGACCGTTATGAGCGCGTACCGGATGCCGATGCCGCCTGTGCTCATGAGGCGGGGCAGGCCTGCATCGTGATGACTGCCGACTGCCTGCCGGTGCTGTTCTGCGATCGGGCAGGCACCGTAGTGGCGGCGGCCCATGCCGGTTGGCGCGGATTGCTGGGGGGCGTATTGGAGGCAAGCATCGCCGCCATGGGCTGCGAGCCTGGCGAGATCCTGGCCTGGCTGGGCCCGGCCATCGGTCCCGCCGCGTTCGAAGTGGGTGGCGAAGTGCGTGAGGCCTTCATGACGGAGCAGGCGGAAGCGGCGACTGCATTCGTGCCATCCCTCAACGAAGGTAAATGGCTGGCGGATATCTACCAGCTGGCCCGACTGCGCCTCGCCCGCGCCAGCGTCACCGCCATCTATGGCGGCGAATACTGCACCTTCAACGACAGCGAGCGCTTCTACTCCTATCGCCGCGATGGACAGACGGGTCGCATGGCCTCCCTTGTGTGGCTGGAAAAATAGCCGAAGAGGCGCTCGCGAGTGGCCGCAAGCGCCTCCTCACTCTCTGGTGATGGCCCTCCGCGACCATGTCTTGCTGCCGAGCAGGCTCAGGGTGCAGGCTGCCATTGCGAGGTCGTTTTCCCCCGGTCACCACTATTGAGGGAAAAATAAACAGCCACCCCTTGAAATTGCCCTTCAAGACCACATCTTCCTTGTCAGAAAGCGATGTTGTTGCCGCGCATGCGGCGTCTGTCTTGAAGGGGGAGTGCAATGCGCCTCGATCGCCTGACCAGCAAATTCCAGATTGCCATTTCCGATGCCCAGTCTCTTGCACTGGGTCGTGACCACCAATTCATCGAACCCGTCCATCTGATGAGCGCCTTGCTCAATCAGGACGGCGGATCCATTCGTCCGCTGCTCACCCTGACCGGGCTCGACATCAATACCCTGCGCTCGCGCCTCGGCGAGGAGCTGGATCGCCTGCCCCGCGTCAGTGGGGTGGAAGGGGACGTACAGCTCTCCAACGGCCTCGGCCGCCTGCTCAACGTCTGCGACAAGCTGGCCCAGCAGCGCAAGGATCAGTTCATCTCGTCCGAGCTGTTCGTGCTGGCGGCCCTGGACGAGAAGGGGACGCTGGGCGAGCTGCTGCGTGCCCAGGGGCTGACCAAGGAAAAACTCGAGGCAGCCATCGACAAGGTCCGTGGCGGCAAGAAGGTGGAGGATGCCAACGCCGAGGAGAATCGCCAGGCGCTGGAGAAGTACACCATCGATCTCACCGAGCGGGCCGAACTCGGCAAGCTCGACCCGGTGATCGGCCGGGATGACGAAATTCGCCGCACCATCCAGGTGCTGCAACGCCGCACCAAGAACAACCCGGTGCTGATCGGTGCCCCCGGCGTCGGCAAGACCGCCATCGTCGAGGGGCTGGCCCAGCGCATCATCAATGGCGAAGTGCCGGAAGGGCTCAAGAACAAGCGGGTGCTGTCGCTCGACATGGGGGCCCTGGTGGCCGGAGCCAAGTATCGCGGCGAGTTCGAGGAGCGGCTCAAGGCGGTTCTGAACGATCTGGCCAAGGAGGAGGGCAGCGTCATCCTCTTCGTGGACGAGCTGCACACCATGGTCGGTGCCGGCAAGGGCGAGGGTGCCATGGATGCGGGCAACATGCTCAAGCCCGCCCTGGCCCGCGGCGAGCTGCACTGCGTCGGGGCCACCACCCTCGATGAGTACAGGCAGTACGTGGAGAAGGATGCCGCGCTGGAGCGCCGTTTCCAGAAGGTGCTGGTGGAGGAGCCCTCGGTGGAGGACACCATCGCCATCCTGCGTGGCCTGAAGGAGCGCTACGAGCTGCACCACCATGTGCAGATCACCGACCCCGCCATCGTCGCGGCGGCCCAGCTCTCCCACCGCTACATCGCGGATCGCCAGCTGCCTGACAAGGCCATCGACCTTATCGACGAGGCGGCGGCCAGCATCCGGCTCCAGATCGACTCCAAGCCGGAATCCCTGGACCGGCTCGAGCGGCGCATCATCCAGCTCAAGCTGGAGCAGCAGGCGCTGATGAAGGAGGACGATGACGCCAGCCGCAAGCGCCTCGATCTGCTCAATCAGGAGCTGACGGAAAAAGAGCGGGAATACAACGAGCTGGAAGAGGTGTGGAAGGCCGAGAAGGCTGCCCTCGCCGGGACCCAGCACATCAAGGCGGCACTGGAGCAGGCCCGTCAGGATCTCGAGGTGGCGCGCCGCGCAGGGGACTTGGGCCGCATGTCCGAGTTGCAGTACGGCCGCATCCCTGAACTGGAGAAACAGCTGGATCTCGCCACCCAGGCCGAGATGCAGGAGACCAGCCTGCTGCGCAACCGGGTCACCGACGTGGAGATCGCCGACGTCCTGGCCCGCTGGACCGGCATTCCGGTGGCCCGCATGCTGGAAGGGGAACGGGAGAAGTTGCTGCGGATGGAGGATCAGCTGCACAGCCGGGTGATCGGCCAGGAAGAGGCGGTGGACGCCGTCTCCAACGCCATTCGCCGCTCTCGTGCCGGGCTGTCCGACCCGAACCGCCCCATCGGCTCCTTCCTCTTCCTCGGCCCCACCGGGGTGGGCAAGACCGAGCTGTGCAAGGCGCTGGCGGAGTTCCTGTTCGATACCCAGGACGCCATGGTGCGGATCGACATGTCCGAGTTCATGGAGAAACACAGCGTGGCCCGTCTGGTGGGGGCGCCTCCGGGATACGTGGGTTACGAGGAAGGGGGGTATCTCACCGAGGCGGTGCGCCGTCGCCCCTATTCGGTGATCCTGCTGGACGAGGTGGAGAAGGCGCATCCCGATGTCTTCAACATCCTGTTGCAGGTGCTGGACGATGGCCGCCTGACCGACGGTCAGGGGCGTACCGTGGACTTCCGCAACACCGTGGTGATCATGACCTCCAACCTCGGGTCGGATCTCATCCAGGAGCACCACTCCGAGAAGGATTACGACGAGATGAAGGCCATGCTGATGGAGGTGCTGACCCGCAGCTTCCGGCCGGAGTTCATCAACCGGATCGACGAGACCGTGGTGTTCCACCCGCTCGGTGAGGAGCACATCAAGTCCATCGCCCGCATCCAGCTCAAGAGCCTGATGAGCCGTCTGGAGTCCCAGGGCTTCGAGGTGGAGGTGAGCGAGGAGCTGCTGACCAAGCTGGTTCATGCCGGGTTCGATCCCGTCTACGGGGCGCGTCCCCTCAAGCGGGCGATCCAGCAGAAGGTGGAGAACCCGCTGGCCCAGGCCCTGCTCAGCGGTCGGGTCATCCCGGGCAAGACACTGCGGCTGGGGGCCGACAGCAACGGCCTCACCATGACCCAGTAATGGGATTGTCGATGAAAAACGCAGGCCTCGTGCCTGCGTTTTGTTTTCAGGGTGATTGAGATGCTGACGTTTTCCGTTTTGGTGGATGATGATGTTCATCTACCCGGCTGCCTGCCTGAAAAGGGACTGTCGTTGCTGTTGGAGTGCGATGGACTCAAGGTGCTGTTCGACAGCGGCCGTGGCCGGGCGCTGCGGCACAATGCCGAGGTGATGGGGGTAGATCTTGGCTCTCTCACCCATGTGGTGCTGTCCCACGGTCATTACGACCATGTGGGAGGCATCGGCTCCCTGCCCGTCTATTCCGATCCTATTCCATTGATCGCTTGTCCGGATGTGTTCAATGAGCGGGGCTACTTCCTGCCGTTGCTGCCCCGACGCTACAACCTCTACCGCCTCTCGGGCGACCTGGATCCGCGACAACTGGCGACGAGAGGGCTGCTCCCTCACTGTTCAGCTGAGCCGGTCTGGCTGTCCGAGCGGCTGGTGTTCCTGGGAACCATACTGCGACGGGAGCAGGCCAAACCCTCCTTGCTTGGTTACATGGTGCGGGGCGGGCGAGTGGAGAAAGACCTTATCAGCGATGATTCGGCGCTGGTCTACAAGAGCGAGCAGGGGCTCATCGTCTTTATCGGCTGTGGTCACGCCGGGGCCGAGAACATCATCGCGCGGGCCAAGGAGGTGTGTGGCGATGAGCGGATCCACGCCGTCATCGGCGGCCTGCATCTGAAATTTTCCGGCCCGCAGCGGGCGGTGGCGCTCGGCACTTATCTGCAGGAGGAGGCGGTAGAGAAGCTGTTTGCCTGTCATTGCACCGGCAAACGGAAGGCGGTGCTGCCGCGGCAGCGCCAGATCGGGGCCGGTTTCGAGTACCGATTTCCTGCATAAAAAAACGGCAATCCGAAGATTGCCGGGAGGAATGTATTCGATGCGATCTGACGTGGGTTGAGCGGATCGCAGGGGCAAGCCCCAGGGTCGGCAGGCACAGTCAGCGACCATGCCCGCCTTACAGTCAGTCGGGATACGCTCTCCACCCCGGCTGACCAGCTTCGCTATCGCGTCTGTCCCGCGCCGTGTTGCCGCGATAGGAGGACAGATGCAATCAAATCAATTCGTTACAGCATGCCTGGGATGGCAGCCTTCATTTCAGATGGCCAGACGCCGACCTGGACCTGACCGATGTGCTCTTTTTGCAGCAGCAGCATGGCGAGGCGGGATTGGCCGATGCCGCCGCCGATGGTTTGCGGCATCCGTGCTGCCAGCAGATCCTGATGCCAGTCGTACTGCAGGCGATCCTCGTCCCCGGTGATGGCGAGCTGGCGGCGCAGGGCCTCTGCGTCCACCCGGATCCCCATGGAGGAGATCTCGAAGCTGTCTTCCAGCACCGGGTTCCACACCAGGATGTCACCGTTCAGACCCGCCAGCCCCAGCTCGCTCTCGCTGCTCCAGTCGTCGTAGTCCGGGGCACGGACGTCGTGGCGTTCGCCGTGAGAGAGGGCGCCACCGATACCGATGAGGAAGACCGCTCCCAGCTCTTTGGCGATGGCGCGCTCGCGTCCCTTGGCATCGAGGTCCGGGTAGCGGGTCAGCAGCTCTTCACTGTGCAGGAACTGGATATCCGCCGGCAGGAAGGGGGTCAGCTCATGCTCGGCACAGACCGCGCGCTCGGTGGCCTTGATGGCGGCCCAGATGCCGCGCACCGTCTCCTGCAGATAGGCCAGATCCCGGCGCTCGCCCGGCATCACCTTCTCCCAGTCCCACTGGTCGACGTAGACGGAGTGAATGGGGCTGAGACGATCCTCGTCCGGACGCAGTGCCTTCATGTGGGTGTAGATGCCTTCACCCGGGCCGAAACCGAAGCGGCCCAGAGTCTGGCGCTTCCACTTGGCCAGGGAGTGGACCACCTCATAGCTGTGCTCCGGCAGGGTTTTCACCTTGACCTGCACTGCATGCTCGCAGCCGGAGAGGTTGTCCTGGGTGCCGTCACCGACCCGGCTCAGAATGGGGGCTTGTACCTCCATCAGGCCGAGTTGCAGTGCGAGTTGGCGGGAGAACATCTCCTTGACGAAGCTGATCTGCTGTTGGCTGCGGATGTAGTGCTGTTTCATGCTGAATTACCTGTCGTGAATCCGTTGAATGCGGTGATTCTTCAACAGAACGCCAACTAAATTCAATATTCGATAATTGAAATAGGCTTTGTGTGTTTTTTTCTTCAAAATAAGCCATCAATTAATGATGAATCATTAAAAGGAGTGCAAAAAAGTGTCAGAAAATTATCGGATCGATAATCTCGATCAGGCCATCCTCACCGCCCTGATGGAGAATGCGCGCCTGCCTTACGCCGAGCTGGCCAAACAACTGCTGGTGAGCCCGGGCACCATCCACGTGCGGGTAGAGAAGATGAAGCAGGCGGGCATCATCGAGGGAACGCGGGTGCAGGTGAACCCCAAGAAGCTGGGCTACGACGTCTGCTGCTTCATCGGGATCAACCTCAAGAGCGCCAAGGATTACCCGTCGGCCCTGGCCAAACTGCAGGCGCTGGACGAGGTGGTGGAGGCCTACTACACCACGGGCCACTACAGCATCTTCATGAAGGTGATGACCCGCTCCATCGACGAGTTGCAGACGGTACTGATCCACAAGATCCAGACCATCGACGAGATCCAGTCCACCGAGACGCTGATTTCGCTGCAAAACCCGATCCTGCGGGATGTGAAGCCTTGAGTCGGGTGGTCTGAGGGGGGCGTAGAGATCCCTCTCCCGTGCGAGACCCTGTTCGCGCAGCAGAATTTGACCCTGCGGGATAGGGCACCCTGACCGGTGGATCAGGGTTCGATATAGGGGATGCCGTATTTGTCGTAGAGGGCCTTGAGCCGGCCGTCCCGCTTCATGTGCAGCAGTTCGGCATCATAGGCGGCCATCAGGGCCGGGGTGTCGGCATCGGCCCGGGAACGGGTCCAGACATTGAAGTAGGGGCTGGTCTTGAGGGGTTTTGGCAGGTAGTCGAGCTTGCCTTCCAGTCCCTCCTCTCTTATCTGGGTGAAGGCGGTGACCAGGGACATGGGCACCACGTCGATGCGACCGGCGATGAGTTTGCGCAGTTGCAGCTGGTTGATGGGGATCTCCTGGAAGTGATAGCTCGGGTCTGTCATGGCCGCCGCGAGCTCGGGGGTATAGGAGAAGTCCCGGGTGACACCGATACGCCAGGGTTTGAGATCCGTCAGATGGTCATAATGGATCCGGCCCGCGGACTCCTTGCGTATGAAGAAGTGCCAGCTATGGAGCATATGGGCCTGTTTGGGGTAGAGCAGATAGGCCTCCCGCTCCGGTTTGTAGGAGTGGGTCAGCAGCAGGTCATAGAAGCCGCTTTCGGCATTGCGGGTGAGCCTGGCCCCCGAATCGATGAGCTCAATCCTGATGGGGGTATGGAGCGTGCCGAAGATGGCGGTGACGAGATCCACATCCAACCCGCGAGGGTGTCCCTGTGCATCCAGCCACTTGAGAGGGGGCTCCAGGATGCCACCAATGACCAGCTCCCTGGCTGACAGCCAGCAGGGCAGCAGCAAGCAGAATACGAGCAAGCGTCGCACGTTACATCTCCTGAGCACTCGGGACGGGGTCGCATCCGGCAGGGACTGTGACCGGCACCTATCTAACTAGAGACGACCACGGATGGCAAACCCTGAAATGGGGAGGGGACAAACGAACTGTGCCGGTGGGAGGGGGGCGGGCTGCCTCGACAGGCCGCCCCGTGGCAGAGTCGGGTGGGGTGGACCAGCCACTCGCCGGCTGTGGACGGGAGGGGGGTCTGCATGACACGTGTGCGAGGTGGCCTGCCTCAGGTTGCCTGACACTGTTTCATCTGGGTGTTGAGGGCCTTCATCACCTGACGACGGCTGATGATGCCCGTCACCTTGCCTCCCTCCATCACTGGATAGACCTTGGGTCTGGCCCCGGCCATCTGGCGGGCGAGATCCACGATGCTGTCATCAGGAGAGACGAACAGCGGGGCCCGGCTCATCAGATCTTCGACCAGAGTACGGGTGTCGCAGTGATAGCTGCCCGTGAGCAGGGCGGGAATGCAATCCTGCTCGGAGAGAAATCCGACGAGGTGCTGATGGTCATCCAGTACCGGCAGGCCCCCCAGGTTTGCCCGATGGAGTCTGTCCAGCGCCTCGGCCAGACCGAGGCCGGGATGCAGTGAGTGGGTCAATGGCTGCATATGATCGCGAATTTGTAGCATGATAGTGGCTCCATGGGGGTCGATGGGGCCACTATGCCCGGTGGCTGTGACAGGGGGCCAATGGGTTTTGCCTCGGACATCGATAGGTCATGGCCGATGAATGGGCCCTCCGTGCGATCCTGCATGGATCGGGGAGGGCGACAACCACAAGGAGAGGGTATGCGTGCATTGGTAACGGGCTGTGGCCGTCGCCTGGGATTCTATCTGTGCGAGCAGCTGGTGGCCGCTGGCTGGCAGGTGACGGGCAGCTATCGCAGCGAACGGCCCGAGCTGGATCGTCTGCGAGACGTGGGCGTCGAGCTGGTACAGGCGGACTTCACCCGGGAAGAGGAGGTAGGCGCCGTGGTGACGGCGCTGGCGGCCCATGAGGATCTTGCCCTGATCATCCACAATGCCTCCGCCTTCGAGCCCCAGGCGGCGGATCCTGCGGTGCAGCTGGCCCAGTTTGATCAGTTCTACCGGGTACACATGGCGGCTCCCTTCCAGCTCAACCGGGCGCTGGCCCCCGCCCTTGCCCGCCAGCCCAACGGGGGCATCATCCACATCACCGATATCTACATCCATGCCCCGGCGCCCCAGTTTGCCGCCTACGTGGCCACCAAGGCGGGAGCCCATTCCCTGGCCATGAGCTTTGCCCGCGAACTGGCACCGGCCGTGCGGGTCAACACCATAGAGCCTGGCCCCATCCTGTTTCTCGACGAGCACGGGGATGACTGGCGCCAGCAGGTGCTGGCGAAGACGCCGCTGGCGCGGGAAGGGGGTCTGGAGCCCATCTGGCAGGCGGTACAGATGCTGATGAAGAACGACTACATGACCGGGGCCAGCATCCGGGTGGACGGGGGGCGCGCCCTCGCCGTCATCTAGGGCAAGGCGGGCCGCCATGACATGAGGCGCCTTTGGGCGCCTCATGTGTGTGAACGGCTCAAGGGTGCCGGATGGCGGCGTGCCGGGAAGGGGGGCCGGGGTGGCCGCTGCCGGGAAGCAGGGCCTCGTCTTGCTGGCAGAGATGGATGGGGGCCTGGCCGATGCGCTGCTTCGCAAACACCTTGCTGCCCGGCAGGCCGAGGGTCACCTTGCCGGAGTCCACACTGCCGCCCTGATACATCTCCGCCAGCAGATCCCCCAGGTAGGCATCCACCCCGGCCTCGGCGAAGTCATCCCGTTCGCCGCAGGCCAGTATGTCGATGTCCAGTGGCCTGTCCGCCACCTTGCACAGGGGGTTGCTGCGATCCCGGCCATGGGCCAGCTCCATGGTGACAAACTCGGTCTTGAGCTGGACGGGGGAGAGGTCGCTCTGGACGACGAACAGGCAGTTGAGGAAGTCGTGGCGCGAATGCATGCCCACGGGCTTGGTCTGGATGACGGAACTCAGGTGAAGGCGACCAAAGCGGGCCAGCAATTCGGCGACGGCCTGACTGACGTGCAGGGCGGGGTCGAGATTGGATCCAATGCTACAGAGGTAAAACATGCTTTCCATTCCTTGGGTTGGGCTCGTCTGAAATATATACGCAGCTCACGGTTATGGGATTCACTA
The DNA here is from genome assembly GCF_014168615.1 of Aeromonas sp. WP2-W18-CRE-05. Taxonomy (NCBI): domain Bacteria; kingdom Pseudomonadati; phylum Pseudomonadota; class Gammaproteobacteria; order Aeromonadales; family Aeromonadaceae; genus Aeromonas; species Aeromonas sp. WP2-W18-CRE-05. The sequence goes on along the minus strand of NZ_AP021917.1, from coordinate 4,569,900 downwards.
TGAATTAACATGTCGTTATCTGTTGTGATCCAACGCTGATTGGCAGAAAGGAGGTTTGCATGAGCGTAGAAATGAAATGGGCACTGTTGGCCGCGTCAGGGGCCCTTGCCATGATCATTGTCATCTGTGTGGCGTCCGTCGGCCTGGCGTGAATCCGGCCTCGGTGAGCAATCAAACCGGCTTTATGGCCGGTTTTGCTTTTTGGGGCTGTGCGGATATGCTGGCTCCCCCATGACGAATCGAGACCGCAGAAGATGACCAAGGTTCGGCCCCGCTCCCTGCTCCAGGTAGTACTGATGGGCTTCGTGCTGGTGCTGATGCCCCTGGGGGGCATGATCTGGCACGACAGTCAGGCTCTCTCCCACCTGGGCCAGCTCACCAGCGACGAGATGGAACGTGCGGTGCGGGACACTCGCCGGGCGACGCTGCTCTCCACTCAGGCCATCGATCTCGAGCGCACCCTGCGCCGCTATGCGGTCCTGGGTGATGACCGCATCCTGGCCAGCTATCGGCAGCAGCTGGTGCGCTACCGGGAACTGCTCGCGACCCATCAGGACTCCATTCCGGATGCCGAGGTCTACGGAGATCTCGAGGCGGCGCTGGTCTGGCTCGACGGCCTGCAGGATCTGCGCAAGGCCAGGCAGGAGGCGACCAGCCCCCGTTTCACCGATTTCAACGAACTGAACCAGCAACTGGAGGTGGTCACCCGCAGCCAGGTGGATGATCACGTGACCCGCATGCGGGGCGCCATCGTGGAGCTGAAACAGCAGATCTGGTGGGTCAGCGGCTTCGTGGCCGGGCTCAGCCTGCTGCTGGTGTTGCTCTTTACCTACCTCATCATCCATCCGGTACGTCAGATTGAGTCGCGGATCCTGAGCCTGGGCGCCGGTGTCGAACCGGATCAGCGCCCGGTGGATGGCCCGGCCGAACTGGTGCTGCTGGGGGAGCGGATCAGCTGGCTGCACGACAAGCTCAAGGAGCTGGAACAGCAGAAATACCAGTTCCTGCGCCACGTATCCCACGAGCTGAAAACCCCCCTTGCCGTGCTGCGGGAGGGGGCTGATCTGCTCTCGGAGCAGCTAGTGGGGCCCCTCAACGGGGATCAGCAGGAGATCTGCCAGATGCTGGAGGAGAACAGCCGCCGTCTGCAGACCCTGATCGAGCGGCTGCTCGACTTCAATCGCCTCAGCCAGCAGGAGGTGTTCACCCTGTCCGAGGTGCCCCTGGCGCCCTTGTTGTCAGACTTGTCCGAAGAGTACCGGCTCGCGCTGGAATCCAAGCAAATCAGTGTACACTTGCCGCCCGAGCCCATCAGCCTGCGGGCAGAGCCCTACCGCCTGCGACTCATCCTCGACAATCTCTTTTCCAACGCGGTCAGCTATGGCGCCAGGGGCGGACAGATCTGGATCCGCGCCGGGGCGGGGGCGGGCGGCGGCTGGCTGGAGGTGGCCAACGAAGGGCCTGTCATCCCGCCAGACGAGCGGGAGCGCATCTTCGAGCCCTTTGAACAGGGCAGCATAGTGCGCCAGGGATTGCTGAAAGGCTCCGGCATGGGCCTCTCCATTGCCCGTGAGTCTGCCATGAGTCTGGGTGGCGAGCTCAGGCTGATCGAGGATGCCCAGGCGGATGTCTGTTTCCGGCTGGATTTGAACGTGCGCCCGAGCTGACGGGCGTGGCGGCGACCCCGCAGGTGCGGGTGGCGCCTTGACACCGAATATTGAGAGGAGCGGGCAGGTGCCTCTTCCCCACCAGGATCTGAAGTGACATTCAAGATGAAACGATTTGTGATTCCCGTATTGATGATAGGCCTGCTCGCTGGCTGTTCCCTGCTGCCTTCTACCAGCCTCACCGAGCCTTCCCAGGAGGCGATTGCCAGGCGGATGGAGTTTGCCAACAAGGAGATGCAGGTGCGCCTGCAATACTCGGACTGGCTGCTGGCCAGCCATCCCCAGCAGCGGATGCAGGAGCGCCAGCGACTGGCCGGCGCCACCGACCTCGAGAGCCGGGTCAGCCTGGCCATGGTCAACACCCACCCGTCCGAATCGGTGGCCAGCCGCCGGGCCGGGCTGGATCAGCTGAAGGCTCTGTTGCCGGAGCTCGGTCTCGATGCCCAGGCCTTCCTGCGCAGCTGGATCGCCCTCGGGGAGGAGCTGCTGGTGCGAGACAGCCGCCGCGACGATCAGAGTCAGGAGGTGAAGCGTCTGCGCCAGCAGATAGAGCAGCTCTCCGCCATCGACGAGCAGCTCAACCAGCGTAAGCTCAATGGGGGAGGTCAGCCATGACAGCTTCGGACCGCGCCGCAATGACCGCGTTTTTCGCCAAGAGGGGGTGAGAGCATGAGCCGTATTCTGCTGGTGGACGATGATGCCAGCCTGCTCAAGCTGATGAGCATGCGCCTGCGCAGCCAGGGTTACGAGGTGGATACCGCCGACAGCGCCGAAGGAGCGCTGGACAGGCTGCGCCAGCAACGGGCCGACCTGGTGCTGAGCGATCTGCGCATGGGGGGCATGGACGGGCTGGCGCTGTTCGAGCGGATCCAGTCCCAGTGGCTCGGCATGCCGGTGATCATCATGACCGCCCATGGCACCATTCCCGACGCCATCCAGGCGACCCGCTCCGGGGTATTCAGCTTCCTCACCAAGCCCATCGACAAGGACGAGCTGCTGGTCACCATAGAACATGCTCTCAGCCTGACCCGTCCGAAGCAGCAGCAGGAGTGGCAGTCCCTCATCCAGACCCGCAACCCGCAGATGGAGCAGTTGCTGATCCAGGCGAGCAGCATCGCCACCATGGACGTGCCCGTGCTGATCCTGGGCCCCTCCGGCGCCGGCAAGGGGGTGATGACCCAGGCGCTGCACCAGGCCAGCCACCGCCGCGACAAGCCGCTGCATACCATCAACTGTGCGGCTCTGCCCTGGCCCGTGCTGGACTTGCAGCTGTTTGGCGAGGATGGCCAGTCCGGCCTGTTTGCCGAGGCCAAAGGCGGCACCCTCTTCCTCGACGAGATAGGGGATCTGTCGGAGTCACTCCAGGCCAAGTTGCTCCAGGTGCTGGCGGAGTATGGTCAGGGTACCCCCGAGGTGCGGGTCATCAGCTCCAGCCATCAGGATCTGGTGACCGCCATGGAAGAGGGGCGTTTTCGCGAGGATCTCTTCTACCGCCTCAACGTGGCCAACATCACCCTGCCGCCGCTGAGCGCCCGCAGCGAGGACATCCCCCTGCTGGCCCGTCAGGCGCTGGACGATTACCGCAACCGTCACCCCGATTGCGCTGCCCTCGGCTTCTCGCCGGAGGCGCTGGCCCTGCTGGCCGCCGCGGCCTGGCCGGGCAACGTGCGCCAGCTCTGCGGGGTGGTGGAGCAGCTCGCCAGCCTCTGCTGCAGCCCGGTGATAGGCGCGGCCATGGTGGAGTCGGCCCTGAGTGGCGGCGGTGGCGGTATTCCCTCGTTCAACGAGGCGCGGGCCGAGTTCGAGAAGGAGTATCTGATCCGGCTGCTGCGCACCACGGAGGGGAACGTGACCCTGGCGGCCAACATGGCGGGGAGAAACCGCACCGACTTCTACAAGCTATTGAATCGGCACGGCATCGAGGCGGCAAATTTCAAGTCGAAGGGATAAATGACAGAGGGGCGGCCCGTCGATGACGGGCCGCCCCTCTGGTTTCCGACAGAATCGGCCTCAGGCCGGATCGCTGACGCCGCCGGTGGAGAGGGTCTTCTGGGAGAGCCAGAGGCCGCTCGCCTTCATCAGATAGCCAAACAGGGCGCCGATGATGAGGGAGGGCAGAATGAGCCGCCACTCGCCTGCGGCGCCGAAGGTGGCACAGCACCCGGCGAAGGTGCCGGGAATGTAGGCGAGCCACTGCTGCCGGGCCTGCACGCACATCAGGGTGGCCACCACCCCTGTCATCAGATAGCCCGCCATGCCAGCCCCCCACCAGGTCTCCCCGTGGATCAGCAGGAGTGCCCACAGCATGCCGGTGGTGTTGCACAGCAGGGTCTGCAACAGCGCCTTGTAACCGCCACTCGAGGCGAAGTAGCTGGTGCAGCCGAGGAAACCGACCCAGGAGATGAGACCGAGTGCGGCGGCCAGTCCACCCCAGACGGCGGAGAGGATCCCGGTCGTGATGGCGATGGCGAACAGTGGGCTCATGGGGTGACTCTCAGTGGTTGAATCCGGAAAAGGAGGCAGCCTACTCCGCGGTAGAGCGGCAGCAAGCGGGGGCCGGATTGTGTGTGATCACGATCACTCTTTGCAACTCTGGAATACGCTTGCGCTCGCGAAAAAAATTCATTGGAGGCGCCGCAGACCTTGTTCCATAGTTAGAGGCCCTGTCCTGCTCATGGAGTGAGTCTGATGGTGCCAAACGTGATCGTTCCTCTGCTGGTGTTCGTAGTGCTCTTCCTGGCCGGTACCATGGCCAAGGCACTGCCCCTTAACCAACTCATGTAATTCTGTGTGAAATAAAACTCGGCCGGGGCGGGTCTTATGGTTGTCAACCTCATCGTCCCGGGAGTTTTTTCATGTTGATCAAGCGCCGTACTTCTCATCACCCCACCGAACAGGATGTCACGCCGGAAACCGTCTATCAGGATCGTCGCCGCATCCTGAAAGGGCTGGGCCTGGGCGTCGGTGCCGCCACCCTGGCGTTTCCGGTGAAGGCCAGCCTGCTGGATCTCTTCGCACCGGACAAGCCGGCCACCGTGGCCCCCACCAGACCCCTTGACATCCGTGCCGCGACCCGGCCAGAGGGATTGATCCTCACCCCGGAGGAGAAGGCCACCACCCACAACAATTTCTACGAGCTGGGGACCGACAAGGGGGATCCGGCCCGCAACGGCCATTACCTCAAGCCCGAGCCCTGGACCCTGAAGGTGGAAGGGGAGGTAGCCAAACCCTTCACCCTGGATGTGTGGGATCTCATCAACAAGAGCACGCTGGAGGAGCGCATCTATCGGCTGCGCTGCGTGGAGGCCTGGTCCATGGTGCTGCCCTGGAGCGGCATTGCGCTGGCGGATCTGATCCGCCGTGCCAAGCCCACCAGTCGCGCCAAGTTCGTGGCCTTCGAGACGCTCTATGATCCGGAACAGTTGCCGGGGCAGGCCTCCCGTGCTCTGGGGGGCGGCATCGAATATCCCTATGTGGAGGGCTTGCGCCTCGACGAGGCCATGCACCCCCTCTCCTTCCTCGCCATGGGGCTCTATGGCAAGACCCTGCCCGCCCAGAACGGGGCTCCCATCCGGCTGGTGGTGCCCTGGAAGTACGGCTTCAAGAGTATCAAGAGCATCGTCTCCATCCGCCTGGTGGAGGAGATGCCCCCCACCACCTGGAACCTGCTGGCCCCCAACGAATATGGTTTCTATGCCAACGTCAATCCGCAAGTGGATCACCCGCGCTGGAGCCAGGCGAGCGAGCGTTTCATCGGCGAGGGGGGCATCTTCGGTGCCAAGCGCCAGCCGACCCTGATGTTCAACGGCTACGGGGACGAGGTGGCGTCCCTCTATCAGGGGATGGATCTGCGTAAATGGTATTGAGACTGACGCTCTGTCCGAATGATCTCTTGCCTCCTTCTCCCCCGGTGGGAGAGGGGATGAGAAGCGGGAAAAACATGACGGGAACTGCAATATGATGCCGAGACTGAAAACAGCCCATGTCAACGGCTTGCGGGCGCTGGTGCACCTTGGTTCGCTCGGCTTTCTGCTCTGGCTGGGCTATGCCGTGCCAGCCGGGCTGCTGGGGGGGGATCCGGTCCAGGGGCTGACCCATTACCTTGGCAAGGGGGCCCTCCACCTGCTGTTGCTGACCCTGCTGGTGTCGCCGCTCGCCAAGCGCTGGCGCCAGGGGCAGCTCATCAAGCTGCGCCGCCCCCTCGGGCTCTGGTGCGCCGCCTGGGCGTCCCTGCACTTCATGGTCTGGCTGGGGCTGGATCTGCAGTTCGACTGGGGGCTGATTGGCGGCGAGCTGGTCAAGCGCAGCTACATAGTGGTGGGCATGGTGGCGCTGCTGCTGTTGCTGGCGCTCGGCATCACCTCGATCCCGGCCCTGTTGCGGCGCATGGGGCCGGCCTGGCAGAAGCTGCACAACTGGATCTACGGGGTGGCTCTGCTGGTGCCGGTACACTACTGGTGGTCGGTCAAGAGCGGCTGGCAGGAGCCGCTCATCTATCTGGTGCTGGCGGGCGCCCTGCTGTGGCCACGGCGGGAAAAGCTGCTGCGCCCCTGGCGCAGGCGAGCACAAGTAGCCGGGAGGGGGGCGGCGCAACAGCCGTCACGCCCATAGCAAAAGAGGCCTATTCGGCCTCTTTTTTGGTGATCTCGCCGGTGTTGGCATCGACCTGCAACTGGACGCGCTGATCGTCGGCATTCAGGGTATCGACCTCGAATTTGTCCCCTTCCAGCTCCACTTCCCGAATGTCGTGATACCCTTGTGCCAGCAACAACTTGACCAGTCCGGCCATGTCGAGACGTGTCTGCGCCGCCCAGCCAAAGGTGGAAAAGAGGCACAAGATCAGCAGGATACTGCGTGGGATCATATTCATTCCGGATTCATGGCTGGCACACTATAAACGGCATTATGTTAGGTTTTGAGAGATGAATCACCCATGAATAGCGCGCTGCCCCTGCTTGGATTGTTGCTGCCGATGCTGGTTCAGGCGGCCCAGCCGAACGAGGCCTTGCTGCAACAGGCGGTCAGCGAGGGGCGGGTCCGCCCTTTTCATGAGTTGATGGAGGTGGCCTCCCGCCTGCCGGTGCGCGTGCTGCGCGTCGATCTGGGTGAGGAGGATGGCGTCTGGCTCTACGAGCTCAGGCTCATCGACGAGGAGAACAGCGTCATCAAGGTGGGCTACCGGGCTGACAATCTGGAGATGGTGTGGCTCAAGGGTCACCATCTGGAGCGCCTGTTCGCTCCGCGCCCGCCCCCGGAAGAGGAGTAACGGCGTGAGTCCGCGAACCTGCCGTCGTCCGGTTCGTCCCCCCAACCGTTGCCGGTGCCGGCACAACTCTGTTTTGGATACCCATGTATGCGCATTCTGATAGTTGAAGATGAAAAGATCCTCGCGGGCCAGCTGGCGGAACAGCTGCGTCTGTCCGGTTTCGTCACCGATCTCTGCCACGATGGCAACGAGGCGGGCTTTCTCGGCGAGACCGAACCCTATGACGCCATCATCCTGGATCTCGGCCTGCCCGGTCGCGACGGCCTGAGCGTACTGAAGGAGTGGCGCAGCAAGGGGATGGACACCCCGGTGCTGGTGCTGACCGCCCGTGGACAGTTGCACGAGAAGATTGAAGGGCTCAACGCCGGGGCGGACGACTACCTCACCAAGCCCTTCCAGGTGGCGGAGCTGGTGGCCAGGGTGCAGGCGCTGGTGCGCCGGGCGGCGGGGAACGCCAGCTCCATCCTCGAGATCGGTGGCGTGCGTCTCGACATGGCGGCCTCCCAGGTGTGGTACGAAGGGACCCCCATCAAGCTCACCGCCCACGAGTTCCGGGTGCTGGGCTACCTGATGCAGCACAGGGGCAAGGTGGTGTCGCGCAGCGAGCTGATCGACCACATCTATGCCCAGGATTTCGATCGCGACTCCAACACCGTAGAAGTGTTCATCGGCCGCATTCGCAAGAAGACCCACGCCGATCTCATCGAGACGGTGCGCGGCCTCGGCTACCGGATCAACGAATGAGCCGGATCCCGATGCCGTTGTGTGCCGGAGCGACTGAATGAGGCTGGTGCGTACCCTGCGGGGACGGCTGGTGGTCATCGCCATGGTCTGGTGCGGCCTATTCCTGTTCGCTACCGGCTTCAGCCTGCAGACCATGATGCGCAACTACTGGCAGGAGGCGGAGGCCGATGGCCTGCGCCTGCAGCTCTACGATCTGCTCTCCCGCCTCGAGATCCAGCCGGACGGCATGCCGGTGGTCACCGAGCCCATGGCCGACCCCCGTTATCGCCAGCCCTACTCCGGCTACTACTGGCAACTGGAGCTGGGGGAGACGGTGGTCAGTCGCTCCCGCTCCCTGTGGGATGCCCATTTGAGCGCCCACGGCCTGAAGTCGGCCTTCGGCGATCCGGACCTCTTCGTCGGCAAGGGGCCCAACAAGGAGCCCCTGCTCATCATGACCCGTACCGTGCTGCTGCCGGGGTCTGATCGGGTCTTCACCCTGGTGATGGCCAAGGACAGCAGCGCCCTGACCCAGACCCTGAAGAAGACCCGCATCAGCCTGTTCCTCGGCCTCGGCTTCGCCGCCACCGGCCTGGTGCTCGGCTTCATGTTCCAGATCCTCTACGGTCTGCGCCCGCTGCACCTGCTGCGCCGCGAGCTGAGCCGCGTCCATCAGGGTCATCAGGAGGGGTTCCGGCTGCGCTACCCCCTGGAGATCCAGCCGCTGGTGGAGGACATCAACCGTCTGCTGCACCACTATGGCGAGCTGCTGCAACGAGCCCGCTCCCACACCGGCAACCTGGCCCACGCCCTCAAGACGCCGCTCAGCATCATGCGCAACCAGGTGACCCAGTTGCCGCCGGAGGATCAGGCCGCCCTCGGCGAGCAGCTCGACCAGATCCAGCGCCACATCGACTACCACCTCGGCAAGGCGCGGGTGACCGGCGCCGCCAAGATCCTCGGGGTGTCGACCCCGGTGCGGGCCCGGGTGGAGTACATCTGCCGCGCCTTCTCCCGCCTCTATCCCGGCAAGACGGTGGACTTGCAGGTGCCGGTCAATCTGGCGGTCGGGGTGGAGGAGCAGGACTTCGACGAGATGGTGGGCAACCTGCTGGAGAACGCCTTCAAGTGGTCCGCCAGCGAGCTGCGCATCTCCAGTGCCGAGCTGGGGGGCTGGATCACCCTGCGCATCGAGGACGACGGCCCCGGCATGAGCGAGGATCAGATCGCCAAGGCGGTGCTGCGGGGGGTGCGCCTCGACGAGAAGGTGCCGGGCTCGGGCCTTGGCCTCAACATCGTTTCGGATCTCGCGGAAGCCTATCGCGGCAGTCTCATCATGGGGCGGGCCGAGCTGGGGGGGCTCGCCGCTTCCCTCTCCCTGCCCAAGGTGGCCAGGGTCGAGTGACGGGGCTCCCCGTCGGGGCCCCTTTTGTGCCGCCGTGCTGGCAAGGGTGCGGCACCCGGCATAAGATACGTCTCTTGTTTCAGGTGTAGGAAGGGTAGCAATGACTGACGATCCTTGGGCTTTGTGCCATCTCGATGATTCGTTCGATGCCTCGGTGCTGGGCACCAAGGGGGCCCAGATCCAGTGGTTCGAGGACAGGGATGCCCTGATCCAGTTCCTGCTGGAGGATTTTGTCGACCTGCTGGCCGACGTGGGCGAGCTGGACGAGGATCAGACCGAGAGCGCCCGCGAGCGCTTCACCCTGCTGGTGGAGCAGAGCCTGGATGATCGCACCCTGATGGATGCCATCAACGATCTCGCCTCCGGCCTGCGCCGCATTGCCTGGCTGGGGCCCCTCTCCGAACTGGCTGAGTTGAGCGACGACTTCGCAAGCGGGCTGCGAGCCTTCTTCTGGAGCCAGTATGACGGTGACGAGGATGACCCCGAGGCCTGGGTGCCGGAAGATCTCTGGCCCCAGCTGGTGGAGTGTGCCGAAGAGTACATGGTGGAAGGAGACTTCTGAGCCACCTTGTCCGCGCTCTGGCTGCAAGGCGGGTGGAGTGTGCCGAAGAGTACAGGGTGGAAGGAGACTTCTGAGCCACCTTGTCCGCGCTCTGGCTGCAAAGCGGGTGGAGTGTGCCGAAGAGTACATGGTGGAAGGAGACTTCTGAGCCACCTTGTCCGCGCTCTGGCTGCAAGGCGGGTGGAGTGTGCCGAAGAGTACATGGTGGAAGGAGACTTCTGAGCCACCTTGTCCGCGCTCTGGCTGCAAGGCGGGTGGAGTGTGCCGAAGAGTACAGGGTGGAAGGAGACTTCTGAGCCACCTTGTCCCCACTCTGGCTGCAAGGCGGGTGGAGTATGCGGAAGAGTATATGGTTGAGGGTGACTTGTGATTCAGAGCCACACCACAAACTGCGATAAGAAAACGGCGCCTTGATGGCGCCGTTTTTGTTGCTCAGTCCTCTACTCAGCCGTTGGCCGGTACCTCGTGCGCCGTGTTGGCGAGCACTGGCCCGATATACTTCTCTATCTGCAATTGGGCCATGTGGCCGCAGTTGCCCTGGGCCAGACTGGACGAGCCCTCGTCGAAGGTGAGGCAGTTGACGTTGCCGTTCTTGCAGATGCTGCCCGCTTCCCCCGGCTTGGCCGGATCGTACCAGGCCCCTTCACACACCCGCACTACCCCGGGCCGGATATCGGCGGAGATCAGGGCCCCCACCAGGATCTGGCCGCGCTCGTTGAAGGCCCGCACCAGATCCCCCTGAGCGATGCCACGGGCCTTGGCGTCGGCGGGATGGATCAGGATCGCCTCGCGGTCGGCGATGGCGAACTTGTCTCGCAGCGGGGTGTTGTCGAGCTGGGAGTGCAGCCGCTGGGTCGGGTGGGAGGTGTTGAGCGACAGCGGATAGCGCGCCGCCACCTCGCTCTTCACCCACTCCTTGGGCTCATACCACTTGGGATGACCGGTGCAGTCGGCATAACCCATCCCCGCCACCGTGTTGGAGAAGATCTCGATCTTGCCGGACGGGGTACCGAGCGGGTTGAGCAGCGGGTTTTCGCGAAAATCGGCGTGACGGATCCACTGGCGGTTGGCTTCCGGGATCGGGAAGCGGATGTAGTTGTTGGACTCCCAGAACATGTTGAACGGCGGCAGTGCCACCCGGGCGCCACGGGCCTGGGCCGCCATGCCGTCGTACATCTGCTTGAGCCACAGCATCTCGTCCTTCCCTTCGGTGTACTGCTCCTGCACGCCCAGCTTGGCGGCGATGGCGCTGAAGATGTCGAAGTCGTTGCGGGCTTCAAACTGGGGTGGCACGCACTGGTGCATCGGGAACACATAGCGCTGGGAGTAGTCGCCCCCCATCTCCAGATCGTTGCGCTCGTAGCTGGTGGTGACCGGCAGCACGATATCGGCGTGCTTGGCGGTAGCGGTCCAGTAGGGTTCGTGCACGATCACGGTCTGCGGCTTGCGCCACGCCTGCAGCAGATTGTTGGTGTCCTGATGGTGGTGGAAGGGGTTGCCGCCCGCCACGTAGACCAGTTTGATGTCCGGATAGGTCACCTTGCGGCCGTTGAAGTCGATGGTCTTGCCCGGGTTGGCGAGACAATCGGCGATACGGGCCACCGGGATCGGTGCCGGGCTGTTCTTCGGTGCGTTGCCGGCGGAGATACCCGCCAGAATGCCGCCCTTGGCGGTGGGGCTGCCACCGGAGGAGTAGTGGTAGCTGAAGCCGTAGCCACCACCCGGCAGACCGATCTGGCCCAGCATGGAGGCCAGGGTCACCAGCATCCAGTTCGGCTGTTCGCCATGTTGCTGACGCTGCATGCCCCAACCGGCCATGATCATGGTGCGCTTGGACGCCATGTCGAGGGCCAGCTGGTGGATCACCTTGGCATCGACGCCGCAGACGCTGCTCGCCCACTCCGCGCTCTTCGGTTGGCCGTCATCCTTGCCGAGCAGGTAGGCGAGGAACTTGTCGAAGCCGACGGTGTAGCGATAGAGGAAGGCCTGATCGTGCTTCTTCTCGCTGTAGAGGGTGTGAGCCACACCCAGCATCATGGCCACGTCGGTGTAGGCGTTCGGCGCAATCCACTCGGCGCCGACCAGCTTGGCGGTCTCGTTGTAGATGGGATCGATGCTGATGACGCGGGTGCCTTTCTCTTTCAGCGCCTTGAAGCCAGCCTGACCCTCGTGATCCGGCATGTTCCAGCTGTTTTTCAGGGTGACTTGGGCGTTGACCCCCCACAGCACCACCAGTTCGGCGTTCTCCACCACGTTGGGCCAGGCGGTCTGCTGCTCGTACACCTCGATGGAGCCCATCACGTGGGACATGATCACCTGGGCCGCGCCGGTGGAGTAGTCACCGGCATAACCGGTAAAGCCGCCGGAGAGGTTCATCAGGCGGTGCAGCAGGGTGCGGCTGTTGTGGAACATGCCCACGCTCTTCCAGCCGTAGGATCCGGCGTGGATCGCCTGGGGGCCGAAATCAGACTGGACGCGCTGGATCTCGCCGGCCACCAGTTCGATGGCCTTCTCCCAGCTCACTCGCACCCACTCGTCGGCACCGCGCAGCTCCGGTCTGGCACCCGGGCCGTGCTCCAGCCAGCTCTTGCGCACCATGGGGTACTTGATGCGGTTCTTGGCGTGGACCTGGAACGGCGCCATATCGATGAGGTCATTCGGTGCCGGATCGTCGGCCACCGGCTGGACCCGCACCATGCGGCCCTCGGAGACGATGGCCTCGAAGGCCCCCCAGTGGGCGCCGGTCAGGATGCCCTTCTGGGCGGGCACCAGGGTGGGGAACTGCTCAAGGGCCGTGCTGACGGCCTTGGCCAGGGCGCTTTTCGGGAAGAGACCGGCCAGCAGGGGCAGAGCGGCACAGGCCCCCAGCCCCTTGAGCAGAGTACGGCGGGAGAGGTTGGTCTGTTGGTCATTGAAAAAAGTCATGGGAGAGTCCTCTGTTCCTGCCTTAATGGGCCGCGCTCATGTCGCTGGCATGTTTCTGCACGTATTGGGTGAGCATGCGCGCCTGCTCCGGGGTGAGGGAGGTACGAGACTCCATCCCCTTGATGACGCCGATCCACTGGTTGGCGTTGAAGTGATCCAGCGCGGTGAGGCCGTGACAGCCGGTGCAGTTGTTGGACATCAGGGTGGAGGCGTATTGCCACAGCTTGCCCTGATCGCCGATGAGCTGGCTCTGGTCGACCCAGGCGGTCAGGCTGACCTGATGCCAGGTGAGGTTGGTGGCGCTGTCGGTCTCGCTCTTGCCGGTCACGAGGGCTTTTCTGGCGGCTTCGCCGACCAGCACGCTCAGGATCCGTTTGCCGGGGGCGGCGTAGAACACCTCGCTCACCCCGTCCTGCTGCCAGCCGTCGATGCGCACCTGGGCGCGGCCGTTGTCGTTGGCCAGCACTTCCACCTGGGTGGAGGGCATCAGGGTACCTTCGTCAGTCTTGGCGCCGGCATCCAGATAGAGCGGGATGGTGGCGATGGCATAGCGGGTGGTGACGGTGGCCGGGGTCTGGGCGGCGGCTTGCGCCAGCTCGCTGGCACCGGCGGCGGCCAGGCCGCTCATGTCCGGCATGATGTGGGCGACGCCGCGGTGGCAGTCGATGCAGGTCTGACCCTCCTTGATGGCGACCGGGTGCTCGGCGCGGGCATTGGGGCGCTGGGCCAGGATGTCCATGGCAGCGTAGCTGTGGCAACTGCGACAGGTGGCGGAGTCATTGGCCTTGAGCTGATCCCACACGGTCTGGGCCATGCGCAGCTTGTGGGCCTCGTATTTTTCCGGGGTGTCGAGGGTGCCGATCGCCTCGTGATAGATGTCTTTCACGGCGCGGATCTTGGTCCAGAGATAGGCGGCGGGTTCACTGGGGATGTGGCAGTCGGCGCACTCGGCGCGGATCCCCTTCACGTTCTGGAAGTGGACACTGCCCTGATATTCGGCGAGGGGGGTCTGCATGGAGTGGCAGGAGACGCAGAACTCGGTGGAGCTGGTCTTGTGCAGCACGGTGACGGTGACGCCCAGTGCAGCGACCCCCAGCAGGGCCCCGAGCAGCAGAAGCCAGAACCAGGTCTTTCTCAACAGTTTTCCAAGCATGGTGACGGTGTCCTTCGAATTCGGGTATTACCAATATAGTAGTAGTCCCAAGATTCGATGGGTTGACCTCGGTCATGATTTTTATTTCGACATGCAAGTAATTTTTGGTTTTGTTTTTTGTTTGGACATGCTTTTTTGAATTTTAATCGCACTTTTACCCTTCAACGGGAGCGGGATGTCCTGTGATGGGGGCGATGCCCAAGCCGGGGCGGGGAGGCCGCGCACCACCCCGGGGCTTGGGGTTTGCGGTGAGAGGATTGTATACTGTTCACATATACAGTATTCAGGTGTATCCATCATGCGACTCTTTATCGCCGAGAAACCCAGCCTTGGCCGCGCCATCGCCGATGTCCTCCCCAAACCTCACAAGAAGGGGGAGGGTTTCATCGAGACGGCGCAGGGAGACGTGGTGACCTGGTGCATCGGCCACCTGTTGGAGCAGGCCGAGCCCGATGCCTACGATGCCGCCTACAAGCAGTGGCGCATGGAATCCCTCCCCATTGTCCCGACCCAGTGGCAGCTGGTGGCCAAACCCAAGACCAAGGCCCAGCTGGCCGTCATCAAGGGGCTCATCAAGCAGGCGGACTGCGTGGTCAACGCCGGTGACCCGGACAGGGAAGGGCAACTGCTGGTGGACGAGGTGATCGACTTTCTCGGTTATCCCAAGACCAAACCGGTTCAGCGCTGCCTCATCAGCGATCTCAATCCCCCCGCCGTGCGCCGCGCCCTCGACAAGCTCAGGGACAACAAGGAGTTCGTGCCGCTGGCGGTGTCGGCGCTGGCCCGTAGCCGTGCCGACTGGCTCTATGGCATCAACATGACCCGGGCCTATACCCTGCTTGGCCGCAGGGGGGGCTGCAGCGAACTGCTGTCGGTGGGCCGGGTACAGACCCCCTTGCTCGGTCTGGTGGTGCGCCGGGATCTCGAGATCGAGGCCTTCGTTCCCAAGCCGTTCTACGAGGTGATGGCCCATCTGCTGACCCAGGGCAACGAACGTTTCACCGCCAGGTGGCTGCCATCGGAGGCCTGCCTGCCCTGGCAGGATGAGGAGGGACGGGTGCTCAACCGGGCGCTGGCCGCCAAGGTGGTGGAGCGGATCCAGGGGCAGCCTGCCTGGGTGGAGGCGGTGGAGGAGCAGGCGCGCAAGCAGGCGGCGCCGCTCCCCTACAACCTCTCCAGCCTGCAGATCGATGCGGCCAAGCGCTTTGGCATGGATGCCAAGCGGGTGCTGGACGTCTGCCAGAGTCTCTACGAGCGGCACAAGCTCATCACCTACCCCAGATCCGACAGCCGTTATCTGCCAAGCGATCACTTCCATCGGGCGCCCCAGGTGCGGGAGGCCATAGCCGCCACGGCGCCGGCCCTGGCGAAGGCGGTGGCCGAGGCGGACGGCAAGATCCGCAGCAAGGCGTGGAATGACGGCAAGGTGGATGCCCATCACGCCATCATCCCCACCGAGAAGCACGGCAACCTGGCCAGCCTCTCCGCCGACGAGGGCAAGCTCTATGGCCTGGTCGCCCGCCAGTACCTGCTGCAGTTCTATCCCCCGTTCGAGTACAACGACAGCAAGGTGTTGCTGCGCATCGCCGGGGGCCTGTTCCAGGCCAAGGCGCGCCGCATCCTCAAGGCGGGCTGGAAGGCGCTGCTCGGAGTGGAAGAGGATGACGAGGAGGAGGCGGGAACCCTGCCTGCCCTGAAAGAGGGGGAGGAACTGCTGTGCGAGCGGGGGGAGCTGCTGGAGAAGATGACCCAGCCCCCCAAGCCGTTTACCGATGCCACCCTGCTGGCCGCCATGACTGGCATCGCTCGTTATGTGCAGGATCCCGAGATCCGCAAGACCCTGCGGGAGACCGATGGCCTCGGCACCGAGGCGACCCGGGCCGGGATCATCGATCTGCTGTTCAAGCGCCGCTTCCTGGTGCGCCAGGGCAAGAGCATCAAGGCCACCCCGACCGGGCGAGCCCTGGTCCAGGCGCTGCCCGCGACCGCCACGACACCGGACATGACGGCACTGTGGGAGCAGAGTCTGGGCCAGATCGCTGAACGTCACGGCAGCTACCAGCAGTTCATGGGGCCGCTCACCGAGCAGCTCAACGGCCTGATCGAGGGGGCCCGGCAGGATTCCGGCGCCAGCTTCAGCGCGCTGCTCAAGGCGGCGCCCGGTGACAGCAAGCAGCGCTTTGCCCGCCGCAAGCGGACTGCGTCCACCGCCGCACGCCCCCGTACGAGCACGGGCAAGAGTGCTCGTGCGGGGAAGAGCCCTGGAAAGAGCACTGGCAAGGGGACGACCAGGGGCAAGGCGGCCTGAGGCCGGCGAGCGCTGTGATCACATAAAAATTAAGAAGAGAGGCCAGTGGCCCCTCTTTGCATGGATGGAGCGGCTTACCCCGTATAGACGCTCTCTTCCGGATAACGGATGCGGGTCTCCACCGGGCGGGCCAGCATGATCGCCAGGGTGAGGGGCCCCAGACGGCCGCAGATCATCACCAGCACCAGGATCAGTTTGCCCGGTTCGCTCAGTGAGGCGGTGATGCCGGTGGACAGTCCCACGGTGGCAAAGGCCGAGATGGTCTCGAACATGATCTTGTCGAATGATTGCGACTCCGTGAGCATCAGCAGGAACATCGCCAGCATCAGCACCATGGTACTGACGATGATGATGGCCAGGGAGCGGGTCACTATCTGGGGTGACAGGGTGCGGCCGAAGGCGGTGACATGGGGGCGCTTGGTCAGAAACGCCCGGGTCGCCAGCAGGACGACGGCAAAGGTGGTGACCTTGATACCGCCCCCGGTCGAGGTTGCCCCGGCACCGATGAACATCAGCATCATCATGAACAGCAGGGAGGCCGGCACCATCTGGCCGATATCCACCGTGTTGAAGCCCGCCGTGCGCGCGGTGGCCGACTGGAAGAAGGCTGCCAGCCACTGGCTCCCGAAGGAGGCGTTGCACAGGGTGCCCGGGTTGTTGTGCTCCAGCAGCCAGAACATCAGGGTCCCCAGCAGCAGCAGGGCAGGGGTCATCAGCAGCATCAGCTTGCTGTGCAGTTTCAGCTTGCGCCAGCGGCGGTTGCGCACCAGGTCGACGATGACGGTGAAGCCTACCCCCCCCAGGATCAGCAGGGCCGGTATGGTCAGGCTGATGATGGGGTCATCCCGGTAGTCCATGAGGTTGTTGGCAAACAGCGAGAAGCCGGCGTTGTTGAAAGCCGACACCGCGTGGAAGAAGCTGACGTAGAGGCCGTGGCCCCAGCCCATGTCGGGCACCCAGCGAATGGCCATGATGGCGGTGCCGATCAGCTGGGCAATCAGGGCGAACAGGACGATGCGCTTCACCAGCTGGACGATGTTGACGGATCCCTCCTGGCCCAGCGCCTCCTTGGCCAGCACCTGCTGGCGCAGCCCGACCCGCTTGCTGAACATGGCGATGAGCAGCAGTGTCATGGTCATCTGGCCGAGACCACCAATCTCCATCAATATCAACAGGATGATCTGCCCCTGCAGGGTGAAGGCGGTACCGGTATCCACCACCCCGAGGCCGGTCACGCTGATGGCGGAGGTGGCGGTGAACAGGGCGTTGATGACGGTGACCTCACCCTTGTGGCTGGAGGGCTGGACCAGAAACAGGGTGCCAACCAGCAGGATGATGAGGAAACTGCCCAGGATGAGCTTGGCCTCGCTCCAGCGGGAGTTGTCTTCCCGATGCAGGGTGAAGGCGTAGTTGCTGCGCCAGTTGATCATAGGGTGTCGAGCCAGTGATCGATGGCGTGCTTGTTGCCGGCCAGGATCAGGATGTCACCGAGTTGCAGCTCCATCTTGCCGGTCAGGACGTTGTGCAGCACCTCACCCCGCTTGATGGCCAACAGCTGGAAATCGCTTTGCAGCAGCAGGCGCAAGTCGGCCAGGGTGCGGGTGTTTTGCTGCAAGCCGATCACGAACTCGGTCAGCACCATGTCGTGACCCAGCTCCAGGTAGTCGAACAGCCGGTTGTCCAGCATGCTCTGGGCTACCCGGCGGCCCATGTCCCACTCCGGGTTGATCACCTTGTCCGCGCCCACCTTCTGCAGGATCTTGGCGTGGAACTTGTCGCGGGCCTTGACCCAGACCTTCTTCACGCCCGCCTCTTTCAGCACCAGCGTGGTCAGGATGCTGGTCTCCAGGTTGTCGCCGATGGCGACAAAGACGATGTCGAAATTCGCCAGGCCCAGTTCGGCGACCGTGGCCTCGTCGGTGGCATCGGCCACGATGACGTGGTTGCAGAGGGTGGCTATCTGGCGGGTCTTGCTCTCGTCGATGTCGATGGCCAGTACCTCGGCATTCTGGCGCTGCAACTCTTCGCACAAGGCGCTGCCAAACAGGCCCAGGCCGATGACGGCGAATTGATTGTTCATGCATGCTTCCTCAGCGGGATGAAGGGATTACTCTACTCCAGCGCCGTGAGTCCGAAAAGTGTCCGGGTTTTTTGTCCCGGGGGATCTGGGGTAAACTGCGCCCTTGTCCTTGTCGGAACACACAGATGAAACTCACCCCCCATGCCTCCCTGTCGACCCTCAATACTCTGGGCCTGGACGCACACTGCCTCTGGCTGGCCGATGTGACCGGGCCGGATGATCTCGCGCAGCTGCGGACCAACCCGGAGTTGGCCCCCTTGCCGCGTCTGGTGCTGGGAGGAGGAAGCAACATCCTGTTCTGCGATGACTTTGCCGGTCTGGTGGTCCACAACGGCCTGAAAGGGATCACGCTGCACGAGGAGTCCGAGCATTGGCTGCTGCACGTGGCGGCAGGTGAAAACTGGCACGAGCTGGTATGCCACGCCCTGCAACAGGGCTGGCACGGGCTGGAGAACCTGGCACTCATTCCTGGGACGGTCGGGGCGGCCCCGGTACAGAACATCGGTGCCTACGGGGTCGAGCTGGCCAGCGTCTGTACCTACGTGGAGGCGTTCAACTGGCAGAGTGGCGAGGTTGAGCGCATCGCGGCGGCCGACTGCCGGTTCGGTTACCGTGACAGCATCTTCAAGCACGACTATCAGGACTCCCACTTCATCACCGCCGTCGGTCTGCGCCTGCCCAAGGCATGGCGCCCGGTCGCCGGCTATGGCCCGCTGGCGGCGCTGGGAGATGCCCCTTCGCCACAGGCCATTTTCGACACCGTCTGTGCCACCCGCATGGCCAAGCTGCCGGATCCGGCGTTGCTGGGCAACGCGGGCAGTTTCTTCAAAAACCCTGTGGTGCCCGCCGCCCTGGCCGAGACCCTGAAACAGCAATACCCGCAGATGCCCTGCTACCCCGCAGCAGAAGGGCAGGCAAAGCTGGCGGCTGGCTGGCTCATTGATCAATGCGGTCTCAAGGGGTTTGCCATCGGTCGTGCCGCCGTCCATCAGGAGCAGGCGCTGGTGCTGGTGAATCTGGGGGGCGCCAGCGCCATGGAGCTCATCGCGCTGGCGGCCCACGTCCGCGACAGCGTGGAACACCAGTTCGGTGTGGTGCTGGAACATGAGGTGCGCTTCATGGGGCGCAGCGGTGAAACCTGGCTCGACGAGGTACTGGCATGACCCTGACCCCCGTCAGACAGACCCTGATCACCCTGCTCAGCGACGGCCAGTTCCATTCCGGTGAGCAGCTGGGCGAGCGCCTTGGCATCAGCCGGGCGGCGGTGAGCAAGCACATGGCCGCGCTCAAGGATCTGGGGCTGGATCTCTTCAGCCTGACCGGCAAGGGCTATCGGCTGGCGGTGCCCATGGCCCTCTATGACGAGGGGCGGCTGCAGGCAGAGGCACCGATGGCACCGGTGCACTGCTTCCCTGTCATCGACTCCACCAACCAGTACCTGCTGGAGCGGGTCAACACCCTGAGCTCCGGGGAAAGCTGTCTGGCCGAGTGCCAGACCGCCGGGCGGGGACGTCGTGGCAAACCCTGGGTTTCTCCCTTCGGTTGCCAGCTGATCCTGAGCATGTACTGGCGGCTTGAGCAGGGCATGGCGGCCGCCATGGGACTGAGTCTCGCGGTCGGCGTGGCGGTGGTCGAGGCGCTGGAGTCCCTCGGTTATCCCGGGGTGGAGCTCAAGTGGCCGAACGACCTCTATTACCAGGGCCGCAAGTTGGCGGGCATCCTGGTGGAGATGAGCGGCAGTGCGGGTGCCAGCTGCCATCTGGTGATCGGGGTCGGCCTCAATCTGGCGATGCCGAGTCGGGAGGGAGAGAAGATCGATCAGGCCTGGTCCGAGCTGCGCCATATCCAGCCCGAGCTGGTGGATCGCAACGAGCTGGCCGCCTGCGTGCTGCTGCACCTGCAACAGGCCATGCAAACCTTCGAACAGACGGGGTTGGCGAGTTTTGTCGAGAGCTGGAACCGGCTCGACCACTTCGCCGGCCAGCCGGTGAAGCTGCTGATGGGAGAGCAGGTGATCCGCGGGATTGCCCGGGGGATCGACGAACGCGGAGCCCTGCGTCTGGAGACGGAAGAGGGGCTCAAGCTCTATCTGGGAGGGGAACTCTCCCTGCGGCGGGGGGACTGAACCCATACGCTCATGAGGACTGAATGGAAGAGGGGGCCTGCGGGCCCCCTCTTCCATGTATGCACTGCGACAGTGGTCACTTGCGCAGCTTGATCTGCTCGATGGCGTGCTCATTGCCCTTGGTGAGGATGAGGTTGGCCCGCTCCCGGGTCGGCAAGATGTTCTCTTGCAGATTCAGGTAGTTGATATCCTGCCAGATGTTGTTGGCGATCTCGGTCGCCTCGCTCTCGGCCAGCTTGGCGTAGTGGTGGAAATAGGAGTCGGGATCCGAGAAGGCGCCGCTGCGGAATTTGAGAAAACGATCGATGTACCAGGTGCGCAGCAGCTCGGCGTCGGCATCCACATAGATGGAGAAGTCGACGAAGTCCGACACGAACACGCGATGAGGGTCCTGGGGATAGTCCATGCCGCTTTGCAGCACATTGAGCCCCTCCAGGATCAGGATGTCCGGCTGCTCCACCACCTTCTTCTCGTCGGGCAGGATGTCATAGATGAGGTGGGAGTAGACGGGGGCCTCGACCTTCTCGTGGCCGGCGCGGATATTGGCGACAAATTCCACCAGATGGCGGATGTCATAAGACTCGGGGAACCCCTTGCGACGCATCAGGCCACGGGCTTCCAGCTCCTTGTTGGGAAACAGGAAGCCGTCGGTGGTGACCAGCTCCACCCTGGGGTGCTCCGGCCAGCGCTCCAGCAATGCCTGAAGGATACGGGCCGTGGTGCTCTTTCCCCCCGCCACGCTGCCGGCAATGCTGATGATATAGGTGCCCTTGCCGCGGGACTGACCGAGAAACTGCTCCAGCACCCGGCTGCGGCGCTGCTTGGCCTTGACGTAGAGATTGAGGAGACGGGAGAGGGGCAGGTAGATCTCTTCCACTTCTCGCAATGACACCTTCTCATTGATCCCGCGCAGGGTCTGCAGATCGTGCTCGGTCAGGGTCAGGGGGACCGCATCGCGCAATAACGCCCATTGTTCGCGGGTGAATTGCAAATAGGGGTTATGCTCTGTCGTCATGGTGTCATCACTGTTTCTTGGGCAGGGCGACCATACACCAAGGGATCGGGAGCGACAAGGGACGCGTCCGGTCGGGACGGAGAAGGAGCGTTTTTTTGCCTGGAACCCGGCATAAATGCACATTTTGCAAGGTGCAATGGTTGCATCCCCAAAATCCTTACCATAAAATGCGCGACGCTTGGATGTCTGTCGTCTATTTGCCGAGCAAAAGCGACAAAAACAACGGGTGCAAGCAGAATTACCGTTGTGGCATTTATGCAACTGGAGGGGTTCCCGAGCGGCCAAAGGGATCAGACTGTAAATCTGACGGCTCTGCCTTCGAAGGTTCGAATCCTTCTCCCTCCACCATATTTCTCTGCGGTTTGAGTTCTTTGGGTTAGAGAAATGCGGGCATCGTATAATGGCTATTACCTCAGCCTTCCAAGCTGATGATGCGGGTTCGATTCCCGCTGCCCGCTCCAAGATGCTGATATGGCTCAGGTAATTCTGAGAGCCACACCTTAGGGTGAGTTCGGCAATCGAACCAGCCTGTCAGCACCAACCTCTCTACTCCCCTTGATTCAAATCCATCATATAAACTGTTCTGTGGTTAGCTTGCCACCGCGTACTCAGCGTTAGTTTAGAGGGACGATCATGTCTAAAGAAAAATTTGAGCGTAATAAACCGCACGTTAACGTGGGTACCATCGGCCACGTTGACCACGGTAAAACCACCCTGACCGCCGCCATCACCAACGTGCTGGCCAAGCACTTCGGTGGTAAAGCTTTCGCCTTCGACCAGATCGACAAGGCACCGGAAGAGCGTGAGCGTGGTATCACCATCAACACCTCCCACGTAGAATACGACACTGCTACCCGCCACTACGCCCACGTAGATTGCCCGGGTCACGCCGACTACGTTAAAAACATGATCACCGGTGCTGCCCAGATGGACGGCGCAATCCTGGTAGTAGCAGCGACTGACGGCCCGATGCCGCAGACTCGTGAGCACATCCTGCTGGGTCGTCAGGTAGGCGTTCCGTACATCATCGTGTTCATGAACAAGTGCGACATGGTAGATGACGAAGAGCTGCTGGAACTGGTCGAGATGGAAGTTCGCGAACTGCTGTCCGAGTACGACTTCCCGGGTGATGACCTGCCGGTAGTCCGTGGTTCCGCACTGAAAGCGCTGGAAGGCGAAGCTCAGTGGGAAGAGAAGATCCTGGAACTGGCTGGCCACCTGGACACCTACATTCCGGAGCCGGAGCGTGCCATCGACCAGCCGTTCCTGATGCCTATCGAAGACGTCTTCTCCATCGCAGGCCGTGGTACCGTAGTTACCGGTCGTGTAGAGCGCGGTATCGTCAAGGTTGGTGAAGAAGTGGAAATCGTTGGTATCAAAGATACCACCAAGACCACCTGTACCGGCGTTGAAATGTTCCGCAAACTGCTGGACGAAGGTCGTGCAGGTGAGAACGTTGGCGCGCTGCTGCGTGGCGTGAAGCGTGAAGACGTAGAGCGTGGTCAGGTACTGGCCAAGCCGGGCACCATCAAGCCGCACACCAAGTTCGAATCCGAAGTGTACGTGCTGTCCAAAGAAGAAGGTGGTCGTCACACCCCGTTCTTCAAGGGCTACCGTCCGCAGTTCTACTTCCGTACTACCGACGTGACCGGTACCATCGAACTGCCGGAAGGCGTAGAGATGGTCATGCCGGGCGACAACATCAAGATGGTTGTTACCCTGATTGCCCCGATCGCGATGGACGACGGCCTGCGTTTCGCCATCCGTGAAGGTGGCCGTACCGTAGGTGCTGGTGTTGTAGCCAAAGTTATCGCTTAATCTTGGCTTACATAAATAAAGCAAAGCCCCTATAATAGGGGCTTTCTTATGCAGGGGCGTAGTTCGAATTGGTAGAACAGCGGTCTCCAAAACCG
Source organism: Aeromonas sp. WP2-W18-CRE-05 (assembly GCF_014168615.1). NCBI lineage: Bacteria > Pseudomonadati > Pseudomonadota > Gammaproteobacteria > Aeromonadales > Aeromonadaceae > Aeromonas > Aeromonas sp. WP2-W18-CRE-05. The sequence continues at coordinate 4,546,758 of NZ_AP021917.1, read as the reverse complement.
ATGGTTGCGGGTTCGAGTCCTGCCGCCCCTGCCATATACCTCGTCTCGTACGGGGCTTTTGTGTCTTTGGTTACGTCAGATACAGGTGGGTTGTATGAGTGTTAGTTCTGAGGGTCAGGGCGGAAGCAAGGATACCCTGCTTTGGGGCCTGGTTTTCATTATCCTGGCGGCCGCTGTAGTGGGCAATTACCTGCTGAGCGACGTTATTGCTGCCGTCCGCGCCCTGGGTGTGGTCGTTGTCATCGCCGCTGCCGGTGCAGTGGCCCTGCAAACCACCAAGGGCAAGGCAACACTGGCGTTTGCCCGTGAGTCTCGCCTGGAAGTCCGCAAGGTCGTATGGCCGACCCGTCAGGAAGCCATTCAGACAACCCTGATTGTGCTGGCGGTGACTGCCGTGATGGGGCTGCTGCTGTTCGTGTTGGACGGCGCCTTGGTCTGGTTGGTCAACCTGATTACCGGTGTGTAAGGATAAGCCATGACTGAACAACGTGAACAGCGTATGAGATGGTATGTCGTGCAGGCATTTTCCGGCTACGAAGGCCGTGTTGCCAAATCCCTGCGTGAACATATCAAGATGCATGGCATGGAAGAGCTGTTTGGTGAAGTGCTGGTCCCGACCGAAGAAGTGGTCGAGATGCGTGCTGGCCAGAAGCGCAAGAGTGAGCGCAAATTTTTCCCAGGATACGTCCTGGTCCAGATGGTGATGGATGAAACCACATGGCACTTGGTACGCAATGTACCGCGCGTCATGGGCTTCATCGGCGGTACTTCCGACCGTCCGGCTCCGATCTCCGATAAAGAAGCGGATGCCATCCTCAACCGTCTGCAAGATGCCCACGACAAACCGCGTCCGAAAACCCTGTTTGAACCGGGTGAGATGGTCCGGGTTGCCGATGGTCCGTTCGCCGACTTCAACGGTACCGTTGAAGAGGTAGACTACGAAAAGAGCCGCGTGAAGGTCTCCGTACTGATCTTCGGCCGCTCAACGCCGGTAGAACTGGATTTTGGTCAGGTCGAAAAAGGCTGATTAATCTCTGTACGTTTAACGGTTGTCAGGGGCAGCGATTATCTCTATAATTCGCTGCCCCTTTATTTGTTGGGGAGCCGTTTGCAGGAGCATGTCTCCGAGGCGTTAGAACCCATTTTTGAGGTATTTTTGTAATGGCTAAGAAAGTCACAGCTTATATCAAGCTGCAAGTTAAGGCTGGCAGTGCTAACCCCAGCCCTCCCGTTGGTCCTGCTCTGGGTCAGCACGGTGTGAACATCATGGAATTCTGTAAGGCATTCAACGCCCGTACAGAAAAGCTGGAAAAAGGTTCTCCGACTCCGGTCGTGATCACCGTTTACAGCGACCGTTCCTTCACCTTCGAAACCAAGACTCCGCCCGCTTCCTTCCTGCTGAAGAAAGCCGCTGGTATCCAGTCTGGTTCCGCCAAGCCGAACAAAGACAAGGTTGGTAAGGTGACTGTGGCTCAGCTGCAAGAAATCGCCAAGACCAAAGAGCCGGATATGACTGGTGCCGATCTGGATGCAAAAGTACGTTGCATCGCCGGTTCCGCTCGTTCCATGGGCCTGGTAGTGGAGGAGTAAGACAATGGCTAAACTGTCCAAGCGTATGCGCGTTATTCGCGAAAAAGTTGACGGTACCAAAGAGTACTCCATCAACGAAGCCATTGCCCTGCTGAAAGAACTGGCTACTGCCAAGTTCGTTGAAAGCGTTGACGTTGCCGTTAACCTGGGTATCGATGCTCGTAAATCCGACCAGAACGTACGTGGTGCAACTGTACTGCCGCACGGTACCGGTCGTGACATCCGTGTCGCCGTGTTCACCCAGGGTGCCAACGCCGAAGCCGCCAAGGCTGCCGGTGCTGAACTGGTTGGTATGGATGACCTGGCTGAGCTGGTCAAGAAAGGCGAGATGAACTTCGACGTCGTCATCGCATCCCCGGATGCCATGCGTGTTGTTGGTCAACTGGGTCAAATCCTGGGCCCGCGCGGTCTGATGCCGAACCCGAAAGTGGGTACCGTCACTCCGAACGTAGCCGAAGCCGTCAAGAACGCCAAGGCTGGTCAGGTTCGTTACCGTAACGATAAGAACGGTATCATTCATACCACTCTGGGCAAGGTCTCTTTCAACGAAGTTCAGCTGAAAGAAAACCTGGAAGCTCTGCTGGTTGCCTTGAAGAAGGCCAAGCCGTCCTCCGCCAAGGGTGTATTCATCAAGAAAGTCAGCATCTCCACCACCATGGGTGCCGGTGTTGCCGTAGACCAAGCTTCCCTGGAAGCTCAGGCCTAATTGATGGGTTTTACAAGGCGCAAAATTTAATCTATAATTTTGCGCCTTGATTGGTTGGGGGTTTCGACCTCCGTCCAAGACCGCAGGAGGCCGCAAAGCCTTAATTTTTCCTGCGTAGACGGTGCCGGAAACCCAGCGAGAAAGATTCTTTCTCTTCTGGAATCCTGCTACCGCATCGTTCCCCTCTGTTGTAAAGGTAGGGGGGATGTGTCAGTACTGGGTCAACAGACCCGGATTCAATCCAGGAGTTAAGCCAATGGCATTGGGACTCGAAGACAAAAAGGCAATTGTTGCTGAAGTCAACGAAGCTGCCAAAGGCGCTCTTTCTGCAGTTGTAGCCGATTCTCGCGGCGTCACTGTAGACAAGATGACCGTCCTGCGTAAGACCGCTCGTGAAGCTGGTGTGTACATGCGCGTTGTGCGTAACACCCTGCTGCGTCGCGCGGTAGAAGGTACCGAATACGAGTGCCTGAACGACGCATTTACCGGTCCTACCTTGATTGCTTTCTCTAACGAACACCCGGGCGCTGCCGCTCGTCTGTTCAAAGAGTTTGCCAAAGCGAACCAAAAGTTCGAAATCAAGGCTGGCGCTTTTAACGGTGAGTTTATCGCCGCAGCACAAATTGATCGTCTGGCCACGCTGCCGACTTACGAAGAAGCAATTGCGAAGTTGATGGCTACCATGAAGGAAGCCTCTGCTGGCAAGCTGGTTCGTACTATCGCTGCTGTTCGCGACCAGAAACAAGCTGCTGCTTGATTCTCGCCTATCTAGGCTGTTTGAGTTTATTCAACATCAGGAATTTTTGTCATGTCTATCACTAAAGACCAAATCATCGAAGCCGTTGCTTCCATGTCCGTAATGGAAGTTGTTGAGCTGATCGAAGCTATGGAAGAGAAGTTCGGTGTTTCTGCCGCTGCTGCCGTCATGGCCGGCCCGGCTGCTGCTGAAGCAGTAGAAGAGAAGACCGAGTTCGACGTAGTTCTGACTGCTGCTGGCGCCAACAAAGTTGCCGTCATCAAGGCCGTTCGTGGCGCTACCGGTCTGGGCCTGAAAGAAGCCAAGGACCTGGTAGAAGCTGCTCCGACCAATCTGAAAGAAGCCGTGTCCAAGGACGAAGCTGAAGCTCTGAAGAAAGAGCTGGAAGCTGCCGGTGCTTCTGTTGAGATCAAATAATCTGCATTTATGTAGATTAGCCTGATAAAACAGGCTAAGGCTGGTGAATCTTTATTCACCAGCCTTTTTGCGCTGTAGACTGAGAGTATTTCACACCGTTCACGACTCTCGGTGCACCAGCAATCCGGACCGCCTCATCGTCCGGGCCAACACAAAACGGTGTTGAGACAGAGCTGTCCCGTGGGGACAGAGTGGGTCACTTATCAGCGAGCTGAGGAACCCTATGGTTTACTCTTATACCGAAAAAAAACGCATACGTAAGGACTTCGGTAAGCGAGACCAGGTACTGGACACGCCTTATCTGTTGTCCATTCAGCTGGACTCCTTCAAGCAGTTCATCGAGGCTGACCCGGAAGGTGAGTACGGCCTAGAAGCCGCCTTCCGTAGCGTTTTCCCGATCACCAGTTACTCCGGTAGTGCTGAGCTTCAGTATGTCAGCTATCGCCTGGGTGAGCCGGTATTTGACGTAAAAGAATGCCAGATCCGTGGAGTGACCTACTCCGCGCCGCTGCGTGTCAAGCTTCGTATGGTTCTGTACGACCGTGAAGCAGCTGCCGGCACCGTCAAAGACATCAAGGAACAAGAAGTTTACATGGGCGAAATTCCGCTCATGACCGAAAACGGCACCTTTGTCATCAATGGTACCGAGCGGGTCATCGTCTCCCAGCTGCACCGCAGCCCGGGGGTCTTCTTCGACCACGATAAAGGCAAAACACATTCATCCGGTAAGGTGCTTTATAACGCTCGCGTTATCCCCTACCGTGGCTCCTGGCTGGACTTCGAGTTCGATGCGAAAGACAACCTGTTTGTCCGTATCGACCGTCGTCGCAAACTGCCAGCCTCCATTATTCTGCGCGCCCTGGACTTCAGTTCCGAAGAAATCCTGGCCACCTTCTTCGAGACCATCGGTTTCGAAGTCAAGGATGGCAAGTTGATGATGGATCTGGTGCCCGAGCGCCTGCGTGGCGAGACCGCGACCTTCGACATCATTGCCAATGGCGCCGTGGTGGTTGAAACCGGTCGTCGTGTCACTGCACGTCACATCCGTCAGCTGGAAAAAGACGGCATCACCCAGATCGAGGTGCCGGTAGAGTATGTTGTTGGCAAAGTTGCTGCCAAGAATTACCCGCACCCGCAGACTGGTGAGATGGTTGTCACTGCCAACCAGGCGCTGAGCCTGGAAGCGGTTGCCAACCTGTCCCAAGCCGGCTTCAAGCATTTCGAGGTTCTGTTCACCAACGAACTGGATCACGGTGCCTACATGTCCGAGACCCTGCGTATCGACTCCAGCTCCAGCCGCCTGGAAGCCCTGGTCGAGATCTATCGCATGATGCGTCCGGGCGAGCCGCCCACTCGCGAAGCGGCCGAGCAGCTGTTCGAGAACCTGTTCTTCTCTTCCGAGCGTTACGACCTTTCTACCGTAGGTCGGATGAAGTTCAACCGCCGTTTGGGTCGTGAAGACGAGACTGGCGTTGGCGTGCTGACCAAGGACGATATCGTCGAGGTCATGAAGCGCCTGATCGACATCCGTAACGGTAACGACGAAGTGGACGATATCGACCACCTTGGTAACCGTCGTATCCGTTCCGTCGGTGAAATGGCCGAGAACCAGTTCCGTGTCGGTCTGGTCCGTGTCGAGCGTGCGGTGAAGGAGCGCCTGTCTCTGGGCGATCTGGACACCCTGATGCCGCAGGATCTGATCAACGCCAAGCCGATCTCCGCCGCGGTCAAAGAGTTCTTCGGTTCCAGCCAGCTGTCCCAGTTCATGGACCAGAACAACCCGCTGTCCGAAGTGACCCACAAGCGCCGTATCTCCGCGCTGGGCCCGGGTGGTCTGACCCGTGAGCGTGCCGGCTTCGAAGTTCGAGACGTACACCCGACCCACTACGGTCGTCTGTGCCCCATCGAAACGCCGGAAGGTCCGAACATCGGTCTGATCAACTCGCTGTCCGTGTATTCCCGCACCAACGAGTACGGTTTCCTCGAGACCCCGTACCGCAAGGTGATCGACGGTGTGATCACCGACGAAGTGGATTACCTGTCTGCGATTGAAGAAGGCAAGTACGTGATCGCACAGGCCAACGCCGCGACCACCGAAGATGGCCGTCTGAAAGATGAATTGATCCCGTGCCGTCACAAAGGTGAATCCACCTTTATGAACGCCGACCAGATCCAGTACATGGACGTGAGCCCGCAACAGATCGTCTCTGTGGCAGCGGCCCTGATCCCGTTCCTGGAACACGATGACGCGAACCGCGCATTGATGGGTTCAAACATGCAACGTCAGGCTGTACCGACCCTGCGCGCTGACAAGCCGCTGGTAGGTACCGGTATGGAACGCGCAGTGGCCGTTGACTCCGGTGTGACCGTAGTGGCCAAGCGTGGCGGTATGATCGACTATGTCGATGCCTCCCGTATCGTTATCAAGGTCAACGAAGATGAGCTGCTGCCTGGCGAAGCTGGCATCGACATCTACAGTCTGACCAAATACACCCGTTCCAACCAGAACACCTGTATCAACCAGCGTCCGTGCGTGATGTTGGGTGAGCCGGTCATGGCTGGCGACGTACTGGCTGACGGCCCGTCCACCGATCTCGGTGAACTGGCGCTGGGTCAGAACCTGCGCGTCGCGTTCATGCCGTGGAACGGTTACAACTTCGAAGACTCGATCCTGGTGAACGAGCGTGTTGTTCAGGAAGATCGCCTGACCACCATTCACATCCAGGAACTGGCCTGTATCTCCCGTGACACCAAGTTGGGTCCGGAAGAGATCACTGCTGACATCCCGAACGTGGGTGAAGCCGCTCTGTCCAAGCTGGACGAGTCCGGCATCGTCTACGTGGGTGCCGAAGTGAAGGGCGGCGACATTCTGGTCGGCAAGGTGACTCCGAAAGGTGAAACCCAGCTGACTCCGGAAGAGAAGCTGCTGCGCGCCATCTTCGGTGAGAAGGCGTCCGACGTGAAGGACTCTTCCCTGCGAGTGCCGAACGGTGTGTACGGTACCGTGGTTGACGTGCAGGTCTTTACCCGCGATGGCGTGGAAAAAGACAAGCGCGCCAAAGAAATCGAAGAGATGCAGTTGAAGGAAGCGAAGAAGGACTTGACCGAAGAGTTCAAGATCCTGGAAGACGGCATTTTCGGCCGTTCCCGCAACCTGCTGCTGGCCGCCGGTTACAGCGAAGATCGTCTGAACAAGCTCGATCGTTCCAAGTGGTTTGAGCTGGCCATCGAAGATGAAGCCAAGCAAATCGAGCTGGAGCAGATCGCTGAACAGCACGTTGAGCTGAAGGCCGAGTTCGACAAGAAATTCGAGAACAAGCGTCGCAAGATCATCCAGGGCGATGACCTGGCGCCGGGCGTACTGAAGATCGTCAAGGTCTATCTGGCCGTCAAGCGTCGCATCCAGCCGGGTGACAAGATGGCGGGCCGTCACGGTAACAAGGGTGTTATCTCCAAGATCTGTCCGGTCGAGGATATGCCCCATGACGAGTACGGCCGTCCGGTCGACATCGTACTGAACCCGCTGGGTGTACCGTCTCGTATGAACATCGGTCAGATCCTCGAAGTGCACCTGGGCCTCGCGGCCAAGGGCATCGGCGAGAAGATCGACCGCATGATCAAAGAACAGCGCGAGCTGCACGAGATGCGCGAGTTCCTGCAACAGGTCTATGACCTGGGCGAGAAGGACTCCCAGCAAGTGAACATTGCTGAACTGTCTGACGACGACGTGCGTACCCTGGTGGGTAACCTGCGTAAGGGTCTGCCGGTGGCTACACCTGTCTTTGATGGTGCCAAAGAGCGCGAAATCAAAGCCTTGCTGAAGCTGGCCGATCTGCCGGAATCCGGTCAGATCTCCCTGTTCGACGGTCGTACCGGTAACGCCTTCGAGCGCAAGGTCACCGTGGGTTACATGTACATGCTGAAGCTGAACCACCTGGTAGACGACAAGATGCACGCGCGTTCTACCGGTTCCTACAGCCTGGTTACCCAGCAGCCGCTGGGTGGTAAGGCGCAGTTCGGTGGTCAGCGGTTCGGTGAGATGGAAGTGTGGGCCCTGGAGGCTTACGGTGCGGCATATACCCTGCAGGAAATGCTGACCGTCAAGTCTGACGATGTGAACGGCCGTACCAAGATGTACAAGAACATCGTGGATGGCGACCACCGTATGGAGCCGGGCATGCCCGAATCCTTCAACGTATTGCTGAAGGAAATCCGCTCTCTGGGTATCAACATCGAGCTGGACGAAGAGTAAGAGCTCGCTCTTATTGTTCGAGAATTGACGTGGGCGCCCCGCTGTTTCGGCAGCCGGGGCGCCGAGGTTAGACTCCTGACAGGGGAAACACGTGAAAGACTTACTCAAGTTTTTGAAGGCTCAGACCAAGACCGAAGAGTTTGACAGTATCAAGATCGGTCTGGCCTCTCCTGACATGATCCGCTCCTGGTCATTCGGTGAGGTCAAAAAGCCTGAGACCATCAACTACCGGACTTTCAAGCCGGAGCGTGATGGTCTGTTCTGCGCCCGTATCTTCGGACCGGTGAAGGACTACGAGTGTCTGTGCGGCAAGTACAAGCGCCTGAAACACCGTGGTGTGATCTGCGAGAAGTGCGGTGTAGAAGTGACCCAGACCAAGGTCCGTCGTGAGCGCATGGGCCACATCGAGCTGGCCAGCCCGACTGCCCACATCTGGTTCCTGAAGTCCCTGCCGTCCCGTATCGGTCTGCTGCTGGACATGACCCTGCGTGACATCGAGCGCGTGCTGTATTTCGAATCCTATGTAGTGATCGAACCCGGCATGACCAACCTCGAGCGCAGCCAGATGCTCTCCGAAGAGAACTATCTGGACGCACTGGAAGAGTGGGGCGACGAATTCGACGCCAAGATGGGTGCCGAGGCCATTCTGGCTCTGCTGCGCGCCATCGATCTGGAAGGCGAAGTCAAAGCCATGCGTGAGGAGCTGGATCAGACCAACTCCGAGACCAAGCGCAAGAAGACCACCAAGCGTCTGAAGCTGATGGAAGCCTTCCTGCAATCCGGCAACAAGCCGGAGTGGATGATCATGACAGTGCTGCCCGTGCTGCCGCCGGACCTGCGTCCGCTGGTACCGCTGGACGGCGGTCGTTTCGCGACCTCCGATCTGAACGATCTGTACCGTCGCGTGATCAACCGTAACAACCGCTTGAAGCGTCTGCTGGATCTGGCTGCGCCTGACATCATCGTGCGCAACGAAAAGCGCATGCTGCAAGAGTCCGTGGATGCCCTGCTGGACAACGGCCGTCGTGGTCGTGCCATCACCGGTTCCAACAAGCGCCCGCTGAAATCCCTGGCCGACATGATCAAGGGTAAGCAAGGTCGTTTCCGTCAGAACCTGCTGGGTAAGCGTGTCGACTACTCCGGTCGTTCCGTTATCACCGTAGGTCCGACCCTGCGTCTGCATCAGTGCGGTCTGCCGAAGAAGATGGCACTTGAGCTGTTCAAGCCCTTCATCTACGGCAAGCTGGAATCCCGCGGTCTGGCGACCACCATCAAGGCCGCCAAGAAGATGGTGGAGCGCGAAGAAGCCGTCGTTTGGGACATCCTGGACGAAGTGATCCGCGAACACCCGGTTCTGTTGAACCGTGCACCGACCCTGCACCGTCTGGGTATCCAGGCGTTTGAACCGACCCTGATCGAAGGCAAGGCCATCCAGCTGCACCCGCTCGTCTGTGCCGCCTATAACGCGGACTTCGACGGTGACCAGATGGCGGTCCACGTACCGCTGACCCTGGAAGCCCAGCTGGAAGCGCGCGCCCTGATGATGTCCACCAACAACATCCTGTCGCCTGCCTCCGGTGAGCCGATCATCGTTCCTTCCCAGGACGTGGTCTTGGGTCTGTACTACATGACCCGTGCCCGTATCAACGCCAAGGGCGAAGGTATGGTGCTGTCCGGCCCGAAAGAGGCCGAGAAGGTCTACCGTGCCGGTCTGGCCGACCTGCATGCTCGCGTCAAGTGCCGCATCACCGAGTACGTGAAGAACGAAGCCGGTGAACTGGTTGCCAAGACCGAGATGAAGAACACCACCGTTGGTCGTGCGATCCTGAGCCTGATCCTGCCCAAAGGCATGGAATACGCCCTGATCGACGAGCCCAAGGTACTGACTGCTGCAGAACAGGCTGACCTGGACGCCAACCCGCAGAACTGGATCAAGTGCGTCTCCAACAAGGCGCTGGGCAAAAAGCTCATCTCCCGTCTGCTGAACACCTGCTATCGCAAGCAGGGCCTGAAGGATACCGTCATCTTCGCTGACCAGCTGATGTATACCGGTTTCCACTACGCGGCCCTGTCTGGTGCCTCTGTTGGTATCGATGACATGGTCATCCCGGATGCCAAGAAAGACATCATCGCTGCTGCAGAAGCCGAAGTCGCCGAGATCCAGGACCAGTTCCTGTCCGGTCTGGTGACCGCGGGCGAACGTTACAACAAGGTTATCGATATCTGGGCCAGCGCGAACGATCGCGTCTCCAAGGCCATGATGGACAACCTTTCCAAGGAGCGTAACGTCAACTCCCTGGGCGATGAGGAAGAGCAAGCCTCCTTCAACAGCATCTTCATGATGGCCGACTCTGGTGCGCGGGGCTCCGCCGCCCAGATCCGTCAGCTGGCCGGTATGCGTGGCCTGATGGCGAAGCCGGATGGCTCCATCATCGAAACGCCGATCGTGGCGAACTTCCGTGAAGGCCTGAACGTACTGCAGTACTTCATCTCCACTCACGGTGCTCGTAAAGGTCTGGCGGATACCGCACTGAAGACAGCGAACTCCGGTTACCTGACCCGTCGTCTGGTTGACGTGGCCCAGGACATGGTGATCACCGAGGACGATTGCGGCACTACCGACGGTCTGTGGATGACTCCGCTGATCGAGGGTGGCGACGTGGTCGAGCCGCTGCGTGAGCGCGTGCTGGGTCGTGTGGTGGCCGAAGACGTGATCAAGCCGGGTACCGAGGATGAAGTGCTGGTAGCGCGCAACACCCTGCTCGACGAGCAGCTGTGTGACCTGCTGGAGCGCAACTCCGTCGACCGCGTGAAGGTACGTTCTGCCATCACCTGTGAGACCGACTTCGGTAACTGTGCTCACTGCTACGGCCGTGATCTGGCCCGTGGTCACCTGGTTAACAAGGGTGAGGCTGTCGGTGTTATCGCCGCTCAGTCCATCGGTGAACCGGGTACCCAGCTGACGATGCGTACCTTCCACATCGGTGGTGCCGCATCCCGAGCGGCTGCCGAGAGCAGCATCCAGGTGAAGAACACCGGTAGCATCAAGTTGCAGAACGCCAAGTTCGTTCTGAACAACTCTGACAAGCTGGTTATCACCTCCCGTTCTACCGAGCTGACCATCATGGACGAGATGGGCCGTACCAAGGAAAGCCACAAGCTGCCTTACGGTTCCGTGCTGGAAGTGAAGGATGGCGAAGCGGTGAACGCCGGTGATACCGTCGCGAACTGGGACCCGCACACCCACCCGATCATCACCGAAGTGGCGGGTCGTCTGCACTTCGAACACATGATCGACGGTGTGACCATCACTCGTCAGACTGACGAGCTGACCGGCCTATCTTCCATCGTCGTACTGGATGTCAACGAGCGTCCGAGCGCCGGTAAAGAGATGCGTCCGACCGTGAAACTGGTCGACCTGAACGGCAAGGATGTGATGATCCCGGGCACCGACGTTCCCGCCCAGTACTTCCTGCCGGGCAAGGCGATCGTGAACCTGGAAGATGGTGCCAACGTGGGCGTGGGTGACGCGGTTGCGCGTATCCCGCAAGAGTCCAGCGGTACCAAGGACATCACCGGTGGTCTGCCGCGCGTTGCGGATCTGTTCGAAGCACGTCAGCCGAAAGAGCCGGCCATCCTGGCCGAGATCTCCGGTACCATCTCCTTCGGGAAAGAGACCAAGGGCAAACGCCGTCTGGTCATCACCCCGACCGATGGTGGCGAGATCTACGAAGAGATGATTCCGAAATGGCGTCACCTCAACGTGTTCGAAGGTGAAAAAGTTGAGAAGGGTGAAGTGCTGGCGGACGGTCCCGAGTCTGCTCATGACATCCTGCGCCTGCGCGGTATCAGCCCGGTCGCCAACTACATCGCCAACGAAGTGCAGGACGTTTACCGTCTGCAAGGCGTTAAGATCAACGACAAGCACATCGAAGTCATCGTGCGTCAGATGCTTCGCAAGTGCGAGATCCTGAGCGCTGGCGACACCGACCTGATCGAAGGTGAACAGGTTGAAGTGGCCCGTGTGAAGATTGCCAACCGTAAACTGGTTGCCGAAGGGAAGACCCCGGCTACCTACCGTCATATCCTGATGGGTATTACCAAGGCATCTCTGAGCACCGAGTCCTTCATCTCCGCAGCTTCCTTCCAGGAGACCACCCGCGTGCTGACCGAAGCAGCCGTTGGTGGCAAGCGTGATGAACTGCGCGGCCTGAAAGAGAACGTGATCGTGGGTCGTCTGATCCCGGCGGGTACCGGCTTTGCCTACCACCACAGCCGCATCAACCAGCGTGCCGCCGCAGCCCGTGCTGTCGGTGTGCCGCAGGTGACTGCCGATGAAGCTCAGCAAAACCTGGCGGATCTGCTCAACGCAGCCGGCAGTTTTGACGAAGAGTAATCTTCCGCAGCAGTGATGAGAAAGGGCCCCTTCTAGGGGCCCTTTTTTTATTTCCCATCCGGCGCCCAGCGTGCACTGGGCTGGGGCAGGGGGATGATCCAGTGCAAGGTTATAGAGCAAAAAATCAAAAAAAGTTGACATTGCCCCGTCGCAACTGAAAACTCGGGAAAGTTGAATGGGTATTACAGGGGTAGAACATGGCTGTCGGTATCGAGGAAGTACTGCTTCCCGAAGAGCAACTGAGCGGTCGCGCTTTTACAGACGAAGACAGGGAGCTGTTGCGTTCATATGGGGGCCTTATCGAAGGCTTGGCCGATCTGTTCGGCAAGCACTGCGAGGTGGTGCTCCACTCCCTGGAAAATCTGCATGAGTCCGTGATCCAAATCGCGAATGGTTTCAATACGGGTCGAACTCTGGGGGCGCCGATCACCGATCTCGCCCTGCGGATGCTCAAGGACATCGAGAGCACGGGTCAGGATCACACCCAGAGTTATTTTGCCCGCAGTCGGACCGGTGCCTTGATGAAGTCGAGCACCATCGCCATCCGTAACCGCGACAAGCAGGTGATCGGCCTTATCTGCATCAATTTGCACATCAATGCGCCTTTCCACGAGTTCGTGGCCGAATTCTTCCCGACACCACAGCAGGTGGAGCGGCAATCACCGGAGACCTTCGCCAACAGCGTCGAAGAGCTGGTTGCCCAGACGGTGGACAACACCATCGACGAGATCAATCGTGATCCCTCCGTGGCCAACAATGCCAAGAACCGTTTTATCGTGACCCAGTTGTTCGAGAAGGGCATATTTGATATCAAGGATTCGATCAACCTGGTCGCCGACAAGCTGAATATTTCCAAACATACCGTGTATCTCTACATCCGACAGCGCAAGCAGGGTGAAGAAGAGAGCGAGTAAGCGCCATAGATAGGGGATAGATAACAATGGCTAAAGAAGTGATTGCAACCGACAAGGCGCCTGCCGCAATTGGCCCTTATGTCCAGGCTACCAAGCTGGGTGAGCTGGTCTTTACCTCCGGGCAGATCCCGCTCGATCCGGCCACCATGGACATCGTTGCCGGTGGCATCGAGGCTCAGGCAGAGCAGGTGATGAAGAATCTGGTTGCCGTCTTGAAAGCCGCAGGGGCCGATACCAGCAAGGTGCTGAAGACCACCTGCTTCCTGAGTGACATGAACAACTTCGTGGCCTTCAACCAGGTGTATGCCCGCTACTTTGGCGAGTCCGCCCCGGCACGTTCCTGTGTGGAGGTCGCTCGTCTGCCCAAGGATGTGCTGGTCGAAGTCGAAGCCATCGCCTACGTCTGAGCCTGTTTCATTGGAAAAGCCCCTCCCAGGAGGGGCTTTTGCGTCTGTGAGGTAGAATGGATGCACCGCTGTGCAGGAGTGCGATCATGAGTCTGAATTTTGCTCTGCTGGTCACCGGGCCCGCCTATGGCACCCAGACGGCCAGCACGGCCTATCGTTTTGCCCTGAGTCTGGTCGAGCAGGGACACCGCTTGTCCCACCTCTTCTTCTATCAGGAGGGGGTGTGCAATGCCAATGGCCTCCATGCGCCAGCCAGCGATGAGACCGACCTGGTGGCGTTGTGGCGCGAGTTGGCCATCCAGCAGGGTATCCGCATCGATGTGTGTGTGGCTGCGGCCATGCGCCGTGGCGTGCTGGATGAGCAGGAGGCCAAGGAAATGGGACGGGAGCATTTCAATCTGGAAGCGCCATTCTGCCTGAGCGGGCTCGGTCAGTTGGCGGAAGCCGCACTGATCGCTGATCGCTTCGTTCAGTTCTAGGGGGACAAAATGACCAGAATAGCGTTTATCTCACGGCGTGGTCCCCATGGTTCGGCGAGTGGTCGGGAGGGGCTGGATGCTCTGCTGGCCACCTCTGCATTGACGGAGTCCTTGGCACTCTTTCTGGTGGGGGATGGCGTGATGCAACTGGTGAGGGAGCAATCACCACACGCCATATTGCAGCGTCACTACGCCCCGACCTTCAAGATGCTGGAACTGTATGACATCGAAGAGATCTATGTCTGTGCGGTGTCACTGGCTGAGCGAGGACTGACGGCGGCGGATCTGCTAATCCCAGTGATTCCGCTCTCTCCTGCGGAAATTCGCCGTAGCTGGGCGGGTTTCACCACCCACATCTGCTTCTGAGGTGCCCGTGATACAGCTGATATTGAACTCTCCCTTCATGAGCCAGGATCTCGAGTTGGCGTTGCGTTACCGCATGGAAGGGGATCTGGTGGTGTTGATGCAGGATGCCGTGATGGCGGCGGCTGCCCCCGGGTGGTGCGAGCGCTTGGCAGACGTCCCCCTGTACGTCATGAAGGAAGACCTGCAAGCGAGAGGCTTGTCATCCGGGATCGGGATGGAACTCGATATGCCGGGTTTGATCAGGTTGATCGTCGAGCACGGATCACCGCAGACCTGGGGCGGTTAGGCTTGTTTTTCCTTTTTATCTCAGTTGCTTAACATAATGTCATTCGACTGTCATTTGCCATTTCGGTGTGCAAATTGTATAAATCTTGACTCCCCAGACAACAGGGCATAAAATTTCGCGTCCCCGTATCTGCGGGGAGGATTTTTCACACGTTTATGAAGTCATTATCAGGAGCCTTTTGATGGCAACTATTAACCAGTTGGTTCGCAAGCCACGCATCAAGCTCGTTGTGAAAAGCAACGTGCCGGCGCTGGAAGCGTGCCCTCAGAAGCGTGGCGTATGCACCCGTGTATACACCACCACCCCGAAGAAGCCTAACTCTGCACTGCGTAAAGTATGCCGTGTACGTCTGACCAACGGCTTCGAAGTCACCTCCTACATCGGTGGTGAAGGTCACAACCTGCAAGAGCACTCTGTTGTTCTGATCCGTGGCGGTCGTGTAAAAGACTTGCCAGGTGTTCGTTATCACACCGTTCGTGGTGCGTTGGACTGTGCCGGTGTTAAAGACCGTAAGCAGGCTCGCTCCAAGTACGGCGTGAAGCGTCCGAAAGCTTAATGGTTCTCCGTTAAGTAAGGCCAAACGTTAATTCGTTTCTAGTTAGATAACTTTCTAGTTTTGGGTAACCCCTGAAGTTACGGAGAATTTGAAATGCCAAGACGTCGTGTTGTTGGTCAGCGTAAAATCCTGCCGGATCCCAAGTTCGGATCTGAGCTGCTGGCTAAATTTGTCAACGTAGTAATGGTTGACGGTAAGAAATCTGTTGCAGAAGCCATCGTTTATGGCGCCCTGGACATCATTGCCACCAAATCTGGCAAAGAGCACCTGGCCCTGTTCGAAGTCGCTCTGGACAACATTCGTCCGGCGGTCGAGGTTAAATCTCGTCGCGTCGGTGGTGCAACCTATCAGGTGCCGGTAGAAGTTCGTCCGGTACGTCGCAATGCTCTGGCAATGCGCTGGTTGGTTGATGCCGCTCGTAAACGTGGTGAAAAATCAATGGCTCAGCGTTTGGCTGGCGAGCTGCTGGATGCCGCTGACAATAAGGGTTCGTCTGTCAAGAAACGTGAAGACGTTCACCGTATGGCTGAAGCGAACAAGGCCTTCGCTCACTTCCGCTGGTAATCCGCTTGCGCAGGGTCTTATGACTCTGCGCACCTTTAATTATCTGGGGACAAGCGCCCTAGTAAGAGGATGACAATGGCTCGTACAACCCCCATTGAGCGTTATCGTAATATCGGTATCTCCGCTCACATCGACGCCGGTAAGACTACTACTACCGAGCGCGTTCTGTTTTACACCGGTGTAAGTCACAAGATCGGTGAAGTTCACGATGGCGCCGCCACCATGGACTGGATGGAACAGGAACAAGAGCGTGGTATCACCATCACCTCCGCCGCGACCACCGCTTTCTGGTCCGGTATGGGTAAACAGTTCCAACCGCACCGTATCAACATCATCGATACCCCGGGCCACGTTGACTTTACTATCGAAGTAGAGCGTTCCATGCGTGTTCTGGATGGCGCCGTGATGGTGTACTGTGCCGTAGGTGGCGTACAGCCCCAGTCTGAAACCGTATGGCGTCAGGCTAACAAGTACAAGGTTCCCCGTATCGCGTTCGTCAACAAGATGGACCGTACCGGTGCCAACTTCCTGCGCTGCGTTGAGCACATCAAGACCCGTCTGAAAGGTAACCCGGTTCCTCTGCAACTGAACATCGGTTCCGAAGAGAACTTCAAGGGCGTTATCGATCTGGTCAAGATGAAAGCCATCAACTGGAGCGAAGCTGACCAGGGCGTATCCTTCGACTACGAAGACGTCCCGGCCGAGCTGCTGGAACAGGCGCAAGAAATGCGCATGAACCTGGTTGAAGCCGCTGCTGAAGCGTCTGAAGACCTGATGGAAAAATACCTGGGTGGTGAAGAACTGACTGAAGAAGAGATCAAGAAAGCTCTGCGTCAGCGTGTTCTGAACAACGAAATCATCCTGGTTACCTGTGGCTCCGCGTTCAAGAACAAGGGCGTACAGGCCATGCTGGATGCCGTGGTCGAGTACCTGCCGGCTCCGACCGACGTTGCTGCTATCGACGGTCTGAAGCTGGATGGCGAGACCAAGGACGAGCGTCACGCTTCCGATGACGAGCCGTTCTCTGCTCTGGCATTCAAGATTGCTACCGACCCGTTCGTGGGCAACCTGACCTTCTTCCGTGTTTACTCCGGTGTGGTCAACTCCGGTGACTCCGTGCTGAACTCCGTTAAAGAGAAGCGCGAGCGTTTCGGCCGTATCGTTCAGATGCATGCCAACAAGCGTGAAGAGATCAAAGAAGTTCGCGCAGGCGACATCGCTGCTGCCATCGGCCTGAAGGACGTCACCACCGGTGATACCCTGTGTGACGAAAGCGCACCGATCATCCTGGAGCGTATGGAATTCCCGGAGCCGGTAATCTCCATCGCCGTTGAGCCGAAATCCAAGGCTGACCAGGAGAAGATGGGTCTGGCTCTGGGCCGTCTGGCTCAGGAAGATCCGTCCTTCCGCGTATGGACCGACGAAGAATCTGGTCAAACCATCATCGCCGGTATGGGTGAGCTGCACCTGGACATCATCGTTGACCGTATGCGTCGCGAGTTCAAGGTAGAAGCCAACGTAGGTAAGCCGCAGGTTGCCTACCGTGAAACCATCCGCAACACCGTCAAGGACATCGAAGGCAAGCATGCCAAGCAGTCCGGTGGTCGTGGTCAGTACGGTCACGTCGTTATCGACATGTACCCGCTGGAAGAAGGCAAAGCCTACGAATTCGTCAACGACATCAAGGGTGGCGTGATTCCGGGCGAATTCATCCCGGGTGTTGACAAGGGTATCCGCGAGCAGCTGAAGTCCGGCCCGCTGGCAGGCTATCCGGTAATGGATCTGGGTGTGCGTCTGCACTTCGGTTCCTACCACGATGTCGACTCTTCCGAACTGGCGTTCAAGATCGCTGCTTCTCTGGCGTTCAAGGCTGGCTTCATGAAGGCCAACCCGGTACTGCTCGAGCCGATCATGAAGGTCGAAGTCGAGACTCCGGAAGACTACATGGGCGACGTGATCGGTGACCTGAACCGTCGTCGCGGCCTGATCGAAGGCATGGAAGATGGCCCGTCCGGCAAGATCGTACGTGCGCTGGTGCCGCTGGCCGAAATGTTCGGTTACGCCACCTCCCTGCGTTCTGCTACCCAGGGTCGTGCTTCCTACGCCATGGAATTCGCCAAGTATCACGATGCCCCGACCAACGTCGCCCAGGCCGTGATCGAAGAGCGCAAATCCAAGTAATTTAAGATTCCCCGCCTACGACGGTAGGCGGGTTTAACCTAGAAGGACTACGTCGTGTCTAAAGAAAAATTTGAGCGTAATAAACCGCACGTAAACGTCGGCACCATCGGCCACGTTGACCACGGTAAAACCACCCTGACCGCCGCCATCACCAACGTGCTGGCCAAGCACTTCGGTGGTAAAGCTTTCGCCTTCGACCAGATCGACAAGGCACCGGAAGAGCGTGAGCGTGGTATCACCATCAACACCTCCCACGTAGAATACGACACTGCTACCCGCCACTACGCTCACGTAGATTGCCCGGGTCACGCCGACTACGTTAAAAACATGATCACCGGTGCTGCCCAGATGGACGGCGCAATCCTGGTAGTAGCAGCGACTGACGGCCCGATGCCGCAGACTCGTGAGCACATCCTGCTGGGTCGTCAGGTAGGCGTTCCGTACATCATCGTGTTCATGAACAAGTGCGACATGGTAGATGACGAAGAGCTGCTGGAACTGGTCGAGATGGAAGTTCGCGAACTGCTGTCCGAGTACGACTTCCCGGGTGATGACCTGCCGGTAGTCCGTGGTTCCGCACTGAAAGCGCTGGAAGGCGAAGCTCAGTGGGAAGAGAAGATCCTGGAACTGGCTGGCCACCTGGACACCTACATTCCGGAGCCGGAGCGTGCCATCGACCAGCCGTTCCTGATGCCTATCGAAGACGTCTTCTCCATCGCAGGCCGTGGTACCGTAGTTACCGGTCGTGTAGAGCGCGGTATCGTCAAGGTTGGTGAAGAAGTGGAAATCGTTGGTATCAAAGATACCACCAAGACCACCTGTACCGGCGTTGAAATGTTCCGCAAACTGCTGGACGAAGGTCGTGCAGGTGAGAACGTTGGCGCGCTGCTGCGTGGCGTGAAGCGTGAAGACGTAGAGCGTGGTCAGGTACTGGCCAAGCCGGGCACCATCAAGCCGCACACCAAGTTCGAATCCGAAGTGTACGTGCTGTCCAAGGAAGAAGGTGGTCGTCACACCCCGTTCTTCAAGGGCTACCGTCCGCAGTTCTACTTCCGTACTACCGACGTGACCGGTACCATCGAACTGCCGGAAGGCGTAGAGATGGTAATGCCGGGCGACAACATCAAGATGGTTGTTACCCTGATTGCCCCGATCGCGATGGACGACGGCCTGCGTTTCGCCATCCGTGAAGGTGGCCGTACCGTAGGTGCTGGTGTTGTAGCTAAAGTTATCGCTTAATCGATACTTTATATGCACACATGAAAGGGGTGGCTTCGGCCACCCCTTTTACTTTTGGGGCTTTAATTGGCCTGTGAGATACTTTTGCGAAATCATCTATAGAGGTAGCTGCTGTGAGTAAACCCGCCATTTTTCTGGATCGCGATGG
>NZ_AP021917.1:4447500-4522500 GCF_014168615.1 Aeromonas sp. WP2-W18-CRE-05 | reverse complement strand
CCTGCACGAATGGTGTAACCATGGCCATGCTGTCTCCACCCGAGACTCAGTGAAATCGAATTCGCCGTGAAGATGCGGTGTACCCGCGGCTAGACGGAAAGACCCCGTGAACCTTTACTACAGCTTGGCACTGAACATTGAACCTACATGTGTAGGATAGGTGGGAGGCTTTGAAGGCGTGACGCCAGTTGCGCTGGAGCCGTCCTTGAAATACCACCCTTGTATGTTTGATGTTCTAACGCAGGGCCCTGAATCGGGCTCGCGGACAGTGCCTGGTGGGTAGTTTGACTGGGGCGGTCTCCTCCCAAAGAGTAACGGAGGAGCACGAAGGTTGGCTAATCCTGGTCGGACATCAGGAGGTTAGTGCAATGGCATAAGCCAGCTTAACTGCGAGACGGACAGGTCGAGCAGGTACGAAAGTAGGTCATAGTGATCCGGTGGTTCTGAATGGAAGGGCCATCGCTCAACGGATAAAAGGTACTCCGGGGATAACAGGCTGATACCGCCCAAGAGTTCATATCGACGGCGGTGTTTGGCACCTCGATGTCGGCTCATCACATCCTGGGGCTGAAGTCGGTCCCAAGGGTATGGCTGTTCGCCATTTAAAGTGGTACGCGAGCTGGGTTCAGAACGTCGTGAGACAGTTCGGTCCCTATCTGCCGTGGGCGTTGGATGATTGAAGGGAGTTGCTCCTAGTACGAGAGGACCGGAGTGAACGAACCTCTGGTGTTCGGGTTGTCACGCCAGTGGCACTGCCCGGTAGCTAAGTTCGGAATCGATAACCGCTGAAAGCATCTAAGCGGGAAGCGAGCCCTGAGATGAGTCATCCCTGACCCCTTGAGGGTCCTAAAGGGCCGTTGGAGACCACAACGTTGATAGGTGGGGTGTGTAAGCGTAGCGATACGTTGAGCTAACCCATACTAATTACCCGTGAGGCTTAACCATACAACACCCAAGAAGTGTTTCTGGCCTTGTAGCGAATGAGCGAACTACTTACGAATTCAGTGGTAATGACAACGCAAACTAGCGAAGTCGTTATACACATCAGCTTTCTGGATTAAGAATTTGCCTGGCGGCAATAGCGCAGTGGAACCACCTGACCCCATGCCGAACTCAGAAGTGAAACGCTGTAGCGCCGATGGTAGTGTGGCATTCGCCATGCGAGAGTAGGACACTGCCAGGCACCCAATTAAACGGTTATGTGAAGAATCACGTGACTGGCTGCGAGGATGACACCTCAGAATAAGCGGCAAAAGATTTAGCGAAAGCTAACCGAATGCGGAGCGGTAGTTCAGTCGGTTAGAATACCGGCCTGTCACGCCGGGGGTCGCGGGTTCGAGTCCCGTCCGCTCCGCCACTACTTAAGAAGCCCAGTCGAAAGACTGGGCTTTTTTTCGTCTCCACGGTCTCCTCTTCGATATTCGCAGCAGAAGCATTGCCTTCTTGAGCCGTGAGCTTGCTAGTAATAGACGCAGAGCCAGATGGTTGTCTCGGTCGGATGGGTCCACTCCACCCTGTGCTGAAGGTGCGCCGGGATGTTGATGTAATCCCCCGGCCCCAGATGGACGCGTTCCTGTACCCCGGTATCCGGTGTGATGAAGACCAGGATGGCCTCTCCCTGCACCAGCAATACCCATTCGTGTTCATCCTGATCGAACCACTCTCCGGTAGGGGTCTGCTGCCCCTGGGAGAGAATGCGCTCGATACGAACATTGTTGGTACTGACCAGATCCGCGAACACTTCACTGGGCAGGGGGGAGGGGATTTGGCCAAGCAGGTTGCCTGTGTGCATGGGCTTCTCTCCGGTAGATGGGAACGTGGCTAGCTAAGAGTGTAGAAGCTTGGGATGGGCCGCTCTCATGGAAAGTGAGGCCTCCAACGAGCCCTTTTATGAAAAACTTCGGGGAAATGGAGGCTTATCCGCTGCAATCTCGCCAAATTCTTGCTATTTTGCGCGCCAGCAAGCAAACGATTTCCTTCACACTTTCAGGATGAACTATGGCAACGCAACAAACGACGGCCCGCGCCGGCAATGGCGGGTTTCTGGATTCCTATTTCTCCATCAGCCAGCGTGGCAGCACGGTGCGACAGGAGCTGCTGGCCGGGTTGACCACCTTCCTGGCGATGGTCTACAGCATCATCGTCGTGCCGAACATGCTGGGCGCAGCCGGTTTTGAGCAGGGCCCGGTGTTTGTGGCGACCTGTCTGATCGCCGCCTTCGGCTCCCTGCTGATGGGGCTCTGGGCCAAGCTGCCGATGGCCATCGGTTGTGCCATCTCTCTCACCGCCTTTACCGCCTTCAGCCTGGTGCTGGGTCAGGGGCTGAGCATTCCGGTCGCGCTGGGCGCCATCTTCCTGATGGGGGTGCTGTTCACCCTGATCAGCGTCACCGGCGTGCGCCAGTGGATCCTGGACAACCTCCCCTCCGGCATCGCCCACGGTACCGGCATCGGTATCGGCCTGTTCCTGCTGCTGATCGCCACCAACGGGGTCGGCATGGTGATCAAGAATGAAGGGGCTGGCCTGCCGGTGCAGCTCGGCGAGATCACTGCCTTCCCGGTCATCATGACGGTGCTGGGTCTGGCTGCCATCTTCGGCCTGGAGCGCCGCAAGGTGCCGGGCGGCATCCTGATGGTGATCATCGCCATCTCCATCCTCGGCCTTATCTTCGATCCGAAAGTGACCTGGAAGGGCTTCTTCGCCATGCCGAGCCTGAGTGGCGAGAATGGCTCCCTGGTGGGCAGCATGGATCTGCTGGGCGCCCTCAATCCGGTGGTGATTCCGACCGTGTTGGCCCTGGTGATGACCGCCGTGTTTGACGCCACCGGCACCATCCGTGCCGTGGCCGGTCAGGCTGGCCTCATCAACGAGCGTGGTCACATCATCAGCGGTGGCAAGGCCCTGACTGCGGACTCCGTCAGCAGTATGGTGGCGGGCGTGGTAGGTGGTGCTCCGGCAGCCGTCTACATCGAATCTGCCGCAGGGACCGCTGCCGGCGGCAAGACAGGTCTGACCGCCACTCTGGTCGGCGTGCTCTTCCTGCTGATGATCTTCCTCTCCCCGCTGAGCTATCTGGTACCGGCCTACGCCACCGCACCGGCCCTGATGTATGTGGGCCTGCTGATGCTGGGCAACGTCACCAAGCTGGACTTCAACGACTCGGTCGATGCCCTCTCCGGCATGCTGTGCGCCGTCTTCATCGTGCTCACCTGCAACATCGTCACCGGCATCATGCTGGGCTTCGTGGCCCTGGTGGTCGGCCGCCTGTTTGCCGCCGAGTGGAAGAAGCTCAACATCGGCACCGTCATCATCGCCGTGGCCCTGGTGATCTTCTACGCCGGTGGCTGGGCCATCTAATCCTCACGCTATCGAGAAGGGCCCTGCGGGGCCCTTTTTCATGGCTGTGAGGCGGCTAACACTTTCCCGGATCTTCCCCATCCGCTCGTTTCAGATTGAAACGTCAGGCTTTGTTTGCTGTTTCAGATCCGAACCGAAACCCCTGTCATTTTTATCCCCCTATGGCTCGCTAGACTGGCTGCATCAACCATCTGTCCACCCGTGTGGTGGCAAGCCAAGGAGTGAGCCATGAAGAAGCTGATCAACGCTGTCGATGCCGTGGTCCGTGAACAACTGATGGGGATGGCCGCTGCCCACCCCGAGCTCAAGGTGCGAATCGAACCCCACTACATCACCCGCGCCGACGCCCCCGTGACGGGCAAGGTGGCGCTCGTCTCCGGCGGCGGCAGCGGCCACGAGCCCATGCACGGTGGCCTGGTGGGCAAAGGAATGCTGGATGGTGCCTGCCCCGGCGAGATCTTCACGTCCCCGACCCCGGATCAGATGTACGAGTGCGGTCAGGCCGTCGACGGCGGCGCCGGTGTGCTGTTTCTGGTGAAGAACTACACCGGCGACGTGCTCAACTTCGAGACCGCGGTCGAGCTGCTGCACGGTGACGGGGTCAAGGTGGGCTTCGCCCTCATCGATGACGACGTGGCGGTGAAGGACAGCCTCTACACCGCAGGCCGCCGCGGGGTTGCCACGACAGTGCTGTGCGAGAAGCTGGTCGGTGCCGCCGCCGAGTCGGGCTACGATCTGGCGCGCTGCGAGGCGTTGGCCCGTCGCATCAACAACCAGAGCCGCACCATAGGCGTGGCCATGCACGCCTGCACCGTGCCTGCTGCCGGCAAGCCCTCCTTCATCCTGGCTGACAACGAGGTGGAGTTCGGCGTCGGCATCCACGGCGAGCCGGGCATCGAACGCCGTCCCTTCACCGACCTCAACGCCCTGGTGGACGACATGTTCAAGGAGCTGACCGACAACAGCCCTTATGGCCGCACTCTGCGCCACTGGGACAGAGGCACCGGCAGCTGGCAGGAGGAGCACACCTTTATCGAGCCGCTCAATGGGGGTGACAGGGTCATCGTCCTGGTCAACAGCCTCGGCGGCACCCCCATCTCCGAGCTCTACGGCGTCTATGGCCGCCTCGCCACCCTATGCGAAGAGGCGGGCATCCACCTGGTGCGCAACCTCATCGGCCCCTACTGCACCTCCCTCGACATGACCGGCATCTCCATCACCCTGCTCAAGGTGGATGACGAGCTGATGACCCTGTGGGATGCCCCCGTTCACACCCCCGCCCTGCGGCGCGGCTGCTGAGGAATATTCATGTTAAGCAAGCATCAGATCGTCAACTGGCTGCTCGACTGCGAGCACATCTTCACCGAGCAGCGTGACTACCTCACGGCGCTGGATACCGACATCGGCGACGGCGACCACGGCCTCAACATGCAGCGCGGCTTTGCCAAGGTGGCGGAGAAGCTGCCCGCGGTGGCGGACAAAGACATCGGCCAGGTGCTCAAAACCACCGGTATGACGTTGCTCTCTTCCGTCGGCGGCGCCAGCGGACCCCTCTACGGCACCTTCTTCATCCGGGCGGCGGCCAGCAGCGATGCCTGCCAGAGCCTGACCCTCGGCCAGCTTGGCAAGATGCTGAGCGACGGGGTGGAGGGGATCGTCTCCCGTGGCCGCGCCGAGCCGGGTGACAAGACCATGTGCGACGCCTGGTGGCCCGCTCTGGCTGCCCTGCAGCAGGCGGAACAACAGGGCCTGCCGCTCCCCGAGGCGCTGGACAAGGCGGTGGCTGCCGCCGCAGCTGGCACCGAGGCCACCATACAGATGCAGGCCCGCAAGGGGCGCGCCAGCTATCTTGGTGAGCGCAGCATCGGCCATCAGGATGCGGGGGCCACCTCGACCCTGCTGCTGCTGACCGCCCTGCGTGACAGAGCGAGGTTGTGACATGATCGGCATCGTAGTGGTCTCTCACAGCGCCATGCTGGCGGCCGGTTTGAAAGCCCTGGCCGATCAGCTCGGCAGCCCGGCGAAGCTGTTGCTGGCGGCCGGGGTCGATGACCCCGCCCATCCCATCGGCACCGACGCCATCGCCGTGATGAGTGCGATGGAAGAGGCGGATGACGGCAGCGGGGTGCTGGTGCTGATGGACTTGGGCAGCGCCCTCCTGAGCGCCGAGACCGCCCTCGAGCTGCTGCCCCCCGAGCTGAGCGCCCGGGTGCGGCTCAGCCCCGCCCCGCTGGTCGAGGGCACTCTGGCCGCCGTGGTGGCCGCTGGCGCAGGCCTGACGCTGGACGAGGTGGCTGCCGAGGCGCTTGGCGCCCTGGGTCCGAAACAGGGAATGCTGCCTGCCAGTGCGGCGCAGGCCACCACGGAGGCTGCCCCCGTTGCCGACGACGGCTGGTTGCGCTGCGAGGTGGTGGTGGAGAATCCCCACGGCCTGCATGTGCGCCCCGCCGCCCGGCTGGTCGCGGCACTCAAGCCCTTTGCCGCCGAACTCAGGCTGCAAAAGGGGGAGAAAGAGGCGAATCCCCGCAGCCTGAGCCGGCTCGCCATGCTCGATGTGCGCCAGGGGGACAGGCTCATCCTGCTGGCGCGAGGGGAGGATGCCGGGGCGGCGCTGAGCTGCTTCCAGCAACTGGCGCGGGATCGCTTCGGCGACTGAAACATTCCCCCATCCGGGCCCCGTCACGACGGGGCCCGCTTTTTTTGAGGGGCGTTCTGGTCAGTGGTGGTAGTCGGCGGGATCGATGTCGAGCAGTTTGAGCCGCCGCCAGAGGGTGGTGCGGCTGATCCCGAGCTGGCGCGCCATCTGGCTGACCTGGCCCTTGCTGGCACGGGCGGCCCGCAGGATCGCCTGATGCTCCAGCTTCGCCAGGGTGAGCAGCGGCTGTCCCACCACCTCGTCCGCCAGCAGGCAATGACCCTGGCGGATGGCGGCCGGGAGCGCCCGGGGCGGGATCTGTGCCTCACTGCAATGAAGCAGGGCGTACTCGATGGCGCTGCGCAGCTCCCCCAGGTTGCCGGGCCAGGGGTAGGCCAGCAGGCAGTCGAGGGCGTCAGGGGTGAACTGGCGCCCCGGCTCGCCCCCCTGCACCGTCAGGTGCTGGCGGATGAGTCCGGGCAGATCGGCGCTGCGCTCCCGCAGGCTCGGCAGCCAGAGTTCGCACCCTTGCAGCGCATAGAGCAGCTGGCGCCCGAATCCCCCCTCCTGCACCCGCTGCTCCAGCGGGGCGCTGCTGGTCGCGATGATCCTCACCCTGAGGGGCAGGATGCGGGCGGAGTCGAAGCGCTGGATGCGCCCCGTCTTGAGCAGTTGCAGCAGGGCGGCCTGCATGGGGGCGGGCAGGCACTCCACCTGCTCCAGCACTAGCGTGCCACCGTGAGCCAGCTCGAACTTGCCTGCCCGCTCCTGCCCCGCCTCGTCGGACCCCATGAGTTCCAGCGCCATCCGCTCCCTCGGCCATGCCTGGCAGTTGAAGATGACCAGGGGGCCGGCGGCTCGCTCGCTGCCAAAGTGGATGGCCTCCGCCAGTTGGGCCTTGCCCACCTCCTCTTCCCCTCGCAGCAGGACGGGGCCCTGTCCCCTGGCTGCCTGGCGGGCGTGGCGCAGCAGTTTGCGCATGGCGCTCGACTCCCCCACCAGGGCGGAGAGCTCGGGCACCGTCTGGCGCAGTTGATGAATGGCGCGCAGCCGATCGGTGGGATGGAGCAGGACGATGAAGCTGACCCCGTCCGGCCCCGGCAGGGGCTTGAGGCTCACCAGGGCGTCGATGAAGGCCTCGCCCCGGGTCTCTCGCCGCTCCAGCGTCACCTCCACATGACTCAGGGGGGTCATCTCCGCGATGGCCAGACGCAGGCGCTGGGGCATCAGCAGATGGTGATCGAGGGGCTGGCCCAGGCAGACAGCCGGGTCGAGTTGCAGCCGACTGGCCGCCAGGGCGTTGAGGTAGCGCAGCCGCCCCTGGGGATCCCAGGCCAGCACGCCGTCTTCCATGCCATCCAGCAGGGCATAGAGCTCGCTCAAGTGGTGCTGGGACTCCTGCATCAGGCGCTCCATCTGCAGCAGATTGGCCAGCTCGCGGCCGGCGCTGACGGTGAGCGCGAGATCCCCCGGTGCGGCCTCCTCCACCCGGCAGATCAGGGCCACGATCGCCACCTGGCGACCGGTGCTGTTGTAGACAGGACTGGCACAGCAGTGCCAGGGGTGGAGACGCTGGTTGAAGTGCTGGGGGCCGCTGACGCAGAGCGGCACCCCCTCCAGGGCCGCCAGGTTGACGGCATTGGTGCCGATGCGTCCCTCGCTGAAAAACGCGCCTGGGCCAAAACCGAGTGCCGCCAGCGCCTGCAGGGTATCGGGGTGGCCGGTCCGGGCCAGCAGGCAACCGCTCTCGTCGGTGAGCAGCAGGGCGCAGGGGCGCCCCTCCATGAACTCGTAGAGATCCTCCAGCGCCATCTCGCCGGTAGTGAGCAGGTCCCGTTTGCGCTGGCGCAGGCTCTCCAGGGTCTGCCCTCTGGCGCAGTGGGGAGGATGCCAGAGGGACGCGCTGGTCTGGTGGGCACAGCGCAGCCAGGAGGCCTGCAGGTGCTCGGGCCAGGACGAGAGGGGCTGGGGAACGGATGGCATGGTCACGGCGATATCCGGCAAAAGGGAAGGGGCCATTTAATCACCCTTGCCGCCCCGATTCAGTGACCGCTCTCAGAGTGTCGCGTCCTGGTCCCGGGTGGCAGCCTCTGCGGCAAACTGCTGCTGGAGCCATTGGCTCACCGCCCGGCACTGGGGGCTGCCTTCGCTCTCCTGATGGATCAGCATGTTCCAGTTCGGCCCGGCCACCCGGTGGGACGAGAGGGGCAGCAGCAACCCCTGTCGGCGTGCGTCGCGAGAGAGCAGCTCGCTCGCCAGCGCCACCCCGAGCCCGGCGCTGGCCGCATCCTGCAACAAGCCGGGATCGGAGAAGTTGAGCCCCTGGGTCTGCAGGTGCAGATCGTCGCCGCCCTTGAGGGTCCAGTGGTGCCAGTCCATCTCCCGCTCCCCGTGCAGGGTGGTGCGCTCCTGCGCGGGCTGTGACAGCACGGCCGGGCTCGCCACCGGCAGCAGCCGATCCGCCAGCAGCGGCTGATGGCGGCATTCCGCCTGGGGAGCCAGCCCCCAGCGCAGCGAAATGTCGATGGTCTGCTCGGCCATGTTCGGCGTGTCGTCGCTGGTGAACAGCCAGAGATCGATGCCCGGATGCTGGGTGTGAAGGTCGGCCAGCCGGGGCAGCAGCCAGAGGCGGGCGATGGCGGTACTGGTGTTGAGCACCAGCTGGTTCGGCTTGCGGTACTGCTCGAGGCGCTGTATTCCCACCGCCAGTTGCAGCAGCACCTGCTGGGTCGTCTCCAGCAGATCCTGGCCCGCGTCGGTCAGGGCGACGGAACGTCCCTGGCGGTGAAACAGAGGCTGGCCAAGCAGCTCCTCCAGCGAGCGGATCTGCTGACTGATGGCAGACTGGGTGAGGTGCAGCTCCTGGGCCGCCTGATGAAAGCTGCCGAGCCTGGCCGCCGCCTCGAAGCCGCGCAGCACGTTGAGAGGGGGCCAGTGTTTGAACATCATTGATTAGCTCCGCTTATCACTTTTATCGAAAATCGATCGTTTGTTACCCATCAAAGGGGAGAATAGTCTATTCCCATCGTCAATAACCTTAATAGTACCTAATCAGAGAGGCTGAGATGCGCGAGCAGGGAATGAGGGCAACGGGCTGGTTCATGCCAGCGGAGTGGTGCCGGCACGCGGCGACCTGGATGGTCTGGCCGCACAACAAGGCGCTGTGGGAAAACGGCTGGGGCGTAACCCTGCCCCAGGTGCAGCAGGACTTCGCCCGGGTGGTCAATGCCATCGCCCGCTTCGAACCGGTGAACCTGGTGGTGGATCCCGCCGCACAGGCGGAGGCTCGCGCCCTGTGCGGCGACGGGGTGCGCTTCATTCCCCTGCCGGTGGATGACAGCTGGTGCCGTGACTCCGGCCCCACCTTCATCTGCCATCCCGAGCTTGGCACCGCCGGGATCAGCTGGCGTTTCAACGCCTGGGGCGGCAAGTCGGCCCACGGTCTGGACGAGGGGCTGGCGCGACGCGTTCTTAACAGCCTGGAGCTGGAGTGCATCGGCAGCTTCCTCGCCAACGAAGGGGGCGCCATCCATGTGGATGGGGAGGGCACCCTGATCACCACGGAGTCGGTGCTGCTCAACAGCAACCGCAATCCCGGCATGACCAAAGTGGAGATCGAACGGATCTTCAGCCGCCTGCTCGGCATCGAGAAGACTATCTGGCTGCCGGGGGATCCGGACCACGTCACCGGTGACATGACGGACGGTCATGTGGACGGGGTCTGCGCCTTCAGCCGCCCCGGCCACCTGCTGGTGGACGCCACCCTGGACGGGCACTCCACCTATGGCCGCGTGGTGCGGGAGAACCGCCGAGCCCTGGCCCTGGCCACCGATGCGAGAGGTCGCTCCTTCGAGTGCCTCGAGCTGTTCGAGGCGAGCGAGGCGGTGGACGCCGAGGCGGAGGTGTTCTGCGCCTCCTACACCAACTTCTACATCGCCAACGGCGCCATCATCATGCCCGCCTACGGCGTAGGTGCGGACGAGGCGGCTGGGGAGGTGCTGAGGCGCGCCTTCCCGAACAGGCAGCTGGTGCCGGTGCGCATCAACCAGTTGGCCCACGGCGGGGGCGGCATTCACTGCATCACCCAGCAGCAGCCGGCCTGGCCGGTGCAGGGGTAAGCGTTTGGAGCGGCCTCGTCAGGCGTCTGCGAGGCCTCATGACGGGATCAGGGAGGAGAGATTCATGAACAAGGTCGTCGCAACCATGCAGTTTGCCTGTCAGGGGGAACGCGTGTCAGGGAGGGTATCCGGATGAGCAAGATCGTTGTCGCCACCACACAATTCGCTTGCAGCTGGGAGCTGGAGCGCAATCTGGACACAGCGGAGAGCCTGGTACGGGACGCCGCCGCCAGGGGGGCCAACCTGGTGCTGTTGCAGGAGCTCTTCGCCACCCCCTATTTCTGCATCGAGCAATACCACGGCCATCTGGCGCTGGCGGAGTCGTTCGAGCAGAGCCGGGTGCTGCGCCGCTTCTCGGCCCTGGCGCGGGAGCTGGGGGTGGTGTTGCCCATCAGCTGGTTCGAGCGTGCGGGCAACGCCTACTTCAACTCCCTGGCGATGGCGGATGCGGATGGTCGCCTGCTCGGGGTCTATCGCAAGACCCATATCCCGAACGCCATCGGCTATCAGGAGAAGGAGTATTTCAGCCCGGGGGATACGGGGTTTCGGGTCTGGGACACGGCCGCTGGCCGCATCGGGGTCGGCATCTGCTGGGATCAGTGGTTCCCGGAGGCGGCCCGCGCCATGGCGCTGCAGGGGGCCGAGCTGCTGCTCTATCCCACCGCCATCGGCTCGGAGCCGGGGGCAGAGGGGCTCGATTCCCGGGATCACTGGCAGCTGACCCAGCGCGGCCACGCCGCCGCCAACATCATGCCGGTGATCGCCGCCAACCGCATCGGACGCGAGGTGGCGACCCGGGATCCCGAGTTGCAGATGCGCTTCTATGGCTCCTCCTTCATCACGGATCACAAGGGGGCTCTGCTGGCCGAGGCGGACAGGGATACCCCGGGCGTGCTGGTGCGGGAGCTGGATCTCGCCGCCATGGCCGAGGAGCGGCTGGCCTGGGGCATCTATCGAGATCGCCGCCCCGAGATGTATGGCGCCTTGCTGAGCCTGGATGGGCAGGGCCAGCGGGGAGGGCGTCCATCATGAGCGCCTTGACCAAGATAGCCATGGGGCTGGCCCTGCTGCTGGGTCTGGGGGCCCAGGCCGCAGAAGGGGCGGGGGAGGCGACAGAGGAGAAGGTGCTGCGCCTCTACAACTGGTCCGATTATTTCGCCCCCGATACCCTGAGCGAATTCACCCGGGAGACCGGGATCCGGGTCATCTACGACGTGATGGACAGCAGCGAGACCCTGGAGGCCAAGCTGATGGCGGGTCGCAGCGGGTATGACCTCATCTTCCCGGGGGACACGGTGGCGGAGCGGCTGATGCGGGCGGGCAGCCTGCAGCCCCTCGACAAGGGCAAGCTGCAACACCTGGGGGACATAGACCCCGGCCTGGCGCGGTTGCAGCAGGCCTACCCCCATGCGAAGGAGGCAGTGGTGCCCTACACCTGGGGCACCATAGGGCTCACTTACAATGCGGACGCCATCAAGCAGCGGATGCCGGATGCCCCGGTCAGCAGCCTGGACATGCTGTTCAAGCCCGAGCTGGCGGCGAAATTTGCAGATTGCGGCATCTCGGTCATCGACTCCCCGGACGAGGTGCTGGCGGTGGTGCTGCACTATCTTGGGCGGGATCCCCGCAGCGGCAAGGCGGACGATCTGGAGGCGGCCCTGGCCCTGCTCAAGGGGATCAAACCCTATATCCGCAAGTTCCAGTCCCAGCCGGTGACCCAGCTGGTGAACGGGGATCTCTGCCTCTCCCTGGGCTACAGCGGCGACATGACCCAGGCCAGGCGCGCCGCCGCCGAGGCGGGCAAGCGGGTCGACTTCGAATACCGATTGCCGAAGGAGGGGAGCACCATCTGGATGGACACCATGGCGATCCCGGCGGATGCCCCCCATCCTGACTATGCCTATGCCTTTATCAACTTCGTGATGCGCCCGGCCAACATGGCGGCCATCACCAACAGCACCGGTTATCCGACTGCCAGTGCCAAGGCCAGACCCATGGTGGATGCCACCATGACGGCCAACCCGGATATCTACCTGGACGAGGCCAGCTACCAGCGGCTCATTCCGGGTCAGGATATAGCACAATCCCAGATGCGTGCCCGCATGCGAGCCTGGACTCGCTTCAAGAGCAGCCTCTGAACCCAGGAGTAGAACGATGTTTTCCCGACGCCACGTATTGAAACAACTCGTCGCCCTCGGCGCCATTGCCGGGTTTGGCAGCCTGCCCGGTGCCCGCGCGGCCTTCGCCGCCGACGAGCCCGGCGCAGCCGCTCGCTACCACATGCCGGAGGAGTCCTCCCCCCAGGCCCTGGTGTGGGTGGCCTTCGGGGCCACCAGCGAGATCTGGGGTCGCCACTACAAGGAGGTGCAGGCCACCATAGGGCGGCTGGTGCAGGCCATGGTGCCCTACACCCGGGTCAACGTGCTCTGCCACGAGGATGACGAGGCGCTGGCGCGCCAGCTGTGCGGCGAGCGCAACACCCACTTCGTCCACGCCGAGATGGATGACATCTGGCTGCGGGATACCGGCGGTGTCTTCGTGCAGGACGAGCAGGGAGGGCTCGGGCTGGTGGACTTCAATTTCAACGGCTGGGGTGACAAGCAGGAGCACAGCCATGACGCCAGGGTCGCCGCCCTGGTGGGCCGGCAGACGGATGCCTATTACCTGCAGAGCGAGCTCATCGGTGAGGGGGGCGGCATCGAGGTGGACGGCAACGGCACCGCCATCATGACCGAGAGCAGCTGGATCAACAGCAACCGCAACCCCGGCCTCACCAAGGCGCAGGTGGAGGCGGAGCTCAAGGCCAACCTGGGGCTGCGCAAGATCATCTGGCTGCCGGGGATCAAGGGCAAGGACATCACGGATGCCCACGTGGACTTCTACGCCCGCTTCGTGCGCCCCGGGGTGGTGGTGATCAACATGGACAACGATCCCGACTCCTACGACTACAAGGTGACCCGCCAGCACCTCGCCATCCTGCAGCAGGCGACGGACGCCGACGGCAACAAGCTGGAGCTGCATCAGCTGCCGCCGCCCCTGGGCGGGCGGGACAACAAGTTCAGCCGCAGCCCGGACTTTGCCGCCGGTTACATCAACTACCTGCCCATCAACGGCGCCGTCATCGCTCCCCAGTTCGGGGATGCCAGGGCCGACCGCCATTGCCGGGATCTGCTGGCCCGCCTCTATCCGGGGCGCAAGATAGTGCAGATAGACATAGACCCGGTGGCGGCCGGGGGCGGCGGCATCCACTGCATCACCCTGCATCAGCCTGTCTGATCTTACGCGCAGGCCGCCTCTGGCGGTGTGACGCAGAACAAGGGGCGCCTCGGCGCCCCTTGTTCTTGCTGGCGTTCCATGGCGCCTCGCTCAGATCCCCGTCATGCCGATCTCGTCGAGCTGGACGTGAGGGGGTTGGCGCAGGGTGTAGAGCACGGCCTCGGCCAGATCCTCCACCTGCAGCCAGCCGGGCTTGCGATCGCCCGGACAGGCCGGGGGCGGCACCTGCACCAGCCCGGGACAGAGGGTGTGGACCCGGATGCCCTGGTGCTGCACCTCTTCCCGCAGTGCCCGGGCGAACCCCAGCACCGCAAACTTGGCGGCGCAGTAGACGCTGGCCCTGGCATAGCCGTGCCTGGCGGCCTGGGAGGCGATGTTGATGACGGTGCCGTGGCGGTTTGCCAGCATGTCCGGCAGGCAGGCCCGGGTCAGCAGGAAGGTGCCCTTGGCACAGGTATCCATCACCCTGTCCCACTCCGATTCCGGCAGATCCTGCACCAGGTGGTCGCTGCCGACCCCGCTGTTGTTGATGAGCAGATCGACGGGGCCTAGCCGTTCCCGGATCCGGGCATGGCCGTCCCGCACCTGATCGCCGTCGCACACATCCAGCGCCAGTGCCATGACTCGCACTCCGTATCGCGCCTCCAGTCTGGCCGCTTCCTGCTCCAGCAGCCCCAGGCGGCGGGAAGCCAGGATCAGCTCCACCCCCTGGCTGGCCAGGGCCTCGGCGATGGCCAGTCCAATGCCGCTGGCGCCGCCGCTGATGAGGGCCCGTGTTGCTCTCAGTTCGTTCATCTTGTCTTCTCCTCCAATGGTGCAGGCATTGTGGCGGGCGCCTTCGGCAGGGAACAGGGGAGGGGAAGGAGTGACTCGAACCCTGGTTCGTGTTTTGGCGTTCCGGTTCGAACTTTGGTTCTAAACGCCGCGACCAGCCGTTGGTTCGATTAGCCGTAAGGGGTAATCGGACGTTCGCGTAAATCAATTCTCCCGCTATAACAGCCATCAATATTTCCCTGCTGACAGATGCCGCTGATTCATGGACACACCGGACAGCGGCATCTCGATCGTCCGATTATGCTTCGCTAATCGAACCTGCATGGGACGGTAATAAACAGAAGAGCCGCCCTGGGGCGGCTCTTTGCATCGGGGATGAATGAATCGTCACGGCGCCTTGGGCGGTTCCACCAGAGCGCTCGCCGGCTGGTCATCTTCCTTGATCCAGGCATCCAGCAGGGTGTAGCCCACCGCAAGCACCACGGGGCCGATGAAGAGACCGATGATCCCCAGCGCCAGCAGGCCGCCGATGACCCCCACCAGAATGAGGATCAGCGGCAGGTCGGCCCCGCGCTTGATGAGGAAGGGGCGCAGGAAGTTGTCCATGGTGCCCGCCAGCAGGGACCAGACCAGCAGGAAGGTGCCCCAGGTGGTGTCCCCGCTCCAGTAGAGGTAGCCGACGCTGGCCAGCAGCACCGGGAAGGGGCCTATCTGGGCGACGATCAGCAGGAACATCAGCACCACCAGCACCATGACATAGGGAATGCCGGCGATGAGCAGGCCCAGGCCCGCCACCGAGGATTGCACCAGGGCGGTCACCACCACCCCCATGGCGACGGCACGGATGGCCTGGGAGGCGAGCACCACCGCATTGTCACCGCGCTGGCCCGCCAGACGGTGGGCGAAGCGGCGAATGCCTTCTGCCGCCTTCTCTCCCGAGTGGTAGAGCAGGCCGCAGATGGCCACGGTCAGCAGGAAGTGGACGAACAGCAGGCCGAGGTTGCCGGCCTGGGCCGCCAGCCAGCGAGCGGTCTGGCCGAAGTAGGGGGCCAGCTTGGTGAACAGCACCTGGCCGCCGCTCGCGAGGATCTGCTGCCAGAACTCATAGAGCTTGTCGCCCACCAGGGGTACTTGCTGCAACCAGAGCAGCTCGGGGGGCGGGGATTGGCTGAGCTCGGTTCCCAGCTCGATGAGCATGGGGGCCTTCTCCGCCACGTTGGCCAGCGTCATGAAGAGGGGAATGACGAAGATGAGCAGCAAGATGCTGGTCATCAGCAACGCCGCCAGGGTGCGCTTGCCCCACAGCAGGCGCTGGGCCATCTGCATCAGGGGCCAGGTGGCGATGGTGATCATCGTCGACCACACCAGGGCGGGCAGGAAGGGGCGCAAGACCATGAAGCACGAGATGATGAGCAGGCTGAGGAACAGCAAGCCCAGGGTGATCTTGGCCAAATCCACTTTTTTCATATTCATGGCATTCCCTTAACGAGGGGTTGAGCGCCCGGTTCGGGCACCGTGACGGATAGCGGACAACGACCACCAGAGCCCGGCGCTGAGCCAGAACCCCAGGCAGCCAAAGAGCCACCCTTGTCCCGCGAGGATCAGCAGAGAGCTGCTGGTGAGCGCGGGCACCAGGAACAGGAGCCCTGCCACGACCAGTCCCCCTGCCAGGGTCAGCAGCGCGGCGGGCAGGGCGGGGGTGGGGCTCCGTTCGAGTGATAGCAGATTACCCGATACCAGCCCCAGGGTGAACATGGCAAGCCCGGCCAGGGCGGTGGACTGGGTGAGCCAGGCCGAGAGGGCGCTGGCGATGAGCACCCCGGCCCAGGGGAGCGGGCGCGCCGCCAGCTTCGCCAGCGGGGCGCGCAGTGCCAGCAGCAGGGCCCCCAGGGCAAGGCCGGCCACCACATCCGAGAGGAAGTGGACCCCCAGCCAGACCCGGGCCAGCCCGGCCACGCCGGCCAGCAACAGGGCCAGCAGGGCCCCCTGCCAAACCCGCAGCGCTGGCAGCCAGCCAAGCAGCAGGCCCCAGTAGAGCAGGGTCGAGGCGGCGTGGCCGCTCGGCATGCCGAAGCCCTGGGCACTCTGGCGGGCCAGCTCGGGTTGCAGGTGGAAGGGCCTGGGCCAGCCGATGCCCGCCTTGAGCAGGTTCACCACCAGGGTGAGCAGCACCATGGCAAACAGCAGGTGGCGCAGCCTGGACCAGCCGAGCAGGGGCAGCAGCAAGGGCAGCAGCGCCAGCTGGAAGGGGGCCGAGCCCAGCAGATTGCCCGCCCTTGGCCAGAGCGCATCCGGCCCTAGCCACCGTTGCAGGCGCTGGATCAGCGGCAACTCGGCGCGGTGCAGCTCACTGGCCGCGTCGCTGAAATCCGTCACCCACAGCACCTGGCTCTCGGGCACCTCGGCCAGCCTCGGGGCTATCCAGTCGAGCTGCGCCGGGAAGCGACGCTGGTCAGGGGGCAGGTCGGCGGCCGCGATCAGCCTGGTGTTCAGGATCTCGCCACCGAGATCCGGGGCCTGGAGCAAGGAGACAAACCCCGTCCCTCGCTGGACCCGCAGGGGCTCCAGGGTCTGGCAGGCGAACACCCTGGCCCGTTGCCAGCGCCCCAGCTCGCCGGTGACGCGACCCTGCAGGCCGGTCTCCTCGAACAGCTCGCGCAGGGCCGCCTGCTCCGGGGTCTCCCCCCTGTCGATGTAACCGCCGCTCAGGCTGTAGCGCGAGGAGAGCCTGTCCTGCACCAGCAGGATCCCTTGCTGGTGGCGGATCACGCAGGCGGCCGCAGAGGGAGGGGATTCGGCGCGGGAGGCGGGCAGGGCACCGCCCAGC
This sequence comes from Aeromonas sp. WP2-W18-CRE-05, assembly GCF_014168615.1. Lineage (NCBI taxonomy): Bacteria > Pseudomonadati > Pseudomonadota > Gammaproteobacteria > Aeromonadales > Aeromonadaceae > Aeromonas > Aeromonas sp. WP2-W18-CRE-05. Next base: position 4,505,513 of record NZ_AP021917.1, on the reverse strand, counting down.
AACAGCAGCAGGCAGAAGACGACTCGAAACATGATGACACCCAGGGGCAAGGAGTGGGGACAAGGGTCACAGAAATCAGACGGTCGGGCAATGGCTTGCAGGGGGCACCGACCCTGTCGGGGACGCAAGGATTGCCGTCTGCGCGGGCAGTCCCTAGTATTGGCGGCTATTGTTCTTCTCATTCACTACATTGTGGGGCTCTTCATGCGACAGTTCGGTTTCTTTCTGGGGATTGCCATCGGCGTCATCCTGATACTGTTTGGCAGCATCGTCATCTTCCAGGCCCTGCCTGCGGCGCTGGACGTGCTGGAGATGCCGAGCCGGATCCCCTTCGTGCGCGAGGTGTACACCTGGCTGATGAGCAGCGCCAACGGGCTCACCGCCCAACTGGAGCAGAACTTCCTGGAGGCATTCCAGACGGTGCTCAAGCTGATCCTGCTCATCACCTTCATGTGGGTCTGCGTCAAGCTGGTCAACATGGGGGTGCTGATCATCCGGGCCGGCGTCGACCTTATCCGCACCGCCATCGAGCACAGCGAAGAGAAGGGTGCCAAGCCCACCGAGCAGGACCGCCATTTCTGATCTTCCCCTGCTACGGGTCAGATAAACAACAGGCCATCATGTGATGGCCTGTTTTTATGGTGGCATGACGCTTAAAAAAATCAGTTAAGCAGCTTTTCCAGCTCCGCTTCGGCATCCGCCCTGGCCTGATCGCTCAGGGTGCCGGAAGTCGCTTCCCGCTTCTCGCCCTGTTGCTGCACCGCCTTGGCCGCTTGCTGCTGTGCACTGGTCGCGGCACTGATGGTTGCGGCGCTGCTGGCGGCCTGCTTGGCGCCGTCACTCACTGCCTTGGCGGTTTGCTGCTGTGTACTGGTCGCGGCACTGATGGCCGCTGCGCTGCTGGCGGCCTGCTTGGCGCTGTCACTCACCGCCTTGGTCGCTTGCTGCTGCGCTGTGGTGGCGGCACTGATGGCGGCGGCACTGCTGGCGGCCTGTTTGGCGCTGTCGCTCACCGCCTTGGCGGTTTGCTGCTGCGTACTGGTCGCGGCACTGATGGTTGCTGCGCTGCTGACGGCCTGCTTGGCGCTGTCGCTCACCGCCTTGGCGGCTTGCTGCTGCGCCGTGGTGGCGGCACTGATGGCGGCGGCGCTGCTGACGGCCTGCTTGGCAGTGTCACTCACCGCCTTGGTGGCTTGCTGCTGCGCTGTGGTTGAGGCGCTGATGGTGGTGGCGCTGCTGACGGCCTGCTTGGCGCTGTCGCTCACCGCCTTGGTGGCTTGTTGCTGCGCCGTGGTTGCGGCGCTGCTGACGGCCTGCTTGGCCGAGTCGCTCGCCGCCTTGGTCGCTTGTTGCTGCGCCGTGGTTGCGGCACTGCCGATCACCTGTCTGGTGGAGTCGGACAGGGCCTTGCTGGCGCTCTGTTGCAGGCCCCCCATCATGGTGCCCAGCAGAGAACTGCCCGCGCCCGTGAGTCCCTGACCGGCACCGGTCAGGGCCGTGGCGGCCGGGGTGGCCTGGGACTGCCAGCCCTGCATGGCGCTGGGCCAGGTCGGGGTGGCGGCCGTCAGGTTTTCCCCGAAGACCTGGGTCGCCCCGTCACCTTTTTGCACCATGACGGCGAGCTGGTTGGTGTCGGCGTTCCAGACCATGCCGGCCTGCTTGGCCACGTCCGGCACGGGGGCGTAGCGGGAGACCACGTAAAAGAGCGGCCCCTCCTGTTGCAGCTCGTCGGCGGTCTTGAGCAGCTGCATGGTGCTCTCGTAGTTGGGCCCCAGCATGGCGGTCATTCTGTCCTTGATCAGCGGCTGCTCGAACAGGTTGGCCTCGTTCGGATCGAAGCCGACCAGCGGCTTGAGCAGGGCCCACATCAGCTGGCTGGTGGGGCTCATCATCAGCAGGGGGGCGACACAGGCGGACAACATCAGGCTCAGGCAGGCAGCCTTGAGCAACGGCATGATACGCATTGACAACATATCCAGTTAATTATCTGATTATTAAGGGTTATTCATTACCGCATCCCGGCGATGCCGGTGGGGGCCCACGGCAGAACCCTGACAGGCCTTGGCGGGCGCAGGCAGGCTATCATATTGCTTCCGGAATGCCAGATGAGCCGACATTTATTGGTCAAGTCGAGGGCTCTGCTGGTCGCTCTACACTTTCACTCCCCCGTGACAGGAATTCCCATGATCCGTTGTGCAGGTTGTCTGCTGGCCCTTGGCTGGCTCTTCCCCGCGTTGGCCGCCCCGGCGTCCAACACCCTCAGCCACTCGGTGGGCACCGAGCTGGTGCTGCCCCTTGGTTCGCTGCCCGAGCGGGTGTGCTGGTATCAGGATCAGAAATACTCCCAGGGGGCCCGTATCCAGCAGGGGGAGCTCTGGCTGGAGTGCGCGCCGCAACAGGCGATGGAGACCAATGGCCCCCTGATCTGGCGAGAGGTGACGACGCCGTCACAGAGTGGTGAACCGGAGGGCAACCAGCGGACGATCCGGGTGGGCCAGTGAGCCTTTTCTTGATCCAGCTACAGACACGGGCGTGATCTCTATCGCATAATGCGGCTCTTTCTTCTCTTGACTGGGATCTAAGCAATGGCTCGTCGCTCTTCCAATGCACAACGTCGTCGCAGTAGCTGGTGGTACAAACGCTTGTTGGCAAGGGAGCGGGAAGAGCGCGAAGCGCGTTCCGTCCGGGATTGATACTGCATTGAACAACGGAGCCTCGGGCTCCGTTTTTATTGGTGACTAAACGTGCATTACCGCAGGCAGGTTTATTACCACAGGTGGATAATGATGCCGCTCTGTCAGTGCACAACGTCGTTGCCGTCGTGAGCTGGCGGTACAACCCCTTGTTGGCAAGGGAGGGAAGCGCGCGAGGGCGCTGCGTCCGGGATGGATACGGCATGGAAGAACGGAGCCTCGGGCTCCGTTTTTATTGGTGAATATAAGTGCATTACCACAGGCAGGTTTATTACCACAGGTGGATAATGATGCCGCTCTGCCAGTGCACAACGTCGTTGCCGCCGTGAGCTGGCGGTGCAAATCCTTGTTGGCAAGGGAGGGAAGCGCGAGGGCGCTGCGTCCGGGATGGATACGGCATGGAAAGACGGAGCCTCGGGCTCCGTTTTTATTGGTGACTAAAAGTGCATTACCGCAGGCAGGTTTATTACCACAGGTGGATAATGGTGCCGCTCTGCCAGTGCACAACGTCGTTGCCGCCGTAAGCTGGCGGTAAAACCCTTGTTGGCAAGGGAGGGAAGCGCGCGAGGGCGCTGCGTCCAGGATGGATACGGCATTGAAATCGGAGCCTCGGGCTGCGTTTTTCATTCATCAAAGACCGTCATGCGAGAACGGGGGCCATCAGGCCCCCGTTTTGCTTTTGCAGAGGTTGGCTGCCTGCGACTCAGCGTTGCAGGGCGGCCAGGGCCAGCTCGACCCGTTTGGCGTACTCGGGGTCGGCCTGCTCGAAGTGCCTGAGCTGGGCCGCGACGATGGCGTCATCCTCCACGTTGATGAGGGAGCGGGCCAGGTTGGCGGCGAGCCGGGCACGCTGCCCCTCGTCCATCAGGCGGAAGAGATCCCCCGGCTGGCTGTAGTAGTCGCTGTCATGGTCACGAAAATCGTAGTGCAGGGCAGCCCCTTCCAGACTCAGGGCCGGTTCGTGCTGCTCGCTCGGCTGCTGGGTGCCGAAGCGGTTTGGCTGGTAGTTGGGGCTGGCGCCGCCATTGCTGTCCGCTCGCATGGCGCCGTCGCGGTGGGCACCGTGGTGGAACGGGCAGCGCGGGGCGTTGACCGGCAGCAGGCCGTGGTTGACGCCGAGGCGATAGCGCTGGGTGTCACCGTAGGAGAAGAGCCGCCCCTGCAACATGCGATCCGGCGAGAAGCCGATGCCGGGCACCACGTTGGCCGGGGTGAAGGCGGCCTGCTCCACGTGGGCGAAGTAGTTGTCCGGGTTCTGGTTGAGCTCCAGCACGCCCACCGGGATGAGCGGGTAGTCCTTGTGGGGCCACACCTTGGTGAGATCGAACGGGTGGATCTTGTAGGTCTGGGCCTCGGCCTCCGGCATCACCTGCACATAGACCTTCCAGCGCGGGAAGTCCCCCCGCTCGATGGCGTTGAACAGATCCGCCTGGCTGGTCTCTCTGTCCTGACCGACGGCGGTGGCCGCCTCTTCATCGGTGTAGAAGCTGTGGCCCTGCTCGGTCTTGAAGTGGAACTTGACCCAGAAGCGCTCGTTGGCCGAGTTGATGAAGCTGAAGGTGTGGCTGCCGTAGCCGTTCATCTCCCGCAGGCTCCTGGGAATGCCGCGATCACTGAACAGTATGGTGACCTGGTGCAGGGATTCCGGGTGGCGTGACCAGAAGTCCCAGGCGGCGGTGGCGCTGCGCAGGTTGGTGCGGGGATCCCGCTTCTGGGTGTGGATGAAGTCGGGGAATTTCAGGGGATCGCGAATGAAGAACACCGGGGTGTTGTTGCCCACCAGATCCCAGTTGCCCTGCTCGGTATAGAACTTGAGGGCGAAGCCGCGCACGTCCCGCTCTGCGTCGGCGGCCCCCTTCTCGCCGGCCACGGTGGAGAAGCGCAGGAACACCGGGGTCTGCTTGCCGACGGCGTTGAACAGGTCGGCCTTGCTGAAGGCGCTGATGTCGTGGGTCACGGTGAAGGTGCCGTAGGCGCCCGAGCCTTTGGCGTGCACCACCCGCTCGGGAATGCGCTCGCGGTCGAAGTGGGCGAGTTTCTCCATCAACCAGATGTCTTGCATCAGGACGGGGCCGCGGGGGCCGGCGGTGAGGCTGTTGTTGTTGTCGACGACGGGGGCGCCGTTGGCGCTGCGCAGGGTCTTGTCGGTCATGGCGGGTCTCCTTGTGATGAGTCGCCAGACTAGGGGAAGTGGGGGAGCGGCTCCAATGGAGTGTGCCTAACCCTTTGATTGGTTTCGCTGATGGGGGTGGAAACAGACGCCAGCCTTGCGGCAAGATGGGATTCAGCCAATCAGGAGGTCTCATGTCCATCACCATTCGCCGCGCCGGGCCGGAAGATGCCGCCGCCCTGCGGGATCTTCACGCCATGCCCCATGCCCAGGCGGGCACCCTGCAACTTCCCTTCCCCTCCCTGCAGCAGTGGGAGCAGAAGCTGACCCCGCGGGATGGCATCTACAGCCTGCTGGCGGAGTGGGAGGGGGAGGTAGCGGGCGCGCTGGTCCTGATGGTGGAGCCGGCCCCCCGTCGCCGCCACGTGGCGAGCATCGGCATGGCGGTACACGATGACTGGGCCGGGCGCGGGGTGGGCACCGCCCTGATGCAGGCTGCGCTGGATCTGGCGGACAACTGGCTCGGCTTGACGCGGGTGGAGCTGACGGTCTGGGCCGACAATCAGGCAGCCCTGGCCCTCTATCGCAAGGCGGGCTTTGTGGAGGAGGGCGTTGCCCGGGATTACGGCCTGCGTCATGGGGTGCTGGTGGATGCCCTCTACATGGCCAGGGTGCGCCGATGATCGACTATCGCGAGCGCCTGACGCCGGTGCTGCGGGCACTGGAGCGGGATCCGGATCTCTCCATCGAGGCGCTGGCGAGTCGCGCCTGCCTCTCCCTCTACCACTTCCACCGGGTGTTCACCGCCGTGGTGGGGGAGGCCCCCGGCGAGATGTGCCGCCGCCTGCGGATGCAGCGGGCGGCGTGGCAGCTCTGCTACACCGATGCCAGCGTCACCGCCATCGCCCTGGGGGCGGGGCTTGGCAGCTCCCAGGCTTTCGCCAAGGCGTTTCGTCGTCACTATGGTTGCACCCCGGGGGCGTTTCGCCGCGACAAGGGCAAGAACGGACACCTGGATCGCAAGGAAGGACACGCATGGCAAGGGGCACTCCCTTATGCTGAAGGCCACTCATCAGCAAGGAGCAACACCATGAACACCGTCGAGATGGACGCCCGCACCCTGGCCTATATCCGCGTGACCGGCCCCTATGGCGAAGGGTATGACGCCGTCTGCCATCGCCTTCACCAGTGGGCCGCGCCCCGTGGCCTGGAAGGGGGAGAGTGGATCTTCATCTACCACGACAACCCCGAGGTGACGCCGCCGGCCCAGTGCCGCACCGATATCGGTATCAGCGTGCCGGTAGGTACCCTGGGGGCGGGGGAGGTGGAAATTCAGCTCATCCCCGCCGGACGCTACGCCCAGTCCCGCTATCTCATCACGGATCGCAGCCAGTACGGGGAGCGCTGGCAGGAGCACATCGGCGATATCGTCGCGGCCGGGCTCGCCTTTGGGGACGGCCCCTGCTTCGAGCTCTATCACAGCGTGAGCAATGACCCGCTGCGGGATGACGTGAGCTTCTGCTCCAGTGTGCGCTAGGCAGGCGGCAATAAAACGAGGCGCCCAAGGGCGCCTCGTTTTATTTGGAGTCAATGACCACCGCAGATATCAGGGCTGGCTGGGCACCTTGTTGCGGCGGGACTTCCACCACCAGCGCAGGCGGATCTGGGAGATGAGCATCCCCGCCAGCATCAGGGCGCAGCCGACCACGGCCCGTTCGTCCAGATGTTCCCCCAGCAGCAGGACACCGCCGATGGCGGCGAACACCGTCTCCAGGCTGAGGATGATGGCGGCGTGGGCCGGATGGGCACCGCGCTGCCCCACCACCTGCAGGGTATAGCCGATGCCGACCGAGACCAGACCGGCGTAGAGCAGCGCCTGCCAGCCCGCTACGGCACCACTCGCCGTCGGGGTCTCGATGACGAAGGCCGTGGCCAGGCTGAGCAGGCCGCACACCACGAACTGCACCCCGGCAAGACGAATGGGGGCGACCCGGTTCGAGTAGTGATCCAGCACCAGCAGGTGCACGGCCCAGAACAGGGCCCCGATCACTTGCAGCAGATCGCCGTAGCCGATGGTGAACTCCTCGGTGACGCTGAGGTAGTAGAGCCCGGCCATGGCGATGAGGGCGCCTACCCAGGTGTTGGCCCCGGTCTTGTGGCGCAGGGCCAGGCCGATGACGGGGACCAGGATGATGTAGAGGCCGGTGATGAAGCCCGCCTTGGCGGCCGTGGTGTAGAGCAGCCCCACCTGTTGCAGGGAGGCGGCGGAAAAGAGCACGGTGCCGGCGATGAGGCCCCCGGTCAGCAGCAGGCGGTGATCACCGGCAGGCTGGGGCGGCTGGCGTGACTTGAGCCACCACAAGAGCGGCAGCAGGGAGAGGGCGCCTAGCAGGAAACGCAGGCCGTTGAAGGTGAAGGGCCCCATGTGATCCATCCCCAGGCGCTGGGCGACGAAGCCCAGCCCCCAGATGGCGGCGGCCATCAATAACATCATGTTTGAACGCATACGGAATCATCCCTGAGAAAGAGTCTCGGCGGCACTCGGGCCCCGCCATTACGATACCTGCGAGAAGGGGCGTTTGTCGTCAGCCATTTGTTGCCGGGCGAGGGCAGGATCAGCGGCTGGCCAGCTTGGCGAGCAGGGGCAGCAGGCCGAGCAGCAGCAGGTTGCCCCGCAGGATCCAGATCACCCAGAACTGCTGCTGGGTGGAGACAAGGGGAGCCCGTCCCTGGCGCAAGGATCGGCGCCAGTGGTGGAACAGCCGGCTGGGGTAGCCAAAGCTGATGGCCATGGCGAAGAACATCAGCAGCTTGGTGCGGTAACCCGGATTGGCAAGCAGGATGGCCGGTGGCTGGGGATGGGCGACCACCAGCAGCACGCCCGTGATGAAGATGAGCAGCAGAGCCAGGGCGGCCAGGCTGTCAGCCAGCAGCAGCTTGCGCACCTGCTCGATGGACATGCCGCGCCGGAACAGAAAATACTCCGAGGTGATGGCGCCGGTCAGGGTGATCACGGCGCAGTAATGGAGCGCGGTCAGCAGATCCGGGTTCAACATCCAGGCCAGTTCCTTCTCGTTGGCCACCTGATGCGCTTCCCTTTGGACGCCATCAGGTGGGGCTGATATTCTGACACTACACGATGTCAGGGGATAGCATGGAGTCAGGGTTGGATAAGCGAGCAGTCTCCAAAAAGACCTGGTCCCTGGTGGCACGGATGCGCCTGGGCCTGCTTCTGCTCTTCATTCCCGTCCTGATGCTGGGCGCCATCTACTACTTGCACATGGAGCGCAGCCTGCAGCGAGAGCTGCAACAGCGCCTGCTCGCCACCAATCACCAGTTGCGCCACGTCTTCATCGAGCCCTACCTGAACGAGATGGAGCGTCAGTTCTCCCTCATCTACGACCAGGTCAAGGTGGAGGACATCAGCGGCCCCCGTCTGCGCAACACCGACTCCTATCTCAGGGAGTGGCGTCTCTACAAGGGGGTGATGGCGGATCTCATCTACATCTATGTGGGCACCGCCGAGCGCCAGATGCTGATCTACCCCGAATGGCAGGCGGATGCGGACTTCGATCCCAGGGTGCGCCCCTGGTATCAGCTGGCCAGCCAGCATGTGGGCAAGATGGTCTGGACCGAACCCTACTACGACTACACCAACGGCACGCTGGTGATCGCCCTGGCGCGGGCCATCACCGACAAGGAGGGCAAGGTGCGGGGGGTCTTCGCGGTGGATGCCATCCTGGCCCCCTTCTCCGCCCAGCTGAACCGGCAGTGGAACAGCGGCTACCAGATGATCGTCAACCAGTCGGGCAAGGTGCTGGCCCACCCCGATCCCTCACAACTGCTCAAGCCCATGACCCACCCGACCTGGCTCTCCCGCTTCAGCGGAGAGGACGGCATCTTCCTGGATCAGGCGTCTCGCCAGTTCGTGGCCTACAGCCGTCTGCCGGACCACAACTGGGTGCTGATCAGCGTGTTGCCCGCCTCCAGCATCCAGGCGGTGGTGGCGAGCGCCTCCCTCAACGTGCTCGGGATCATCGTGCTGGCCAGCGTGCTCTACATGGTGCTGGCACTGATCTGGTCCCGTTATTTCAGGCGGATGCTGGACGAGATCTCCACCGTGATCCGGGCCAGCCGGACCCAGCCTGACGAGGTGCACCAGGGGGGGATGCGCGAGCTCAGGCACGTCTATGCCGAGCTGGCGGAGGTGAGCAAGGATTATCACGAGGTGCGCCAGCAGGCGAACCTCGACAAGCTGACCGGCCTTTACAACCGGCGCTTCTTCGACGAGCGGTTGAATCGGCTGCTGCTCGATCAGGACCGCTTCTGCCTGGCCATGATCGATCTGGACGGTTTCAAGCGGATTAATGACACCTATGGTCACCAGACCGGGGACGTGGTGCTCAAGCGGGTGGCCAGCTTTGGCGCCAAGCTGCTGGGGGATCATGGCTGGGTATGCCGCTATGGCGGGGAAGAGCTGGTGGTGCTGTTTGCCAATCCCGATATCCACTTCTGCCAGATGCTGCTGGAGCAGTACAGGATGGGGGTGGCCTCCCTGCACTGGCGTGAACCCGGTCTTGGGATCACCTTCAGCGGCGGCCTGGTGGCGAGTGCCCCCGGGCTTGGGGCCAGGAGCCTGCTGACCATGGTCGATGCCGAGGTCTATCGCGCCAAGGGTGACGGCAAGAATCGCATCTACATGGTGGATCCCCTGGCTCCCCGGGACGACTCGCCCTCAGGGGATGGCATGTTGAGCAAAGAAGAGGCCTGAGGGCCTCTTCTTCATTGCGCGGATCAAGGGTGCAACTGCCAGGTCCAGAGGGGCCAGCCCAGCTCCTCGGCGCACTGGCGCAGGGCGGGGGCCGGATTGACCGCATGAGGATGGCTCACCGCCTGCAGCATGGGCAGATCGTTGTGGGAATCGCTGTAGCCGAAGCTCCCCTGCCAGAGGTGTTCCTTTCCGGCAAAGAGCTGGTTGATGCGGGCCACCTTGCCTTCGCGAAAACTCAGGGTGCCGCGGGTCTGGCCGGTCAGCATGCCGGCTTCCTCGTCGAGCAGGATGGCCACGCAGTGATCCATCCCCAGCATCTGCGCCATGGGGGCCACCAGATGCTCGCCGGAGGCGGAGATGAGCACCAACTCGTCGCCACGCTGGCGGTGCCACTCGATGCGGGCCAACCCCTCCGGATAGATACGCTCCCGCAGCACCTGTTCGGCAAAGCGGGTGCAGAGGGAGTCGAGCCACTGGCGCGTCCTGCCTGCCAGCGGTTGCAGGGTGAAGGCCATGTACTGGTGCATGTCCATCTTGCCCTGGTGGTAGAGGGACATCATGGCCTGCTCCTCGGCCACCATGCCCGCCGGGGCCAGCTCCTGGGCCACCATGTACTCCAGCCAGAGGCTGGCGGAATCCCCCGCTATCAGGGTCTCGTCCAGATCAAACAGTGCCAGGGCCATGGCTGCTCCTCGGGTTGGCTGCCAGCATCGGGGAACTGGCTGAAAAATGAATGGGATTCATGGCGTTATGCTACCTCACAGAGTTGATCCCGGGCCACCACCAGGGTCACGGCGCTGCCCACCGGCAGCAGATCGCTGGCACGGCGGTTGAGGCAATCCACCGTCAACAGCCCCGCCTCGCACTCCACCTGATAGCGGATGACGTTGCCGAGCAGCTGCTGCTGGCGAACGATGCCGGGCAGGCTGGGCTCGTGGCTGACCGCCCCTGCGGGCAGCAGGGTGATGGACTCCGGCCGCAGCGCCAGCTTGCCGCGAAAGCGCGGGCCGAACAGGGATTTGGCCTGCTCGCCACCCAGCAGGTTGTAGTTGCCGATAAAGCCCGCCACGAACTCGCTGGCGGGGCGGGTGTAGATCTGCTCCGGTGTGCCGCTCTGGACGATGGACCCCTTGTTCATCAGGAAGATCCGATCCGACAGGGTCAGCGCCTCCTCCTGATCGTGGGTCACGAAGATGGTGGTGAGCTCGAGGCGCTGCTGGATCTCGCGGATCTGCTGGCGCAGGCTGCGGCGGATGCGGGCATCCAGCGCCGAGAGCGGCTCATCCAGCAGCAGGATCCGCGGTTGCACCACCAGGGCGCGGGCCAGGGCCACCCGCTGGCGCTGGCCGCCGGAGAGTTCGCCCGGATAGCGGCGCTCGAAGCCGGTCAGCTCCACCAGCGCCAGCGCCTCCTGCACGCTGGCGGCGAGATCCCGCCCCGGCTGGGGCTTCATCTTGAGGCCGAAGGCGACGTTGTCCCACACCGTCATGTTGGGGAAGAGCGCATAGCTCTGGAACACCATGCCGATGCCCCGCTTCTGGGGTGCCTGCCAGGTAATGTCCTCACCGGCCACCCGCACCTGACCGCCATCCACCGGGGTGAGCCCGGCCAGGGCCCGCAGCAGGGTGGATTTGCCGCAGCCGGAGGGGCCGAGCAGGGTCACCAGCTCCCCCTTGCGGATGCCGAATTCAATCCCCTCGAACACCTTGGTGTCGCCGTAGGATTTGTGCAGTTGATTCACTTCTAGATGGAACATGTTGATTCACCGATGAAATCTGTTGGCCGCCCAGGTGAGCAGCAGGGTCAGCAGGAAGTAGCTCATCACCAGTGCGCTGGTGAAGTGGCCCGAGGTGGCGCGCATGTTGTAGAGGTAGACCTGCAGGGTCTCGTAACGGGTGCCCACCAGCATGTTGGCAAACACGAACTCCCCGAGCAGGAAGGAGAGGGAGAGAAACAGCGCCGCCAGCAGTCCCTTGCGCAGGCAGGGGATCACCACCAGCAGGAAGGCGCGGGCACTGCTGGCCCCCAGCAGGTGAGCGGCATCCATCAGATCTTTCAGCGGCACCCCTTGCAGGCTGTTGGCCAGCGCCCGGTACATGAAGGGGAGCACCACGGTGAACCAGGTGCCGATCAGGATCCACGGCGTGCCGATAATCGGCAGCACGCCGTCGGCGTAGATCTGCAGCAGCCCCACCGAGGAGACCACGGGCGGCACCGCGAAGGGGAGCAGGATCAAGAGGTTCATCCAGGGATCCAGCCTGGGGAAGTAGTAGGCCACCACCAGCACGGTGGGCACCAGCACCAGGGTCCCAAGCAGCAGGGTGGCGAAACAGACCAGGAGGCTGCGGCCAAAGGCCGCCAGAAAGCGCGGGTCGCCCCAGAGTTTGAGATACCAGTCGAGGGTGAAGCCGTCCGGCAGCAGGGTCGCCCCCCAGCGGGTGGAGATGGAGTAGAGAAAGGTGGCCAGCAGCGGGAGCAACAGGGTGGCGACCAGCGCCCCCAGCACCCATCTGGGCCAGCGCGGCGTCAAATCATGCATGGGATTGCCCCTTGTTCACATAGCTCTTTTTCAGCAACCACTGGTTGGCGGCTGTCACCACCCCCAGCAGCACCATCAGGATCACCGCCAGCGCCGCCGCGAGATTCGGCTCGAGGAAGATGTCGCCGGAGACCAGACTGGCCACCCTGATGGTCACCAGGTTGAAGTTGCCGGTGGTGAGGGCGTAGGCGGAGGCATAGGCTCCCACCGCGTTGGCAAACAGGATGATCAGGGTGCCGAGCAAGGCGGGCGTCAGAACCGGCAGCGCCACGTGCCACACATACTGGCCCTTGCTGGCGCCAAGCAGGGCGGCGGCCTGGGGCCACTCATCCTGCAGGGCGTCGAACGCCGGGTAGAGCAGCAGCAGGGCAAGCGGGATCTGGAAGTAGGTGTAAATCAGGATAAGACCGCTGCCCGAATAGAGGTTGAAGCCGTCGATGAGGCCCCAGGATTTGAGCAGCAGGGTCACCGCGCCATTGATGCCGAGCACGATGATGAAGGCGAACGCCAGCGGCACGCCGCTGAAGTTGCCCGTCATGGTGACGAAGGCCAGCAGCACCCGCTTGACCCGCTCGCCGCTGTGGCGCAGCGCCGCCGCCCCGAGGGTGCCGATGGCGAGCCCCGCCAGGCTGGCGATGCCGGCGATGCGCAAGGAGTTGCCGAAGGATTGCAGATAGAAGGGGGAGCTCAAAATCTCCCGGTAATGGTCGAGACCCCAGCCATCGGTTGTCTGGACGCTGCCCACCAGTACCCACACCATGGGGGCGAGCTGGAACAGGATCATCAAGAGGACAAAGGGCAGCAGCACCAGGGCCGGCAGCCAGTGGCGGCGCACCCGGCGTGGCTTCACCTGTTGATCCGCGAGGATTTCGGTGGTGGCAGGCATCATCAGTGCACCTCGCGTATAAAGGCCGCCTTGAGCAGCGGGGGGGCTGCCGGCTTGTCGTGGGGAACCCCCAGCAGATCCGCCATCAGGGCGCAGAGCTGGGTCTGGGCGATCACTACCCCATCCGGCCAGCGCTCGACGAACGCATCGCCAAAGAGCCAGAGCGGCACGGTGCGCTCCTCGGCCAGGGTGCCGCCATGGCTGAGATCGTTGTTCATGCCGTGATCCGAGGTGATCATCACCTGATACCCCTCTGCCAGCCACTGGGGCAGCAGCTCGGCCAGCAGGCTGTCCATGCGGCGCGCCTGATTGCGGTACTGGCGGGAATCGAGACCGAACTGGTGGCCCGCATCGTCCACCCCCATGGGGTGGATCAGCAGAAAATCGGGGTCGTACTGGCTGCGCAGCCACTCGCCGTCCATCAGCAGGTGGCTGTCGGGGTAGGCGTCATCCCAGTAGAAGCAGCCGTGCTGGATGGGCAGTTGCTCGTCATGGGTGAAGCGATCGCGGGCCGCCAGCCAGGGGCTCTGGTTGTAGAGCTCGCTCACCCAGTGGTAGGCCGCCGCTGCGGTGCGTTTACCCGCGGCCCGGGCCAGATGGAAGATGGAGTCGTGTTGGCTCAGGCGCGTCACCCCGTTGTGGGTGATGCCGCTCGCCACCGGCGGCAGGCCGGTCAGGATGCACTCGTAGAGAGGGCGGGAGAGGGAGGGCAGGGCGGCACTCAGGGTCGTATGCAGGCCGCGCTCTGCCTCCACCATGCCACAGAGGTAGCCCATGCAATGGGCTACCTCTGCTGCCAGGCCATCCACAAGTACCACTATCACCTTGTGTTGCACTGGCCACTCCTTACTGCATGTTGATCATGACGGTTTCCTGCCACTGGCGCGGCAGGGCCTTGGAGCTCTGCTCCCAGGCGGCGTGATCCTGCACCGGCTTGGCATTGGCATACTGCTCGGCCGGCAGCAGCTTGGCCTTGACGTCATCCGGCAGGGTCACGTTGCTGCGAATGGGGCGGGCGTAGCCACGGGCCAGGTTGATTTGACCTGCATCGGAGAGGATGTATTCCCGCGCCAGCTTGGCGGCGTTGGGGTTCTTGGCCCACTTGTTGATGATGGTGGTGTAGCCGGCGATGACGGAGCCGTCGCTCGGGATCACCACATCAAACTTCTTGGGGTCGATCTGGTCGCGGTAGTTGAGGGCGTTGAAGTCCCACAGCACCCCCACTTCCACTTCGCCTTTCTCGATGTTGGCGATGGTCGGGTCGTTCAGCGACAGGCGGCCCTGCTTGGCCAGCTTGCCGAACAGATCCAGGGCGGGTTTCAGATTCTTCTCGCTGCCGCCGGTGGCATAGGCCGCCGCCAGCACGCCGTTGTTGGCCTGGGAGGCGACGCCCACGTCACCCAGGGTCACCTTGTAGTCGCCACCCAGCAGGGATTGCCAGCTGGTGGGGGCGGCCTTGACCAGATCCTTGTTGATCAGGAAGGCGATGGTGCCGGTATAGGCCAGCATCCAGTGGCCGTCCGCATCCTTGGCCCAGTTGGGAATGTCGGCCCAGGTGGAGGGCTTGTAGGGCTGGGTGACCCCCTGCTTGACCGCGACCGGGCCGAAGGCACCGCCCACGTCGCCGATGTCGGCGGTGGCATTGGCCTTCTCGGCGGCGAACTTGGCGATCTCCTGGGCGGAGCTCATGTCGGTATCCTGATGCTTGATGCCGTAGATGCTGCCGAGCTGCTGCCAGGTATCCTTCCAGTTGGCCCAGCTGTCCGGCATGCCGACGCTCTGGAGCTGGCCTTCACCGCGGGCGGCTTTTTCGAGATCCGCGATGTTCTCGGCGGCAAACAGCGGTTGACTGATGGCCACCAGGGCCAGTGCACTTGCGATCACGCTTTTCATCATCCCATCCCTCTGGACTAGGTCAGTTAAGGTTCGAGAGGGATGCTAGAGGGGAAATATGACGGTGGCGGGGCGCTTTGATGGCAGTTTCGTGACAATCGCCCTGTCATGGCGCTGTCATCAGGGGCGGTTACAACTCGGGGTCGACAACCTCTGGTCTACTCCAGTGGTGTGCAAACCCGAATGACCGACAGGGACGTGACAGTGACAGAGCGATTGAGTGAACAGGGGATGGCCGATGGCCGCACACCCTCCAAGTGCGAACAGATTTGCCGGACCCTGCGCCGCTATATCGGCAGCGGACACCTGGCGGCGGGGCAGCAGCTGCCCGCCGAACGGGCCCTGAGCGAGCGATTCGCCACCACCCGCATCACCATCAAGGAGGCGCTCTCCAGCCTCGAGGCGGACGGCCTCATCTACCGGGCCGAGCGGCGCGGCTGGTTCGTGGCGCCGCCTCGCCTCACCTACGATCCCGCCATCCACACCCACTTTCACCAGTGGATTGGCGAGCAGCAGCGCACCGCCGAGACCCGGGTGCTGGCCCATGGCAACCAGCTTGCCAGCAGCGAGTTGTGCCGCTGGATGGGTCTGGAACCCTTTACGCCGCTCTACGAGATCCGCCGCCAGCGGCTGATCGACGGTCGCCCGGTGCTGCACGTCAGCCATCACCTGCTGGCGAGCCGCTTCCCCGGCATCGCCAGCGCTCCTCTGGCCAGCTCCCTCACCGAGCTCTACCGGCAGCGCTATGGCATAGGCCAGGGCTGGGCGAGCCTCGAGATCACCCCCTCGGCGGCCCGGGGAGAGATAGCTCGCGCTCTCAACCTGGCCCAGGGGAGCGCCGTGCTGCGCTTGGTGCGGGTCAATCATGACGAGGAGGGGAAGCTGGTGGATTGCGACATCGAGCACTGGCGACCGGACGCCATCCGCATCTGCCTGGATACCCGGGCACTGCAACCGCTCGCCACCGGCGCGCGGCAGGTGCAACTGGCAGAGTAGCGGCGTTCTGGCGCTGACATGGCGGATCCCGCAGGATCCACCGGGATCAGTTGTCGATGTTGGGGATCAGATCGTCGAAGCTCTGGTAGCCGCAGTCCGCCAGTTGCAGCGACATGGTGTAGGTCTTGCTGCCCTCCCGCTGGCCGATGGCGGGGCGGTTGAGCTTGAGCTCCTGATGCCAGTACTCCTTCATGCGATCGATCAGCGCCATGGCCTCGCTCTCCCCCAGATGGAGCTGGCACAGCGCCATGTAGTTGTTGGGCCTGTGCATGTTCTCCACCAGATAGTCCCCCAGCACCGACATGGCCTGGCGCGCCTGCTGGCGGGCGAAGCGGCTGTGCTGCTCGAAGCTGATGCGCTCGCTGATGAGGAAGTGGTAGCTGTTGTCGATGCCAAGCTGCAGGATGCCGAGCTTCTCCAGCTTGCGCAGATAGAGGTAGCAGGAGGCATCGGTCAGGCCGTACTCCCGCTTGAGATCGATGAGGGTCTTGTCGCGCCAGAAGATGTTGGCGAGGAAGGCATAGAGCCCCGGCTCCTTGTGAAACGCCTCATCCTGCTCCTGGGTAAAGACGGCCCGGCGGCTCTGGGCATCCTGGGTCCGGTCCAGCAGCTCTTCGAAGGAGAGTCCCACCAGATGGCAGATCTCCAGCAGGGTGTCGAACGGCAGGGAGGGCTTGTTCATCATGCGCTTCACGGTGGCGATGGAAACCCCCATGGCTTCTGCCAGGGTCTGATAGCGGATCCCCTTGTCGGTCAGGGTTTTCTTCAGGGTGTCGAGGATGTGATTGGCCAGTGTCTGGCTGTAGGTCATGCAACTATTCCTTTATCTGCATTTTTAGTCGTGTCAGAAATTGAGTGGTTTGTCTGTATCGGGCTCAAATTTTGACACCTAGAAAAACCAGAGGAGGGTAACCCGGTGATAATGGCGGAAATGGCCTGACCAGTTGTGGTGCAAGGTGGCAGAAAGTGACACTCGGTGGTGCATATCCTTCAACCTTTCAACATTTTGCTGGTGATGCATATTACATCGCACATAATTCAACACGAATCGGATTCAATACCTTCCTGGTTGAGAAAACGATTGTTTGCTTCCAATTTAAGGGTTTTTTTAACCGCAAGGTTTTATTCTTTCCTGGCATTGAGCGGAACTCGCAAGAGGTCCGCTTTTTTTCTTTTCTCCGAATCTGAGCCCGTCGTCAAGAATGGGGCGCAGTTTTGGTACTTCCTGCGCCACCGACCCCGGAAGGCAGTCCTTTATTCCCCCTGACCGGCAAACAGCTTGGGGATCTCCCGCACCAGCCAGCTCTTGGCCTTACCCATGGTGTCTCGCCGCCAGGCCAGCACGACCTGGATCTGGTGGCGATATTCGGGACTGATCACTTTGAGTCTGCCCGCCTTGATGTCCTCTTCAATCCAGCGTTGCGGCATGGTGCCGATGCCGAGCCCCGCCAGCAGGGCGTCCCGCTTCTCCCCCATGGTGCTGACGGTCAGGCGCGGCTGCTTGTCGAGCAGGCGGTAGGTGAGCACCGGCTTGCGCAGTGCCGTGTCGGCCACCGCGATGGCGCGGTAGCGGCGCAGGGTCTCGTCCGCCAGGGGCTCGGGTTCCTGATGCAGGGGGTGATCGGGGTGGGCGACGTAGAGCATCACCTCCTCCCTGAGCACCTGGTGCTTGATGCCGGTCATGGCGATATCGGCATTGAGAGAGGAGATGAGCAGGTCGGCGCGGCCATCCTCTAGGCACTCCCAACTGCCCGCCAGCACCTCGGCGCGAAACCTCAGCCGGGTATCGGTCTGTTCGGCCAGCCGATCCACCAGGGGGTAGAGAGCCTGTACCGGCATCAAGGCATCGACGGCGATGGTGATGTCGGTCTCCCAGCCACGGGAGAGGGCCCGGGTCTCCCCCACCAGGTGCTCGGCCGCCTCCAGCAGCACCCGGCCCCGCTCCAGCAGCATGCGGCCCGCCGGGGTGAACTTGGTCCTGTGGCCGCTGCGGTCGAACAGCATGGCGTCCAGCTCGTCTTCCAGCTTTTGTACCGTGTAGCTCAGCGCCGAAGGCACCTTGCCCAGCTCGTCGGCCGCCGCCGCGAAGCTGCCACGGCGGTCGATGGCGTCCAGCACCCGGATCGCCTCCAGGGTCAGCGCCCGCTCCTTGTTCGATTCCTTGGCCATATCCAACCTTCAATTTTTTTGAATGTGTTTACCAGATTATCTCGCTAACAACTTAGGGGAAGTCACTTTAATATTCAATCAACGCTTAGGCAGGAACGCCTGGCAGCCAAATAAAAGGTAGTTCCGGGCTGAGACATCCCCAAACACGATGTCTGATGTCAGCAAAAGAACAACATAGTATTTGAATGATCTCTTGCATGGATGCATTGATTCGGGCCCAAGGGGCCTTGGCAATGACATAAAACCCAAGAGAGTGAATGAACATGAAAAACGCAATCAAGATGCTGGCCGTTGCAGGCCTGATGACCGCAGGTGCCGCCCAGGCTTCCGTTCCCGCTGACTTCAATGCCGCCCCGGGCGTGCTGTTCGTCAACTGGAGCGCCACCGCCGCGATGGACGGCAAGGCCAACCCCATGCTGGAGGTGCGCGACGAGTCCGGTGATCTGCTGGCTTCCGTCCACGCCAACCTGATGGGCACCCAGCAGGTCGCCATCCCGAGCCGCACCCAGGGCAAGCTGACGGTGAGCCTGGGCAACGAAAGCAGCAGCTACCGCATCCCCTTCGGTCTGGGTGACGGTCGCCAGCGTTAATGAACCAACTTGGTCAGTGAGGAGCACACCATGATGAAATTGAGAGCCGCAGAAGCACGGGGCAAGGCCAACTTTGGCTGGCTGGATGCCCGTCACAGCTTCTCCTTCGGTCACTACTATGACCCGGAATGGATGGGACACTCTGCCCTGCGGGTCATCAATCAGGATCGGGTGGCGCCGGGTGGCGGTTTCGCGACCCACCCTCACGCCAACATGGAGATCCTCACCTGCGTGCTGCAAGGCACCATAGAGCACAAGGACAGCCTCGGCCACGCCGAGCAGATCCCGGCGGGGGATTTCCAGCTGATGAGCGCAGGGTCCGGCATCCGGCACAGCGAGTACAACCCCTCGCAGACCGAGCCGCTCTCCCTGCTGCAAATCTGGATCGAGCCGAATGAACACGGCACGACCCCGGGTTATCAGCAGAAGAAGATTGAAAACAAGCCCGGGATGACGCTGGTGGCGTCACCGGATGGCGAGGCGGGATCCTTCAGGATCCGCCAGCAGGCCAGAGTGTGGCGTCTGCAGCTCGCAGAAGGGGAGACCCTGGAGTGGGCACTGCAAGGGCGTCATGGTTACCTGCACATGATTTCAGGGGAGCTGACCGGCAACGGTCTGGCAGCCCGACCCGGCGACGGGCTGCTCAGCCGCGACGAGTCGAGCTGGGTGCTCACCGCCTCCAGGGGGAGTGAAGCCCTGCTGTTTGACCTGCCTTGATAGAAAAATCTTGGCGAAATGAATGAGTTAACAATTAGCTTTTACACTGTAAATACCATGATGGTAAGCAAAGGAATATGACGATGGACAAGATGAAAGATGTGGCACTGCTGGTGGGTCGTGTACTGCTGGCGCTGATGTTCGTGATGGCTGGCTGGGGCAAGATCGGCGGTTACGCCGGTACCCAGGGTTACATGGAAGCCATGGGCGTGCCCGGGTTCATGCTGCCCCTGGTGATCCTGCTGGAGCTGGGTGGCGGTCTTGCCATCATGCTGGGCCTGTTTACCCGCAGCCTCTCCGTGCTGCTGGCCGGTTTCACCCTGATGGCCGCCTTCATCTTCCACTATCAGCCTGCCGAGCAGATGCAGATGCTGATGTTCATGAAGAACGTCTCCGTGGCCGGTGGTTTCCTGGCCCTGGCGGCGGCCGGTGCAGGGGCTTTCAGCCTGGATGCCCGCCTCGGCAAGCACTGGTAATACCCTGACGTTTCAAGTTTTCCAACGCCTTTTGGCCGGTGCCCTGCACCGGCTTTTTTGTGCCCGCTTCCCGGGGATGCCATCTGTGTGACGGCGCGCAGTCCGGACGCCACAAGTGCCTTTTGCATCTTATCCCCCGATCCCCGACAATCCCGATTCGCGTGCCGTGACGGGAATGCCAGAGAGTGTCCCCCCGCGCACCCCCTCTTCATGAAATTGGCGGGAGTCGTCCATGTTTACCCTCTACCACTCCAATCAGCTGGATCTGCTCAAGGAGCTGCTGGTGAGCCGCATCCGGCAGGCTCCGCTCTCCCACCCCTTCGATCGGGAGCAGATCCTGGTGCAGAGTCCCGGCATGGCCCAGTGGCTCAAGCTGGAGCTGGCCAAGGCGTTCGGCATCGCCGCCAACATCGACTTTCCCCTGCCCGCGAGTTTCATCTGGGAGATGTTCACCCGGGTGCTGGCGGACGTGCCCCGCCAGAGCCCCTACAACAAGGGGGCCATGAGCTGGCACCTGATGACCATTCTGCCCACTCTGCTCGGCAGACCCGCCTTTGCGCCCCTCGCGGCCTATCTGGGGGGCAGTGACGGGGCGGCGCCGGAGCAGGTGCGGCTCTGGCAGCTCTGCCAGAAGGTGGCGGATCTGTTCGACCAGTATCTGGTCTACCGGCCGGACTGGATCGCTCGCTGGGAAGAGGGGGAAGGATTGAGCCAGGAGCTGGCCGGAGTGAGCGGTCAGGATTGGCAGCCCGAGCTCTGGCGCGAGCTGGTGGCCCGCACCCTGGCCCTCAGCCCCAGCGGCTACCACCGCGCCAACCTCTACGAGGCCTTCATCCACGAGCTGGAGCGCACCCGGGATCTGCCGGGCAGGCTGCCGCAACGGGTCTTCGTGTTCGGCATCTCGGCCCTGCCGCCCCGCTATGTGGAGGCCCTGCTGGCCCTCGGCAGCCGCCCCGAGGTGGAGGTGCACCTGTTTGTGACCAACCCCTGCCGCTACTACTGGGGGGACTTGCTCGATCGCAAGACCCTGGCGCGCCTCGAAAACAAGCTCAAGCCCGGCACGGATCTCGAGACCCTGCAGGGTCCCGCCAACCCCTTGCTCGCCTCCATGGGCAAGCTGGGGCGCGACTACCTGCACCAGCTGATGGAGCTGGAGGTGCCGCAGATCGAGGCCTTCGTCGACATCGAGGATCGCGACGATGAGGGCAAGGTCACCTTGCTGCGGGCCATCCAGAAAGACGTGCTGGAGCTGGCGGAACGGGGGGCCGGCGAGTTCAATCTCGATGCCAGCCACCACAAGAGCCCTGTCAGCCTGGATGACGGCACTTTGCAGATCCACGCCTGCCACGGCCCCATGCGGGAGCTCGAGGTGCTGCACGACCGGCTGCTGGCCCTGTTCGAGCAGGATCCCACCCTCACCCCCAAAGACGTGGTGGTGATGATGCCGGACGTCAACAGCTACGGCCCCTACATCCAGGCCGTCTTTGGCAAGGAGGGCGGCAAGGGGCGGGGCGGGGCCCGCGGCCAGATCCCCTTTGCGATCTCCGATCGGGCGGCGAGCCAGGAGAGCCCGCTGCTGCAAAGTTTCCTCGCCCTGCTCAGGCTGCCGAACGCCCGCTTCGGGGCGGGGGAGCTGCTCGCCATCCTGGAGGTGCCCGCCGTGCTGCGCCGCTTCGAGCTGGACGACGACGAGTTCAACGTGCTGCGGCGCTGGGTCCAGGAGACCGGCATCCGCTGGGGGCTGGATGACGACTATCCCGAGCGCTTCGCGCTGCCGCGTCTGTCCGGCAACAGCTGGCTGTTCGGCCTGAGGCGCATGCTGCTGGGCTTTGCCATGGGGGACGGGGAGCCGGTGGCGGGGATCCTGCCCTATGCGGACATCGAGGGGCAGCAGGGGCTGATCCTCGGCAAGCTCGCCTGGTTTATCGATTCGCTCGCGGAATTTCTGCCCCGGCTGCAACAGGCGCAGCCGCTGGCCGAATGGCACGCCTGCCTGCTGGCGCTGCTGGAGCGCTTCTATCTTGCCGACGAGGATGAAGAGCGCCAGCTCCAGCTCATCCGCAGCCAGCTCACCGACTGGCAGGCCCAGCTCGGCGAGGCCCGCTTCGAGCAGGCCATCAGTGCCGACCTGTTGCAGGACTACCTCGGCAGCGTGCTGGGGGAGTCCCGCTCCAGCCAGCGCTTCCTCGCCGGTCAGGTCAACTTCTGCACCCTGATGCCGATGCGCTCCATCCCCTTCCGCCAGGTCTGCCTGCTCGGTATGAACGACGGCGTCTACCCGCGCACCCTGCCCCCCATGGGCTTCGATCTGATGGCGGTGGCCTCGCGGCGCGGGGACCGATCCCGCCGGGATGACGACCGCTACCTCTTCCTCGAGGCGCTCCTCAGTGCCCAGCAGGGGCTCTACATCAGCTATCAGGGGTTCAGCGCCCAGGACAACAGCGAGAAGGTGCCCTCCGTGCTGCTGGCGGAGCTCATCGACTACGCGCGCCAGGGCTTCGTGCTGGCGGGGGATGAAGATCTCGACGACGACACCTCGGGCCGGCGGCTGCTCGAACACCTGATCGTGGCGCACCCCCTCACCCCCTACAGCCCGGCCTACTTTTACCCCGAACCCGGCTCCGGTCTCTTCACCTATGCCGCCGACTGGCTGCCGGCACTGAGCCCGGAGCGGGGTGCCGCCAACTTCCAGAGCGGCGATCTGCCCCTGCCCGCGGAGTGGGGCAGGGAGCAGGGGCTGGAGCTGGCGGAGCTGCTGCGCTTCTATCGCCAGCCCGCCAGGTACTTCCTCAACCGCCGCCTCAAGGTGTGGTTCGAGCTGGAGGAGGCGACCATCGAAGACAGCGAGCCCTTCGAGCTGGACGGCCTGCAGCACTATCAGCTCAAGGCGCTGCTGCTGGAAGCTCATCTGACCGAAGGGGAGAGCGAGGCCCGTCGCCACCGGCTGCAACTCTCCGGCCTGCTGCCGCAAGGGTGGTTTGGCAGCCTGCTGCTGGAGGAGATCGACGGCGAGATGGGCAAGCTGGCGGCGCGGCTGCGCCCCTGGACGGGGGACAAACAGGCGGTGGAGATCGACATCGCCCTGGCCCAGGGGCAGCTTCAGGGCTGGATAGACACCCAGAAGGGACGAGCGCTGGTGGTCAAACCCGGCAGCTTCAACGGCAAGGATCTGCTGCTGGCCTGGATCCAGCACCTTTGCCTCTCATTGAGCAGCGCCCCCGGCGACACCCTGCTGTTCGATGCCAAACAGAGTCTGCGGCTGCCGAGGCTTGCGGCGGACGAGGCGCGGCCCAGGTTGGCGGCCCTGGTGGCCCTCTGGACCCAGGGGATGAAGCGGCCGCTGCCCTTCTTCCCGAGCACCGCCTGGGAGTGGTTCAAGGCGATCGAGAAGGATCCGGCAAAGCCGGAGGAGGCCGACAAGGCGGCACTTGCCCGCTTCAACGGCGGCTACATGGTGACGGGAGAGGGGCAGGACGTCTATGTCGCCCGCTGCTTCCCGGAACTCGATGACGAGGTGCTGGCCCAGTTGCAGGGGTTGGCCCGTGAACACCTGACCCCGCTCCATCAGGCGCTGGAGGAGTTGCAATAATGGCTAACCCGCTCAATCCCCTGCGTTTTCCCCTCTATGGCGAGCGGCTGATCGAGGCCTCCGCCGGGACCGGCAAGACCTATACCATCGCGGGCCTCTATCTGCGCCTCTTGCTGGGCCACGGCCCGGTTATCGAACAAGCAGGCGAGGAGGGGGGAGACGCCGGTCAGCCCTGTGCCCACGAGCGGCCCCTGTCGGTGACCGAGATCCTGGTGGTGACCTTTACCGAGGCGGCCACCGCCGAACTGAGGGGGCGGATCCGCGCCCGCATCCACGAGGCGCGTCTCGCCTTTATGCGCGGTCACAGCACGGATACCCTGCTGGCCCAACTGCTGGCGGAGGTGGAGGATCACGATCTGGCAGCCCGTCGCCTGCTGGCCGCCGAGCGGCAGATGGACGAGGCGGCGGTCTTCACCATCCACGGCTTCTGCCAGCGGATGCTCAGGCAGAACGCCTTCGAGTCGGGCGCCCTCTTTGAAACCGAATTTTTGACCGACGACAGCCGGCTCCGGCTGCAGGCGGTGAGTGACTACTGGCGCGCCGAGTTCTATCCGGTGGATCAGCCCCTGGCCCGGGCGGTGCGAAGGCTCTGGCCGAGCCCCGCCGCCCTGCTGCGGGAGATGGGGAGCTGGCTCGACAACGACGAGCTGGAGATCCGCCCGGTGGCGGGGGACGAGACCCTGGCGGCGCGGCACAGCGTCGCCATGGCCCGCATCGGGGCGGTGAAGGCCGGGTGGCTGGCGCAGACGGACGAGATCCGCCGCCAGACCGAGGGGCAGATCAGCCGTTACACCGGCAAGAACTACGAGGGCTGGCTTGCCAAGATTGGCGACTGGGCGCAGGACGAGACCAGCGGCTACGTCCTGCCCAAGGAGCTGGAGCGCTTCGGCCAGCAGGCGCTGGAGGAGAACCTCAAGAAGGGGGGAACGGTGCCCACCCTGCCGCTCTTTGGCGAGATAGACGCCCTGCTGGCGAGCCGACCCGGCATCCGGGATCTCGTCTTGCAGCGGGCGGCCAGGGTGGTGCGCAGCCGGATGCAGGAGAGCAAGCGCCAGGCCCATCAGCTCTCCTTCGACGATCTGCTGCGGGATCTCGACGGGGCGCTCGGCTCGGGCCTGGGGGAGCGGCTGTGCGAGCGCATCCGCGCCACCTACCGGGTCGCCATGATCGATGAATTCCAGGATACAGACCCCCAGCAGTACCGCATCTTCCATCGCCTTTACGGCGGTCACCAGGACACGGCGCTCCTGATGATCGGCGACCCCAAGCAGGCCATCTACGGCTTTCGTGGCGCCGACATCTTCACCTACATCCAGGCGCGGCGAAATGTGAGCGCCCACTACACCCTGGG
The DNA here is from genome assembly GCF_014168615.1 of Aeromonas sp. WP2-W18-CRE-05. Lineage (NCBI taxonomy): Bacteria > Pseudomonadati > Pseudomonadota > Gammaproteobacteria > Aeromonadales > Aeromonadaceae > Aeromonas > Aeromonas sp. WP2-W18-CRE-05. Next base: position 4,480,733 of record NZ_AP021917.1, on the reverse strand, counting down.
GCGCAACTGGCGCTCAAGCCGCGCCCTGGTGGCGGCGGTCAACGGCCTGTTCGAGCGGGCGAAGGATCCCTTCATCTACGAGGCGGACATCCCCTTCCTGCCGGTGGAGGCGCAGGGCAAGAGCCGGGCACTGCTGATCGAGGGGCAGAGCGCCCCCGTGCTGCACTGCTGGCAGCTGACCGGTCAGCCCACCTTCAACAAGGGGGAGTACCAGAGCAGGATGGCCCGCGCCACGGCGGCGGAGATCCATCGCCTGCTCACGCTGGCCCGGGAGGGCAAGGCGATGCTCGGCAGCGAGCCGGTCAGGGCCGGGGATATCGCCGTGCTGGTGCGCACCGGCGCCGAGGGCAAGCTGGTGCAGCAGGAGCTGGCGCGCCTTGCCATCGCCTCCGTCTATCTGTCGAACCGCGAGAGCGTGCTGGCCCAGGTGGAGGCGCGGGAGATCCTGCTGATCCTGCACGCCTGCCAGAACCCGAGCGATGAGCGAAGCCTGCGGGCGGCGCTCGCCACCGGCCTGTTCGATCTCGATGCCAGGGCCCTGGACGCGCTGGCCTCGGACGAGCGGGCCTGGGAGAGCGCGGTGCAGGAGTTCATGGGATACCGCGCGGTCTGGCATCGCCACGGGGTGCTGGCCATGCTGCGGGCCCTGATGCACGGGCGCAACCTCGCCGCCTCCCTGCTGGCGAGCCCCTACGGGGAGCGGCGACTGACCAACTTCCTCCATCTCGGCGAGTTGCTGCAACAGGCGAGCGGCGAGCTGGACGGGGAGTACGCCCTGCTGCGCTGGCTCGGGGAGGCGGTGAGCCAGCCCAACGGCCAGGACGGGGAGCAGATACTTCGCCTGGAGTCCGAGCGCAAGCTGGTGCAGATCGTCACCATCCACAAATCCAAGGGGCTGGAGTACCCGCTGGTCTTCCTGCCGTTCATTTGCAGCCACCGCGCCGCCGACACCCCCCTGTTCCACGAAACGGGGGAGGCGGGCAATCGCACCGTGCTCGATCTCACCGGCGCCGAAGAGTCCCTGGCCGAGGCCGACAAGGAGCGCCTCGCCGAAGACTTGCGCCTGCTTTACGTGGCCCTGACCCGGGGGGTCTATGCCACCTGGCTCGGGCTGGCGCCGGTGCGTTCCGGGGCGGGCAAGTCGGAGAAGACCGACCTGCACCGCACCGCCATCGGCTACCTGCTGCAAAAGGGGGAGGAGGGGGACGCCGGGACACTGGCGACCGCCCTCACCGACCTGGCCCAGGCCCTGCCGGGGGTGGCCGTCGGTGAGCCCTCGCTCACCCGCCCGGCCCCGCTGCCCGCCGAGGCGGAGACGCCGGGGGAGCCCACCGTGCGCGCGTTCCAGGGGCAGCTTGAGCGGGACTGGTGGATCAGCTCCTACTCCGGGCTCGCGGCCCAGGGCAACGGCCACGGCAAGGGGGTGCTGGCCAACCCCGGCTTCGACGACGAGGTGGCCACCGAGGCTGCCGTCACCGTGCAGGAAGAGGAGGCGCCCGCCCCTTCCATCTTCACCTTCCCGAAAGGGGCGCGTCCCGGCACCCTGCTCCACAGCCTGTTCGAGACCATCGACTTCGAGCACGCGAAGGGCGAGTCGCTGGCACAGCACATCGCCGCCCTGCTGACCCAGGAGGGGTTCGACGAAGGCTGGGCCCCCGTGCTGCAACAGCAGGTGGAGGCGGTGCTGGATACCCCCCTTGAGACCGGCCTTGGGGATCCGGTGCGGCTGCGGGATCTGGCCCCCGAGCGCAAACAGGTGGAGCTGGAGTTCTTCCTGCCCATGGGGCGGGTGACGGCACCGGCGCTGACCGCACTCTGCCAGCAGCACGACCCCCTGTCGCGGGACGGCAAGCCGCTTGGTTTTGCCACCGTGCAGGGGATGCTCAAGGGCTTCATCGACCTGGTGTTCGAGTGGCAGGGGCGCTGGTATCTGCTCGACTACAAATCGAACCACCTTGGCATGAGCCCCGCCGATTACGGCCGCCCGGCCCTGGAGCGGGCCATGCGCGAGCATCGCTACGATCTGCAATACCAGCTCTATTCCCTGGCCCTGCATCGGCTGCTCGCCTTGCGGCTGCCGGGCTACGATTTCGACCGGCATTTTGGCGGGGTCTTCTATCTCTTCCTGCGCGGCATGCCCCGGGGGGGCATTTTCCATGCCCGGCCCAGCCGGGAACTGGTGCTGGGGCTGGACGAGTTGTTTAGTAAAGGTGTGACGTCTGACGATCATCGTTTAGAAAAATCGAACAAGGCAGAGGCATGAGGGGCGAGATGAAGGGCGAAACCATGATAGAGCGGCTGAAAGCCTTGGCGCTGGCGGGGCGCATCCGCCAGCTTGACCTGCAATTTGCCAGGCTGGTGGCCGACCTGGGCGGCAGCCCCGAGCTGGTGCTGGGGGCCGCACTCGCCTGCCATGAGCTGGGGCGCGGCCATGTCTGCCTGCCGCTGGCGATGCTCGCTCAGGGCGGTGACGGGCAGGGATCCTCGCGCCCCTTCGGGCTGGATCCGGATCAGAGCCGGGATCTGCTGGCGGATCTCGCGGATCCCGCGAGCTGGCCCGCCCTCTTTGCGGCCAGCCCCCTGGTGGGGAGCGAACAGGAGGAGGGAGAGCTCCCCCGCTGGCCCCTGCGACTCTGGGGGGAGCGCCTCTACCTCACCCGCTACCACGACTTTGAGCTGGGGGTGGCCCGCCACCTTAGCGCCTTGAGTGAACGGACCGAATGGCCGGAGATTGCCCCGGCCCTGTCACGCCTCTTTGCCCGCGACTACGGCCTGGTATTCGGGGCCCTGCTCAAGGCCCGCCTCGCGCCGGATTTCTCCGTCCGCCACTTTGTGGAGAAGTACCTGGATCTGGTCTTCCCCCATGAGGTGGAGTGGCCCGCCGTGGAGACCCTGCTAAAGAGCGCCCAGGCGGCCAGCGAGCTGGAGCGGCTGGATACCCTGGTGCCCGAGGCGCTCTGCTGCAACGGCCAGAAGCTGGCGGCGGCCACGGCGGCGGCGCGTCCCTTCGCGGTCATCTCCGGCGGCCCCGGCACCGGCAAGACCACCACGGTGGCCAAGCTCCTCGCCATCCTGGTGGAGACCGGCCTGCAAGGGGGCAAGGCCCCGGCGATCCGGCTGGTGGCCCCCACCGGCAAGGCGGCGGCGCGTCTGACCGAGAGTATCGGCGCTGCCCTGCAGGCGCTGGACTTGCCCCCCGAGTGGGTGGAGGCCATCCCCACCGAGGCGGGCACCCTGCACCGGCTGCTCGGGGTGATCCCCGGGCGCAGCCAGTTCCGCCATCACAGAGGCAACCCGCTGCACCTCGACCTGCTGGTGGTGGACGAGGCCTCCATGGTGGACCTGCCCATGATGGCGCGCCTGCTGGATGCGCTGCCGAGCCATGCCCGCCTCATCCTGCTCGGCGACAAGGATCAGCTCGCCTCGGTGGAGGCGGGGGCCGTGCTCGGGGATATCTGCAGCTTTATCGAACAGGGCATCAGCCCCGCGCAGGCGGATTGGCTCTCCCGCCAGACCGGCTATCGCCTGCAAGGCACGCCATCAGGGGCCAGCGTGCGCGACAGCCTCTGTTTGCTCTCCAAGAGCTGGCGCTTTGACCAGCATTCGGGCATCGGCCAGTTGGCGCGGGCCTGCAACAGCGGCGACGGGGCGGCAGTGGAGGCGGTCTGGGGCGCAGGATTTGGCGACATCCGCCTGCACCCCTGGGCGGGGGAGGCTTACAACGCCTTGATCGCAGAGGGGGTGGCCGGTTATGGCAGCTACCTCAAGGCGGCCCGGGCCGGCGAGGATCCGGCGGCGGTGTTCAAGGCGTTCAACGGCTTCCAGATCCTCTGCGCCCTGCGGGACGGCCCCTTCGGGGTGACGGGGCTCAACGAGCGGCTCGAACTGGCCCTCGCCAAGGCAGGGCTGATCCAGCGTGACGGCGACTGGTATGCGGGCCGCCCCGTGATGGTGGTGCGCAACGACCACGGGGTGGGCCTCTACAACGGCGACATGGGGCTCTGCCTGCCGGATGAGACCGGGCGGCTCAAGGTATGGTTCGAGCAGCCGGACGGCACCCTGCGGGCCCTGCTGCCCAGCCGGTTGCCCCCCCATGAGACGGTCTACGCCATGACCATCCACAAATCCCAGGGCTCGGAGTTTGCCCACACCGTGCTGGTGCTGCCCGACAGCCCCAGCCCGCTCCTGACCCGCGAGCTGGTCTACACCGGCATCACCCGCGCCAAGGCCCGCCTCGATCTCTACGGCGATCGCGCCCTGCTGGCACAGGCCGTGCGGAAAAAGACCGAGCGGTATTCGGGATTGGCGGAGAGGCTGGGGGAGTGATTGTGCTTAGCAGGCGTAATTGCCTGCTAAGCACATGATTGAAGTTAATTTTTCTTAGGTGGTGGAGGTGGTGTTGGCGATGGCTTTTCATATCTTGTTGGGGGTGGTGGATTTCTACTGTTCTTTTGTGTATCTGGGCCTGGATATGGTTTTTTATCAGACATAAATCACCATCACTTTTTAGTTGGGGTTGGAGGGGTTGGTGTTGGTTTTGGTTTTACGTAATTTGATGGCGGTGGTGGGTTTTTTCCTGACTTTTCAACGGGCTTTTTATGGTCATTGCTCATTAGAATTACCCTCTTTCAAAAACTCAACGAATTCTATTTCTTCGGCCTTTATTACTATGAATTGTGCGCTCGACATAGGGATATACTCACCATTTTCTGATATCCACTCTGGATTTTGTAGAACAATATGACCTTTGGATGGGTCTGATGGCCACACACTAGGCCAACCAAAAATTCTTCGTCCATCCTTTAGGTCTAATATTACAAATGATGTCACACTATTAAATATGTCTTCCCACTCACTATTAAATGATGACTGGTTAGTTATTTTTAATTTTTGTAGGAGCCCATGAAACTTAGAGTTGTTTGTGTAATAAGACAGAACTAAGCCCAACAGAAATGCAAGTATGATCGAAGTCGCTAGCTCTTTCCCTGTAGACCATTCAAAAACTTTATAAAAGCTGCCAATATAGATAGTTATTTCTTTGAATGAATCCGAAAGAACCTTAACCAATAGTGTGAAAATTAAAGCTTGTATTACTCTTTCGAACTGAGATTGTTTAGGATATGCGGTTAATGCGTGGAAAACCCAGGCAGTTAAAAAGCCAGGTAATAGCTGTCTCAATAACTCTAAATAGCTGTTCCGAATAGTAGATCACCGGAGGAAGGGAACTCAGTCCAGTTTGTGCGATCTGATTAGTCGCTAAACAAAACAAGCCACACCCAAAGGACTGAGTTGATGCCTATCCTACCACCTCTGCCACGACCACAACGGCGCCGCATTCACAAAATCATCCATGCCACCCGTGATAAAGGACATGCTCGTCGCTTGATGGCCATCTTGCTGTTACATGAAGGACGCACGATCACCGATGTTCATCACCTTACCGGCGCTGCGCGCTCGACCATCGGTCGTTGGCTTCGGTGGTATCGAGATGAAGGCATAGATGCGCTAGAAGCCTTACCGGCTGGCCGTGCCCCAGTCTTACCTATCGCCAAGATTGTCACCTTACTGGTGCTGCTCATGCAGTTTTCTCCGCAAGATTTTGGTTATCAGCGCAGCCGTTGGTGTACTGAACTATTGGCTATAAAAATCAATCGGTTAACAGGGCTAAATGTGGCAGCCTCCACGCTCCGCCGATGGTTACCTCGTATGGGCATTGTCTGGCGCAGGCCCGTGCCGACCTTGCGGATAAAAGACCCAGCCTATCAGGAAAAAATGGCGAATATCGACGCCGCGCTGGCCCGCTGTGATGCCGATAATCCGGTGTTTTATGAGGATGAAGTCGATATAGACCTCAATCCCAAATTAGGAGCCGACTGGATGTTCAGAGCGCAGCAAAAGCGGGTTGTCACACCGGGGCAGAATGCCAAGCATTATCTGGCAGGCGTTCTCCACGCAGGCAACGGAAGGGTACTTTACGTCAGCGGGATCAAGAAAAACTCATCGCTGTTTATTGCCATGCTGGAAAAGCTGCGCCACCACTACCGACGAGCCAAAACCATCACGTTGATCCTCGATAACTACATCATTCACAAAAGCAAACAGACCGAGCGATGGTTGAAGAAGAATCCCAAGTTCTGCCTGGTGTTCCAGCCAGTTTACAGCCCTTGGGTTAATCACATAGAACGGCTATGGCACAAGTTACATGAAACCATCACGCGCAATCATCAATGCAGAGGGATGGCAAACCTGCTGGCCCGAGTGAAACACTTCATGGATACCGTGTCTCCTTTCCCGGGGAATGGCTATGGCACAGCGAAGGTGTAGCACTATTGGGATCAGTTATTTAGTAACTCAGAACTAATATCCATATCTTCAAGCTCTTGGCTATATTGTGGTTTTTATGATTGATGTATAAGGCAGTATCATCAAAGAATCCTTGATGAGTCAATATTTATTTATATGAAAATGTTAGTTTTTCATGCCTTATATGCGGAAATATAAAGTTTTTTGCATTGCCTATATCGCCTGTGTTGTGTTTCATTGGTTCAGCATCAACTATATCGGCCATATAGGTTATGGCTGAACGAAGCGAAGCCCAACGTTTACTGCGTCATCTCTTTTTTCCTTCCCCTCATCCCCAGCCCTTCTCCTCCTTTTTTAATCAACGGGAGAAGGGAGCAATGCCGTTACCTTCGTCCGATTACGCTTCGCTAATCGAACCTACGTGGCTGCCACCTCGATTATTTGACCCGTCCAGAGAATGGCCGCTTGGTTGCTCCTCCCCCTGCCAAGGGGGAGGCGGGGAGGGGGTCATGGCCCCATCCGTCAATCGGCACGGCATACCCCGGCCCTCCCCTTGAAAAGGGGAGGGGGCAAAGCAGAGGGTTCACCGGCTACTTGGCAGAGTGGCATCACTCGAACCGTCCTCCTGCCTTCAGGGGCGCCGAGCCGCCAAAAAAACGGGGCCCGAGGTGTCCCCCGGGCCCCGCAAGCAGATGGCGTGCTCAGATGCTGGATTTGACGCTGACGAACTCGGGGTAGGCATCGATGCCGCACTCGTGGACATCCACACCCATCATCTCTTCCTCTTCGCTGACCCGCAGGCCCATGGTGGCCTTGAGCAGGCTCCAGACCACGAGGGAGACGACAAAGACCCAGCCGAAGATGGTGGCAGCACCCAGCAACTGGGCACCGAAGGTGGCGCTCGTGTTGGAGAAGGGCACCACCATCAGGCCGAACAGGCCGCAGACGCCGTGTACCGAGATGGCACCGACCGGATCATCGATCTTCAGGCGATCGAAGGCGACGATGGCGTAGACCACCAGGGCACCGGCCAGGGCGCCGATCAGGCTGGCGAACAGCGGGCTGGGGGAGGCCGGGTCGGCGGTGATGGCGACCAGACCACCGAGGGCGCCGTTGAGGATCATGGTGAGATCCGCCTTGCCCCAGGTGAGCTTGCTGACCAGCAGGGCGCCGACCACACCGGCGGCCGCGGCGGCGTTGGTGTTGACGAACACGGTGCCGATGGCGGTGGCGTCAGCGGCGCTGGAGAGCGCCAGTTGGGAGCCACCGTTGAAGCCGAACCAGCCCATCCAGAGGATCAGGGTGCCCAGGGTCGCGAGCGGCAGGTTGGAGCCGGGGATGGGGTAGATCTCCCCTTGCTTGCCATATTTGCCGCGACGGGGGCCGAGCAGCAGCACGGCGGCCAGGGCAGCGGCAGCGCCCGCCATGTGGACGATGCCGGAGCCTGCGAAGTCGGAGAAGCCCGCCTCTTTCAGGAAGCCGCCACCCCAGCTCCAGTAGCCTTCCACGGGGTAGATGAAGCCGGTCATCACCACGCAGAACAGCAGGAAGGACCAGAGCTTCATCCGCTCTGCCACCGCACCTGAGATGATGGAGGTGGCGGTGGCGACGAACACCACCTGGAAGAAGAAGTCGGAGTGCAGGGAGTGGCCCGCGTCGTCCGCCTGGCTGCCCATCAGGCTGCCAAAGCTCGGCAGCCAGCCGCCGGCGCTGTTGTCCACGTACATGATGTTGTAGCCGACCAGCAGGAACATGATGCAGGCGATGGCATAGAGCAGGATGTTCTTGGTCAGGATCTCGGTGGTGTTCTTGGCGCGGACCAGGCCGGCTTCGAGCATGGCGAACCCGGCGGCCATCCACATGACCAGCACGCCGGAGATCAGCAGGTAGAAGGTGTCGAGTGCATAGCGCAGCTCGCTGACGGATGTGATCAACTCTTCCATGTCGTATTCCTCAGTTCCAGTCGTATCAAAGGGCGTCTGCGTCGGTCTCGCCGGTGCGGATGCGCACGGCGGCCTGCAGGTCATAAACGAAGATCTTGCCGTCACCTATCTTGCCGGTGTGGGCGGCCTTGCTGATGGCTTCGATGATCTGCTCGACGTTGTCGGCTAGGGTGGCGATCTCCAGCTTTACCTTGGGCAGGAAATCCACCTGGTATTCGGCACCCCGGTACAGCTCGGTGTGCCCCTTCTGGCGGCCAAACCCCTTGACCTCGGAAACCGTCAGCCCCTCGACGCCGAGGTTGGCGATGGCTTCGCGCACGTCGTCGAGTTTGAACGGCTTGATGATGGCGGTGATTAATTTCATGCAATATCCCCAATCCTTGTGGTTCACCCAGATAAAGGCAAATATTGCGCCAGAAAAGTATTTTTCTTTTTATTCATATAGTTACTTATTAATCGCAGCCCTGGTCAGCGAGGCTTGCCCAATATGGGCAGGGCTGCGCCAAAGGTGTGCACCGCCGTGGTGCAATCTGGCCGGCAGAAGAACGGAAGGGAGCGTGACGGCGCGCAAGACTCGAAAGTGTGCGGGCTGCTACTGTTGTTCAACAAGAGGGCAACCTGGCCGATAACCCGTCATGACGGGGTGTCGAGGCCAGTCGCCCCCTTGAAGGCTCGACCGGCAGGCCCGGTTTTCCCGCCAGGTCAACAAGCGGATCCGTGGCGCCGAGTAGCAGAACAAGGAAGGTTTTCATGCTGCATGACAATGAGATGACAAGGCTACCGGCCCTCGACGAGGCCGTGATGAGCGGCATGCTGGAGGTCGTGAGCGACGGTCTCTGGGACTGGAATGCCAACACCGGCTATGTCCATCGCTATCCCGGCTGGTATCAGATGCTGGGGTATGAGCCCCACTCCCTCGACAACACTGTCTTTACCTGGGAGAACCTGATCCACCCGGACGATCTGGCGCAGGTCATGGAGAGCTTCGATGCCTGCCTGAGTGGGCGGGCGGCGGACTACCGGGCCGAATACCGCTGCCGTTGCCGTAACGGTGACTACCTCTGGGTGGCGGATTGTGGCCGCATCGTCGCACGCAACCCGGACGGCAGTGTCGCCAGGATGGTGGGGGCACACCGCAACATCCACGCCCAGCGGGAACTCTACGCCAGGCTGGAGCTGCAAAACCGCACCCTGGAGCAGCAGGTGGCGCAGCGTACCGCCGAACTGGAGCGGCTCAACCAGGCATTGCAGTTCCAGGTGGAGGAAAACCGCCGCCTGGCGGAGACGGACTCCCTGACCGGCGCGGCCAGCCGCTATCGGCTGGAGCAGGCGGTGCGGCTGGAGCATGAGCGCGCCAAGCGCTTCAAGGAGCCCTTTGCCGTGATCGCCATGGACGTGGACGACTTCAAGCAGATCAATGATCGCCATGGCCACGGGGTGGGGGACCAGACTCTGATCGATATCGTGCAGCTGACTCGGGGCTGCATCCGCGAGATCGATCTGCTGGCCCGCTGGGGGGGTGACGAGTTCATGCTGGTGCTTCCCAATACCCGGTTGCCCGACGCCCGGGTGGTGGCCGAGAAGCTGAGGCAGCGCCTGAGCCATGCCAGGGTCAAGGGGATCGAGCCCGTGACCTTGAGTTTCGGGTTGGTGGAGTCCGACCCCGACGAGCAGGTGTCCCACCTGATGGCACGGGTCGACAGGGCGCTCTACCGGGCCAAGCTGGCGGGCAAGGACCAGCTCAGCGGCTGACAAGGGCACTGGTCGGAGCCGCTACGGGGCTTTTCCCCCCCGAATACGGCTTGACCAAGGGATTTTCTTGACTCCAATTCATCCCGCTGGTTTCATGCGCGCTCTTTTCATTCTTGCGAGATGTATCTTCATGAAAAAGTCCTTGCTGATTGCCCTGACCGCCCTGCCTCTGGTTGCCCACGCCGGCCTGATGGATTCCCTGACCGACACCGTGACCAGCAGCGTCACCAGCACCGCCAAAGAGATGGCTGGCAACGCCATGGACACCGCTTCCAACGAAGCGATCAAGAAGGCTCTGGACATCAAGGAAGGCGGCTCCAACAAGCAGGCCATCAAGGACAAGCTGGGCGCCCCGGCCAGCACCAAGACCGACGCCGGTCTGGAAGTGTGGACCTATGACCTGGACGCTCTGAACAAGGCCTCCCCGCTGCTGGCCGAGACCACCAAGTCCCTGCTGAAAGACTCCGAAGTGGCCCAGAAGAACGTGGTCATCAAGTTCGAAGGCGAGACCGTGAAGACCCTGAACCTGGCCAACAAGGCCTGAGTCCTGGCAAGGTGAATGAAAAAGGGGCCCGCGGGCCCCTTTTTGCTGCCTGGTGTTCAGGCTCACACCTTGAAGCGGTGCACCAGTGCCAGCAACTGGCGGTTGGACCCCAGCAGGGTGGCGGCGCTCTGCTCCGTGTTGCCGCCGTTCTCCACCAGGAGGTTCAGCATGTCGCGAATGCTCACCATGTTGCGGTTGATCTCCTCGGTCACCCGGCTCTGCTCCTCGGCAGCGGTGGCGATCTGGCTGCTGAGATCGTGGATCTGCACCACGGCGTCGGCCATGGTGTCGAGGCCGCCGGTGACCTGCCCCGTGGTGTCGGCCGCCGCCTGGCAACTGCGCTTGGTCTGCTCCATGGCGACCACGGCCTCGGCGACCCCCTGGGTGAGCCGTGACAACATGCTGCCCACTTCGGCGGTACTGTTCTGGGTGCGTGCCGCGAGGGCACGCACCTCGTCGGCCACCACCGCGAAGCCCCGGCCCTGTTCACCGGCCCGGGCCGCCTCGATGGCGGCGTTGAGCGCCAGCAGGTTGGTCTGGGCGGCGATGCCGCCGATCACCCCGAGCACGCTGCCGATCTGCTGGGCATCTTCCTGCATCTCCAGCACCTTGGCGGCGGCGAGATCCACCTCGTCGATGAGGGCCACCACGCTGGCGGAGGCCGATCCCACCACCTTGCGGGAGCTGGCCGCCTGACCGTTGGCGGCCTCGGTGAAGCTGGCGGAGTCGTTGGCGTGGCGGGCAACGCTGTCGGCGGTGGAGCTGAGTTCGTTGAGGGCGGTGACGACCTGATCGGTTTCGCTGGCGTGTTCCCCCAGGATCCGCCTGGCCTGCCCGGTCTGCTGATCGAGCTGGGCCAGCTCGCGGGTGATGAGGTCGGTGGCGGCGGTCACCTGCACCATCATCTGTTGCAGGAAGGCGATGAAGCGGTTGACCGACAGGGCGATGTTGTCCAGCTCGTCATGCCCTTTGACCTGGATGCGGGCGGTCAGATCGGCGTCGCCGGCGCTGAGGGCGTCGATGTTGAGCTTGAGGGTCTGCAGGCGGCTGCCAAGCTGGCTGATGGCCAGCACCATGAGCACGAACAGCAGCCCCGCCAGGGGGAGCTGGATGCTCGCCAGGGTGGCGAGCACATCCCGGCTGTCCTGGGTCAGGGTGCGGGTAGGCAGGGCGGCGGCCAGCAACCAGGGGGTCCCTTCGATGGCCTCCATCAGCAGGGTCTGTTCCTCACCCTGATCCTGGAAGGTGGTGCGCAGCTGCCCCTTGCTCGCATCCTGGCCCAGCAGGCCGCTGATGGCGAGGGCGAAGGGATAGTCGGCGTGGGCGGAGAGGTTGCCGAGCACCACATCCCCGGTCAGACGGGCGTTGCGGCTCAGGATCTTGCCGTCAGCCTCGATGATCATCACCTGACCGCCGATCTCCTGCTCTTTCTTGGCCACCAGGTCGTTGAAGAAGCCCAGGGTGACGTCTATGGTCGACACCCCGTAGAGGGCGCCATCCTGGTAGATCCCCATGGCGCAGTTGGTTCTCGGCTGCTGGCTCGCGCCATCCTTGTAGGCGGCGGCCCAGGCACAGACGCCACGGGGCGCCTGCTGGCCAGCCTTGTGCCAGGGCTGATCGAAATAGTTGGGCGCCTCTGCCGAGTTCCAATAGGTGTTGGGAATGAGGGCGTTGGACGCATCCCGGTGGAAGAAGGTGCTGAACTTGGCGCGCCCCGCCTCCCGCTTGTCCGGCAGGGGCCAGATGCCGCCACCGAAGACCATGCCGTTGCCGTACTGGTCGATGAGGGCCGGGAGCTGGGCATCTATCTGCTCGCTCGGCAGTTGTGCCACCAGTTGGGTGATGCTGCGCGACTGGGTCTGCACCCCGTTGAGCTGGTCACGGATATCGGTCGCTATCTCGCCGACTCGCAGCACCACGTTCTCCTCCCCCGCCTTTTGCAGGGCGGGGGTGATCCAGATCTGGATGCCGATCACCGTCAGGGCGCACACCAGCGCCATGAAGCCCAGAAAAACGGCGGTATAGCGCCCCTTGATTGTGCCCAGATTCCATCCCATAACGACTCCTGTCCACTGTGTCCGGGATCGTGCCCGCATCTGTTGTGTGAGGGGCCATTATGATTTATTTCGAAAGTGAAACGTTTGTTATCGCTCACATAACATGATGCGGGCAGGCAGGAAAAGGTGAAAAACTGGGGGGTGGAGACAAAAAAAGGGTGGCTTGCGCCACCCTGTCGTTTTCGCCGTTGTCGGGGCAGGGCCCGCCGGATCACGGGTCTGCTTCGGCAAACCGCTTCATTACGTCGACTTACTGGTTTGCTTCTGCGAACAGCTTGATCATCTCGACTTACTGGTCTGCTTCGGCAAACGGCTTCATCACTTCGACTTACTGGTTTGCTTCTGCGAACTGCTTCATCACCTCGGCGTGCTTGATCATGCCGTCTGCACGCAGACCAAGGTTCTTCACGAACTCCGCCTTCTTGGCCGGATCTTCAATCTTGTCGTAGCGCTGTTGCAGATGGGCCTGGATCTGTTCCGGGGTCATGTTCTTCATGCGGGCCATCTTGTCGTGGCGGCCGCCATGATGCTTGCCGCCCATCATGCCGGTACCGTCCATGGGGCAACCGGTCGCCGTGGCCTGGGTCGGTTGCGCGGTGGAGACCGCCTCGCTGGCGGCATAGGCGCCCAGCGGCAGGCCAAGGATCAGGGTGGCGGTCAGCAGGGTCTTGGTCAGCTTTTTCATGGGTAACTCCTGTCGGATGTGTACGGGTAGAGGCTCTTTCGCCTTGGTATCCAGTAAACACCGTGGAAGTGTCTGAAATTTGCCAGTAGAAGCCTATTTTGTAGCAGAGTGTGGCACAGGGGCGTGCTGGCACACTTTGACACAACCCGCCCGGTTGATTTTCGTATAATCGCCCCAGCCCGATAACGGAGAGATGATGATGAACCAAGGCAGCCCTCATATTCTGGTGGTCGATGACCACAGCGAGATCCGCGATCTGCTCAAGCGCTTTCTGGAGCAGCATGGCATGCGCGTCAGTTGCGCCCGCGATGGCAAGGAGATGAAGCGGCTGCTGGATGAGCGGGAGTTCGACCTGCTGGTGCTAGATCTGATGATGCCGGGGGAGGATGGCCTCACCCTGTGCCGCGAGCTCAGGGTCAAATCCCGCCTGCCGATCATCATGCTCACCGCCATGGGGGAGGAGACGGATCGCATCATAGGGCTGGAGATGGGGGCGGACGACTACCTCTCCAAGCCGTTCAACCCCCGCGAGCTGCTGGCCCGCATCAAGGCGGTGATGCGCCGTACCCAGGCGGAGAGCCTGCCCGTGCCGGAGACCCTGACCCGGGATCTGCGCTTCGATCGCTGGCTGCTCGACGTCAATCGCCGCGAGCTGGTGGACGAGGAGGGGGTGGGGATGAGCCTCTCCACCGCCGAGTTCGATCTGCTCAAGGTGTTTCTGGAGCGGCCCCAGCGGGTACTGAGCCGGGATCAGTTGCTGGATCTGGCCCGTGGCCGGGAGGCGGTGGCCTTCGATCGCGCCATCGATACCCTGGTGAGCCGGCTGCGGCGCAAGCTGGAGCGGGATCCCAAGAATCCCGAGCTCATCAAGACCATCTGGGGTGGCGGTTACCTGTTCGCCGCCGACGTGACCCAGGAGTGAGGCCGACATGATCAAGCGCGTCTTCGCCAGGCTGCTGCCCAAGGGGTTGACCGGCCAGATAGTGCTGGTGGCCCTGGCGGGGCTGGTGCTGATCCAGCTGCTCAGTATCCAGATCTACCGTTCGGACAGGGAGGAGGCCCTCGGTTACGTCAACAGCCGCAACGCCATGCAACGGATCATCTCCGTGGTGCGCCTGCTCTCCCTCTCACCCCCATCCCTCTATCACGAGATCCTCAAGGCGAGCCGCAGCGAGACCCTGCTGCTGCGCCTCTCCGACGAGCCGCTGCAACCGGACAACCGCAGCCCCCGCTTCGAGAAGCTGGTGCGGGCCAAGCTCGGCTATCCATCCTCCCTGGCGGTGGAGATCAGCGCCGAGCTGAAGCAGGACATCCAGCGCAGCCGGGCCTGGCAGCACCACAACCGCATGATGAAGGATCGCAACGGCATGCCGCCGCCCCAGGACATGCGGCTCTACGGCTCCATCGAACTGCCCAACGGCGGCTGGCTCCAGTTCAGCTCCCTGGTGGACAAGGAGACGGCGAGCTGGTCCTGGCAGACCACCCTCAACCTGCTGCTGGTGGCGAGCCTGGTGATCGGCCTGATGATCTGGCTGTTCCGCCGGGCGACCCGTCCCCTCAAGCAACTGGCCGCCAACGCCGACAGGCTGGGGCGTGGTGAGGACATCGAGCCCCTGCGTGAGGAGGGGCCCACCGAGATCCGCGAGTCCATCCAGGCCTTCAACCGGATGCACACCCGGCTCGATCGCTTCGTGCAGGACAGAACCCGGATGCTGGCCGCCATCTCCCACGACCTGCGCACCCCCATCACCAGCCTGCGGCTGCGCAGCGAGTTTCTGGCGGACGGGGAAGACAAGGAGCGCTTCCAGCAGACCCTGCAGCAGATGGAGCAGATGCTGGCGGCGACCCTGAGCTTTGCCCGGGAGGAGGGGCAGCAGGAGGCGACCCGGGAGCTGGATCTGGTCAGCCTGCTGGAGAGCCTGTGTGACGACTATGCCGACATGGGCCAGCCCGTCACCTGCCTGGCCGAGGGCAAGCAGGTTTACGCCTGCCGCGCCAACACCCTGCGCCGGGTGCTGCAAAACCTCATCGGCAACGCCATCAAGTACGCAGGGGGGGCCGAGGTCTCGCTGGTGCGCGGTGACGGCGAGTTGCTGATCCTGGTTCGCGATCAGGGGCCGGGGATTGCGGAGAGCCAGCTGGAGGAGGTGTTCAAGCCCTTCGTGCGCCTGGATGAAGCCCGCAACACCGAGTCTGGCAGCGTGGGACTGGGGCTCGCCATCGCCCGCACCCTGGTGCACCAGCACGGCGGTGAGCTCAGTCTCCACAATCGCCAGGAGGGGGGGCTGGAGGCGCGGATCAGCCTGCCCCTGTAAGGAACCTGACCAGGAAATGGGGCACCACCAGGGTGCCCTTTTTGCTCCCGTGGCGAGAGGGAAGCAGGGCAACAGGTCGGTCACCCGGAAACGGGCAACAAAAAACCCGCCGAAGCGGGTTTTTTCAATTCTTGCTGAGGCCCTTGCCCAAAGAGGGGAAGGTGCTCCGGCTTGAATTACTGCGGAACGACGTTCGCAGCAGCCGGGCCTTTCTGGCCTTGCTCGATGGTGAACTCAACGCGCTGACCTTCTTCCAGGGTTTTGAAACCGTTGGACTGGATGGCGGAGAAGTGAACGAACACGTCTTTGCTGCCGTCAGCCGGGGAGATGAAACCGAAGCCTTTCTCGGCGTTGAAGAATTTTACGGTACCAGTCATTTTGGACATGATAATTTCCTTGAGTAGTGATTAGTGAAACGCCACCGGAGCGGCAATCCATGATTTTTCGTCAGAAATACGTATGGGGAGCACTAAAGAAGGAGAATTATCTGGCAAGAATTATCGGGGATAACTGCCTGCACAAATCACTGCTTTAAGATGACTGCCTAACATAATCAGGTCTGAACTACCGAACCATCGAAAACGATTAGAACACGCACACCCTGTCATGGCAATCTTTATCTTGGTATTCGTTTCAGTCAGTGATGGCTGGATAGGCGTTTTATCCGGGTGTGCATCAGCTGCCAGGGGCCTCCTGCTGCCCTTTTCAAGGAGATGACATCACGCTCTGCCAGCCCCCTTTTTTGCAGCAGCGTCATCTGCGTGCGTTCATTCTGCCGTTACCGTCTGCCACGGTATTTGTTGCTGACGGAATCGGACCAGCTGAAGGTGTCGGGCAGTACTTGGGCACTGGCTCGCTCCTTGGCTTTCTCCCGCGCCAGTGCGGAAGCCGCCTTGGCGGCCTGGGCGCGATCGGCGGCGATCTTCTGGCGTCCTGCCTCACGGATCTTGTTGCGCTCCCCGTTGGTCAGGGTGTGATCGGCATTGGCCTGGGCCTTTTGCACCAGCAGGGCAATCTCGGCTTTCTCGGCCTCGGTCAGATCCTTCATTTCCAGCTTCTTCATGACGCGCTCCTGCGATCGTTGAATGCCCACCCTAACACACATCCATCGGGGACAGGCTGACCATCCGTCCCCGGATGCCAAAAGTGTCGCCCGGTCGTCATTTCCGGGGGGAGCACGCTACGGGAACGCCTGGCTGACAGGCGCTGCCGGGAGGCTGGATCCCGGCGGAAGATTGGGAGTATGCTGAGGCCAGTGCGATCCCCGATCGTCACTGTTGGCGTACTGAAATCCACGATTCGGCTGACATGCTGGAACACCCGTTCCAACTGTCCAGGTAACCTTTTTGGAGTCTGATGATGAGCAACAAAGAACAGCATCACGGCAAAGATGCCAAGAAAAAACCGCAGATGTCACTGAAAGAGAAACGCGAAGCCAAACGTCAGAAAGCAGAGCTGAAAAACGGCAGCGCGATGAAGTAACGCTCCATCCACTGCGGCTCCCTGGAGCCGGTATCAAGCCAGTCCATCATGGGCTGGCTTTTTTGTCTCCGGCAGTAGAGGTGGTGCCATAGGCGGCAAAGATCCGCTCATAGCGCCCGTCCGCCTTCATCTTGGCGAGCTGTCTGTCGAACCATTGTCGGTGGCCCGCCTCGCGAAAGGCGAAGTGGTAGTGAGTCGGGGGGAAGAGGTCGTGCTGTCTGACCCTGTCCTTGGGATAGCGGTCGCCCTCCTGGTCATCCCCGAGCAACTGCACCAGATAGTAGTAGAACACTCGCTGTTCCAGGATCACGGCATCGGTGCGCCCGAGCAGGAGCCGCTGTACCTGTCCCTCCTGCCTCGCCACCTCTTCATAACGGGGATTCTGGTCGACGATGTCGGAGAAGGTCGTTCCCAGAATCTGCCGTGCACGCTGGAAGGCACTGACTCGCAGGGTCTGCAAATCCTTCATGGTGTGGACTGCCGTCGGCGCCAGGGTGAAGACCCGGTTGTGGAAGGTGATCACCGGCTGTGAGAGGTAGGCGCTTTCCAGCATGCCGGGTTTGACGTTGATGATGGCGTCCAGCTTGCCTTCCTCCAGCATCCTGAAGGTGCGCTCCAGGGGAAGATAGACGACCTGAAGCTCATGGGGGCTGCCTGCGAAGGCCTCTCGCATGAGATCGAGTTCAATGCCCCTGTCTTCGTGGCTGATGACATAGGGAGGAATGGCAAAGCTGACTCCCACCCGCAGCGGCTCCGCAGCAAGGTGGCCGCCGAACATCAGCAGGGCGAAGCACAGCAGACGGCTCAAGTGGTTCATGCAGGTTCCCGAAGGGAGAAATCGTCTCGATGATAGCCACAAGCCTGGACGAAGGGGACGTAAAGCGCGGGAGAGTGGCAGCAACATGGTCGTCGGGAGAGGTGAATGCGTCAGAAACAGGTAAAAAAAGGCCCTGATGAATCAGGGCCTGCCGCAGGGGATCAGAACGGAATATCGTCGTCGAAATCCATCGGCGGTTCGTTGTAGACCGGCGGGGCGGATTGCGGCTGCTGGGCCGGACGGCCGTAACCGCCTTGCGGTTGCATGTTCTGCTGCGGGGCAGCAGGACGTTGCATGTTCTGTTGCGGTGCAGCCTGTTGCGGCTGGCCCCAGTTGCCCTGGGATGACTGGCCGCCCATGCCCTGGCCACCGCCCTGCGGACGGCCACCCAGCATCTGCATCACACCGGTGAAGCTGTCGACCAGCACCTCGGTGGTGTAGCGCTCCTGGCCGCTCTGATCCTGCCATTTACGGGTCTGGAGCTTGCCTTCCACATAGACCTGGGAGCCCTTCTTCAGGTACTCGCCGGCCACTTCGGCCAGCTTGCCCATGAAGACGACACGGTGCCATTCAGTGCGCTCTTTCTGCTCACCGGTCTGCTTGTCGCGCCAGGTATCGGAGGTGGCCAGGGTGATGTTAGTCACGGCACCGCCGCTCGGCATGTAGCGCACTTCCGGGTCTTGCCCCAGGTTACCGATCAGAATGACTTTGTTGATGCCTCGACTGGCCATAATCTCTCTTCCACCCTTATGTATACCGGCCAGGCCAGATGCCTGGGCCCATTCAATAATGCGTTTGTTTGCAACGAGATGCGCGCCCTGGCTGGGTGTCATCTCTCTTCAGTGTCCTGGCTGCGCCGGAGCTTGCCGGCAGAGGCGTCATGGATCGGCCGCAGCGTTTGGCCGCCATAGTACCAGTTGGCGGGCATGAGCGCACATCTTCCCTGCCACTGTGGCGTCAATGGATCGCCACAGCCTGAGTAACTTACCCGAGGTAAGGTGTCACCAGCAAGGGGAGGCGGCTGGGGCAGGCTGCGTGAAGAGGGCGGAGCTGTTATGGTGCGCACCGGCACTACTTGACCCCCCAAATGGGGGGGGGCGTGCTAGCCAATTGTATTGGCTGGAAAATTGCTGGGCTTCAAAGGAGCCACCGATGCGTCTAATACTTTTTTAATGCTGCAGCCAGGAGGGGGATTGGTACTCTTCCTTGCCAAAAAGCCCCGACTCGAATGTGCAAGGAAGTTCTCTTGATGACGCCCGACTCCCTCCTGGTGCTGATCACCGAAAATAACGCACAAGCCTCCCGTTTCCAGCGTCACCTCAGTGAAGAGCTTGGTCTGCCCATCTTGCTGGTGGGGGAGCTGAA
This sequence comes from Aeromonas sp. WP2-W18-CRE-05, assembly GCF_014168615.1. Lineage (NCBI taxonomy): Bacteria > Pseudomonadati > Pseudomonadota > Gammaproteobacteria > Aeromonadales > Aeromonadaceae > Aeromonas > Aeromonas sp. WP2-W18-CRE-05. The sequence goes on along the minus strand of NZ_AP021917.1, from coordinate 4,461,470 downwards.
TGACCTGCCAGACGTTGCAGAGGGCGCCCCCAAAACCTTGCTGCTGATCGATCTGGACTACCTCAAGTCGACCCAGCAGGAGCTGTGGAGCAATGCCATCTGCCAGCGCTTTGGCGAGGCCAGTGCCGTGTTGCTCAATGCCCCGACCAGCACCAACAAAGAGCTGCTGCTGATGTGGCCCCATACCAGCGGGCTCTTCTTTCGTCAGGACACGCTGGACAGGTTGGTCTTCGGCATCCGCAAGGTGTTGCAGGGGGAGTACTGGATCCCGCGCCACCTGCTGTGCGACCTGGTGGACTACTACCGCAAGGGGAGCGGGCAACCTCAGCGTCAGCAGACGCTGCTGACCGCCCGCGAGCAGGAGATCGTGCGTCACCTGATGACGGGGGCCTCCAACACCGAGATCGCCGACAGCCTGTTCGTGAGTGAACACACCGTCAAATCCCATCTCTACAACGTCTTCAAGAAGCTGAACGTCAAGAACCGGTTGCAGGCGGTGAGCTGGGCCAAGGAGTATCTCTGAGGAAGGGGGCACGGAAGGAAAGACTGTCTATTCATCCAGTAGTCTCTATGCCATACTGGCCCGCTCTGGTTCCCGTATCGAGCGCGCAACAAGATGGAAAAAATCGTGATCCGGGGTGCCCGCACCCACAACCTCAAGAACATCAACCTGATCCTGCCACGTGACAAGCTGATCGTGGTCACCGGCCTGTCCGGTTCGGGCAAATCCTCCCTGGCGTTCGATACCCTCTATGCCGAGGGGCAGCGCCGCTATGTGGAGTCCCTCTCCGCCTATGCCCGCCAGTTCCTCTCCCTGATGGAGAAGCCGGACGTGGACCACATCGAGGGGCTGTCGCCTGCCATCTCCATCGAGCAGAAGTCCACCTCCCACAACCCGCGCTCGACCGTCGGCACCATCACCGAGATTTACGACTACCTGCGGCTGCTGTTCGCCCGGGTCGGGGAGCCACGCTGCCCGACCCACGCCATTCCGCTCGCGGCCCAGACCATCAGCCAGATGGTGGATCAGGTGCTGGCCCAGCCCGAAGGCGCCAAGCTGATGCTGCTGGCCCCCGTGGTGCGCAACCGCAAGGGGGAGCACACCAAGCTGCTGGAGAACCTGGCGGCTCAGGGTTACATCCGCGCCCGCATCGACGGCGAGGTGTGCGATCTGTCGGATCCTCCCGCCCTGGAGCTGCACAAGAAGCACACCATCGAGGTGGTGGTGGATCGCTTCAAGGTGCGCGATGACCTGGCCCTGCGCCTGGCCGAATCGTTCGAAACGGCGCTGACTCTCTCCGGCGGCATCGTGCTGGTGGTGCCGATGGACGGGGAGGATGGGGTTGCCCCCATGACCTTCTCCGCCAACTTCGCCTGCCCCGAGTGCGGTTACTCCATGTCGGAGCTGGAGCCCCGGATCTTCTCCTTCAACAACCCGGCGGGGGCCTGTCCCACCTGTGACGGTCTCGGGGTGCAGCAGTATTTCGATCCCGCCAAGCTCATCCATGATCCGGGCCAGAGCCTGGCCGGCGGCGCCATCCGTGGTTGGGACAAGCGCAGCTTCTACTACTTCCAGATGCTCAAATCCCTGGCCGATCACTACAAGTTCGACCTGGAGACCCCCTGGGAGGATCTGCCGCTCAAGACCCAGGAGGTGATCCTGCGCGGCTCCGGGCGCACCGAGATCGAGTTCCGCTACATGAATGACCGCGGCGACGTGGTGGTGCGCAAGCACCCGTTCGAGGGGATCCTGCACAACATGGAGCGCCGCTACCGGGAGACCGAATCCAACGCGGTGCGGGAAGAGCTGGCCAAATACATCGCCAACAAGTCCTGTACCAGTTGCGGTGGCAGCCGACTGCGGGAAGAAGCCCGCCACGTCTTCGTGGACAATCGCAACCTGCCCGCCATCGCCGAGCAATCCATCGGCGATGCCCTGGCCTTCTTCGAAGGGTTGAACCTGTCCGGTCAGCGTGCCCAGATAGCGGACAAGATCCTCAAGGAGATCGTCGAGCGGCTCGGCTTCCTGGTGAACGTCGGCCTCAACTATCTGAGCCTGTCGCGCAGTGCAGAGACCCTCTCCGGTGGCGAGGCGCAGCGGATCCGGCTGGCCAGCCAGATCGGGGCTGGCCTGGTGGGGGTCATGTACGTGCTGGACGAGCCCTCCATCGGTCTGCATCAGCGTGACAACGAGCGGCTGCTCAAGACCCTGACTCACCTGCGTGATCTCGGCAACACCGTGATCGTGGTGGAGCACGATGAGGATGCCATTCGCCTCGCCGACCATGTGCTCGACATCGGCCCGGGGGCCGGCGTGCACGGCGGTGCCATCGTTGCCCAGGGGACGCCGGAGGAGATCATCGCGAACCCCGAGTCCCTGACCGGTGACTACCTCTCCGGGCGCAAGCAGATCGCCATCCCGGCCGAGCGCACCCCGCTCACCGGCAAGTGGCTGAAATTGAAAGGGGCTAGCGGCAACAACCTGCGCAACGTCAACCTGGATCTGCCCATCGGAGTGATGACCTGCGTCACCGGCGTCTCCGGTTCCGGCAAGTCGACCCTGATCAACGACACCCTGTTCCGCATCGCCCACCGCGAGCTCAACAAGGCCACCGAGTCCACACCTGCGCCCTATCGCAGCGTCGAGGGGCTGGAGCATCTGGACAAGGTGGTGGATATCGACCAGAGCCCCATCGGCCGCACCCCGCGCTCCAACCCGGCCACCTACACCGGACTGTTCACCCCGATCCGCGAGCTGCTCTCCGGCACCCAGGAGGCGCGTTCCCGTGGCTACCAGCCGGGCCGCTTCTCCTTCAACGTGAAGGGTGGGCGCTGCGAGGCGTGCCAGGGGGACGGGGTCATCAAGGTGGAGATGCACTTCCTGCCGGACGTCTACGTGCCGTGCGACGTCTGCAAGGGCAAGCGCTACAACCGCGAGACCCTGGAGGTGAAGTACAAGGGCAAGAACATCCACGAAATCCTCGAGATGACGGTGGAAGATGCCCGTGCCTTCTTCGATCCTGTGCCGGCGGTGGCGCGCAAGCTGCAGACCCTGATGGACGTGGGCCTCTCCTACATCCGGCTCGGTCAGTCCGCCACCACGCTCTCTGGCGGCGAGGCGCAGCGGGTCAAGCTGGCGCGGGAGCTCTCCAAGCGGGACACCGGCCAGACCCTCTACATCCTGGACGAACCGACCACCGGGCTGCACTTCCACGATATCCAGCAGTTGCTCAAGGTACTGCACCAGCTGCGGGATCGCGGCAACACCATCGTCATCATCGAGCACAACCTGGACGTCATCAAAACCGCCGACTGGATCGTCGATCTGGGCCCGGAAGGGGGCGCTGGTGGTGGCCGTATTCTGGTGACGGGTACGCCTGAGGAGATGAGCCGTTGCAAGGAGTCCCACACGGCGCGCTTCCTCGCTCCTCTACTGGAGAAATAAGCGTCACTCGAGAAAAAGGGGCCAAGGCCCCTTTTTTGTTGGCCGGTGGGCGAGGTGCGCCGGTCTGGCGCCCGGCCAGGGATGAGAGGGAGAAAAGAGGGACTCGTCCGGCAGACTCAGTGTGTCAGCATCAGGAAGGCGAGGGCGAACAGGAAACCCAGCAGAATGAAGAGGAAGGAACCTATCCCCCAGATGGCGGCAAGGATGCCGAGAATTTTGTCTTTGCGTGTCTGTGGTTTCATAAAATTCAAATTACAGCATGGTTACATCGCATTAATAAAATACGCCCCGGGGCATAATTAAACAACAATTGAAAGGTGATATGAAGATGTTTCGGGAATTCAGATAATAAGTGCGACACTCATGGATGAATGGCGAGAGGTGGCCAACTGCTGATTGGTGGTACCCTTCTGCTCGCCAAAGTAAAAGCAGTATCACCATGAGCTATCAGCAGTTGACCGAGGGGCAACGATACCAGTTATCGGTGCTTCGCGCACAGGGGATGTCCATCCTTGCCACCGCACGCGCCATTGGCGTTCATCGCTCCACCCTCTACCGGGAGCTGCGTCGTAACGCCGGGCCGCAGGGCTACCAGCCAGACAATGCGCATCAGCACGCCACCCACCGACGGGCCAGTGCGGCCAAATCTCGGCTATCTGCCGATGTCATCCAGTTTGTCGAGCTGACACTCGCCTGGTGGTGGAGCCCGGAGCAGATAAGCGCGGTGGGCAAGCAGATAGGCCTCATGGTGAGTCACGAGTGGATATACCGCCATGTGGCCGCCGACAAAGCCCGGGGTGGCCAGTTGTACCGCCATCTGCGCCAGGGCCACAAGCGCTACCGCAAGGGGGCGAGCAGCCTGCGTTCTCCCATCAAGGAAGCCCGCTCTATTGATGAACGGCCGGCTATCGTCGATAGCCGGGAGCGGCTCGGTGATTGGGAGGCGGACACGGTGCTGGGCAAGCAAGGCACAGGTGCACTGGTCACCCTGGTGGAGCGCAAGAGCCGGCTCTATCTGGTCAAGCGGGTCGCGAGCAAACAGGCTGGGGTGGTGCGGGATGCGATAATCGAGATGTTAACGCCCTACATCGAGCAGGTGCATACCATCACCTTTGACAACGGCGGCGAGTTTGCCGAACACAAGGCGATAGAGGAAGCGCTGGGTGCCGAGACTTACTTTGCGCACCCTTACTCTTCGTGGGAGCGCGGTCTGAACGAGAACAGCAATGGGCTGTTGAGGCAGTTTATCCCAAAGGGAACAGACCTGAGAGAGGTCACGGACGAGGATGTCAGGAGAGCGGAGCAGTGGCTCAACCTACGACCTCGGAAATGTCTCGGATTCAGGCAGCCTGTCAAGGTATTCGAAGAGTACCGTCAGGCGGCATAGGCGAGTGTCGCACTTCGAAGTTGAATTCGCGTTTAAGGTGTATTTAATTGGTATTTTACATTTCATGCTGATGCAGTAATTTAAGGCATCATCATGTATTTGAATGACTTTTTATTTTCATCTGCGGTTTGATTGCCCAATCAAAGCTGCCGTGTACATCTATCTATTTCTTGATAACTATTGAGCTAAATCAATAACCGGCCATTCACATCCTTTTATAGTTTTCGGGCTTGCAACATAGAAAGAAAACAAAAAAGGAATAATGTGATGAAAAAGATCCTTCCTCTGTTAATCGCAGCCGCTTTTGCTTCCCCCGTCGCCATGGCACATCAGGCCGGTGACATCCTGGTCCGTGGTGGCCTGGCGTTCGTCTCTCCCCAGACCAGCAGTGACAACGTGCTGGGGACAGGCGAGCTGGAGATCGACAGCAACATGCAGCTTGGCCTGACCCTCTCCTACATGTTGACGGACAACTGGGGTGTCGAGCTGCTGGCCGCGACCCCCTTCTCCCACTCGGTGTCGACTGCCGGCCTGGGTGAGGTCGCCAAGGTCAAACACCTGCCGCCGACCCTGATGGCGCAGTACTACTTCGGTGATGCCAACAGCAAGGTGCGCCCCTATGTGGGGGCCGGTATCAACTACACCACCTTCTTCGACGAGGAAGGGCGCGGTGCCCTGGCCGGGACGGATGTGAGCGTGGACTCCTCCTGGGGGATGGCGGGTCAGGTGGGCCTGGACATGGCGATCAATGACCGCTGGTTCGTCAACGCCTCCGCCTGGCTCATCGACATCGATACCGATGTACACACCGCCGTGGGCACCATCAACACCTCCATCGATCCGGTGGCCTTCATGTTCGGCGTCGGCTACCGCTTCTGATGACAAACGTGGCCGGTGCTCGGCCATGACAACCAAGCATGTCTCTTTGGCCCGGCTCTGTTCGGGCCCTTTTCTGCCTGCCATGTCACGCCAACTGTGATCTGGCCCGCCATCGCGTCACGAACCGCTATTCCATTGCATCCCGCTGCCGATAACCTCGGCATTCACCCCTTTCCCCAACGAGTGAGGATGCCTCCATGGGTTTATCTATTGTGCAGCGGATCATCGCCGGCTTCGTGCTGATGCTGTTGTTGCTGGTTCTGCTCGGCTTCATCAGTATCTTGAAGATCCGGGGGATCAACGAGGGGCTCTCCCAGGTTTCTGATCGTGCCACCCCCCTGGTGATCGCGGTCGCCGGGCTCAAGGGCGCACTGCAGGACAGCAACCGCTGGGTGCTCACCTACAGAACCAGCGAGGAGGCGGCCCAGTTGCCGCAACTGGCCAGCCAGTTCAAGGCGCAGCAGGAGCGTTTCCTGGCCCAGAGCAAGGAGATGGCCCGGTTTGACGGGGTGGCCGAGGCAAGCGAGCGGTTTCGCCAGGTCGACGGGGCGACCCGCGAGTTCTACGGTCTGGCGGATCAGGTGCTGACCCAGCACGGTCAGTGGGTGGCCGCACTCGATCGGCGCCATGAACTGGAGCTGGCGTTCATCCGGCTGGAAGATACCTACCAGTGGGCCGCCGACCTGTTGCTGCAGCAGACCGCGAGCAAACGCTCCATGCGCAACAAGGCCGAACTCATCACCTCCGGCATTGCCCGGGATCTGAAAAACATCCGCCGGGCCGATGCCAAGACCGATCTCAATGAATTGGAGAAGGTGCTCGGCAAGGATATCGAGATGGCACGCAAACGGCTCGAACGGGTGCAGGTGCCCGATGACGTGAGGCAGCGTTTCATCGTCAACCTCGATCGGATGCAGGAGCTGGCCCTCGGCCCGAAAGGGTTGCTGGCGACCATGCGCAATGGCCAGCAACTGGCGGCCTCACTGCAGTCCCTGAACCAGCAACTCGACACCAGTCTGGTCAACAGCCTGGCGCTGCTGGACGAGATGGCCAAATCGGCGGGCAGCATTGCCAGCGCGAGCCGGGTCGGGGCGGATGACGCCGTCAGCAGCGCCAGCGCCTGGATCCTGATCGTGTCTGCCATCTCCGCGGCCGCCGCGCTCCTCATCGGTTACACCACGGCCCGCAGTATCCAGCGTCCGCTGCAACTCATCGATCGGGAGCTGGATCGCATGGCCACGGGTGACATGACCCGGCGCATCGACTACCAGAGCCGCTGCGAGTTCGGCAGCCTGACCCGCTCGATCAATACCCTGGCAGACAAGACTGGCGAACTGCTCGCCCAGATCAATGCCGGCTCGCGCCATCTGGTGGACGAGGCGAGCCGCGCCGCCGAGATAAGCGAGCGGGCCATGTCACGGGTGCAGGATCAGAAGAGCCAGACCGATCAGGTGGCTGCCGCCATCACCGAGCTGGAGGTGAGTGCGACCGAGGTGGCGCGCTCCACTGACGGCACGAAGCGCGAGGTGGACCTGGCGGACGAAGAGGCCCGCGCCGGACGCAAACAGGTGGCGACTACGCGCCTGATCACCGAACAACTGGCGGGTGCCATGGAAGAGGCGGTCGGCATCACCCACAAGCTGGGGGAATTCAGCGACAACATCGGCAGCATCCTCGACGTGATCCGCAGCATCGCCGAGCAGACCAACCTGCTGGCGCTGAACGCGGCCATCGAGGCGGCCCGGGCGGGGGACGCAGGTCGCGGCTTCGCGGTGGTGGCGGACGAGGTGCGGGCACTGGCGAACCGGACCCAGACCTCGACCGAGGAGATCCAGGCCATGATCGAGAACCTGCAAAGTTCCAGCAAGCACGTGGTGGCCGTGATGGCACGCAGCCAGGAGCAGACCCAGGATTGCGTGGCCCAGACCCGGGTGATGGACGAAGCACTGCAATCCATTGCCGAGCGGATGAGCGCCATCAAGGCGATGGCGGATCAGGTGGCTCATGCCGCCCAGGAACAGATCTCCGTGAGTCAGGGGGTTGCCCGTCATGTCGCCGGCATTGCGGATGTGGCTTACGAGACCGAGCGGGAGGCGCGGGAATCGGCCAGCAGCAGTGAGGTGCTGGCGGATCTGGTCGCCAAGCAGCAGCAATTGATCGCCCATTTCAAGGTGTAGGAGGACTTATGGCTAACAAATGGATCGGGGCCCTGAGTCTCCTGTTGTGTGGCCAGCTGATGGCCAGCGAGCTGGTGATAGAGAGCTGGCGCATAGATGACAAGGCCTTGTGGGAACAGAAGATCATTCCTGCATTCGAGGCCGCCCACCCGGGTATTCAGGTGAAATTCAACGGGGTGCAGAACGTCGAGTACATGCCGACCCTCTGGGCCAGCCTCAAGGCGGGCAAGGCGGGGGATCTCATCACCTGCCGCCCGTTTGACGATTCCCTGGCCCTGTTCAAGGCGGGCCATCTGGTGGAGCTGAGCGAGATGGCGGGGATGGAGAACTTCCCGAGCTTTGCCCAATCCCCCTGGCAGACCGACAGTGGCGCCCAGACTTTCTGCGTACCCATGGCATCGGTGATTCACGGCTTCTTCTACAACAAGAAGATATTCAGTGAGCTGGGGCTGACGGTACCCCAGACCCGCGAGGCATTCTTCGCGGCCCTGGACAAGGTGAAGGCGGATGGTCGCTATGTTCCCCTCGCCGTGAGCGGCTCGGAGAGCTGGGTTGCCTCCGAGCTCGGTTTCCAGAACATAGGCCCCAACTACTGGAAGGGGGAGGATGGTCGATTGGCGCTGATCGGGGGCCAGGAGCGCTTCAACAACCCGCAATACGTCAAGGTGTTCGAGGAGCTGGCGCGCTGGCGTGACTACCTGGGGGAGGGGGGCGAGAGCCGCGACTACGCCACCACCAACGAGCTGTTCACCTCGGGCAAGGCTGCCTTCTATGCGGCGGGATCCTGGGAGATTGCCCCCTTCACCGGCAAGGTGGACTTCGGTGTCATGCGCCCGCCCGTGGCAAAGCAGGGGGATGGCTGTTTCTTCACCGATCACACCGATATCGGTATGGGGATGAATCCGGCCAGCAAGAACAAGGAGGCCGCCATGACCTTCCTGCAGTGGCTGACCACTCCCCAGTTTGCCGAGCTCTATACCAACTCGCTGCCCGGCTTCTTCTCGCTCTCCAACCACTTCTTTGAAGCCACCAATCCGGCGGCCAGAGAGATGATGGAGTGGCGGGATCAGTGCGATTCCACCATCCGGGTTGCCACCCAGATCCTCTCCCGAGGCACTCCCAAGCTCGGGGATGAACTGGCCGAGGTGAGCCAGCAGGTATTGCTGGGAACCGTGGCACCCAAGGCGGCGGCCGATCGCCTGGAACAGGGGTTGAAAGGGTGGTATGCCCCCCATCAGGGCAACCAGGGCAAGGGACAGGAGTGTCAGTGTGAGGCGAGCGTGCCTGCCGTCCCTGTGTCGGGGGCCATCGGGACCGAGCCTGCTGCACCTGTGGTGCCGGATGGACAAGCGCCCTCCGGAGCAAGCGCGACCCAGCCTCCGTCAGCACCGGTGTCCGGAGCCGTCGCTCCAGCGCCTCCTGCCGAAGTGGAGGAGGCGCTCGCCAGCGAACTGGAGGGGGCACAGCCCTGATGGTTCACCATGAAGAACGGGAGGCCTTGGCCTCCCGTTTTGCATCTGCGTGATGACTTGTCATTCCCGTGGCAAGCGGCACAGGCTGCCGATACGGGCCACCGGCACGAAACCCAGAGCGCGATAGACCCGCTGGGCGTGATAGTGCTCGTCTGCCACTATGATGAGCGAACTGGCCCGTGCCAGTCCCTGGCGTGCGACCTGGCTCAGCAACAGACGACAGAGCCCCCGGTTTCGCCACTCTGCGTGCGTGCGCACCAGTTGAAAGCGTCCCAGGGTGCCGGTGAAGAAGAGTCCGCAGCTGGCAACCAGTTGATTCTGGTGCCATAACCCCCACCACTGTCCGAGCCCGTCATCGATCATGGCCTGATAGAGCTGGCGGCGTGACAAGAGATAGGGAAGATAGCGCTCCTCCGAATGGGCGGGATCCCGCTCTGCCAGCTCGAAGGCGAGCCACTGATCCCAGTCTGCCGCGGTGAACGGGCGAGCCGGGGCCAGGTCGCTGCCGGTGGGGGCTTGCCACTCCATTGCACCCAGCGCCAGTACCACGCACTCCATGTATTGGTATCCCGCCGCCACGAACCCGGCGACCCGGCTGTTCTGGCCTGCGGCGAGGGGCCACTGGAAGGTGCGGTGGCGGATACGGGGGTCCCAGCCAATCAGCCTGTCGAAACTGGCCTCGAGCCAGCCCTTGTCACGATCGCTTGGGGGAGTGGGCAGCAGCAGGTAGTTGCCGAAGTAGTAGTCTGGAGAGCCCGGGGTGCGCACGGTCCAGAACGCATCATGATCCGTCACCTCGCCCTGATAGCGATCGAACAGCAGATCGGTGGCAAAACCGGGGTGATCTTCCATGATGGGGCTCCTGCAAACGCTTGAATTGCTTATCGGCAGGCGGGGAAAGAAGTTAAAAAAAGGCCGGGAAACCCGGCCAAACAATCACACGCAGATTCAGAACGTCCAGGACGATCCGCCCGCATCATAGCGTGCCTGACAGCATTTTGGGATGGGGTCGCTCATTACTTAGGTTGAATTGCAAAATAAAAAAATCGGCAATCCCCCTTGTCGCTGACAAATCGGTATTGACTTTGATCCGTTTTCTCATAAAGATAGAAAGACGTTTAGACGTCCAAACATCCGTTTTGGCGTGAAGGAATGGGTTGCAGGACAGGGAGAGAGCAGATGGGATTTCACAGCGCGCGTCAGGTTGAGGCACTCAACCAGAGTTTGGCGGATCTGGGTGGCGACATATCGGTCAGTTTCGAGTTTTTCCCGCCCAACAGCGAAGGGATGGAAAACACCCTCTGGCAGTCCATCGAGCGCCTGCAGGTGCTGGAGCCCAAATTCGTCTCTGTGACCTATGGCGCCAACTCGGGCACCCGGGACCGCACTCACAAGGTGATCAAGGACATCAAGGAGCGCACCGGGCTCATCGCCGCCCCGCACCTGACCTGTATCGACGCCAGCCGTGACGAGTTGCGCACCATTGCCCGTGACTACTGGAACAGCGGCATTCGCCACATCGTGGCCCTGCGCGGAGACTTGCCTCCCGGTCTCGACAAGCCTGACATGTATGCCACCGACCTGGTCGCCCTGCTGAAATCCGAAGCCGATTTCGACATCTCGGTCGCCGCCTATCCGGAAGGCCACCCCGAGGCTCGCAGTGCGCAATCCGACTTGCTGAACCTCAAGCGCAAGATAGATGCCGGTGCCAACCGGGCCATTACCCAGTTCTTCTTCGATGTGGAGACCTATCTGCGTTTTCGGGATCGCTGCGCCGCCATCGGTATCGATGCGGAGATCGTGCCGGGGATACTGCCGGTCTCCAACTACCAGACCCTGGCCAAGTTTGCCGGTTTCACCAACGTGAAGATCCCGCGCTGGATGCACCAGCGTTTCGAAGGGCTGGAAAACGATCAGATGACGCGCAACATGGTGGGAGCCAGCATTGCCATCGACCAGGTGCGTGTGCTGAGTCAGGAAGGGGTGAAGGATTTCCACTTCTATACCCTGAACCGCTCAGAGCTGACCTACGCCATCTGTCACACACTGGGTGTGAGGCCGAAAGGTCAGGCCTGATCTGCGGCTCTGATACAGAAAAGCCAATGAGTCTTCTCATTGGCTTTTTGTTTTGGGCGACAGTCACGGCCGGGTTGGCTGGATCTCCCTGGGCTCGAGATCGATGACTGCATTGCCGGCGGCACCGGGATACTGGTGATAGCTCTGGTCCTGCTCCAGGGTATAGAAGGTGTCGAGGTAGTCGTCGTTGTTGGTCATCCAGGAGTCCGGGAGTGCCTTGACGATACGACCGCCAAGGTCGAGGAAGGGCAGGGCCTCGGGTACGCCACCCGCAGTGAAGCCGAGTTTGAGTGCGTCAATCAGGAGGGCACTCAGCTCCTTGTAATTGACGTTGTCATCCTGCTCCATCATGACCACGTCGACGGCTCCCCAGCGGTAGCGATCCCAATAGACCAGGATCTGGTTGGGGGTGTAGTCGGTGTTGTCGTAGTCGAGATAGGGCATGTCGACGATATCCACCACGGGCTCGTCCCTGCCAGGATTGACCCCGGCCACGACGGCATAGACCTCGGCGGCGCCCAGCAGCCAGGGCTCCTGATCATCGTTGAGCCTGATCTTCTTGAGAATGCTGGTCTTGAGGGGCGTGGTGTTGCTGGTGGCACGGGGCGTCACCTGCATGTCGGCGGCAGCCAGCGCCTTTCGCATCACCTTCAGGCCGGCATTCTTGGCTTTGACCGGATCGGCCTCCACCACCAGTACCGGCCGTGCCGGCGGCTGGTTCACATCGAGATAGATCGGGCTGCCGGCGCTGTCGAACGCCTCGATGGCGCTCCAGCTCTTTTCGTCACCACTTGGTATGTAGGCAACCAGTGGCTCAACCCCTTGTTGCAGTGCATCCGCCTGGTCCGGATTGGCCAGCCGCAGTTGCATCAGTTCCCTGACCTCGCCATCCAGCCCTTGCCGACTGATGGCCGCCTGGTTGGCATCCCGAGCCTGGCGCTTCAGGCGCGGGCTGGCCTTTTGCAGCAGGTTGGGCAGCGGGCTCTGGTATTCCTGACTGTTCAGGAGTGGCAGCAGGTTCTTCTGCTGCAGCGCGAGCTGGCGTGCCAGCTCCCGATCGGTGTCGGCAGCCTGGGCCGTGGTGGCGCCCAGCAGTGCCAGTAACAAAATGACAGCCTGATTCCTCATCTTCGTTCTCCAGTATTGAGTCTGACAACGGCGCTTGTCGGGAAGGATCTGCGCCGTTTTGTCACTAGAAAGGAATAAGGTTCATATGTGAACGCTCTTCTCAGGATTATGTGCTGCGTCTCACTGGAGTCTCCCCAGATGGTCAGGTCAGGCGCGGAGCCGATTGACTTGATGCAATGTCACTCCGATCAGCAATCCCCAGCAGGCAGACCCGACCCCGAGCAGGGTGATCCCCGAGGCAGTCACAAGGAAAGTCAGTAGCGCGGCTTCCCGCTCCTCGTCCTGCTGCAAGGCGCTGTGCAAGCTGCTGCCTATGGTACCGAGCAGCGCCAGCCCGGCCACGCAGGTGACCAGCACCGCAGGGAATGCGCTGAACAGGGCAACCACGGTGGCACCGAAACAGCCTGTGAGCAGGTAGAAACATCCAGCCCACACGGCAGCAGGCCAGCGTCGAGTGACATCGTGATCCACTTCCTTGCCCATGCAGATGGCGGCAGTGATGGCGGCCAGGTTGAAGGCATAGCCGCCAAACGGTGCCAGCAGCACGCCGATGAATCCGGTCCAGCCAATCAGGGAAGAAGTGGCCGGTTGATAGCCGTGGGCGCGAAGGATGGCAATGCCCGGCATGTTTTGCGAGGTCATGGTAACGAGAAAGAGCGGGAGTGCGATGCCGAGCAGGGCGTCGATGGAAAAGGCTGGCGAGATCCAGACCGGGGTGGAAAGTTGCCAGTGAACCTCGTTGAGTTGCAGCTCGCCCCTCAGGGTGCAGAGCAGCATGCCGGCCGCCAGGACCAGCACCATGGTGTAGCGGGGCCAGAGGTGGCGACCCAGCAAGAAAGCCAGTAGCAAGGTGCCAAGCAGCAGAGGATCTTGCGGTGCCACCTTGAAGAGATCCAGCCCGAACCTGAGCAAGACTCCGGCCAGCATGGCGGCCGCCAGGGGGGCGGGAATGTGACGCATCAGCCTGTCGAACCAGCCGCTGATACCGCAGAGGGTGATCAGCAGTGAAGAGATGATGAAGGCGCCGATGGCTTCAGCCAGACTGAAGTTCCCCAGGCTGGTGATGAGCAGGGCGGCACCCGGGGTGGACCAGGCCGTCAAGACAGGCATCCGGTAATAGAGGGAGAGGCCGATGCAGCTGACCCCCATGCCGATACCCAGTGTCCATAACCAGGAAGAGACCTGGGCTGCATCGGCACCGGCGGCCGTGGCGGCCTGGATGATCAAGACGACAGAACTCGTGTAACCCACCAATACGGCGATGAGTCCCGCGACCATGTGGGGGAGGGCTAGGGGCATGGGAAACTTCCTTGTGGATGCTGATAGCTTGTGCGCTATTGCGTACAATGTGGTTTTGACTATAACGCTGTGCGTTATGGCGCACAATATGGCTCGAAGAAATCGGA
>NZ_AP021917.1:4025000-4442500 GCF_014168615.1 Aeromonas sp. WP2-W18-CRE-05 | reverse complement strand
TAGCGAGGTTAACCGTATAGGGGAGCCGTAGGGAAACCGAGTCTTAACTGGGCGTCTAGTTGCAAGGTGTAGACCCGAAACCGGGTGATCTAGCCATGGGCAGGTTGAAGGTTGAGTAACATCAACTGGAGGACCGAACCCACTAACGTTGCAAAGTTAGGGGATGACCTGTGGCTGGGGGTGAAAGGCCAATCAAACTCGGAGATAGCTGGTTCTCCCCGAAAGCTATTTAGGTAGCGCCTCGGACGAATACTACTGGGGGTAGAGCACTGTTTGGGCTAGGGGGTCATCCCGACTTACCAACCCCATGCAAACTCCGAATACCAGTAAGTACTATCCGGGAGACACACGGCGGGTGCTAACGTCCGTCGTGAAGAGGGAAACAACCCAGACCGCCGGCTAAGGTCCCAAAGTTCTGGTTAAGTGGGAAACGATGTGGGAAGGCTCAGACAGCTAGGATGTTGGCTTAGAAGCAGCCATCATTTAAAGAAAGCGTAATAGCTCACTAGTCGAGTCGGCCTGCGCGGAAGATGTAACGGGGCTCAAACCAGGCACCGAAGCCGCGGATTCACACTAAGTGTGAGTGGTAGGGGAGCGTTCTGTAAGTCTGCGAAGGTGTATCGAGAGGTATGCTGGAGATATCAGAAGTGCGAATGCTGACGTAAGTAACGATAAAGGGGGTGAAAAGCCTCCTCGCCGGAAGACCAAGGGTTCCTGTCCAACGTTAATCGGGGCAGGGTGAGTCGACCCCTAAGGCGAGGCCGAAAGGCGTAGTCGATGGGAAGCAGGTTAATATTCCTGCACGACTTGTAATTGCGATGGGGGGACGGAGAAGGCTAGGTGGGCCAGGCGACGGTTGTCCTGGTGAAAGTGCGTAGGTGGTGTTTCTAGGCAAATCCGGAGACACAACACTGAGACACGAGACGAACGCACTACGGTGCGGAAGCCATTGATGCCCTGCTTCCAGGAAAAGCCTCTAAGCTTCAGATTACAAGTCATCGTACCCCAAACCGACACAGGTGGTCGGGTAGAGAATACCAAGGCGCTTGAGAGAACTCGGGTGAAGGAACTAGGCAAAATAGAACCGTAACTTCGGGAGAAGGTTCGCTCTTGATGGTGAAGTCCCTTGCGGATGGAGCTGTCGGGAGTCGCAGTGACCAGATGGCTGGGACTGTTTATCAAAAACACAGCACTCTGCAAACACGAAAGTGGACGTATAGGGTGTGACACCTGCCCGGTGCCGGAAGGTTAATTGATGGGGTTAGCGCAAGCGAAGCTCTTGATCGAAGCCCCGGTAAACGGCGGCCGTAACTATAACGGTCCTAAGGTAGCGAAATTCCTTGTCGGGTAAGTTCCGACCTGCACGAATGGTGTAACCATGGCCATGCTGTCTCCACCCGAGACTCAGTGAAATCGAATTCGCCGTGAAGATGCGGTGTACCCGCGGCTAGACGGAAAGACCCCGTGAACCTTTACTACAGCTTGGCACTGAACATTGAACCTACATGTGTAGGATAGGTGGGAGGCTTTGAAGGCGTGACGCCAGTTGCGCTGGAGCCGTCCTTGAAATACCACCCTTGTATGTTTGATGTTCTAACGCAGGGCCCTGAATCGGGCTCGCGGACAGTGCCTGGTGGGTAGTTTGACTGGGGCGGTCTCCTCCCAAAGAGTAACGGAGGAGCACGAAGGTTGGCTAATCCTGGTCGGACATCAGGAGGTTAGTGCAATGGCATAAGCCAGCTTAACTGCGAGACGGACAGGTCGAGCAGGTACGAAAGTAGGTCATAGTGATCCGGTGGTTCTGAATGGAAGGGCCATCGCTCAACGGATAAAAGGTACTCCGGGGATAACAGGCTGATACCGCCCAAGAGTTCATATCGACGGCGGTGTTTGGCACCTCGATGTCGGCTCATCACATCCTGGGGCTGAAGTCGGTCCCAAGGGTATGGCTGTTCGCCATTTAAAGTGGTACGCGAGCTGGGTTCAGAACGTCGTGAGACAGTTCGGTCCCTATCTGCCGTGGGCGTTGGATGATTGAAGGGAGTTGCTCCTAGTACGAGAGGACCGGAGTGAACGAACCTCTGGTGTTCGGGTTGTCACGCCAGTGGCACTGCCCGGTAGCTAAGTTCGGAATCGATAACCGCTGAAAGCATCTAAGCGGGAAGCGAGCCCTGAGATGAGTCATCCCTGACCCCTTGAGGGTCCTAAAGGGCCGTTGGAGACCACAACGTTGATAGGTGGGGTGTGTAAGCGTAGCGATACGTTGAGCTAACCCATACTAATTACCCGTGAGGCTTAACCATACAACACCCAAGAAGTGTTTCTGGCCTTGTAGCGAATGAGCGAACTACTTACGAATTCAGTGGTAATGACAACGCAAACTAGCGAAGTCGTTATACACATCAGCTTTCTGGATTAAGAATTTGCCTGGCGGCAATAGCGCAGTGGAACCACCTGACCCCATGCCGAACTCAGAAGTGAAACGCTGTAGCGCCGATGGTAGTGTGGCATTCGCCATGCGAGAGTAGGACACTGCCAGGCACCCAATACAAGAAACCCCGCTCACTCGAGCGGGGTTTTTTATTGCCTGAAATTCAGCCCTCACTGGAGGGTAAACGGGCACTATGGTGATGTTCGTCGTTCACGTTCACTTGTTGCCCGTACCGGAAAAGTTGCGCCTGCTCTAGCCACATTGAACCCACATGTTGGCTCTCTTTGTTTTCATCATTTCTAGCGTAATAACCCAGTCGAAGCCGTTCTGTCTAAACCCGCCGCCCGCGCTGCGATTGGGGTTGTATCTGAATCATAACTCGGTAGAGTAAGGGGCATTCCGGGTTGGTCCGTGCCATGGTTTCGGTTTCTTTTTCTGGTATGGGACTCTCCGCCTGTTTTCATTCACCTTCACTCAGTGGTACCGATATGGAACAAGTAAACAAGTCAACCTTCAACGATGTGCTGGAATATGTGCGTATGTCCCGTCGTCAGAACAAGCTCAAGCGAGAAATCGCGGACAACGAGAAAAAGATCCGTGACAACCAGAAGCGGGTACTGTTGCTCGACAACCTGAGTGACTATATCAAACCCGGCATGAGCATTGACGAGGTTCAGGCCATCATCGCCAACATGCGGACCGATTATGAAGAGCGCGTAGATGACCATATCATCAAAAATGCCGAGCTTTCCAAGGAGCGCAAGGAGCTGAGTACCAAGCTGAAGAGTATGAGCACCAGCAAATAACCCCACCCCGCTCTCGTCAACACCGGCCTCTGGCCGGTGTTTCATTTTCATGGCGCAGCTCGGATCTCTTGCCGCGTTGCAACAATCGGCTCCCATTTTCACAATCGCCCTGTTAACATCGCTGCAAAGCGGTCAATAGATTTCAAGCCCTTGACTTGAAACGACTAAGCTTGATTGAAAGACAATAAATTGCGCAACCATGGTGGGGCTGATATGGGCGCATCAAAACAGACGGATTCAAATAAAGTGGCATCTCAGGATTCATCCGTACCTAATGCGGACGGGCAACAACCGCGTAAACGCCGACCCTGGTGGCGCTGGTTGTTCTGTTTTATCTTCTTGCTTTGCCTGGCTGCCGTGATCGCCCTGGTGGGTTATGAAATGAAGACCTCCCGACTGCAGTCACAGGAGATCTCCCGCTATGCGGCCACCCTGACCTATCAGCTCGAACCCGGCCCCAGCAAGCAGATAGCCTTCCCCGACGACGGCCCGTTCGACAAGCGACTCGGTTATGTGCTGATGCCCATGATCCAGGAACGTCTCGTTCAGCGTGGCTACCAGGTGAGCGAACAGGTCCGTTTTTCCGATGCGCTCTACAACTACGCCAGCCACGGTTTCTTCGTGCCTTATACCGAGAAGGTCCAGGCAGGATTGACACTCTATGACTGCCGTGCAGAACCTTTCTACCAGTACAAGTATCCGACTCATTACTATCCGGATTTCAATGCCATACCGCCCTTGGTCATCCAGTCTCTGCTGTTTATCGAGAACCGTGAGCTCCTGAGCAACAAGGAACCGCTGGCCAACCCGGCCGTAGACTGGCCGCGCTTTGCCAAGGCTGCGCTGTCTCAGGTGGGCAAGGCGCTGGATATGCAAGATCAATCCGCTGGCGGCAGCACCCTGGCGACCCAGGTGGAGAAATATCGTCATTCTCCTGATGGACTGACCGTTTCGCCGACCGAGAAGATCCGCCAAATGGTCTCGGCCAGCGTTCGTGCCTATCGGCTGGGGCCCGAGACCCTGGAGGCCCGCAAGCTGGTTGCCTGGGCCTACCTCAACTCGGTCCCGCTCTCTGCGGCGCCCGGTTATGGCGAGGTGCACGGTCTCGGTGATGGCCTCTGGGTCTGGTTTGGCGCCAATGTCGATGAGGTGAATCGACTGCTGGATCCCGCTCGCAACCAGGATTCTACCCTGGCCGAGCAGGGCCTTGCCTTGCGCCAGGTTGTCTCCCTGATGATCGCCCACCGCCGTCCTTCCTATTACCTAGCGCAGGGTAGAGAAGCACTGTCTACCCTGACAGACAGCTATCTGCGACTCTTCGTGCAGGAGGGAATGATCACGCCCCCCCTGATGGAGTCGGCTCTCAAGGCCAAGCTGGTCTTCCGCGATTTCCTGCAGGCACCTGCCATCACCAGGGTCAACAACAACAAGGGGCTGCAGGTGGCTCGCACTCGTCTCAGTCGTCAGCTCGGGGTGCAGCTTTATGATCTGGACCGCATGGATCTGACGGCCAACACCACCCTCAATATGCCGCTGCAGAACGAGGTGTCACGGTATCTGCAGCAACTGGCAGACCCTGCATTCGCAGCCCAGGTGGGCCTGTTTGGTGAGCGCCTGCTCTCGCCGGAGAAAACGGGGGATGTGAAGTACAGCTTTACCCTGTTCGAGAAGACGCCGGAAGGGGTCAAGGTGAGGGTGCAGACCGACAACACGGACCAGCCGTTCGACATCAATGAGGGCAGCAAGCTTGAACTGGGATCCACCGCCAAGTTGCGGGTGCTGACGACCTATCTCGAGATTGTCACCGAGTTGCATGACAGCTACGGCAACATGCCGGTGGAGAGCCTGCGAAAGATCGAAGTGTCCGATCAGGACAACATCAGCCGCTGGGCCATCGCCTATCTGATGAGTACCAAGGACAGAAGCCTGCCGGTGATGCTGGAGGCCGCGCTGGACCGCAAGTATTCAGCAAGCCCCTATGAAGGCTTCTTTACCGGTGGTGGCATGCACACCTTCAACAACTTCCGCAAGGAAGACAACGGTCGCATCCCGCCCATTCGCGATGCGCTGCGGGAATCCATCAACCTGCCCTTCGTGCGCTTGATGCGGGACATCGTCCGCTACAGCCTCTACAAGGAGGGAAATCGTGCCCAGTTGTTGAAAGATGACAGGGATCCTCGCCGTACCGAGTACCTGGCCAAGTTTGCTGACAAAGAGGGCCAGACCTATCTGCTGAGGTTCTGGCGCAAATATCGTGGCAAGAGTGCAGAAGAGCAGCTCGATACCTTCCTCGATGGTCTCAAACCCAGCGCGGTGCGTCTCGCCGCCGTGCATCGCTATCTGATGCCGGAAGCCTCCCAGGCCGACTTTGCAGCTTTCCTGGCCAAGCGCCTGCCGCGGGAGAAATTGACCGAGAAGCGCATAGAGCAGCTCTATACCAATTACGGCCCTGGCAAATATTCTCTGCCGGATCAAGGTTATATCGCACGGGTGCATCCACTCGAGCTGTGGTTGCTTGCCTATCTCAAGGAGTTTGACAAGGCCACCTTTACCGAGGCGGTAACCGCCAGCCGTGACGAGCGTCAGGAGGTCTACAGCTGGCTGTTCAAGACCCGTCATCGCAGTGCCCGGGATAGCCGGATCCGCACCATGCTGGAGGTTGAGGCCTTCCTCGACATCCATCAGCGCTGGGCTCGCCTGGGTTACCCCTTCGATCACCTGGTTCCGTCCCTGGCGACCGCACTGGGCAGCTCGGGCGATCGTCCTGCTGCATTGGCCGAGCTGATGGGGATCATCCAGAACGGCGGCATTCGTGCACCGACCCTGCGCATCGAGCACCTCTCCTTTGCCAAGGGGACCCCCTTCGCCACCGTCTTTGAGCCGGCGAACACCCAGGGGGAACGGGTGATGCCTGCCGAGGTGGCCAACGCCTTGCGCAATGCACTTTCCAAGGTGGTGGAAGGGGGGACGGCGCGGCGCATCGCCGGGGCCTTCGCCTTGCAGGATGGTACTGTCCTGGCCCTGGGGGGCAAGACGGGGACCGGGGACAACCGGATCGAGACGGTGGGTCGCTACGGCAATGTGACCAGTTCACTGGCTCGCAACCGGACTGCGACCTTCGTCTTCTACATCGGGGATGATCACTTCGGCACGCTGACGGCCTATGTACCCGGCAGCCAGTCCGACAAGTTCCGCTTCACGTCGGCGCTGCCTGTACAGGTGCTCAAGGGGATGGCCCCCCTGCTGGTCCCCTATCTGCAACCCGCTACTCACACCCAGTGCATGGCGGGCAGCTGAGCGGAAATCGCATGAAAAAACGGGGCCATTTCGGCCCCGTTTGATTGTGTACTGCACGCCGCCATGAGGCGGACGTGAGTCATCACTTACAACAGATCTTCAATTTCACCGCGCAGGTACTGGTACATCTCGCGATAGGCTACCGGCGGCTTGTTCAGCTCCCGCTCCTTGTTGGCGGTGCGGATCAGCTGACGCAGCTTCTGGCGATCCAGCTCGTGGAACTGGGACATCAGCTCGTTGAGGGCGCTGTCGCCTTCGGTGATCAGCCGCTCGCGCCACTGTTCGAGGCGGTGCAGGCGGGCGTTCACGGTGGAGTGACGCATCTTGATGATGGAGAGGGCCTCTTCGATGGGGGCCACATCGCGGCTACGCATCAGACGGCCGATGAACTGGAGATGGCGACGGAAGGACTCATCCTTCTTCGGCTTGAGCTTGCGACCCAGCTCGACCGCTTCGGCGAGCTCTTCATCCAGGGGGATCTTCTCCAGCTCGCTGTGACTCAGGGAGACGATCTCTTCCCCCATCTTCTGCAAGGCTTCGGCATCACGCTTGAGCTGGCTCTTGCTGGGGCCCCAGTCTTCCCACTCGTTATCGTCTTGATATTGACTCATCGGTCTCTGTATTCCTGTCATTCACGTTTGGCGGATATGTTACCAGCTTCTCCCGCTGGGCGCAGGGGTCTGATATGCTTAGCCCCTTTCCTTCCCTTCATACAGATGTGAGTTATGGACCAGCAAGATCAAATCCGCCAGGATCAATCCCATCTCGAGGCCGTGGTCGCCGAGGCCCTTGAGATAGCGAAAGGGCTGGGCGCCGGGCTTGCCGAAGTCTCCATCAGCAAACAGACCGGCCTCTCGGTGAACACCCGGGGCTGCGAGCTGGAAAGTATCGAATTCAACAAGGATGGCGCACTCGGCATCGCCGTCTATCGCGATGGTTGCAAGGGGTCCTCCTCCACCACGGATCTGACCAAGCCGGCCATTCGCGCCGCCGTGGAAGCGGCCATGGAGATCGCCCGCCACACCTCTCCCGATGACTGCGCCGGTCTTGCGGATGCGGATCTGCTGGCCTGGGATGCCCCGGACCTGCAACTGTGCCACCAAATCGAGCTGGATCCCCAGCGTGGCATCGCGCTGGCCATCGAGTGCGAGCGGCTGGCCCTGGGACGGGATGCCCGCATCAAGCACTCTGACGGAGCCAGTTTCTCCAGCCACCTGGGCGTCAAGGTCTATGGCAACAGCCACGGCTTCGTCAAAGGCTATGCTGCATCGCGCAACTCCCTGAGCTGCGTACTGATCGGCGAGCAGGATGGCGACATGCAGCGCGACTACGGCTACTCCTCCAGCCGCTCCCTGGACGGGCTGTGGAGCCCCCAGCGCATCGCTGACGAGGCGGTGGAGCGCACTGTTTCCCGCCTGGGGGCTCGCAAGATCAGCACCCGCCATGCCCCTGTGCTGTTCCACCCCGATACCGCTGCCGGTCTGTGGGGCCATCTGGTGATGGCCATCAGTGGGGGGAACCTCTATCGCAAGTCGAGCTTCCTGCTGGACAAACTGGGCAAGCAGATCCTGCCCGAGTGGCTCACCATCCAGGAGTTCCCCCACTTGCCGGGAGGACTTGCCAGCACCCCGTTCGACGGGGAAGGGGTTCGCACCCGCGACATGGACATCATCCGCAACGGCGAGCTGATGAGCTGGCTGCTCACCTCCTACTCCGCCCGCAAACTGGGCCTGACCACCACGGGCCATGCCGGGGGTATCCATAACTGGCAGGTTTCCAATACCGGCCAGGACTTCCAGGGCATGCTCAAGGAGATGGGTACCGGCCTGCTGGTGACCGAGCTGATGGGGCAGGGGGTCAACATCGTCAATGGTGATTACTCCCGCGGCGCAGCCGGTTTCTGGATTGAAAATGGCGAGATCCTCTATCCTGTGGAGGAGATCACCATTGCAGGCAATCTAGCCGACATGTTCAGCCATATCGTGGCGGTGGGCAGTGATGAGGATGAGCGTTCCAGCCTCAAGACCGGCTCCGTACTGGTCGAGCAGATGAAACTGGCGGGGCACTGATCCCCTCCGTCCCGGCCATGAAAAAGGCCCCCTCGCTTTGCGAGGGGGCCTTTTTATCGTCGGCTCATGGTGAAGCCAACTTATTCCTTGATGCGCTCGATGCGACCACCCAGGCCTTGCAGCTTGTGCTCGATGTCTTCGTAGCCACGGTCGATGTGATAGATGCGATCGACGATGGTGGCCCCTTCGGCCACGAAGCCGGCCAGCACCAGGCTGGCGGAGGCGCGCAGATCGGTCGCCATCACCTGGGCACCCTTGAGCTGCTGGGTGTCGCGGCAGATGGCCACATTGCCCTGCAGTTCGATGTCGGCACCCATCCGTACCAGCTCGGGCACGTGCATGAAGCGGTTCTCGAAGATGGTCTCGGTGACCATGCCGGTGCCCTGGGCTACCGCGTTCAGCACGGTGAACTGTGCCTGCATGTCGGTCGGGAACGCCGGGTAGGGGGCGGTCTTGATGGTGACAGGTTTCAGGGTGCGACCTGTCATGTCGAGGGTGATCCAGTCGTTACCCTTTTCAATCAGGGCGCCAGCCTCTTCCAGTTTGACCAGTACGGCTTCCAGCAGGCTGGGGTCGGTGTTGCGGCAGGTGATCTTGCCACCGGTCACGGCGGCGCCCACCAGGAAGGTGCCGGTCTCGATGCGATCGGGCTGCACGCTGTAGCTGCCACCGTGCAGACGTTCTACGCCGTCGATGGTCAGGGTATCGGTGCCGGCGCCCTGAATGTTAGCTCCGAGCGCGTTGAGGAAGTTGGCCAGATCGACCACCTCCGGCTCACGGGCGGCGTTTTCGATCACGGTGCGACCGTCAGCCAGGGTGGCAGCCATCATCAGGTTCTCGGTACCGGTCACGGAAACCATGTCCATCAGGATGTGGGCACCTTTCAGGCGGCCGTCGACGCGGGCTTTGATGTAGCCCTCTTCGATGACGATCTTCGCCCCCATCAGCTCCAGGCCGTGGACATGCAGGTTGACCGGGCGGGCACCGATGGCACAGCCGCCGGGCAGGGAGACGTCTGCTGCACCGAAGCGGGCTGCCAGCGGGCCCAGGGCCAGGATGGAGGCACGCATGGTCTTCACCAGCTCGTAGGGGGCGACATGATTGTTTACCGCGCCGGTCAGCACGGTCACGTTGCCGTTGACCTTGGTGGTGGCGCCCAGCATCTCCAGCAGCTTGAGGGTGGTACCCACGTCTTTCAGGCGCGGTACATTGGAGAGTTGAACCTCTTCGTCACACAACAGGGTGGCAAACAGGATGGGCAGGGCGGCATTCTTGGCGCCGGAGATGGTCACTTCACCGGAGAGGGTGCAGGGGCCGGTGATCTTGAATTTGTCCATGGTTTACTTCTTTACCAAATCAGGAGGGCAGCTGGAATTTACGCTCGCGTTTCCACTCGGCGTCGGTATAGGCCTTGATGGAGAGAGCGTGGATCTCGTTGGTGGCGATCTTGTCCATCAGCGGGGCATAGATGGCCTGTTGTTTCTTGACCCGGCTCATGCCGTCAAACATGTCGCCGACGGCGATCACTTGGTAGTGACTGCCGTCCCCTTTGACATGGACTTCGGACAATGGCAAAGCCTCGAGGAGTATCGCTTCAATTTCAGAGACTTGCATTATGAGTCCTCAGTTGTGAGCGGGGTTGAATGAAAGAGGCTGGCCACCCCGTAAAGGTTGGCCAGCGTATGGAAATCGTTGGAGGCACCCACCAGTGTCGGAGTGGCACCCCGTGCCAGGGCCGCCTTGGCCCACTTGACCAGCAGGGCAAGGCCGGCGGAATCCAGGGTAGTGATGGCACCGAGTTCGAGCCGATCGTCCTGCCACCAGTCGGCGCGGCGTTGCCACAGATCGTTGACCTGCGGGGCCTGCAAGTCACCGCTCAGGATCATGACTTGATCACCAGCGGCTTGGCGTTGTGTTCACGCAGCTGGGCGATCACCGCATCGATGCCGTTCTGGCGGATGAGGCCACCCAGCTCGTTCTGCTTGGCAGAGAGCAGGCTGATCCCTTCGGCAACCATGTCGAAGGCTTTCCACTCGCCGGTCTTGTTGTTCTTGCGCAGCTTGAACTCGAGGAAGATGTCCGGCTTGCCGGCCTCTTTCACGCTGACGTTGACGGCGGTGATGTTGCTCTCGGCGGCTTTGCCAGGCTGGACCTTGACGGTCTGCTTGTCGAAGTGTGCCAGGGCGTCGGCGTAGGAGCTCACCATGTACTCGGTGAAGACGTCGACAAAGGCGTCACGCTGGGCAGGGGTCGTCTGTTTGATCTGGTTGCCGAGCACCTTGTAGGCGGCGAAGCGGTTGTCCACGTAGGGCAGCAGCTCCTCGCGGATGATGACGCGCAGGTGATCGGGGTTGCTCTTCACCTGGGCCTGATCGGCCTTCAGGCGGGCAAAGGTCTGCTGGGCGGCCTGATCCACGAGGGCATAGGGGTCCGAAGTATTGACATCCGCACGGGCGACGAGGGAGAACAGCATGCTGGTCATCAGACCCAGCATCAGGGCGATCTTCTTGAACATGGTTACTCCTTGGTTGCGGGTGTGTTGGCCGGGGAGGACTGGCTGTAGAGGAACTTGCCAATCAGATCTTCCAGCACGATGGCGGACTTGGTGTCTTCGATCATGTCGCCATCCTTGAGCATGCTGGTGCCCATCTCCTCATCGCTGAACCCCGGTGCCAGACCGATGTACTGCTCACCGAGCAGGCCAGAGGTCAGGATGGAGAGGGTGCTGGTCTCGGAGAACTCGCCGGCACTCTTCTGCATCTGCAGGGAAACGATGGGGACCTGGCTCTTGGGATCCAGGGTGATGTCGCTGACACGACCGACGACGACGCCGCCGACCTTGACCGGCGAGCGTACTTTCAGGCCGCCGATATTATCGAAATGGGCGCGCAGGGTATAGGTTTTTCCTTCCGGTTTGAAACTCAATCCCGCCACTTGCAGTGCCAATGCCAGAATGGCCGCGATGCCAGCCAGCATGAAGGCGCCAACCAGAAATTCTACTTTGCTGAACTTCATCTTTCCCTTATCCAAACATGACTGCGGTGAGTATAAAATCCAGACCGAGCACGGCCAGGGATGAGTGAACCACGGTACGGGTCGTCGCCTGACTGATCCCGGCCGAGGTCGGTTTGGCATCATAGCCGTTGAAGAGCGCTATCCAGGTCACCACCAGGGCGAAGATCAGGCTCTTGATGGCGCCCTGCATGATGTCGTCCTGCCAGTCGACGGAGGCCTGCATGGCGGACCAGAAACTGCCTTCGTCCACCCCCAGCCAGTCGACACCAACCAGCTTGCCGCCAAAGATGCCGATCAGGCTGAACATGAAGGCCAGCAGCGGCATGCTGATGACCCCGGCCCAGAAGCGGGGCGCCACGACCCGACGCAGCGGATCGACCGCCATCATCTCCAGGCTGGAGAGCTGCTCGGTGGCCTTCATCAGGCCGATCTCGGCGGTGAGGGCGGAGCCCGCACGACCGGCGAACAGCAGGGCGGTGACCACTGGGCCCAGCTCACGGAGCAGGGAGAGGGAAACCAGAGGCCCCAGGCTCTGCTCTGCGCCGAAATCCTTCAATACGTTGTAACCCTGCAGGGAGAGCACCATGCCGATGAAGAGGCCTGACACCAGTATGATGGCGACGGATTGCACTCCCACCACATACAGTTGCTGCACCAGCAGCGGGAAGTGCTTGCGTGGCTGGGGCCGTCCTGCCAGTGCATGAAACAGCATGATGGTTGCCCGGCCGACGGCGTTGATGAAACGCACACCGCTGCGGCCCAGCTTGCTTATCTGACTTGTCAACATCACAGATCCTGTAGCAGGTCGCCTGCCGGAAAATGAAACGGAACAGGACCGTCGGGCAATCCCTTGAGGAACTGCTCGACTTCGGGATTGTGCTCCTCGCGCAGCTGCTCCGGTGTGCCGTGTGCCACTACCTTGCGGTTGGCGATGATGTAGGCGTAGTCGGCGATGCTCAGCACTTCCTTCACGTCGTGGGTGACGATGACGGAGGTGATGCCGAGTGCATCGTTGAGCTCCTTGATGAGCTTCACCAGCACCGCCATGGTGATGGGGTCCTGCCCCACGAAGGGCTCGTCATACATGATGAGATCCGGATCCAGCGCGATGGATCTCGCCAGGGCCGCGCGACGCGCCATGCCACCGGAGAGCTCGGACGGCATCAGCTTGGCCGCCCCGCGCAGACCGACAGCCTGCAGTTTCATCATGACGATGGTGCGGATCAGCTCTTCCGGCAGGCCGGAGTGCTCCCGCAGCGGAAAGGCCACATTGTCGAAGACGGTCATGCCGGTGAACAATGCGCCACTCTGGAACAGCATGCTCATCCGTTTCCGCACTTCATACAGGCGCGAACGGGAGAGAGTGGGAATGTCTTCCCCGTCAAACAGGATATGACCGGACTCAGGCTTGAGCTGGCCCCCGATCAGGCGCAGCAAGGTGGTCTTGCCGATCCCGCTCGGACCCATGACGGCGGTGACCTTGCCACGGGGAATGGTCAGGTTGATCCTGTCGTACAGCAGCCGATCCCCGTGACTGAAGGTCAGGTCGGAGATGGTGATCAGGTCATCGTTCAAACAATTGTCCATCCGGTATAAATGAAGAGCGAATTTTATGGGCTAGTCTAGGTCTAAGCAACAGCGAGGAACAACTATTGAGCGGGTTTCCCCCCCAAGTACGCGACAGTTTTATGTAACAACCTGCGTCAATGACCGCCCATTCCGCATCCGATTCGCTTATCTCGGCAGACTTTTTTATAATCCCGCAGCAAATTTCGGCCCGGAGCTGTGCCTTTATGTCTGTAAAGCCTGAAAAAGTGTCTGAATTGTTCGATTTCCGTCGCAGCGCCCGAGCGGTGCTGGACATAGAAAAACAAGCCATTGATGGACTCTACCAGTACCTTGACGAGGCGTTCGAGCGCGCCTGCGAGATGGTGCTGCGCTGTGGCGGCAAGATAGTGGTGACCGGCATGGGCAAGTCGGGTCATATCGGCAACAAGATTGCCGCGACCCTGGCCAGCACGGGAACGCCCGCCTTCTTCCTGCACCCGGGCGAGGCGAGCCACGGGGATCTCGGCATGATCTCAGCCGGGGATCTCATCATCGCCATTTCCAACTCCGGCGAGAGCGACGAGATCCTGGCCCTGCTGCCGGTGCTCAAGCGCCGCGGCATTCCACTCATCTGCATGACAGGCAATCCGGCTTCCACCATGGCGAAAGAGGCCAACGTGCACCTGTGCATCAAGGTGGAGAAAGAGGCCTGCCCCCTCGGTCTGGCCCCGACATCCAGCACTACCGCCACCCTGGTGATGGGGGACGCGCTGGCCGTGGCCCTGCTGGAGGCCCGTGGCTTCACCGCCGATGACTTTGCGCTGTCGCATCCGGGCGGGTCCCTCGGCAAGCGGTTGCTGCTGCGAGTGGGCGATCTGATGCACGGCGGCGAGCTGTTGCCCAAGGTGGGGATAGATGCCACCATCAGCCAGGCGCTGCTGGAAGTGAGTCGCAAGGGGCTCGGCATGACGGCGGTGGTGGACGATCAAGGGCTGCTTGCCGGTCTGTTCACCGATGGTGACCTGCGCCGCATTCTGGACCTGCAGGTGGACATCCATCACACCCCCATCAGCCGCGTCATGACGGTGAACTGTGTTACCGTAGGGCCTGAGATGATGGCTGCCGAGGCCGTCAAGCTGATGGAAACCAGGAAAATCAACGGGTTGTTGGTCGTGGATGGGGAGAGACACCCGCTGGGTGCCTTCAACATGCATGACCTGCTGAAAGCCGGAGTAATTTGATGCAAGACGTACCGACCCTCTATGGTCCGGTGACGCGCAGCCAGTACGATAAGGCGGCGCAGATCCGCCTGCTGGTGTGCGATGTGGATGGGGTGCTCTCCAACGGCTTCATCTATATGGGCAATAACGGCGAAGAGCTGAAGACTTTCTGCACCCGTGACGGTGCCGGCATGCGTGCCCTGCTCAATGCAGGCATCGAGATTGCCATCATCACGGGGCGAAACTCCCGCATCGTCAGCGATCGCATGAAGAGTCTGGGAGTCCAGCACCTGGTGCAGGGTGCAGACAAAAAGCTGCCCCACTTCGAGGCCTTGTTGACCAAGCTCGGGCTGGATGCATCGCAAGCCGCCTATATGGGAGATGACACCATCGATCTGCCGGTGATGCAGGCTTGCGGCCTGGGTATCGCCGTTGCCGACGCCCATCCGCTTGTGCTGGCGAAGGCGGATCTGGTGACGCGGCTTGGCGGTGGCGTCGGGGCCGTGCGCGAGGTGTGCGACCTGATCTTGCAGGCCCAGGGATTGGCTGACTATCAACCCGAGGCGTCGCGATGAACAAACAGACTGTGCTGTTCGGCCTGCTGTTTCTGGCTGCGCTGGCGGCCTGGCAGCTGGGGGAGATCGAGCTGGTCCCCGAGCCGACCACCAAGACGGAAAATTTTCAACCGGACTTCACCGCCAGAGAGTTGGTGACGACCCGCTTCAATGAGCAGGGCAAGCGCACCGAACGGCTGGAATCCGAATATGCGGAGTACTACCAGGTGCTCGAGCAGGCCACTTTCATCAAGCCGGTGGTCTACATGTTCGATGACAAGGGCGCGGCCGAATGGAAGCTGACGGCCGAAACCGGGGTGCTCAACACCGATGACAATGTGATCCTCCGTGACAAGGTGCATCTGGACGGTCTGCTGCCCGCTTCCTTCATCTCCACGCTGGATACCTCCTATCTGGAGCTGGATCTGGTGACGCAGGGGATGAGAAGCAACCAGCACATCAGCATTGTGGGCCAGGAGTTCCAGACCGAGGGCGTTGGCCTCAAGGGTCACCTGGAACGTAAATATTTCGAGTTACTGGATAAAGGCCATGCCACTTATTTCAATGAAAAACGTTAATCTGGCCCTCACGGCCCTGTTGCTGTGCGGTTCCCTGAATGCCAAAGAGTCCGACTTCGCCGAGAAGGTCTATGTGGATGCGGTCAAGCAGGTGGCCGAGATGCAGGACAACCGCATCACCTTCAGCGAGGATGTCATCATCACCCAGGGCACCATCAAGATTAAGGCCGACAAGGTGGTGGTGATCCGCTCCGGCGACAAGGGCGCCGAGGTCATGACCGCGTATGGCAACCCAGCCACCTTCTTCCAGGTGCTGGACAACGGCAAACCGGTCAATGCCCATGGCAACAGCATCCGCTACGAGCTTAAGAACCGGCTGGTGACCATCACCGGCAATGGCCAGCTCAAGCAGGAAGACAGCCAGGTGACCGGCGATCTCATTCGCTACGACATCGTCAAGCAGAAGATGATTGCCGAGAGCAAGGGGCCCACCCAGCGCGTCAAGACGGTGTTCCTGCCGGATCAGGTGGAGAACTTTGACAAACCCGCCGATCAGAAGAAGTAGGAAACAACAGCCATGGCAGTGTTAAAAGCAACGGGTCTGCAAAAGAGCTACAAGCGCCGCATGGTGGTCAGCGATGTGAGCCTGGAGGTGGGAACGGGCCAGATCGTGGGCCTGCTCGGCCCGAACGGCGCGGGCAAGACGACCTCCTTCTACATGATCGTGGGCCTGGTGCAGCGGGATGCCGGCCTCATCACCATCGACGAGCAGGACATCAGCCTGCAGCCCATGCATATCCGTGCCCGCAATGGCATCGGCTATCTGCCCCAGGAGGCCTCCATCTTCCGGCGCCTGTCGGTGTTCGACAACTTGATGGGGGTCATGCAGACCCGCAAGGGGTTGAGCCGCGAAGAGCGGGAGGATAAGGTCGAACAGTTGCTGGAAGAGTTCAATATCACCCATATCCGTGACAGCCTGGGCCAGAGCCTCTCGGGTGGGGAGCGGCGCCGGGTGGAAATCGCCCGGGCGCTGGCGGCAGAGCCGAGATTCATTCTGCTCGATGAGCCCTTCGCAGGTGTTGATCCTATTTCAGTCATCGATATCAAAAAGATCATCCAGCATCTGAAAGAACGCGGGTTGGGTGTGCTGATAACGGACCACAACGTCAGAGAGACGCTGGATGTGTGCGAGAAGGCCTACATCGTCAGCCACGGCAAGATGATTGCCGAGGGCGCGCCGGCCGATATCCTCGCCGATGAGCAGGTCAAGCGCGTCTATTTGGGCGATCAATTCAGTCTATAGTAAGGGGGCACCCCTCATTTTTGTTAGGTGACTGCCTCGCTGAACATAAGGATATCCCGACGTAGATGAAGCCGACATTACAGTTGCGTCTCGGTCAGTCCCTGACCATGACGCCACAATTACAACAAGCGATTCGTCTGCTCCAGCTCTCCACCCTGGAACTCCAGCAGGAAATTCAGCAAGCGCTCGACAACAACCCCTTGCTGGAGCAAGAGGAGAACGAGGCGCAGGAAACCAGTCAGACAGAGACACAGGATGCCAGTCAACTCGACTCCAGCGATGCCATGGCCCAGGAGAGCATGCCGGATGAACTGCCGGTGGACACCACCTGGGACGAGGTCTACTCGGCCGGTACGGCCCAGAGCGCAGGCCCCATCCATGACGGGGAAGACAGCGTCTATCAGGGGGAGACAACCGAGAACCTGCAGGACTACCTGCTGTGGCAGATGCGGCTCACCCCGTTCAGTGATGTGGATGCTGCCATCGCCCTTGCCATCATCGATGCCATCGACGAATCCGGGTATCTGACTGCCACCCTCGAGGATATTCAGGCTGCAGTCAGCAGCGAGGAGGTAGAAGTCGAACTGGATGAGATCGAAGCCGTGCTCAAGCGGGTGCAGCATTTCGATCCGGTCGGCATCGCCGCCCGTTCGGTGCAAGAGTGTCTGCTGATCCAGCTCGGCCAGTATTCGCCGGACCTGCCCTGGCTCGACGAAGCCAGAGAGGTGATCCGCGAACACATGGACCTGCTCGGCAATCGCGACTACCGCACCCTGGCTCGCAAGACCCGCCTCAAGGAGAGCGATCTCAAGGAGGTGCTGGATCTCATCCAGCAACTGGAGCCCAGACCCGGCAACGGCATCATCCAGAGTGAATCCCAGTACGTGATCCCGGATGTGTCCGTGGTCAAGAAGGGTAACAAGTGGGTGGTTGAACTCAATCCGGATTCTGCTCCGCGCATCCGTGTCAACGAGGCCTATGCGGCCATGGCGCGCAATGCCCGCAGCAGCACGGATACCCAGTTCATCCGTTCTCATTTGCAGGAGGCCAAGTGGTTCATCAAGAGCCTGGAGAGTCGTAACGACACCCTGCTCAAGGTGGCCAGCTGCATCGTCGAGCAGCAGCAGGGCTTTTTCGAGTACGGCGAAGAGGCCATGAAACCCATGGTACTCAACGACATCGCGGAAGCGGTGGAGATGCATGAGTCGACCATTTCACGGGTCACGACCCAGAAGTACATGCATACGCCCCGCGGCATTTTTGAACTGAAGTTTTTTTTCTCCAGTCACGTCAATACGGAGGGAGGAGGAGAGTGCTCATCGACCGCTATTCGCGCCCTGATCAAGAAGCTGGTGACGGCGGAAAACCCCGCCAAGCCGCTTAGTGATAGCAAGATCGCGGATTTGCTGGCCGAACAGGGTATTATGGTGGCGAGACGCACGATCGCAAAGTACCGTGAATCCTTGTTGATCCCGCCATCCAATCAGCGCAAACGCCTGGTTTAGGCAAACAAAAGGAAGACGTTATGCAAATTAACCTGACCGGACACCATGTCGAGATTACCGAAGCTCTGCGTGATTATGTGAACAACAAATTTGCCAAACTCGAGCGTCACTTTGACCATATCAACAACGTACACGTGGTGTTGAGCGTCGAAAAACTGAACCAGATCGCCGAAGCCAAGCTGCATGTCAGCGGGGGAGAGGTGTTCGCCAATTCGCAGCATGCCGACATGTATGCGGCGATTGATACCCTGCTGGATAAACTGGATCGGCAGATCATCAAGCACAAAGATAAGTTAAATCAAAAATAACTATGCAACTTGAACACATACTGAGTCGGGACTGCACCAAGAGTGCGGTCCCTTGTACCAGCAAGAAACGCGCGCTCGAGATCATCAGTGAACTGGCCGCAGAGCGCCTTGGCGCTTCCCGCCAGGTCCTGTTTGAAAGCCTGCTGGCGCGAGAAAAGATGGGTAGTACCGGGATCGGAGCCGGTATCGCCATCCCCCACGGCCGGATTGACGACGCCTTCGCGCCGACCGCCGTGTTGATGACCTTCTCCGAGCCCATCCCTTTCGATTCTATCGACAATCAACCGGTTGACCTGCTCTTTGCATTGCTGGTGCCGGAAAGCGAGTGCAAGCAGCACCTCAAGACTCTTTCCCTGATGGCATCCAAACTGGGTGACAAGGCCGTCTGCCGCCAGCTGCGCCAGGCGACCAGCGACGAAGAACTCTATCAGATCATGACGTCGGCCTGAGGCCGGGTCTGACACAGCCACGTTGGCGTGAGGGGACAAGATGCAGTTAATAGTAGTAAGCGGTCGTTCGGGCTCCGGCAAGACGGTGGCCCTGAGGGTGCTCGAGGATCTCGGGTACTACTGCGTGGACAACCTGCCGGTCAACCTGCTGCCCCAGTTGATCGTGTCGGTGGAGAGCCAGTATGACAAGCTGGCTGTCAGCATCGACGTGCGCAACCTGCCTGCCCAGGCAGACAGGCTGGAGAACCTGCTGAGCCAGGTGCGCAACGAGGGGCGAGTCAAGTTTTCGAGCTTCTTCTTCGATGCGGACAACGCGACACTGCTCAAACGCTACGGTGAGAGCCGTCGTCTGCATCCTCTGTCCCGCAACAAGCTTTCGCTGGACGAGGCGATCCGGGAAGAGACCCACCTGCTGGCACCGCTCTCCTCGACCGCCGACCTGCGCATCGACACCACCAACCTCAGCATCCACGATCTCAGCGAGCTCATCAAAACCCGGGTGCTCGGCAAGAAAGAGAACGAGCTGGTGCTGGTGTTCGAGTCATTCGGTTTCAAGTACGGCATTCCCAAGGATGCGGACTTCGTGTTCGACGCCCGTTTCCTGCCCAACCCGCACTGGATCCCGGAGCTCAAGCCCTTCACCGGCAAGGATGAGCCCGTGGCCAACTACCTCTCCAGCCAGCCGGATGTCATGCTGTTCATCCAGCAGATCGAGAATATGCTGGGGACCTGGTTGCCCCACCTGGAGCGCAACAATCGCAGCTATGTGACCGTCGGGATTGGCTGTACCGGCGGACAACACCGCTCGGTGTTCATCGCCGAGCGGCTGGCCAGCGCATTCCGGTTGCTTGGCAAGAACGTGCAGATCCGCCATCGCACGTTGGACAAGCGTTCAAACCCCGCCTGACAGATCCACAGGATGCTCAGATGACCGTTTCCGCCTCGGTAGAAGTCAAAAACAAGTTAGGCATTCACGCCCGACCGGCCATGATGCTGTTCGAGCTGGTGCAGGGGTTCGATGCCCACGTGCTGCTGCGCAACGAGGAGGGGGTCGAGGCCGACGCGGACAGCGTGATCGGCCTGCTGATGTTGGACTCCGCCCAGGGCAAACAGGTGGAGGTGCAGGTGGAGGGCCCCGAAGAGGTGGAGGCCCTGGCCGCCGTGGTGGCGCTGTTCACCTCGGGCTTCAATGAGGAGTAATACGCCTCGGCGTGCTCAAGGTGCGCTGCGAGCCAGCGCCTTGAAAGCGGCAAAATCTCGACAAGCCAGCAGACTTCTGCTGGCTTTTTCGTTCATCAGTGCCAGAAACAGATCATAAAGTCCCATGGCTTCCTCATAATCCGCCTTGGCGATGGCCAGCACGAAGATGAGGGTAGCGCTCTCGCCGTTGCCCCAGTCGATCCCCTGGGGGGCCAGCACGGTATAGACCAGGGTGCGGCGCGCCAGCAGGCCGAGGGAGTGGGGCAGAGCGATGCCGTCCCCCAGCAGGGTGGAGACGATCCGCTCCCGCTCCTGCAAGGATCCCCGGAATCCGCTCTGCACCAGATCCTTCGCCTCAAGCTGACTGCAGATGCGATCAAACAGCACCCCCTGGCTGATGGGTTCATCAAGCACCATGAAGTGGTCGGCATCGAAATACTTGTCGAGCAGATAGGGACGGGTGCGATCGACCAGCACCAGCTTGCCGAGCTGCTCCAGCTGGTATTGGGTCGGGAAGGGGGAGACCTGCACCACGGGAGCATTCTTCTCGCTCACCTTGAGGGTGCTGATGACGAAATCCTGCTCGACTCGCACCAGTCCTTCATAGTCCCGCACCGACTCCAGCGTGGTCAGCTGCAGTTGGGGGTATTCCCGCCGGATGCGTGCTTCCAGCACCCGGAAGGTGGCGTTGCCCGCATCGCACAGCAGCAGCGCCTGGGGGCGCCGGGTGTAACCGATGTCGTAGTGGCGCTCCAGGCCGACCCCGATGTGGATCACCAGGTAGCCGATCTCGTGGTGGGTCAATCGGTAGGGGGTCTGCCTGATCCACTCAGAGATGGCCGCCAGGGTGATGTCGTAGGCGAGGGGGTAATACTGCTTGATGTGATCCGCCAGGGGATTGTGGCTGCCAATCTGGTATTTGACCCGCAGCAGCATGGCGCCGATGTGGGTCTGCAGGTCGGCTCGCAATTGCGGGTCGCCGCGCAGGTCATAGGGGTAGTGCTGGTGGATGTAACCCAGCAGGTGTGCAGTCAGTTGCTCGCTCTCGGCCGCCATGGCCGGGCTGAGCAGGGGCGTCTCTGCAGTGAGGCGAGCCTGGATCTGGATGGCGAGACAGGCGATCTCTTCCTGCACCGGTGAAGTCAGGGTCGGCAGCTCGGCATAGATGTCGCGGGCCACCACTGCCAGGGGCGGGGTGATGTCGTCGCTGGCAAACTGGCGCAACTCGTGGCCAGACGCCTGGCGAAGCAGGGCGACGGCACAGTAGACGGTGACTTGCTGCAGGCTCTCGTCGGCCAGGCGTAGCTGATGGCGACCGAGTTGCTCGTGAATGTGGTTGCCCACTACCTCCAGCGTCTTGCTGGGGCAGAGGGTGGGCAACAGGCTCTGGAGCGGATGCTGGTGCAGCAGCTCCTGGCAGAGCAGTTGGGTGAGGCAGGCGCGGATCGCCATCTCGCTTCCCGCAATGCGCATCCCCACCCTGGGTTTGCTGTCGATGGTGAGCCCGAAGTGGGCGAGCCGCTCCCGCACCTCCGTCATGTCCCCTTGCAAAGCCGCCCGGCTCAGATACCAGGTGTCCGCCAGCTCGTCGAGCTTGATCCCCTGTTCCGCCGTCAGCAGCAAGACCTGGAGGTGCAGCACCCGCTCGCGGCTGGTGCGAGGCAGGGGGCTCTCCTGCCCCTGGGCGGCCAGCAGCGCATCGAACAGCCCCTGATTGTAGATCTTGAGCTGGTAACCGCTGCCCCGCTGATGGATCAGGTGGGCGCCCCGGGTGGCGATGAGCTCGTTCAGGGTCGCCACGTCGGTACGCACCGTGCGGGTGGAAACATTGAGACGGCGGGCCAGCTCCTCCTGTGGCAGGGGCTCGGCGTGAAGCAGGGCGAGCAGTTGCTGGAGTCTGGGGTGGGGCAGCTTGGTCATGAGGGGGTGGGGACTCCTGTCGCGGATGGTGGGCCGATGTTAACAAGGGTGTCATTAACAAGCCAGGCACCGCCCAGTGATCGGACCGGTGCCTGTGGGGTTGCTATGCCAGCAGTGCCTTCACCATGGCGAGGAGGGTACGCACATCCTCCGGCCGGGTCTGGCCGCTCTCGCTGTCGATGATGGAGCTGTAGACATGGGGGATCACCTTCTCGACTCCTGCCTCCAGCGCGATCCGCACTATCTCCTCGAAGTTCTCAAGATCGATACCGCCGGTGGGCTCCAGCCAGAAACCGTGGCGGGCACAGGCCTCGGCCACTGCCTGATACTCGGCGCGGCAGGCGAGTCCCCCCATGGGGAAGAACTTGACCGAGCTGCCGCCCATGTCCTTGAGCAGGGCAATGGCGGTATCGATGGGGACGATGCCATCGGGCTGCTGACTACTGAGGGGGCCGGTGGAGATCTTCACCATGCCGGGGGTGCCGGTGGGGGAGACAAGGCCATTGACGAGGGTGTCAGCTTGACCGAGCAGCGCCCGGCTTGCCCCGACCCCGGTGAACACCTGATTGACGTGCTGGGGCTGCAGCTGGCGGGCCAGCTCGGCCACCATGGCGGACTGGCGCGGATCACCGGCTCCCAGCCCGATGGAGAGGGCGTTATCGATAAGCTTGGCGTAGGCCTGCATGTCGGCGACGGCAGAGGGAATGTCCGGGTAGTTCTTGGAGAGCACGCCGACCAGCACATGACCCTCGGCAGCCTCATAAATGTCGACGGCATTCTCTTTGGAACCTGCCAGCACGTTGAGGCAGACCCGATCGCGGTAGTAATTGGGGGTAAGAGACATCAGTTGTTCTCCTGAACGAGGTGGGCAATGGCGGAGTGGATCTGGTCGAGCTGGGGCAGGGTGACGCTGCGCACGTCTACCTCGATGTGCCCCTCGTTGGCCTTGTAGCCGCGGCAGTAGATGGCGGGGGTACCCTGTTGCAGACGGGAGACCACTTCCACCGTGGTCATGCCGATCTGCTGGTGGTCAAAGGCGATGTCGGTGCGGGCGATGTCGCGCCCCGCGCTGTCCCACACCACCTTGGCGGTGACGCCGGGCAGCTGGTTGAGGCGCTCGATGAAGGGGGTCATCTTGGCGACCATGGCGGTGCCGCTCTCCTTCTCTTTGGCCAGGTAGCGCTCGATGGCGTGGGTCAGGCCGAGGATCCCCTCCTTGCCCACCTTCATGGCACGGCCTATGCCGCCAGCCTGCTGCTTGACCCACTCCACATACTGACGTCTGCCGAGCACCAGGCCGCTGGTGGGCCCTTCGATGGCCTTGGCGCCGCTGTAGATGACCAGATCCGCACCCTGGTTGTAGTAGAGACGCAGATCCTCTTCGGCCGCTGCATCGACGATGAGCGGGATCCCGTGGGCCTTGGCCACCTCGGCCGCCTCGGCCACCGACAGAATGCTCTTCTGCACGCAGTGGTGGGACTTGATGTAGAAGATGGCGGCAGTATTGGCATTGATGGCGGCGGCCAGCTGGGCGGATGAGCACTCGTTGGCGTAGCCTGCCTCCACCACCCTGCCGCCCCCCAGGTTGACCATGGTGCCGACGGGGGCACCAAAGTTCACGTTGTGGCCCTTGGGCAGCACGATGTCGCTCGGCACGTCGTGGGCATGAGCATGCAACTGCTCGAGGCGATAGGGGTCGCCGCGCACTATCACGGCGGCCACCGACTGGGCGATGCCGGCGCTGGCGCAGGAGACCACCACCGCATCTTCAACGCCCAGCAGATCGGCCAGGTAGGCGCCGGTCTTGTTGACCAGATCCTTCACCTCGAAGTAGTGGCCGAGGCCGAAGTTGACCGCATCGACCACCTCTTGCTCGGGGGTGGATACGCCGAGGATGGTCATGCGCCCGGAGGCGTTGATCACCGGTTTGAGCCGGTATTTCTCATACACAGAAGGCATGGTGTGATTTCCCGTAGTGAGTCAGAACCAGTTCGCCGCCCACCAGGGCGGCGAGAGGGAGCAGTTGCCGGTCACCGTTGCGGGCGCCGGCCTCGGTATCGGTAAAGAGAGTGGGGCCGCAGCTCACCTCGAACAGGGTGATGTCTGCATCGGCGCCAACCTCGAGTCGCCCCTTGCCGGGCAGGCGCAGGGCATCGGCGGCCTGGTGAGTGACGCAGGCGAGCACCTGCTCCAGGGTCATGCCGATGGCGAAGAACTTCGACATCACGTGGGCAAGGCTGTAGACGGGCCCCTTGATGCGGTTCTTGCAGTAGATGTCTGAACTGATGGTGTGGGGCAGGATGCCCTGGGCAATGGCCAGCTCCGCCACTTCGAAGCTGAAGCTGGCGCCGCCGTGGCCGATGTCGAGCAAGAGTCCCCGCCGCATCGCTTCGCGTACCGCCTGGCGCAGTTCACCCGCCGGGGTCAGGATGCGGTTGGGCTTGCCGTTGAAGCAGTGGGTCAGCAGATCGCCCTTCCCCAGCAGGGCGACGATCTCGTCCAGATCCGGCGGCGTGTTGCCCACGTGCACCATCAGTGGCAGGTTGCCATTGGCCTGCTGGATCTGCTTGGCCATGCGCAGGGGTTGCAGACCGCTTTCACCCACCACGCTGCCGCTCATGCGCGCCTTGATGCCGACGATGAAGCCGGGATGGCGCCGGATGGCCGCCTGGGCGAGGGCGGGATCGATGTCTGCCGGATCCGCCAGCTCGTTCTGGCGCAGCAGGCCGATGCGGGAGATGTTGAGCAGGGCGTGCACCCGGGTCTTGCAGCCGGCGGCGAGACGCTGGAAGTCGTCCACGTCGTCGGCCCCGGTACTGCCGGCGTCGATGACGGTGGTGACGCCGGATTCCACGCCCACCTTGTCCGGCTCATCGTGATAGAGGGGGGAGTCGGGGTAGCAGTGGGTGTGGCCGTCAATCCAGCCGGCGCTCACATGGACCTGCCCGCCCAGAGTGAGGGTTTGCTTCGCCTCCGAGCTTTCTGGCAGCGAACCCAGCGCCGCTATCTTGCCATGCTTGATGGCGACGTCGACGAGCTGCCCGCTTCCCAGGCGTCCCGCCCTGATGATCATGTCGTACATGCTGATATCCCTCTTGTAACCTGCTTGCGCTCTTACTGCGAGGGCGCTTCCAAGGCTCATGTGCTGCTCGCGTATTTGTAACCAGGAGTTCTCACGTCTATCCATACGCTCCGGCCCCTGCGCTGCTCTTCACCTTGCTGACGACCTCTCGCGACAGAGCGCAAACAGGTTCTTGAATGCCGTCCAAGAGACGGCCTTGGATTAAGCTAGGGCGATGGGGAAGAAGGTCCCGAACAGCATGGCCCCCAGGATGGCGCCGCCCGTGATGGGCTTTTCCCAGATGTAGAACAGCAACGCACCCAGCAGGGAGCCTATCCCGATGGGAATGGAGGCGCCCATGGCGGAGAGGATGATGAGGGGACCGAGGAAGCGGCCCGAGCTGTTGCCAGCCCCCATCATGACGTCTGCGCCGTAGGTGGAGTTGCTCTGGTTGATGGTGAACTTGCGCGCCAGGATGATCACGTAGCCGATGGCCATCCCAATCCCCATACCGGTGATCAGGGAAGCGGTGAAGTTTTCCACCGGATAGATGATGCCGGCCCCCAGCAGCAGGGCGGGCACCCCGAGGCCGACTCCGGTCTGGATGGCGCCGCCGATGTCGAGGATGCCCACCAGGGAGCCCTCGATGATGCGGGCGAACAGGAAGCTGGCACCGAAGGCGGCGACTGCACCATAGGCCCCCGTGTCCATACCGGCCTTGAGCATGGCAACGAAGGCCACCTCGTTGAAGGCGCCGACCCCGTAGAGGTAGAACATGTGGGTACCGGCGAAGACGCCGGAAGAGAGCAGACCGACAAAGATGGGGAAGGACCAGTCGGCATACCAGAAGTTGTTTCTCAGTTTCTCATCCATGGTGTGCTTCCTTATTTGCCGCTCATGAGGTTATGGACGTTTTCCAGCCACAGGGGAACGCCCAGGTGGAAGGATTCAATGAGTTTCATGTCAAAGCCGCGGAAGAAGCCGCTCAGCACGAACAGCAGGACGATGGCACTCATCATCACCTTGGTGACGTGGTTCCAGCCGCTCTCTTCCACCCCCTTGCCGATCAGGATGCCAAGCACCAGACCTGGTACCGCGTTGCCCATGATGAGCTGGGCCAGACCGCCGAAGATGGTGGCCCAGAAGCCGGACTTCTTGCCTGCCTCGATGGCGGCCAGCCAGAAGATCACCGGCATGACGGTGTTGACCAGCAGGTTGGCGGCGGGCACCAGCACCTTGACCGCGGTCACCTGCAGGGCGGCAGGTACGGCGGCGGCCGTGCTGTTGAGGAAGGCGACCACGATGGCACCAATGATGCCGCAGGCGATGGCCATCTTTTTGGGATCATGGAGGGTGGTGGCGAGATCCCGGTTCTTGATCATCAGGGCCGCTGCACCCCAGTTCGGCAGGATGCGGTGATCCACGTCCTGGGTGAAGGCGCCGGCCGCGACCGTGGAGGCCCAGGCGTTGAAGAAGAAGCCCAGACCGAACGAGAAGTGGGAGGCGGGGTCCCCTTCGCAGGAGTTGAGCTCGCCCAGGGTACGGAACGCGCCCATCCCCTGCACGGTCGGGGCGTGGAACATCCGCGCCGCGCCAGCCCCCACCCCGACGCCTACCAGGCCGCCGATGATGAGTGACTTCATCAAAATGATTAGAAACATCCAACTTGTCCTTTTGGTTGTGGGGTCAGGCCCGGGTGAAATCCACCTTGTCGACATCCAGGCTGGTGACCTTGACGGTGATCGCCAGCCGGACCCGGAACTCGTGGCGCTGGCGTGGCAGGAAGAAGAACAGGAACTTCTCCACCCGTACCGACTCCTCGGCCTCGATCACCTCGACCTCGAGGGGTTCGATGCGCAGCATCACCTTGGGGCTCTCCTTGAGCAGGCTGGGTTGCACCTGGCTGAGGGCGGCGGCGAACGCCTGCTGGCGAGTCGCCCCCTTGCCGTTGACCGTGATCCGGGTGGTGAAGTGCTCTTTCATCAGGCGCGTCCGTGTTTCTTGGCGAAGGCTTCGATCAGCTTCTGGCCCAGCTCTTCCTTGTCCATGAAGCCGAAGCCCAGTACCACGCACCCCTCGTTGATGGCGGTGACACCCTCTTCGATGGATCGCATGCCGTAGCGGCACTTGTAGCCGTACTTGGTCTGGGCCGTGATGGCGCCCGCGCCACCGCTGCCGCAGAAGGAGATGCCAAGGTCGGCCTGCTCCTTGTTCATCACATCACCGAGCTTCATGTCGGCGGCCATGCCGGGGATGACGGTCACGGTGGCGCCGGCGGCTTCTGCGCCTGCCCCCACTTTCTGACCCTTGCCGAGACGATCTCCAATCACGAGTTTGATGGCAGTCATTTAGCGTTCTTCTTTTACTGAACTGAGTTCGTTTTCTTTGGCCACTTCAAAATGGACGGACAAGAGGTGCGCCTCCTCGTAGGCGAGGCGGTCGAGCCAGGCGACGACCTGCTCTGCCAGGCGCAGGGAGAGGGGGGAGATCTCCTCGAACAGGCTGAGGTCGACCTCCGGCAGGGATTCCCCGCTGTAGGAGCGCCACACCATGGCCTTGACGTGGGAGGCCAGCATCTGTTGCTGCACGTCGTTGGGGCATATGCCCTGATCCGCCAGCAGGTTGTGAATGCGGGCCAGGGTCAGGTCGGTCTTGCGCAGCAGTGCCGGGCTGTCCGGGGTCAGGGGGGCGTCATGGGTGTCGGTGTTCAAGGTCTGCTCTCCAGGCTGGCAGAAAGGATGGGATCACCATAAAGCGGAGGAGAGTGCGGGAGGAGGCAGGTTTTTTCCGATTCGAAGTGGAAATCCGGAGGGAAAGGCATCAAAAGAAGCCCTTTTGGCGATCAAGAAGAGGAAAGGAGCGGACTGGCGGCAAGGGAGTGTGATCGGTGGCGCGTTTTGACGTCGCCTTCGCCCGATCGTTTATTGGCGCAATATGTGAGCTGTCTCACGCACAAGCGGGGCCGGAGGAAAGCGGGCACGAAAAAGGGCCCTGTCGGGCCCTGCGAGGATCCGCCTCTCAGGTGGCGGGTGCCGCACTGCTGGTCGGCAGGGGCTGATTCTGGTAGCGCAGGTCCTCTTCGATGATGACATCGACGTCCAGCGGCTTGCCGTTGCGGATCACCGAGATGGTGAGCTTGGTGCCCGGGCGGCTCTCGACGATCTTGTCCATGACGGGACGCACGCCGGTGATGGCCTCTCCGTTGATCTTGAGCAGCACATCCCCACGTTTGAGACCGGCCTTGGTGGCTGGGCCATTGGGATCCAGGCTCTCCACCACCAACCCCTGCAAGTCCCCCAGGTTCAGCATGCGCGCGACGATGGGATTGATCTCGACGCTGGAGATGCCGAGGTAGCCGCGGATGACCCGACCGTTGGCGATCAGCTCGTCCATGATGCGCTTGGCCAGCTTGTAGGGGATGGCAAAACTGATGCCGTAGCTCTCCTGATTGCCGTTGAGGTGGTAGGCGGCGGTATTGATACCCACCAGATCGCCACGGCCATTGACCAGGGCGCCTCCGGAGTTGCCCTCGTTGATGGCGGCATCGGTCTGCAGCAGATCCTGCCGGCCGTTGCTGTCCGGCCCCATGCTGGAGAGGCCGATACGCCCGGTGGCGCTGATGATGCCCTGGGTGATGGTCTGGCCGACGTTGTAGGGGTTGCCGATGGCGAGCACCACGTCTCCCACGTCCGGCAGACGATCCGGGTCCTGCGGGATCACCGGCAGGTTGTCCGATTCGATGTAGAGCACCGCCAGATCGGTCAGTTTGTCGGTGCCGACCAGCTCTGCACTGAACACCCGGCCATCTTGCAGGGCGACGATGATCTGGTCCGCATCGGCGATGACGTGATAGTTGGTGAGCACGTGACCGCGCTGGTTCATGATGACGCCGGAGCCCAGCCCCTGGGGTCTGAGTTCGGCTTTTTCACCGCGATTGCCGGCGAAGCTGCGGGTGTAGATGTTGACGACGGCAGGGCCGGCACGATGGGC
This sequence comes from Aeromonas sp. WP2-W18-CRE-05, assembly GCF_014168615.1. NCBI lineage: Bacteria > Pseudomonadati > Pseudomonadota > Gammaproteobacteria > Aeromonadales > Aeromonadaceae > Aeromonas > Aeromonas sp. WP2-W18-CRE-05. The sequence goes on along the minus strand of NZ_AP021917.1, from coordinate 4,413,306 downwards.
CGCGTAGGAGAAGCTCAGCTCGCGGGCATTGGTGATGAGGCCTGGCAGGGGGGGGCCGCCACGAAAATTGGGGAACACCAGCAACAAAAGCGCAGCCATGGCGAGGCCAAAGCCGACGGACTTGCCCAAGTAGCTGATCAGAGGTGGGATTTTCATGTCTTTCTCGTCCGTGCAGGCTGCGGGCAGAGAATAACATTATCGATGGATAAAAATCACCCGCGGCGGTTGCCGCGGGTGTGAGGGGCTTAACGGATCACCAAATAGAGCGAGGAGTCACCGCGCTGGATGTTCAGCGCCAGGACTTCCGGCTTGTTTTTCAACACCTTGGTCAGTTCTCCCATGGAGTTGATGCGCTGGCGGTTGACTCCGATGATGATGTCACCCTTCTGCAGGCCGGAGGCGGCTGCCGGTGAGCGGGGATCGATGTCGGAGACGGCCACGCCGGTCACGGGGTCCGTGATGGTGCTCAGCTTGGCCCCTTCCAGTGCCGGATGCAGGGCGCTGGCCAGGATCTCGCTGTCATCCGCTTTCTTCAGGGTGACCTTGACGCTCTGCTCCTTGCCGTCACGAATGAGGCCGAGCGAGACCTGCTTGTCGGCCCCCATGGTGGCGATTTTGGCACGCAGCTCGCCGAAGGAGCGGATGGGCTTGCCATCGATGCTGATGATGATGTCACCTGCCTTGATGCCTGCCTTGGCGGCGGCGGAGTCAGGCATGACCTGGTTGACGAAGGCACCGTCCTTCTTGTTGTAGCCGAAGGTCTTGGCGATTTCGCTGGTGAGCTCGGTGCCGGTGATCCCCAGCTGGCCACGGCGTACTTCGCCGTATTTCACGATCTGCTCGGAGAGATCGCGCACCATGTTGGACGGGATGGCAAAGCCGATGCCGATGTTGCCGCCGTTCGGGCCCAGGATGGCGGTGTTGATGCCGATCAGCTCCCCGCGCAGGTTGAGCAGGGCGCCGCCCGAGTTGCCGGAGTTGATGGCCGCATCGGTCTGGATGAAGTTCTCCAGATTTTCGATGTTGAGGCCGCTGCGACCCAGGGCGCTGACAATGCCGGAGGTGACGGTCTGGCCCAGGCCGAACGGGTTGCCGATGGCCAGCGCGTAGTCACCGACTCTCAGCTCGTCGGAGTCGGCGAACTTGATCTGCACCAGATCCTCGGCCTTGATTTGCAGCAGGGCGATATCCGACTGTTTGTCTTCCCCTATTTTCTTGGCCGCATACTCACGGCCATCTTTCAGGTTGACCTTGATCTCGTCCGCCTCGTGGACCACGTGGGCGTTGGTGATCACGTAGCCTTTCTTGGCATTGATGATGACGCCGGAACCAAGCGCCTGGAAGGGCTGCTCGCTCACCTGCTCGTCAGGCATGTTGGGGCCGAAGAAGAAGCGGAATTGTTCCGGCAGGCGCTGGCGGGTGATCTTCTTGCCAGAGACGGAGATGTTGACCACGGCAGGGGTCACCTGCTCGAGGACGGGGGCCAGGCTCGGCATCTCCTGGTTGTTCGCCATCAGGGGCAGTGCGGCCTGCGCCGGTGCTGAGGACATGGCGATACCGACACTGAGGGCTAAGACACTGAATACAGAAAGAGATTTACGCATATGAGAAACAGCTCCCAGAAAAAGTTGCAGTGCAATCGTCAAGGTCTGACCACGATAAAGCGTAATTAGTTCAACTGATGATCAGCCCGGTTGCTTGAGCAGGCCGGACGCACCGGCGTAATCGCGGGGAGGAAGGCCCGGCTCCTCGCTGTTGGCGGCATCGCCTGTTTCTTCCACTTCGGGTTCGCGGAACAGTGGTTCCTGTACCTTGGCCAGGAACTTGCTCTGTTCCGCCATGTGGCGATAAAGGGTCTGGTACTGTTCGGCCAGTTGCTCCATCAGGGCGGCGCTGTCGGCGAAGTGGGTGGTGATCTGCCCCTGGTAGCTTTCCAGCTCCTTGTGGGCTTTTTTCAGCTCCTGTTCCAGGCGTCCGGCATCCCGGCTACGGACAGAGAAGCGGCCGATCAGCACGCCGATGATCAGGGCGGCGATCGCCAGCAGGATCCCGTTAAACAGAGTCATAGAAGCTCCTTGTTACAGCTAACACGATGAATTTGAAGCGGTCGGATGGACCGCAACGCCTCGTTGGCACTATACCGTGCCCCCTGAGAGCGTGATACCATTTTGTCCCTCATTCAGGGACTTGGAGGCGGTTTACAGGATGACCCCGCAGCAAAAATATCAGCAGGATTTGCAGCGCCCCGGCTTTGTGGCCGATCCGGCCCAGGCCATGGCAGTCGCCCGCCTGGAGCGACTCTATCAGGATCTGTGCGCAAGCCCGACTCCGACCAGATCCCGTGGCCTGCTGGGTTGGCTGCAAAAGCCGAAAACCCGTGACCCCGTCCAGGGGTTATATATGTGGGGCGGTGTGGGCAGAGGCAAGACCTGGCTGATGGATACTTTTTTTGAGAGCCTGCCGGGGGAGCGCAAACTGCGCATCCACTTCCACCGTTTCATGCACCGTGTGCACGACGAGCTCAGAGGGCTGACCGGTCAGTCCGATCCGCTCAAGCTGATCGCCCGCAAGCTGGCCGACGAGACCGACGTCATCTGCTTCGACGAGTTTTTCGTCTCGGATATCACGGATGCCATGCTGCTCGGCACTCTGTTCCTGGAACTCTTTGGCCATGGCGTGGTGCTGGTGGCCACATCCAACATTCCCCCTCAGGATCTCTACCGCAACGGGTTGCAGCGTGCTCGCTTCCTGCCTGCCATCGCGCTTATCGAGCGTCACTGCGAGGTGATCAATGTCGATGGCGGTGTCGATTACCGGCTGCGAACCCTTGAACAGGCAGAGATCTATCACTTCCCGCTGGATGAGCAGGCCAGGAGCAACCTGGATCGTTATTTCAGCCAGTTGACCGGGATTGGGCAGGTGACTGCCGCCGCACTGGAAGTCAACCATCGCCAACTGAGTGCGCTGGGCGTAGGGGAAGGGGTGCTTTATATGGAGTTTGAACAGCTGTGCTGTACTCCACGCTCCCAGGGCGACTACATCGAACTGGCCCGTGAGTTCCACACTGTCCTGCTGGCCAATGTGCAACCCATGGGCAGCGGCACGGATGACGCGGCCCGCCGCTTCATCGCCATGGTGGACGAGTTTTATGAGCGGCATGTAAAGCTCATCATATCGGCGGCGGTCCCCATGACCGGGCTCTATGGCGAAGGCCTGCTGAATTTCGAATTCAAGCGTTGCCTTTCACGGCTTCAGGAGATGCAATCGCACGAATACCTTGCCAGAGTGCACCTTCCTTAGTCACAATACCGCGCCTGCCAGTCGGATGGGCATCTGCGGCAGGTAGGGCCGGGCGACATTTGCTAGCTTCATGGCAGTGAAATTAGCAGGTGATATTTAAGGCAACTTCACTTATAATCGCCCGGCCCACGTTACAGCTGTCGATAAGACAGCAACACTTTAAGCTTTACTTGTATTCGAAGGGGTACAGGTAGGCCATCGTTTGTTGTTTGTGGGAGAGCCCCCATAAGCAATTGGGTCTGTAACAGGTAATTGGGTTTAACTTAATGAAAACTTTCGTTGCCAAGCCAGAAACCGTAAAACGTGACTGGTACATTGTGGACGCAGAAGGTAAAACTCTGGGTCGTATCGCAACCGAGATCGCTGCTCGTCTGCGTGGTAAGCACAAAGCCGAGTACACTCCGCACGTTGACACCGGTGACTACATCATCGTTGTAAACGCTGAGAAGGTACACGTAACCGGTAAGAAATTTACCGACAAAATGTACCACGCTCACTCCGGTTTCCCGGGTGGTATCAAGTCCATCAGCTTCGACAAGCTGATTCAGCGTAAGCCGGAAATGGTAATCGAAGCTGCCGTCAAGGGCATGCTGCCGAAGGGTCCGCTGGGCCGTGCCATGTTCCGTAAGCTGAAAGTTTACGCAGGCGCAGAGCACGCTCATGCTGCTCAGCAACCTCAAGTACTGGATATCTAACGGGAACTGGCAACATGGCAGAAAATCAATACTACGGTACCGGCCGTCGCAAAAGCTCCACTGCTCGCGTATTCATCAAAGCGGGTAGCGGTAAAATCGTAATCAACCAGCGCTCCCTGGAGCAATACTTCGGCCGTCCGACTGCCCGCATGGTAGTTCGTCAGCCGCTGGAACTGGTCGAGATGACCGAGAAACTGGATCTGTACATCACCGTTAACGGTGGTGGCATCTCCGGTCAAGCTGGTGCGATCCGCCACGGTATCACTCGTGCTCTGATGCAGTACGACGAGACCCTGCGTTCCGAACTGCGTAAAGCTGGCTTTGTTACTCGTGATGCCCGTAAGGTTGAGCGTAAGAAAGTCGGTCTGCACAAAGCGCGTAAGCGTCCGCAGTACTCCAAGCGTTAATTCGCTTTTGGTACGCACTCTCAGGAGTGTCAAAAAAGCCTGGCAATTTGCCAGGCTTTTTTTATTGGTAATGTCACATGTGACAATGCTAAGCATACGTCACAAAAGACAAAAAATTGTGTATTTATTGTTTTTGCCCATCGACTCCCTTTCTTGTCAAATTGTTATCTTTTCTTTAAAATTTCCATGGTCTTTCTGTGTCAATTGCCACTCCGCTTCCATCGCAGTTGTCAGAGGGAGAGGAGAAGTAAACAGGGACACTATAAGAATGAGCGGAGTCCACATGGGAGAGTTTTTGGATGAGCAATGCGCCAGTTGATACCGGTCGCCGCAGATTTCTTACCTGGTCAACGGTTGCCGTTGGCGGTGTAGGAGCTGCTTTTACCGCAGTGCCGTTTATTAAGTCATGGAATCCGAGTGCCAAAGCCAAGGCGGCAGGCGCCCCGGTTGAAGTGGATATCAGCAAGCTGGAGCCGGGTCAGCTAATCCGCGTCGAGTGGCGTGGTAAACCGGTCTGGGTGGTGAAGCGCACCAAGCAGACGCTGGATGCTCTGGCTGCACATGATGACAAGCTGCGGGATCCTGCGTCAGACGAGCCACAGCAACCGGACTATGCCCACAATGGCTACAGATCCATCAAACCGGAAATCTTCGTGGCCGTTGGCATCTGCACTCATCTGGGATGCTCCCCTTCCTATTTGCCCGACAGCTTCGGCGAGCAGGTTCAAGGGGTAACTTCCGGCTTCTTCTGCCCCTGCCATGGCTCCAAATTCGACATGGCTGGTCGAGTGTTCCAGGGCGTCCCCGCACCGCTGAACCTGGTCATTCCGCCATACCAATTTCTTAGCGACACCACCATTCTGGTTGGTGCCGATGGCAAGGAGGCCTGACCATGTTTGCCAAACTCATGGGCTGGATCGATGATCGTTTCCCGCTCACGGCCATGTACAACGACCATATGGCCAAGTATCCGGCGCCCAAGAACCTGAACTTCTGGTACTTCTTCGGCTCGCTTGCCATGTTGGTGCTGGTCAACCAGATCATCACCGGCATCTGGCTGACCATGAACTACAACCCTTCGGCGGAAGGTGCCTTCGCTTCCGTGGAATACATCATGCGGGATGTGGATTATGGCTGGCTGCTGCGTTATATGCACTCCACCGGGGCATCCGCCTTCTTCATCGTGGTTTACCTGCACATGTTCCGCGGCATGATCTACGGCTCTTACCAGAAGCCACGGGAACTGCTGTGGATCTTCGGCATGCTGATCTTCCTGGTGCTGATGGCCGAGGCCTTCATGGGTTACCTGCTGCCCTGGGGACAGATGTCGTTCTGGGGGGCCCAGGTCATCATCTCGCTGTTCGGTGCCATCCCCGTTATCGGTGACGATCTGACCCTGTGGATCCGGGGGGATTATGTCATCTCGGGTGCGACCCTGAACCGCTTCTTTGCGCTGCACGTCATCGCTCTGCCGCTGGTGCTGGTGATGCTGGTGGCCATGCATATCCTGGCGCTGCACGAGGTGGGCTCCAACAACCCCGATGGCATCGACATCAAGAAGCACAAGGACGAGAACGGCTGGCCACTGGATGCGGTCGCGTTCCACCCCTATTTCACCGTGAAGGACATGATCGGGGTAGCCGGTTTTCTGTTCTTTTTCTGTGCCATCATCTTCTTCAAGCCGGACATGTGGGGCTATTTCCTCGAGAAACCGAACTTTGAGGTGGCCAATGGCCTGAAGACACCGGCGCATATCGCTCCTGTCTGGTACTTCACCCCCTTCTACGCCATCCTGCGTGCGGTGCCTGACAAGCTGCTGGGGGTCATCATGATGGGCCTCTCCATCGTGGTGCTGTTCCTGTTGCCCTGGCTGGATCGTTGCAAGGTGCGCTCGGTGCGTTACCGCAGCACCCTGCACAAGCTGAACATCGCCCAGTTCGTGGTCTGCTTCATTATTCTGGGGGTGCTGGGCGTGCTGCCATCAACCCCGACCCTGACGCTGATTGCACAGCTCTGTACTCTGGGTTATTTCGGATTCTTCGTCCTGTTGTTCTTCTACAGCAAGAATGAGAACACCAAGCCGCTGCCGGAGAGGGTGACATTCAAATGAAAAGAATAATTTTTGCAGTGCTGGCCCTGCTGCCTGGTCTGGTGTTGGCCTCTGGCGGTGGCTTCCCCCTCGACAAGGCGGAGTACGATCTGAGTGACAAGGCATCCCTGCAACGGGGGGCCGCCACCTTCATGAACTACTGTGCCGGCTGTCACTCCACCCAGTACCAGCGTTATAACCGGGTGGCGGCCGATATCGGCATTCCGGACGATCTGATGAAGGAGAACCTGGTCTTCACCGGCGCCAAGATCGGCGATCTGATGAAGAGCGCCATGTCCGAGAAGGATGCTGCTCGCTGGTTCGGCGCGCCGCCCCCCGATCTGACCCTGGTTGCCCGGGTGCGTGGTGCAGACTGGATCTACACCTATCTGCGTTCCTTCTACGTGGACGAGACCCGTCCATTCGGGGTGAACAACGCCGTCTTCCCGTCCGTGGGTATGCCCCATGTGCTGGAGCCGTTGCAGGGGACGCCCCGCGCCGAGTTCGAGACGCACACCCTGGATGGCGTGGAGATGCAGCAAGTCGTCAGCATCAAATCTGACGGCAACGGTGAAATGAACAACGAAGAATATGATCAGACGGTACTGGATCTGGTAAACTTCTTGGTCTACTCGGCTGAGCCGGTGCAGCAGGAGCGCGAACGCATGGGCTTCTGGGTACTCGGATTCATCGCTATCTTCTTCATCTTCACTGTGCTGTTGAAGAAGGAATTCTGGCGCGACGTTCACTAAGCGACCAGATCGGAGTAATATGACGCACGGCAATGAAGACAGACATGCTTCATTGCCGTTTCTGCTTTTTAATGACGGGAGGGTTCAATGGCTGTAGCTGCCAATAAGCGTTCGGTAATGACGCTGTTTTCCGGTGCCAACGATATGTTCAGCCATCAGGTGCGTATTGTCCTGGCGGAGAAGGGTGTTAGCGTGGATATCTGCCAGGTTGATCCTGCCAACCTGCCGGATGAGCTGGCCGAGCTGAACCCGTACAACACTGTACCGACTCTGGTGGATCGCGAGCTGGCGTTGTACACCTCGCGCATCATCATGGAGTATCTGGACGAGCGTTTCCCGCATCCGCCCCTGATGCCGGTTTATCCGGTCGCGCGCGGCAACAGCCGTCTGATGATGCACCGCATCGAGCTGGACTGGTACTCTCTGGCCGACAAGATCATGGCGGGCACCGATACCGAAGCCGCCCGTGCCGAGTTGCGCGACAACCTGCTGGCCATCGCCCCCATCTTCGGCGAGATGCCCTACTTCATGAGCGAAGAGTTCGGTCTGGTCGACTGCTACATGGCGCCGTTGCTGTGGCGTCTGCCGAGCCTGGGCATCGATTTCACCGGCCGTGGCGCCAAAGAGCTGAAGGCTTACATGGTTCGCCTGTTCGAGCGTGAATCCTTCCAGGCTTCCCTGACCGAGGCCGAGCGCGAGATCCGTGCCGGCGTATGAGCATGGAACCGACAATGACACCCAGTCGCCCGTATCTGCTGCGGGCGTTTTTTGACTGGTTGCTGGATAACGATCTGACTCCCCATCTGGTGGTCAATGCCAATATTCCCCATGTGATGGTACCGATGCAGTTCGTGCAGGATGGCCAGATTGTTCTGAACATCGCCCCCCGGGCCGTGGGCCAGTTCCACATGGACAATGACGCTGTCAGCTTCAGCGCCCGTTTCGGTGGCGTATCGCAGCAGGTCTATATCCCCATGGCGGCCGTACTGGCCATCCATGCCAGGGAGAACGGAGTGGGGACCCTGTTCCCGCCGGAGCCCGGGTATGACCTCTGGCTGGAACAGGCACAGACACCCACGTCGGTTGACCCCGAGCCGGAACCACCGCGCCCGAGCGGTCGTCCGACCCTGAAAGTCATCAAATAAAAAACGCAGCCTGAAGGCTGCGTTTTTTCATCCTGCCAGATGGTCAATTCTGGGCAAACTCGAAGGCTTTGATCACCTGTTTAACGCCGCTGACGTGGCGAGCGATTTCCACGGCCTGATCCCCTTCCTGGCGGGTGACCAGCCCAATGAGGAATACCTCGCCATTCTCGGTGACAACCTTCACCTTGGCGCTGTCGAAGTTCTTGGTGCCCAGCATGTCGGCCCGCACCTTGGAGGTGATCCAGGTGTCATTGCTGCGCACGCCGATACTGACTGGTTTGCCAAGGCGCAGTTCGTTGTAGACATGGCGAACCCCTTCAATCCGGCTCACGATTCTACCCGCTTCCTGTTTGTAAGCGTCAGAGGGTGTCTGACCCACCAGCAGCACACGGCCGTTGTTGCTGTAGACACTGATCTTGCTGGCGGCGCTCAGGGGCTTGTTGTCGGCCAACAGGTTGGCGGCTTTCAGCTCTATGGTCTGATCGTCCCACTGGGCACCCAGGGTGCGGCGATCGCCGCTCGCCTTGGCGGTGCCAGCCGCGCCACCGACCACCACGGCAGCACAGCCTTGCAGCAGCAGAGCGCCGGTCAGCAGGGCAAGAGCGAGAATAGGCTTCTTCATGGTTTCAGTCTTCCTGTTGCGGGAAAAGTGTCTGGTCGATGAGATCACAGAGACAGTGCAGGGTCAACAGGTTCACTTCCAGAATACGAGGACGGCGAGCGGAAGGAACGCGGATCTCCACGTCATTGGGGCCCAGCAGACCGGCGATCTCTCCCCCGTCTCCGCCACCGAGAACAATGATGGTCATGTCGCGGGAGAGGGCGGCCTCCGCAGCCTTGATCAGGCTGCGGCTGTTGCCTGTCGTGGTGATGACCACCAGGATGTCGCCTGGTTGTCCCAGAGCACGTATCTGTTTGGCATAGACCTCTTCGAAACCGTGATCCGTGGCGATGGCGCTGATGGTCGCCATGTCGGGCGTCAGGGCGAGACCGGGCAGGGAGGGGCGAGGCGTTTCATAGCAGTTCACCAGTTCGGAAATGAACAGCTGTGCCAATGCCGAGGAAGGACCATTGCCACATGCCATCACCTTGTGGCCATTGAGCAGGCAGATGGTCAGCATCTGGGCTGCCGTATGGATGGCATCCGGCAGTGCTTCGGCGGCAGCTATCTTGGTCTGGATGCTCTCGGTGTAATTCTCTTTGATGGGATCAGTCATGGGGTCCTCTTAAAACGCGTTCTGGATCCAGTCCGGCTGGTCGCCCTCGAACGCGATCACATCGAATCGACAGGCCTGGTTGGCCTCATTGATGGCATGTTGCTTGAAATAGTGGCGCGCGGCCAGCACGATCTTGTGCTGCTTGCGCCGGGTGACCGAGCTGGCTGCACCGCCATGGGTGGCGTGGGCACGATATCTCACTTCAACGAACACCAGGGTCTCCCCCTGGCGCATGATGAGATCGATCTCGCCGCCACGGCAGCGGTAGTTGCGGGTCACGGGTTGCAGGCCGCGGGCCTGCAACCAGCGTTCCGCTATTTGCTCAAAGTGTTGTCCCTTGCTCGTCGCTGCCGACGGCAACAGGTTCAACCACTGCTGGTAAAGTTGTGTCAGTAGCCTCTTCATGAGTCGCATCCTCCAGCTGGGGGGCGGCGCTGTCGCTGACCAGCTTGCCATTCTGGTAGGTGGCCCAGTCCAGCATGCGCACTATGTTGCCCTGGGGATCCACGCTCAGCTGGCCACTCATGCCGGGTTGCTGCATGGCATTGACCTTGCGCATTTGCGGCAGGTTGCCTGCCAGGCTGACGGCATCGTAGCCGAGGGCGAACAGGCGCAGCAGGTCGCCCTGGGTCTGGGGCCAGAGCAGGGCAATCTGTTCACGCTGCGTCTCGAAGCCACCCAGCAGCAGCGGCATGTCGGAGATATGCATGCCGTTGAGCTCGGATGCTACCTCGGTCGTCCCGCCGTCGTATCCCCGAGAGCTGCTGTAGATGGGCAGGCTGCCCATGGGGTTGACCGAGATGTCCACATAGGGCTTGATCATCCGGGTCTCCAGGCTGTTGGCCACCACATAGACGGCGTCGATGCTGCGCGGCGCGGCATCGGACAACTGGACAATCTCCCCGGCTCGTGCGGTGGAACGGCCGCTCAGAGCGTTCTTGACCATGCCCTGCACTTCGTTGCGCGCCCCGAAGGTGGCAACCACGGGCTTCTCCTGGCTGACGCCGGCCCAGGCCTGTTCAAACGCCTTGATACTGCTGTAGCCAATCCGGCCTTGTGCCGCGATCAGCAGCGGCTTGCGGTAGCCCTGACCATAGAGGTACTGGGCCGCCTGGCTCGCATCGGCAGCGGCGGAGAGCGAGAAATAGAAGGTATTGTCGTTGACGATCGGCTTGTCCAGCTCGTTGAGCGCCAGCACCGGCACGGTCGGACTCGACTTGAGCAGCTCCTCCACCTGATCCTTGAGCAGGGGGCCGATGATCATGTTGGCCCCTTCCTGAATGGCCTGCTTGTAGAGGTCCCCCATCGCCTTGCCCTGGGTATCATAGAAGTTCAGGGTGAACTGGCTCTGATTTTCTTTGTAGGACATCAACATGCCGTTGCGGATGGCGGCGCCCTGGGCTTCCAGGTTGCCTGAGAGCGGCAGGAAGACGGCGATCTGCTGCAGCGAACCGTTGTCCGTAGTAGCGAGATCCCCAAGGCCGGCCGGCATGTCGCTCTGGGCAGGGTGGTTAGGGAAGCTCTGCTTCCAGCCGGCAAGCTGGCGGGCCAGCTGGCTCGGCTGTGCCCCGAATTCGTTCACCAGCGCAGCAAGACGCAGCCAGCCGGTGGTCACATCGGGAGCTGGCTCCTCTTCGAGCGCCTGCAGGGTGGAGGGGGTCATGCTTTTCAGCAGCGACCAGATCTGCTGGTGATTGGTGGCCAGCTCATTCTTGGCCAGATAAGGTTCCAGCAGGATCAGCGACTTGGCCGCACCAAACTTGTTGTTGATGTCGAGCTGCAGCACCACGCGCTGGCGGTACCAGTCCTTCTGGGTATCGGCATCCAGCACCACATCCGGCTTGCCTTCCAGCAGGATCAGCGCCTGGTTGGCGTTGCCCTGGGCGAGCAGCAGGTGTGCCTGCAGCAGTTGCAACTGCGCCTGCTGCTCCGGGCTCTTCGCCTGCTTCTGCAACTGCTGATACAGGGCGGCAGCCGGTTTGGCCTGGCCGAGCGCCAGATAGCTGCGCGCCGCCATCATCTGCCACACGAAGGCCTCTGCCGGTTTGGCGGGATCCACCTGCTCCAGATACCACTGGGCATTCTTGGTCAGATCCGAGAAGGCTGACGGCATGCCGGGTTGTCCGGAAGATTGATTGGGCTCCGACGCACAGGCGGCGAGCAGGACTGCCGCGAGTAGGATGCCGAAGAGTCGTGATACACTTAGCTGCTTTATAACCCGGTTCAAGTTCATTCCCCGACCAGTGTTGAAATTCTCCATAGTGTAAACGGGCCAATATGGCGACACAATTGTCGGGACACTCGGAGCTCCCATGAGTGACATCCCAACCCTGTATATAGTCCCCACTCCGATCGGCAATCTGGCCGACATCACCCAGCGAGCACTGGACGTGCTGCGCAGCGTCGATCTGGTGGCCGCCGAGGATACCCGGCATACCGGGATCCTGCTCAGCCACTACCAGATCTCGGTATCGACCTTTGCCCTGCACGATCACAACGAGCAGCAAAAGGCGGATGTGCTGATCGCCCGCATCAAGGAGGGCAAGAGCGTGGCCCTGGTCTCCGATGCGGGGACGCCGCTCATCAGCGACCCCGGTTATCACCTGGTCACCCGTTGTCGCGAAGCCGGGGTCAAGGTGGTGCCGCTGCCCGGTCCCTGCGCCGCCATCACGGCGCTGTCCGCCGCCGGCCTGCCCACCGACCGCTTCGCCTTCGAGGGTTTCCTGCCGGCCAAGGCCAAGGGGCGGGATGATCGCCTGCAAGCCGTCATCGAAGACACCCGCTCTCTGGTGTTCTACGAATCGCCGCGCCGGGTGCAGGATACCGTGGAAGCGATTGCTCGCATCCTTGGCGAGCGCCAGGTGGTGGTGTGCCGCGAGCTGACCAAGACCTTCGAGTCCATCCACGGTCTGCCCGCCTCCGAGATGCTGGCCTGGCTCGGAGAGGACGATAACCGTTGCCGCGGGGAGATCGTGCTGGTGGTCGCCGGTGCCAGCAAGGTGGATGACGAGTTGCCTGCGGAGGCGATCCGCACCCTGGGCCTGCTGGTCAGCGAGCTGCCCCTCAAGAAGGCTGCAGCCCTCACCGCCGAGATCCACGGGGTGAAGAAGAACGCCCTCTACAAATACGGTCTTGAGCACTATTAATTGCCGTAAACCGGAATTGACGGTTTACCCCGTCCGTCTCGCGAGGCTATAATCCGCGCCTCGGAGTTGGCTGGGCAATCGCCGCTTCGTCGTTGTGTCCCTCGGGACAGACGGGCGGAGGGGAGGAAAGTCCGGGCTTCACAGGGCAGGGTGCCAGGTAACGCCTGGGGGGCGCGAGCCTACGACCAGTGCAACAGAGAGCAGACCGCCGATGGCCCGCAAGGGATCAGGTAAGGGTGAAAGGGTGCGGTAAGAGCGCACCGCGCGACTGGCAACAGTTCGTGGCACGGTAAACTCCACCCGAAGCAAGACCAAATAGGCCCCTATTGGCGCGGCCCGCGTTGGGGGCGGGTAGGTTGCTTGAGCCAGCGAGCGATTGCTGGCCTAGAGGAATGATTGCTACCCGGGGCAACCCGGTACAGAACCCGGCTTACAGGCCGACTCCGACCTCTTTCTGGTAAGTGATTACCTCGAAATCCCGGCACCTTTTGGTGCCGGGATTTTTATTTTCGGCTGGTCACGCGGTCGCGTGGCGCCTTTTGGGGTTTTGTAATAAAGTTCTCGCCCCTTTCGGTCGCTCTGTGTCGTCTGGGCTATCGGTATCGATCATGGAGCCGGCATGTCTCCATGCAGCAGGACGAGATGAAAATGGCAAAGGTGGATTTGTAATGTCATCAAGCGGCGTAATGCACACCCCTTCCCGGTTGATCTGTGCCGAGCGGGGCAGAGCCCTGCCTCAATATGACTTGCTGGGGGTCGAGAGGGCCAATCAGGCCCGTCTCAGGCAACTCAACACCCAACTGAGCGTCTTTTCCCAGCAGGCGTCGGGCTGCATGGCCCAGTTGTTCAATGCGGCGGATTGCGATCTGGGTTACCAGGACTTTTCTTCTGCGTTGCCGCAAGAGGAGGATGATCATCAGGTCTGGGTCGAAGCCCGTACTCCTCTGGATGCTCAGCGTGTCGCCTTTTTCTCCATCTCTCCTGCGGTCATCTATCGGCTTGCCGTGCTGTTTTTCGGCGGCACTCTGCAACACAAGGGGGCCACGGCACCCCATGGCAGGGGATTGACCGACACCGAACAGCGACTGCTGCTGCGGCTGTGCCAGTACCAGGTGGAAATCTGGTCGACCTGTCAGGGTCAGGGAGACCTCTCCTGGCAGCTGAATCTGATCTCCCGGGAGGCCCTGCCCGCAGGCCCGCTCTGGAAGGCGCAGGCCAGTATGCTGGCCGGTGGCAGCCAGCACGATTGGCAGTTCTGGCTGGTGCCCCCCGAAGAGGCGCCCGGTATCGCTGAAGGTCAGCGTGTGCAGGTGGCGCAACTGGAAGAGGCGCTGATCCAGGTGCCGGTGCGGCTGCGGGTAGTCATGGGGCAGATGTCCATGACGCTGGCGGATCTCGAATGCCTCAAGGTGGGAGATGTGCTCTCGCTGGATTTACCCGAGGTGGTGCCGGCCCTGATCGGCCAGCGCCCCTGTTTCAATGGACGCATTGCCGAACATAAAGGCAGCCTGGTGTACCAGGTCGCAACAGTGGTAGAGGAGTAGTCGAATCGTGAACGAGCACAACATGAATGACCCGCTGGATCTGGATGGCCTGGATCAGCTGTTTGGGGACGACATCAGCATGCCGAGTGCGGCCGACTACATGGCGCCGACCAGCAGTACCAAGCAGCGGGATCTCTCCTTCTTTCATCACATTCCGGTCAAGGTGACGCTGGAAGTGGCCAGCACCGAGGTGGCGCTGGGCGAGCTGATGAAGGTGGAAGAAGGGGCCGTCATCGAGCTGGACAAGCTGGCGGGCGAGCCGCTGGATGTCCGCGTCAACGGGCGCCTGCTGGCCAGGGGCGAGGTGGTGGTGGTCAACGGCAAATACGGGCTGCGGCTGGTGGACGTCGTGGACACCAAATTGCTGGGCGGCATGAACGACTGATGCGTTACCTGCTGGTTGCCCTGCTCCTGCTGGCGTTGCCGAGCTGGGGAGCGGACATGACGCTGTTCTCGGTATCGCCGAGCGAAGCAGGGGGAGAGGACTACAGCGTCAAGCTGCAGATCCTCTTCTTCATGACCCTGCTGGGTCTGCTGCCGACCCTGCTGCTGATGATGACCAGTTTTACCCGGATCATCATAGTGCTGGCCATCCTGCGTCAGGCCCTGGGATTGCAGCAAAGCCCGCCCAACCGGGTGCTGATCGGCATCAGCCTGATCCTGACCCTGGTGATCATGAGGCCGGTCTGGACCGAGATGTACCAGAACGCCTTCGTGCCATACGACCAGAACGAAATCACGTTGACGGAAGGGCTGGCCCGCGCCGAAAAACCGCTGCGCCAATTCATGCTGGCCCAGACCCGGGAGCCGGATCTCGAGCAGATGCTGCGCATCTCCGGAGAGCCGACCACCCTCGCCAAGAGCGAGGTGCCGTTCGGCGTGCTGTTGCCGGCCTTCGTGCTGAGCGAGCTGAACACCGCCTTCCAGATAGGTTTCATGCTGTTCATCCCCTTTCTGGTCATCGATCTGGTGGTCGCCAGCGTGTTGATGGCCATGGGGATGATGATGCTCTCCCCTCTCATCATCTCGCTGCCATTCAAGTTGATGGTCTTCGTGCTGGTGGATGGCTGGTCCATGACGGTTGGTACCCTGGCGGCCAGTTTCGGCGGGGGAGGCTGACGTGACCCCCGAGCAGAGTGTGGCCCTGGTGGGCGGGGCCGTGAACCTGGTGGTCATCATGGTCTCGGTGCTGATCGTGCCCGGTCTCATCGTCGGGCTGGTGGTCAGCATCTTCCAGGCGGCGACCCAGATCCAGGAACAGACACTGAGCTTCCTGCCCCGTTTCATCGTGACCCTGCTGACCCTCATCTTCACGGGAAACTGGCTGCTGTCGCAGATCACCACCCTGTTCGCCGACCTGTTCCAGAAGATCCCCGGGCTTATCGGATGAGCTCCCTGCTGTCGTTCAGTGCGGCCGAGCTGACCGCCTGGCTGGGACAGTGGTGGTGGCCCTTCATTCGCATCGCGGCCGCCTTCTGGGTGATGCCGGTATTCGGTGACGGCCGGGTGCCTGCACAGGTTCGCATCCTGCTGGCCTTCGTTATCAGTCTGCTGATCGCCCCCATGATGAAAGGCATGCCGGCGCTGGATCCCCTCAGTGCCGGCATGATGGTGCTGACCCTGGAGCAGTTGCTGTTCGGTCTGCTGTTCGGGCTCTGCATACAGATTCTGTTCATGGTGATGACCATGGCGGGGCAGATCCTCTCCATGCAGATGGGGTTGGGGATGGCGGTGATGAACGATCCTTCCAACGGAGACACGGCGCCCATCGTCAGCCAGATCATGCTGGTCTTCTGCTCCCTGTTGTTCCTCGGTCTGAACGGCCATCTGGTGACTTTGGATGTCCTGGTGCAGAGCCTGCGGACCTGGCCGCCGGGAACATCGCTCTACGTCCTCGATCTGAAGGGGGTCATCGGCCTGTTTGGCTGGAGCATCGGAGCTGCCCTCATCCTGACCCTGCCTGCCGTGGTGGCCATGCTGATGGTGAACCTCACCTTCGGGGTGCTCAATCGTACGGCCCCTTCCCTGAACATCTTCTCTCTGGGCTTCCCCATGACGTTGCTGCTGGGGCTGCTCACCATGGCCATCTCCATCAGCGGCGTCCCGGCCCGCTATCTGGATCTGGTCGGTTACGTGCTGACCCAGCTCAGGGCATTGACGCCGACATGAGCCAGCACAGCGCCCAGGACAAAACCGAAGAGGCCTCTTCCCAGAAACGGCGCAAGGCGCGGGAAGAGGGCCAGATTGCACGCTCCAGGGAGTTGAGCTCGGCCGGCCTGCTGCTCGTCGGCGGTCTGGTCATGCAGTGGATGGTGCCGAGTTTCGGGCTCTTTTTTGCCGAGCTGATGAAGCAGCCCCAGCGTTTCAACTGGCAGGGGGCACGGGATCCCCAGATGATGATCCAGTGGACCGCGGACGCCCTGATCGGGATGCTGTGGGTGCTGCTGCCTCTGTTCGGCGTGCTGGCCCTGCTGCTGGTGCTGCTCAGTAGCGTGCCTGGCGGCATGGTGCTGGTCTGGAAGAAGCTGATGCCAAGCGGGGAGAAGCTCAACCCGCTCAAGGGGCTCAAGCGGATGTTCTCCACCCACAGTCTGATGGAACTCCTGAAATCCCTGCTCAAGGTGCTGCTGATCGGCGGCACCCTGGCCATGATGCTCCAGCACCAGTGGCCCACCCTGATGATGATGAACCGTATGCCGCCCCAGGCGGCCATGGAACAGGCGTTGCGGATCCTCTCCCAGGCATTCATCTTGCTAGGCAGTGTGCAGATGCTCATCGCGGTGCTGGATGTGCCCTACCAGCGCTGGTCCTTGAACAAGCAGTTGAAGATGACCAAGCAGGAGGTCAAGGACGAGCACAAGAACAGCGAGGGGCGTCCGGAGATCAAGGCGAGGATCCGCCAGGTGCAGGGGATGCTGGCCAGGGCCCGCATCGAACAGCGGGTGCCCCAGGCCGATGTCATCATAGTGAACCCGACCCATTATGCGGTGGCCATCAAGTACGATCCCGAGCGGGCCAACGCCCCCTATGTGATTGCCAAGGGGGTGGACGGCATGGCGGAGCGGATCCGCGAGGTGGCCAAAGCCCATGACAAGCGGGTGATGAGCCTGCCCGAGCTGACCCGGGCCATCTACTACTCCACCCGGGTGGATCAGGAAGTGCCGGCGGGTCTGTACACCGCGGTCGCCTATGTATTGAACCATGTATTGCAGCTACGGGCCTATGAGGCTGGCAAGGGCAGGAAACCCAATCCCCTTGCCCCCCTGCACGTGCCGCCCGAATTACGTCAACCTGAGAGGTAAGTTGTGAACTGGCGTGTCTTTACCCAATCCTATACAGCCATCCCCATGATGCTGCTGGCCATCCTGGCGATGATGATACTGCCTCTGCCAGGCTGGCTGCTGGATGCCCTGTTCACCTTCAACATCGTGCTGGCGGTGCTGGTGCTGCTGGTCTCCGTCTCGGCCCGCCGGCCCCTCGACTTCTCCGTCTTCCCGACCGTGCTGCTGGTGGCCACCCTGATGCGGCTCTCCCTCAACGTCGCCTCCACCCGGGTGGTGCTGCTGCACGGCCATGAAGGCAACGAAGCGGCCGGCAAGGTGATCCAGGCCTTCGGCGAAGTGGTCATCGGTGGCAACTACGTGGTGGGTCTGGTGGTCTTCGTCATTCTGATGATCATCAACTTCGTGGTGATCACCAAGGGGGGCGAGCGGATCTCGGAAGTGTCCGCCCGCTTCACCCTGGACGCCATGCCGGGCAAGCAGATGGCCATCGACGCCGACCTCAATGCGGGGACCCTGGATCAGCACCAGGCCCGGGCAAGACGGGAGGAGATCGCCAGGGAAGCGGACTTCTACGGGGCCATGGACGGGGCCTCCAAGTTCGTGCGTGGTGATGCCATCGCCGGTCTGCTGGTGCTCATCATCAACCTCGTCGGGGGCCTGGCCATCGGCATCTTCCAGCACTCGCTGCCGGTTTCCGATGCCTTCCGCATCTATGCCCTGCTCACCATAGGTGACGGTCTGGTCGCCCAGATCCCCTCCCTGCTGATGTCCACGGCTGCAGCCATCATCGTCACCCGCGTGAGTGACGAAGGGGAGATGTCGGATCAGGTTGGCCAGCAGATCCTGGCCTCTCCTCGGGTGATCTACACGGCGGCGACCGTCATGCTGATCCTGGGGCTGGTTCCCGGCATGCCCATGCTGGCCTTCCTCAGCTTTGCGGCCGTGTTGGCCTGGACCGGCTGGAGCGTCAGCAAGCGCCGGGTGCAGGATCCCGCGCTGGATGCGGCCGAGGCGCTGACGCGCCAGATGGTGCAGCCGGAGCCCCAGGGGCTGGAGTGGCAGGACCTGCCCCCGGTGGATGCGGTCGCCATCGAACTGGGTTATCGCCTGGTACCGCTGGCGGAGGCGGACAAGGGGGCCGAGCTGCTGGCCCGGGTGCGCGGTATTCGCAAGACACTCTCCGAGCAGTACGGCTTCCTGCTACCCGAGATCCGGGTGAGGGACAACCTGCAATTGCAGCCGGATCAGTACCGCATCAAGCTCTCCGGTATCCCTTTGGCCTCGGGCAATGTGGATTGCCAGCGGTTGATGGCCATCAGCAGCGGTGAGACCTATGGCGCCCTGGATGGCGAGCTGACACAGGATCCTGCCTATGGCATGAGTGCGGTCTGGATTTCGCCGGACAACAAGGCCAAGGCCCTCAATCTGGGCTACTCGGTGGTGGATTCCGCCACCGTCATCGCGACTCACGCCAGCAAGCTGCTCAGGGAGCAGCTCGACGGCTTGTTTGGTCATGACGAGGTGGGCAAGCTGGGTCAGCATCTGGCGACCCAGTCCCCCCGTCTTGCGGAAGAGCTCAATCTGGCCCTGACCCAGATGCAGCAACTGCGGGTCTTCCGCCAGTTGCTCAAGGAGCAGATCAGCCTCACCGACATCCGCACCATCGCCACCACCTTGCTGGATGCGAGCGAGCTGACCAAGGATCCCGTCCTGCTGGCGTCCGATGTGCGCTGCGCACTGAAGCGCCAGATCGTCAGACAGGCGATCGGGTCCCGCGACGTGCTGGCGGCCTTCACCCTGGATGACCGGCTGGAGCAGACCCTGCTGACGGCCATGAGCCAGTCACAGCAGCAGGGCAAGATCCAGCTGGACAGCTTCCCGGTGGATCCCCAGTTGCTGGCGCAGTTGCAGCAGAACATGCCGCTGGTGAAGGAGCAACTGCAGCAACAGGGATATGCGCCCGTGCTGGTGGTGATGCCCCAGCTCAGACCGCTGATAGCCCGTTATGCCCGTTCCTTCTCGAAAGGCCTCAAGGTGCTCTCCTATAACGAGATACCGGAAGATTTGCGAGTCGAAGTCATCGGGACTCTGGGCTGAAGTGGAATTGCCTTGGCGTCACAGGGACAGGAAGCGCCTATTCCGCATATCTGCTTGAATTGTCATATAAAGCCGCTATCATGTGACGACTTTTGACGCGATACATACTGACAGTTAAGAAAAAAATAGAAATAGTCGGATGTATCACATGGCTTCAGGGACAACGTAGCCATGCCATCCAAATACGGGTCGTCGCATGATAAAGGCAAACTGAACTGAAAAGTCAGGACGCAAAGCCTCCGGTCTAACAGCATTGATGCTAATGATAGCGGGGTTACCAAGGCCATGATTTCCCGCCTTGTTTTTATACCGATACAGACTATTCACTCAATAATGGGTGCGGTCTCTATTTGTGTGTCTTTATTTTTCACGCATCAGTTCTGTTGATTGATTCATGTGCAATCACAGGTTCGGGATATATGTTTTCTGATTTATCTAGCAAGGAAAATTCAATACCGACCGGTATTGAAATGCATGCTCATTTATTATTAGTTTCCGCTTCGTTATCAAATGGAAACGATGTTGAACGTATATTGCTCAGTGCCGGTTATCGTGTTTCCTGTGTCGATTCCGTGTCGCTGGCCAAGCAATTTCTCTCGAACCATGCGGTCGATCTCATTCTGCTCGACATGGCGGTCATGACCGAGGCCGGGCCCGCCATGGTGCAGACGCTGGCAGGGACCGACTGCGTCATTCTGGTCAACGAGCATCAGGCCTACCTAGCGGCGGAAGCCATGCGGGCCGGCGCCATCGACTACATCATCAAGCCCTTCAGCCAGCGCCAGATCCTCGATGTGGTGAGAGGGGCCCTGCGCCTGCGCCAGGCCATTCCCAATCTGATCGCCACGTCCCCCCAGAGCCTGCAGGTGTTGCAGCTTGCCCGGCGGGCAGCCAAGACATCGGCCACCATCCTCATCGGTGGCGAATCAGGGACAGGCAAGGAGCGACTGGCTCGCTACATCCACGAGATGTCCAGCCGGGCCGGCAAGCCTTTCGTGGCCATCAACTGTGCGGCCATCCCGGAAGCCATGCTCGAATCCATCCTGTTCGGACACAGCAAGGGGGCCTTCACCGGGGCAACCGCCAACCAGCAGGGAAAATTCGAGCTGGCCCAGGGCGGCACCCTGCTGCTCGACGAGATCTCCGAACTGCCGCTGGCGCTGCAGGCCAAGTTGCTGCGGGTGTTGCAGGAGAAAGAGGTGGAACGCCTCGGCAGTCATCAGGTGATCGCGCTGGATGTGCGGATCATCGCCGCCAGCAACCGGGACCTGAGGGAGCTGGTGCTGCAGGGCGCGTTTCGCGAGGACCTTTTCTACCGGCTCGACGTGCTCCCCATGAGCTGGCCAGCACTGCGGGAGAGGCGGGATGACATCCTGCCTCTGGCGGAATACTTCATCGAACGCTACGCCGCACAGCAGGGGTATCGCCTCGGCGAGAGTGCCCGTCAGCAACTGCTCTCCTATGACTGGCCTGGCAATGTGCGTGAGCTGGACAACGTGATTCAGCGAGCGCTAATTATGGCTCGCGGCTTGCATATTCAGGCCGTCGATCTGATGTTGCCCCATTACGCCGCCGAAGCCGACACCCCGCAACCGCAGGCGCTTGCGGCCCCCGAGGGGCTCAGCGAGACCAAGCGGCATGCTGAATTTCAATTCGTCCTTGAGACGTTGCGCCGTTTCCGTGGTCACCGGACACGCACGGCCGAAGCCCTCGGAATGACGACCCGGGCACTTAGATACAAGCTGGCTGCCATGCGCGAGCAGGGCATCGATGTCGAGCAGCAGATACAAAACTAAGGGATAACCGAGTGAAGATTGAGATCATGTCATCACAGGTGACGCTCCTGCAGCAGATGCAGGAAATGCAGCGAGTCGCCAGTCAACCCCCTTCCATCGAACCGAACGAGGCGTCAGGCGTCTCGTTCAGCGACGCCATGCGCGACGTCGTCGGCCGCGTCAACGAGCAGCAGAACATCGCCTCCCGATTGATGACCGCCGTCGATGCGGGTCAGAGCGACGATCTGGTGGGGGCCATGGTGGCCAGCCAGAAGGCCGGTCTCAGTTTTTCCGCCCTGATGCAGGTGCGCAACAAACTGATGACGGGTTTTGATGACATCATGCGCATGCCGCTCTGAGGTTGATCATGACTGAACTGGTATCCTCCGCACCGGGGGCGTCGGGCTCCCTGCTGGCCCGGGTGCAGGACGGGGTGCGCAACTGGCGAACCCTGTCTCGCGACAACAAATCCATTCTGACCATCGCGCTGCTGGCCGCCGTGGTTGCCGCCACCATAGTGGTCATCCTCTGGACCTCCAGCAAGAATTACGAGCCCCTCTACGGCAAGCAGGAGCTTTACGACACCGCCAACATCATGGAGATGCTGGAGAAGGAGCAGGTACCCTTCCGGCTGGAGAAAAGCTCCGGCCAGATCCTGGTACCTGAAAGCCAGTTGGCCCACATCCGCATGGCGCTGGCCGCGCGGGGCGTGAGGGCGGCCATGCCGTCCGGCCTGGAGGGGCTCGACAATGTCACCGGCCTTGGCACCAGCGAATTCATGGAAGGGGCGCGCTACCGCCATGCCCTGGAAGGGGAGCTGGCCAGAACCATCATCTCCCTGGATGCGGTGCGCAGTGCCCGGGTACATCTGGCCATTCCGAAGCGGACCCTGTTCGTGGGGCGCGACGAGGAAAAACCCAGCGCGTCCGTGATGCTGGATCTGCAACCGGGCCAGACCATGGAGCCGGGCCAGGTCGAGGCGATTGCCAACCTGGTGGCGGGCAGTATCTCCGGCATGAAGCCCGGGGCCGTCACCGTGGTGGATCAAAGCGGCCAGCTGCTGAGTGCCGAGCTCGGCGACAAGGCCGGTTTCGGCAAGCAGAGCGTCCAGCAGATGGAATATGTGCGCAAGCTGGAGCAGTACATTCGCCAGCGTGCCAGCGACATGCTCTCCCCCATGCTGGGCACGGGCAACTTCCGGGTGCAGATCGCCGCGGACGTCAATTTCAATGCGGTGGAAGAGACCCAGCAACAGCTCGATCCCAATGCCGTGGTGACCAGGGAGTCCAACAAATCGGACAAGACCATCGATGCCCTGGCCCTCGGTATCCCCGGTGCGCTCTCCAATCGACCGCCCGAAACCGCTCCCAAGACCGATCAGGCCGCCACCGAGGGGAATGCTGCCCAGGAGCCTGCCAAGAACGATACCCGCACCGAGCGGCAGGAAGTCAGCAGGCAGTATGAAAGCAGCCGCACCATAGTGCATACCCGCTATCAGCAGGGACGACTGGAGAAGATGAACGTCTCCATCCTGCTCAATCAGCAGAGCGCCCCCAAGGAGGGGTGGAGTCCGGAACAGCTCGAGCAGATCCGCCAGATGGTGGAGCGCTCGGTGGGCTTTGACGGCACCCGTGGCGACCAGATCAGTCTGCAGGTCTTCGATTTCACCGGTGCGGTGCCGGTGGAGCCGCCAGCGTCGAGCTGGCTGGAAACCCCTTACTGGCAAGACTCCCTACGTTACCTGGTGGGTGGTTTGCTGGGGCTGACCCTGGTGTTCTTCGGCATCCGTCCTCTGGTGAAGCACCTGGTGCGTACCCAGCAATATCCCGACACTGATGCCGCACAGGAGCCGGACGAGGAGCAGGAGCCGACCATGGGCCTCTCCATGCGCCGGGAAGGGGATGGGGAACTGGAAGAGTCTGCGACGGGCAAGAGCCTGTCCCAGTCTCAGTCCGAGTTCCGGCTCGAGCCCCAGTTCTCCTCCCTGGATCTGGAGGCGCTGCCCGAACCGGGTTCCGAGCTGGAAGTCCAGCTCAAGCACCTGCAACTGCTGGTAGACAAGGACACGGCCCGGGTGGCGGAAGTGGTCAGACAATGGGTGAGTGGCAATGAGCAACGTTAATCTGAATCAGAACGCGGTCGACATCGACATCGACAATCTGGAAAAAGCCGCGATCCTGCTGCTGAGCATGGGCACCGAGGCGGCGGCCAAGGTGATGCAGAAGTTGTCCCGCGACGAAGTGCAGCGCCTCATCTCCAAGATGGCCAGCCTCTCCGGCGTGAGTTCGATAGAAGCCAAGTGGACGCTGCAGCAGTTCTTCAACCAGTATCGCGAGCAGAGCGGCATCGGCAGCGCCTCCCGGGAATATCTGGAACAGACCCTGGATCTGGCGCTGGGCCAGCGGCTTTCCCGCAGCCTGCTCGACAGCCTCTATGGCGATGCGATGAGCCAGGACATCCAGCGCCTGCAATGGGTGCCGGCGGATGTGCTGGCCCGCTTCTTCCGCAATGAACATCCCCAGATGCAGGCGGTCTTGCTCGCCTTTCTGCCCCCCCAGACCGCCTCTGCCGTGCTCGATGCCCTGCCGGGGTCGGTGCATGACGATCTGCTGGTGCGGGTTGCGAGCCTCAGCTCGGTCAGCGAGCACGTGCTGGGGGAGCTGCGGCTCACCCTGGATCGCTGCCTCGCCTATGTGGCCGATCAGTCCGGCGCCAAGGTCAACGGGGTGCGCCAGGTGGCCGATATCCTCAATCGCTATCAGGGGAACAAGGAGCAGATGCTCACCCTGCTGCGGGAGCACGATGGTGAGCTGGCCCTCGAAATAGAGAAGAACATGTTCGACTTCATGGCCCTGCGTCGCCAGAGCGACGATACCCTGCAACGTCTGGTGCAGGAGCTGCCGGCGGATCTGCTGGCCCTGGCCCTGAAGAACACCGATGCCGGTTTCCGCAAGGTGGTGCTTGGCGCCATGCCCAAACGGATGGCACAGGCACTGGAGGCCCAGATCCAGGATCAGGGCAGCGTCTCCCTGCGCAAGGTGGAGCAGGCCCGGGAAGAGGCCATGAAGCTGGTGCGCGAGCTGGTGGAGCAGGGCGAGATCGAGTTCCAGCTGTTCGAAGAGCCCACCGTCAGTTAACAGGAGACAGGCATGAGTCAGCATGTGCGCAAACTGGCGGCAGGTGCCACCCGTCTCTACCGCTTCCCGGCGCTGGGCCAGAGCGGGGAAGAGGCCAGAAGCCAGCAGGAAGAGTTCGAATACGGCTACCAGCAGGGGCTGGAGCAGGGGCAGGCGGAAGGGTATCAGGCCGGCTACCAGCAGGGGCTGGCCAGTGGCCTGTTCGAGGGGGAAGCCAAGGGGCTGCAACAGGGACAGGTGCGTGGTCTGGCCCAGGGGCTGGCCGAGGGACGTGCCGCCTTCGATGAGGCCATGGTGCCCTTTGCAACGTTGCAGCAGCAGTGGGAATCCCTGACCCGGGCCCGGATGCTGGAACAGAAGGCCCTGGTCGCCCAGCTGGTGGCTCAGGTGGCCAAGCGCGTGATCCAAGCCGAGTTCACCCTCAATCCCCAGCAGGTGCTCCAGCAGGTGGAGCAGGCCATGGCCAGCCTGCCGAGCGAGTCGGAAGAGCTGGTGATCTACCTCAACGAAGGAGACCGGCAGCGCCTGGCCGAGCAGGGGGTGACCCGCTGCGAGAAGTGGCCGTTGCAGGTGGACCCGGCACTGGCTGTGGGGGACGCCCGCATCGAGACACGGGCCGCGGTGGTCGAGATCAACACGGGGGAGCGCCTCGGCCGCTGCATCGAACAACTCAACCAGACCCTGGAACTCTCTTCGGATGCATGATGCGCTGCAACAGGCGCTGACCTGTGCCCTCGATAGCCTGGAGGAGGTGCCCGGCTATCGTCGTTATGGCAGGCTGGTGCGCGTGACCGGCCTGACTCTGGAAGTCGTGGGGTGCCAGCTCATCATGGGGCAGCGCTGCGAGGTGGAGACCGCCACCGGCGCCGCCCTGCTGGCGGAAGTGGTCGGCTTCAACCGGGACATTTCCTACCTGATGCCGCTCCAGCCCATGAGCGGTCTCTATGCCGGCGCCCGGGTGCTGCCCGTCGACGGAGAGGAGACCATCCGGGTCGGCGAGCATCTGCTTGGCCGGGTCGTGGATGGCCTGCTGCAACCGCTGGACGGCCGTCCCCTGAAAGAGGAAGGGGAACGGGTTCCCCTGTTTTCCTCCCCTCCCAATCCCCTGTTGCGCACCCCGGTGCGCGAGCCGCTCGACGTGGGCATCCGGGCCATCAATGGCCTGCTGACGGTGGGCAAGGGCCAGCGTCTGGGACTGTTTGCCGGTTCCGGTGTGGGCAAGAGCATGCTGCTCGGCATGATGACCCGCAATACCAGCGCCCGCATCGTGGTGGTGGGGCTCATCGGCGAGCGTGGCCGGGAGGTGAGGGAGTTCATCGAACACAGCCTGGGCAGCGAGGGGCTTGCCCGCGCCGTGGTGATCGCGGCACCGGCGGATCAGTCCCCCCTGATGCGTCTGCGCGCCGCCCAGCTGTGCCACCGCATCGCCGAATATTTCCGCGAACAGGGTCAGGATGTGTTGCTGCTGATGGATTCCCTGACCCGCTACGCCCAGGCCCAGCGGGAGATCGCGCTGGCCATCGGCGAACCCCCTGCGACCCGCGGCTATCCGCCCTCGGTGTTCAGCCTGCTCACCCAGCTGGTGGAGCGGGCGGGCAACGGCACGCACCCCGAGGGCAGCCTGAGCGCCTTCTATACCGTGCTGGCGGAAGGGGATGACCAGCAGGATCCCGTGGTGGATTCCGCCAGGGCCATTCTCGATGGTCACATCGTGCTGACCCGCCGCCTGGCGGAGGAGGGGCACTATCCCGCCATCGACATCGGTGCTTCGGTGAGCCGGGTGATGCCTCAGGTGGTCTCTCCCGAATGGCAGGGGCTGGCGGTGAATCTGCGCCAGCTCTGGGGCCGTTACCAGCAGGTGCGTGAGCTGCTGCCCCTGGGGGGTTATCAGCCCGGGGCGGATCCCCAGATGGACGAGGCGGTCCAGCGCTATCCTGCCATCGCCAGCTTCCTGCAGCAGGGCATTCAGGAAGAGACGCCCATCACCCAGGTGCTGGGCGGTCTCAAGCATGTGCTCGGCAGGGCGTAAGGAGGCGGCGTGCTGAAATCCTATCTCGGTCTGCAGCAGGATGCCCTGGAGGCCATGGGCAAAGAGCGGCAGCGTCTGCGCGAGGTGGCGATGAAGGAGGAGCACCGAGCCCTCAGGCTGCAGGAGGTCATCGAGACGATGCATCCGGGCTCGTCGAGCTTTCATCCCCTGCTGTGGCAGAACAAGCAGCAGATGCAGGGGCAGCTTCGCCACCTGCTGACCCACCAGTTGCAGCAGTGTGCGCTCGCCAGCCAGGATCTGGCTCATCACGAGGGGCAGCTCGTCAGGCAGTTCGGTCGGGTCAAGGGGCTGGAGCTGTTGCTGGACAAGCGGGCCCTGGCGGCCCGTCAGCGTCAGGAGTCAGGTGAGCAGCGGCAGCTCGACGAACTCGCCGCACTGGGTCATCGTGCCCGGCAGGGAACGTAAAGGGTCAGTCGGGGAAGTGCTCCTGCCTGCCATAGGATGACTCCTGGCCCAGCAGGGTGTGGATGGTCTCTATCTGGCCTGCCAGCAGGCGGCCGTTCTGCTCGTTCTGGCGGCGGCACTGCAGCAGCAACTGCTCCAGCCGCTGCCACTGCTCGTCCACTTGCTGGCGCAGCGGGGAGGGGAGCTTGCCGATGAGGATGGCCATGCCCCGCTCGTCAGGCTTGAGTCCCAGTGCCTGGAGATGTTCGCAGCGCAGCCTGACCTGGTGCTGGATCTCGCCCATGAGCCGGGTCTGTTGCCGGTTGTGTTCCGTGAGCCCTGCCACGTCGTGACTTGCCAGCAGACGGTACTGATTGAGCAGCAACTGCAGCAGGTCGGCGTAGCGGCCACAATCCTGCCGGATGCCGATGATCAACTGCTGGATCCGTTGTTTGGGAGGCAGACTCATCGGCGATGCATGTCCAGAATGGCCTGGCTCAGGGCATCCATGTCCAGTTCGAGCCGACCCTCGCTGATGGCCTGGCGGATCTGGTTGACCTTCTCCATGTCCACATCAGAGGTGGAGGCCAGCTCGACCCTCGCCTGATTGATGGTCTGGGCGGTGGCGCTGATCCTGGCTTCCCCCTGGCTGGCCTGGGGCTGAGGTGCCGGTGTGGCTCCCGCCTTGCGCTGAGACTGGGGTTGAACGTAGACAGGGTCGGTGCGTGTGATTTTCATAACGTGAATTCCTGGTGGTCTCTCTTGTGACAGGCGACCCTGAGGTGGCCGAACTTGAATCAAACTCGCCATTTCTGTGCTAAAAGCGGGTTTCGACTTCCCCCTTGTCAACCACCCAGGCCTGGATCTCTTTGCCGGAGCCGAGATTCCTGACCCTCACCCCTTCACCGATGGCGCCGTTTGACAAGGCCGTTCCACGGGTCGTGGCGGAAAAGCCCGGTTGCCCGGCCCGGATCAGCACCCCTTCCCCTGCCCGGACGGCCCAGGCCTGTTGCAGATCGAGTTCACCGACCAGTTGCCCCATCCTCAGATGGCGAAGGCTCTTGCTGCCTGCCAGGGGCTGCGAGCTGTGGGTGAAGCCCCGCTGCAACCGGCTGGCATCGAGGGATTTCTCCAGCAGATCCTCCGGGGCGATGACATGTCCCTTGGGGATGTCCCGTGCCGCCACCCAGACCGGCAACATCAGGGTGACCTCCACCCGGGCCCGCAACTGCCAGGCGGGCTCGGTACATTCCACCAGATAGGGGCGCCGCCCCCAGGGTTGGCGATACTGCCCGCCAGCCTGGAAGCGAACCGCCTGACGACATGCCGGCAGGTGGGCCACGGCGGGGGAGAGCCAGACCTGATAGTCGGCCCGGGTCTCTGGCCAGCCTTGCTGGCGCAGATGCTCCCCCAGTGCCGTTTCTGCATCCGCCCTCAGACCGTCGGTCAACTGCTGCGACAGCGACGAAGGGGCCGCCCACGAGGGGAGTGCCAGGAGCAGCAGGGCAAGGAGACCTGCTCGCTTCCCTATGGGAAACAATGCTTCCCCTTTTGTCACTCTTGTCAGCCAGGGGTGATGGCCTGACCAGCGGAAACAACGGTTTTTCATGATTGGCATGAGTCTTGATAAAGGATGCACCGGTCTGACTGGTTCACAAGAAGGATGAAGCATGAGTATCTCATTTGACAGTGCGCTTGGCGTACACCCCTATGCCCTCGATGTGCGGGCAGACAGGGCTCGTATTCTGGCAGGGAACTTGGCCAATGTGGATACCCCGGGCTATCTGGCACGGGATGTGGATTACAAGGCCATCCTCGGCCGGGTCGCCCGGCAGGTGGAGGCAGGAGAGCCAGGCAGCACCATCAGCGAGGGCACCATGGGCAATGACATGCAACATCCCCTCTACCGCATACCCTATCAGGTCTCCATGGATGGCAACACCGCCGAGCTCAGCGTGGAGCAGAGCAAGTTTGCCAGCAATGCCACCGACTTCCAGACCAGTCTCACCTTCCTGAATATGAAAATCACCGGGATCGCCAAGGCGATCGAGGGCCGTTAATCATGTCGTTCAATCGCATCTATGACATCGCCGGCAGCGCCATGCGGGCGCAGACCGTCCGCCTTGACACCGTGGCTTCCAACCTCGCCAACGTCGACAGCGCCGCCGGCAGCGAAGAGGCCGCCTTCCGCGCCATCAAGCCCGTCTTCTCCACCCTCTATCAGCGGGTGCAGGAGGCCGAGGGGCTGGGGGCAGCCCAGGTGCAGATCGCCGGTATCGTCCAGTCTGACCGCCAGGTGGAGAAACGTCTGGAGCCGACCAATCCCCTGGCCGACGGGGATGGCTTCGTTTACTACTCCAACGTCAACGCGGTGGAAGAGATGGCGGACATGATGAGCGCCTCCCGGGGATTCGAGACCTCGGTCGAGGTGATCAACCGTATCAACAGCATGCAGCAAGGGCTGCTGCGTCTTGGTCAGGGGGTGTAAATGAGCCTGCCTCAAGTCAGCAGCCTGGATACCGCCCGCAGCGCCAGCCAGCGCGCCGCCACCTCTGAGATCGCCGCCAACGGTACTTCCGAGGGGCAGGGGGTCCAGCTTCGCAACGAATTCCTCCAGATGATGGTGGCCCAGATCCAGAACCAGGATCCCACCAACCCCCTTGATGGTGCCCAGTACGTTACCCAGCTGGCCCAGTTCAGCATGGTGGAAGGGGTCGAGAGCCTGAAAGTGCTGCAGCAGAAGTCCATCAACATGATGGACACCCAGCAGGTGCTCCAGAGCACGGATCTCATCGACAAGGAAGTGATGGTGCCGAGCCAGACCCTTGGCCAGGAGCAGGAGAAGGCGATCCGCGGTCAGGTGGAGCTGGGCGGCGCGGCCGACACGGTCGAGCTCAAGGTCTATGACAAGCACGGCACCCTGGTCGCCACCAAGAACTGGGGCGAGAGCAAGGCGGGGGCACTGGATTACGAATTGCCGGTGCTGCCCGCTGGCGAATACAGCTTCGAGGTGAAGGCTTCCCTGGGGGGAGTTGCCACCACCACCCGCAATTATGTAGCCAGCCAGGTGGAGCGCGTCAGCTTGCCGGGCACGGGCGAGATCATGCTGCAAGTGGCAGGCGTGGGGGAGGTTCCCCTGTTCAGCGCCGTCCAGTTTGGCAAGTCGGCGTAACCAGATAGGAGCGAAACATGTCTTTTAATATCGGACTGAGTGGCCTGCGCGCCGTCAACCAGGAATTGAGCGTCATCAGCAACAACGTGGCCAACGCCAGCACCGCCGGTTTCAAGTCCAGCCGTGCCGAGTTTGCCGCCATCTACGGTGGCGGCCAGGCCGGCGGCGTGGAGATGAGCAACGTCTCCCAGAACTTCGATCGCAACGGGGATGTGACCCGTACCGGGCGGGGCCTGGATCTGGCCATCTCCGGCAACGGCTTCTTCGTGCTCAAGGATGACAACGGCCAGACCTCCTATACCCGGGCCGGCCTGTTCCAGCGTGATGCCAGCAACTACCTGATCACCGCCAGCGGCAACCGTCTGCAGGGTTATGTGACCAATGATGCGGGTGAGCTGCAATCCGGCGTGGTGGGTGACATTCAGGTCAAGGCGGGCAGCCTGGCGGCCAAGCCGTCAGACACCCTGGAATTCGTGGCGAACCTCAAGGCGGACGCCAGTGTCATCGACCAGGGGCTGCACCCCTTCGATCCCGCCAAGGCGGACAGCTTCAGCTACTCCCAGTCCAGCAAGGTGTATGACTCTCTCGGGGTCGAGCACACCGTCACCCAGTATTTCGTGAAGACCGGCGAGAACACCTGGCAGGTCAACTATGCCTTCAACGGGACCCAGACCGGTGCGCCGGTGACCATGGAGTTCAACACCAACGGCACCCTGAAGTCGCCGACCACGGCCCCCGTACTGAACCTGGCCCCCGCCGGTGCCGAGCCCATCACCCTCACCGCCGATCTGGCCCGGGTCAGCCAGTACGCCTCCGATTTCAACGCCACGCGCAACCAGTCCAACGGCTATACCGCCGGGGATCTGACCGGGGTCAGGGTGGATGCGGACGGCGGCGTCTACGCCACCTTCACCAACGGCCAGAGCCTGCTCCAGGGTCAGGTGGTGATGGCGAACTTCGCCAATCCCCAGGGCCTGCTGCAAGCCAACAACACCACCTGGCAGCAGTCGTTCAGCTCGGGCCAGCCCGTGCTGGGGGCACCGGGCAGCGGGACCCTGGGCGGCCTGACGGCGGGCGCCTACGAGGCATCCAACGTCGACTTGACCGGGGAACTGGTCAGCCTGATGACCTCCCAGCGCAACTACCAGGCCAACGCCAAGACCATCAGCTCGGCGGACAAGATGACCCAGGTCCTGTTCAACTCCTTCTAAGGCGTGATCCGTGGAAAAGCTTATCTATACCGCCATGTCGGGGGCGCAACACACCCTCATGGCCCAGCAGATCCGGGCCAACAACCTGGCCAACGTGAATACCGCCGGTTTTCGTGCCGACTTCGAGCGGGCGTCCGCCTATGCCCTGACCGGCGATGGCTACCAGAGCCGGGTCATGGCCAGGGAAGAGCAGGCGGGAACCGACTTTCGGGCGGGCGCCCTGATGCAGACCGGCCGCAAGCTGGACGTGGCGATCCGCGGCGACGGTTTTCTCACCGTGCAGACCGCAGACGGCAAGGAGGCCTACACCCGCGCCGGCAACCTGGAGGTGGACGGGGAGGGGTTGCTGACCCTCAACGGCCGTCCCGTGCTCGGGGATGGCGGCGAGATGGTGCTGCCCGCCTATCGGGATCTGAGCTTTGGCAAGGATGGCTCCCTCAGCATCACCCCGCCGGGGGGCGGCGCCCGTCTGGACGTGGGCCGGCTCAAGCTGGTGAACCCGGATCCGGCCGAGCTGGTCAAGGGGGCTGACGGCCTGTTCCGCCAGCGCCAGGGCGGGGACGCGGAGATCAGCGAACAAGTGGTGCTGGCGTCCGGTTTCCTCGAGGGGGCCAACGTGAACGCGGTGGACGAGCTGATCGGCAGCATGTCCCTGACCCGCAATTTCGAGTTGCAGGTCAAGTTGATGAAGACGGCGGACGAGCAGGCCAGGCAGGGTGCCAGGCTGATCTCTGGCCAGGGCTGACGGTCGGCCATGGCGGCCGGGAATGAATACTGACGGGATGTACCCCGTTCGAACGAATCAGGTGGAGAAACGAAGATGCATGCAGCGCTGTGGGTGAGCAAGACGGGTCTGTCGGCACAGGATGCCAAGATGGCCAGCATTTCCAACAACCTGGCCAACGTCAACACGGTCGGTTTCAAGCGGGATCGGGTGGCGTTCGAGGATCTGTTCTATCAGGTTCAGCGCCAGCCCGGTGCCCAGCAGGATCAGCAGAACCTGTCCCCCATCGGCATCCAGATGGGTAACGGTGTGCGGGTGGTCGGTACCCAGAAGGTATTCACGCCAGGGCAGTTCCAGAACACCAACCAGGAGCTGGACATGGCGGTGGTGGGGGCCGGCTTCTTCAGCGTCGAGCGCCCGGATGGCGAGACGGCCTATACCCGCAACGGTCAATGGCACCGCAATGCGGAAGGGCTGCTGGTCAATGCCGACGGCCTGCCCATGCTGCCGCAGATCCAGATCCCGGACAACGCTACCAAGATCGCCATCGGCACCGACGGCACCGTGAGCGCCACCCTGCCGGGACAGCAGGAGAACGTGGAGCTGGGGCGCATCACCCTGACCAACTTCTCCAACCCGGCCGGTCTGGAAGCCCTGGGGGGCAACCTCTACCGGGCGACCGGTGCCTCCGGTGAAGCCATCGAAGGGGTCCCGGGTGAAGAGGCCATGGGGGCCATCAAGCAGTTCACCCTGGAAAGTTCCAACGTGAACGTGGTGGAAGAGATGGTGGACATGATCACCACCCAGCGCGCCTACGAGATGAATGCCAAGGTGGTCTCCTCCGCCGATCAGATGCTCAAGTTCGTGACCCAGGCGCTGTGATGATGAAGCCGGTGTGGTATTGCGTCGTGCTCGCCCTGCTGCTGGGGGGCTGCTCCACCTATGAGTTGCAGGCCCCCGAGCCCGGTGACGAGAAGTGGGCCCCTTCCCGCTCCGAGCTGACGAAAGCCGGGGTGGGGGAGGATGGCAGCCTCTACCGTAACGACTACATGATGACCCTGTTCCAGGATCGCCGTGCCTACCGGATCGGCGACATCCTGACCGTCATGCTGGAGGAGCGCACCCAGTCCAGCAAGAAGGCCAACACCAGCATGAACAAGAACAGCAATCTGAGCGTGCCTGTGCCTTCCATCGGCGGTGTTTCCCGACCGGACTGGAGTGCCTCTATCAAGGCGGATCGCGACTTCGACGGCGGGGCGACCTCCAGCCAGCAGAATACCCTGGCGGGGGCCATCACGGTCACCGTGGCCGAAGTGATGCCCAACGGGGTGCTGGGGATCCGGGGGGAGAAGTGGATCCGCCTCAACCAGGGGGATGAGTACATCCGTCTGGGGGGCATGGTGCGGGTCGAGGACATCGACCAGAGCAACCGCATCTCGTCCCAGCGCATCGCCGATGCCCGCATCACCTATGCCGGTCGCGGCGCCCTGGCCGACAGCAACCAGATGGGCTGGCTGTCGCGCTTCTTCAGTTCCGCCTTCTCCCCCTTGTGAGGATTTCGATGAACAGATGGTATATCGCCCTGCTCTGCCTGGCGCTGTCGGGCGTGGCCGGCGCCGCTGCCCCCGCCAAACGGGCCCTGCTGGACATTGCCGACGTGCAGGGGATGAGAGCCAACCAGCTGGTGGGCTATGGCCTGGTGGTCGGCCTCTCCGGTACCGGGGATCGCAGCCAGGTCAAATTCACCGGCCAGTCCATGACCAACATGCTCAAGCAGTTCGGGGTACAGCTGCCTGATGACATCGATCCCAAGCTCAAGAACGTGGCTGCCGTCTCCGTGCAGGCGACGCTGCCCGCCCTCGCTGGCAAGGGTCAGCAGATGGACGTGACCGTGACCTCCATCGGCGATGCCAAGAGCCTGAGAGGCGGCTCGCTGCTGCTCACTCCCCTGCGCGGGATCGACGGTGAAGTCTATGCGGTCGCCCAGGGCAACCTGGTGGTGGCCGGGGTCAAGGCGGAGGGGCAATCCGGCTCCTCCGTGACCATCAACGTGCCGACGGCCGGCATCATCCCGAACGGCGCCATCATCGAGCGGGAGGTGGCCAGCAACTTCTCGGACAAGCCGGAAGTGACGCTCAACCTGCACCAGCCCAACTTCAAGACAGCCCGCAACGTGGAACGGGAGATCAACCGCCAGCTCGGCCCCGTGGCCAAGGCGGTCAGCGCCGGTCGCATCCAGATTGCGGCTCCCCGCGATGAGAGCCAGCGCATCTCCTTCATGGCCCTGTTGCAGGACATCCAGGTGGACATGGGCAAGGAGCGGCCGCGAGTCGTTTTCAACAGCCGTACCGGCACCGTGGTCATGGGGCAGGGGGTCAAGGTGCACAAGGCGGCGGTCAGCCATGGCAGCCTGACGGTGACCATAGGTGAGAGCCAGACGGTGAGCCAGCCCAACGCCTTCTCCAACGGGCGGACCACCACGACGCCCAACTCCCAGATCCAGGTTGACCGGGAGCGCAACAACATGTTTGTCTGGCCGGATGGCACCTCCCTGGAGGTGATCGTCAAGGCGGTGAATTCCCTGGGGGCGACCCCGGATGATGTCATGGCCATCCTGCAAGCCCTCGACGAGGCGGGAGCCCTCGAAGGCGAGCTGGTGGTCATCTAAGGATCTCTATGACCAGAATTACCTCGGAGCCTGGTTTCTATCAGGATCTCAATGAACTGCAGCAGATAAAGAGCAACCCGGATCAGCGCGCGGCCCTGGAGGCGGCGGCCGGCCAGTTCGAGGTGAGCTTCCTGCAGACGGTGCTCAAGCACATGCGTTCGGCGTCCGACGCCATGCAGGATGAAGAGGACAGGCTTATCAAGGGGGAGTCCCTCTACCGCGACATGTACGACAGCCAGCTTGCGATGAGCCTGGTCAAGCGCGGCGGCATGGGGCTCAAGGAGCAGATGGTCAATCAACTGGCCCCCACATTAAAGAATGCCGAGCCGGTGGTCGCTTCAGATTCCCAGACCCTGGCTGCCTTCAGTCAGCCTCTGAATTCGGCAAAAATGAGGAAAGTTGACTGATGTCGCTGCTCAGTATCGGTTTTAGCGGACTCAATGCATCGCAGATCGCATTGAACATCTCTGCCCAGAATATCGCCAACGTCAATACCATCGGGTACAGCCGCCAGGAGGCCATGATGGGCAGCCTGTCGGGCTTTGGCCGGATGGACAACGGCATGGGGGTCGAGGTGACCGGGGTTCGCAGGATCACCGATGACTATCTGGTCTCCCAGCACTGGCGCAGCCGCTCCGCGACCGGCTCCTCCTATGCGTTTCACCAGTACATCAATACGACGGAGCAGTTGCTCGGCAGCGAGTCGATGAACATCACCAAGGGGCTGGACAGTTTCTTCGCGTCCCTGAGCGCCGCCCTCGACAGCCCGGAAACACCGGCGCAGCGCAGCCAGATCGTCAGCTCGGCCGGTGCCCTGGCCAACCGCTTCGGCCAGTTGAACGAGAGCCTGCTGACCCAGGAGAAGCAGATCGACGATCAGCTGGGCAGCACCATCACCCAGGTGAACAGCTATCTCAAGCAGGTGGCGGAGCTCAACACCCAGATCGGCGAGCAGGCTTCCAAGGGGGTCAACACCTCGGCGCTGGAAGACAGCCGCGAGCAGATAGTGCGCGAGCTGTCGACCTTCATGGAGGTGCGGGTCAATCGTCAGAGCGACGGCTCCTTCTCCCTGAGCCTGCCCCAGGGCCAGCCCCTGGTGCTGGCCGGCAGCAGCAGCACCCTCTCTCTGGCCGGTGACACCCTGAGCCTGAGCTTCGGGCCGCAATCCTTCGAGGTCCCCAGGCTTCAGGGCGGCACCCTGGCGGGCGTGCTGGAATATCGCACCACAGTGCTGCGCCCCCTGCGCGACGAGCTGAACCAGATCGCGAAGAAGCTGGCGGATGACTTCAACGCCAAGCAGGCGGGTGGCGTCGATCTGAACGGCGATCCCGGCAAACCCCTGTTCAGCTACGACCCCCTCAATCCCTCAGGCACCCTCAAGGTGGCCGACGGCTTTACCGGGGATCACCTCGCCTTCGCCAAGGCGGGGGGCGGCAACGGCGACAACCGCAACCTGCAGGAGCTGCTGACCATCAAGGATGATCAGTACGATGCCTACAGCGCCCTGCTTGGCAAGATGGCGGTGCAGAGCGGTCAGGCCAAGGCGACCATGGAGGCCGATGCCAACATGGAGAAACAGCTCGCCACCAAGCTCAGCAGCGTGAGCGGCGTCAACCTCGATGAGGAAGGGGTCAAGGTGATGGCCTACACCAAGGCGTATCAGGCCAATGCCAAGGTGATCAGCACCTCGGATCAACTCTTCAATTCCATTCTCAACATGTTCTGACGGAGTCCGCATGCGCATCAGCACCAACCAGATCCAGCTCAGCATGCTCGACAACCTGCAGCGGGGCTTTGGCGACTACGCCCGGCTGGATCGCCAGATCTCCTCCAACAAGCGGATCCTGCAACCTTCGGACGATCCCGTAGGCAGCGTGCAACTGCTCGGTCTGAAGAAAGAGCAGGTGGCCATGGCCCAGTATCAGAAGAACATCGCCAATGCCAAGAGCCAGCTATCCCAGGGGGAGCTGCAGTTCGAGACCATGACCAACATGCTGAGCCGGTTGCGGGAGCTGACCCAGACGGCGGCCAACGGTTCCCTCTCCGAGGACGATCGCCGGGCGGTGTCCAGCGAGGCGGCCATCATCAAGGAGGGACTGCTGGATCTCGCCAATGCCCGCAACGAGAACGGTTCAAGCCTGTTCAGCGGCAGCCAGGTGGACAAGACCCCCATCGTCCAGGGGCCGGGTGGCGGCTATCTCTATCAGGGGGATGCCCTGGTGCGGGAGGTGGAGATTGCCCGGGGGGTGACGGTGTCCCTCAACCAGACCGCAGACAGCCTGTTTATCCAGAACGGGGATTTCTTCAAGCAGCTGGACGACATGGTAGCGGCCTTCGATGCCGGCGCACCGGATGCGGCGGATCAGGCCAGAGCCATGCTGGATCGCAGCAAGACCCTGCAGGATGACATCAGCCAGATGGTGAGCACCATAGGGGCACGCATCAATCTGCTGGATCAGGTGGACGAGGGTCATGCCGAGAAGAGCACCTATAGCAAGGAAGTGAGCAATCAGATAGAGTCCCTCGACTACGCGGGGGCCGTGACCCAGCAGGCGCATGTGCTGATGGCTCTGCAGGTGCAACAGCAGGCCTTCGCCAAGGTGAATGGCCTGAGCCTGTTCAACTACATGCCCTAAATCTGTCTAAGGAGCCAGGATGCAGATTCAACAAACCCGTCCGGGGAGCGTGGCCGAGACGCCGGCCCAACCCAGGTTGCAAGGTCGTTCGACTGCCCAGGCTACTTCTCCCCAGACTCCTCGCAATGAACGCCAGCCCAATGTCATCCGGCTGGATCGCTGGGCCCTGATCGGCACGGCGCAGCAGCGTATCGCCCATGCCCAGGGGGGCGAACAGGCCCTGAGCCAGGTGTGGGGCGAGCTGAAGCGCCTGGAGCAGCAGCTTGGCCAGCAGAAGGCGGCGAGCGGGGATCTGGTCTCCCGTCTCAAGGTACTGGAAGAGAAGCTGACCCAGCCGCAGGCGCCACTGACGAGCGAGCTCAGGCCACGCTTGCTGGCGTCGGCCACGGACAGCAAGGTGCACTACAGCGCGGAGCGGCTCGATCTGCTGAGCCCAAGGGCGAGTGCCGAGCGTCTCGTCTTATCCTTCCCTCAGACCAGCAGCGCCGTCGAGGGTGCTGCTGCCCGCCGATGCCAGTGAAGCGGAGGCGGCCGCCCGTCTGGATCGCGCGCTGCGCAAGGAGCATATCCAGGCGCGCCTGAACGAGCTGGGCAAGCTGGAGCTGAGCGTGCCGGATCAGCACAGGCGCAAGCTGGATGAACCCGTGCTGCTGAGCGGTGAGGGCATCCGCATTCCCGCCGGCAACCCGGTACCCGTGCAGTTCAAGCCAAAGGCGGGGCAGTTGACCCAGCTCGGCGAGGGGCTCGACAAAGGGGAGATCAAACAGGAGCAGCAACGGTTGAAGCGACTGCTCGGGGAGATAGAGCAGTCGGTGCGCGAGCTCAAGCAGTTTCGCCAGCGGATGGTGAAGCAGCTCGATCGGGTGAAGTCACGCAGCCAGAACCTGCAGCAGGAGGAGCTGGTCCAGTTGCAGGGCAAGCTCAGCCTCCAGCTCAAGGAAGGGGGCTTCATGGGGACCATGTCCGGCCTGCTTGCCCAGGCCAACGTCTCGCGCCAGAACGTGGTGGCGCTGCTCACCTAGGGTGCCAGGTCCCGTTCACGACAGAAAACCGCCATGCAGCTCGCTGGCGGTTTTCTGTTTTCAGGGCTTGAGCAGGGCGTACAGGGAGATGTCCGACGCGAAGCCGGAGTCATTGAGCCCCTGTTCTATGGTCTTGATAAAACTCGCATTGTGCTGGCGTATGGTGTGGTAGCTGTAGAAGAGGTTGACCACGTCCTGCTCGTCCAGCTCCTTGTCCATGGCCAGCAGGCAGAGGTAGTTGCGCAGCAGGAAGTAGTCGACCACCAGCAGTTGATATGCCTGGCACTTGTCGCCCTGCTGCAGCGGGAAGTTGTGGTGATAGACGTAGTAGAGCAGGTAGTTGTCCAGGATCTGGGGATGGCCGGCCAGGAAGGGGGCGACCCTGTCGTGCCAGACCTGCTGCAGGCGTGCAAGCTTGTCCTCGTCGTAGGTTCCCTCCAGTACCCCGTTGATCTTGTCGAGGCAGACCTGCATGGTCTGCCGCCCCCGTCTCCCCTGGGAGTAGGCCAGCAACTGGTGGGTCATGGTTCTGAGGCCCCACCACAGCAGTCTGGGCAGGGCGGGCAGCTGCTCGAACATGGTGTTGAGCTCCCCGCGTTCGGCCAGTACCGCCACCTGATCGAGGAAGGCCTCGTGGGAGAGTTGCGCAGGATCCCGGTGGATCAGCATGCCGACCAGCCATAGCCGAATCGCCACGGGGATATCCGTGGCGGCCAGCACGTGAATGCTCAGGCTGTGCAACGTCGCCATGGCGTTGGAGGGGGGCGGAGCGAAGGGCAGGGGCTGGGTGAGCTCGGTGACCTCGGTCTGCATCGCCAGGGGGTCAAGCAACAACTGGCGGCACACCTGGGGGCAGGAGAGCATCAGGGACCTCTTGAGCTGGTTGCCGATGCGGGTCTGGGCTCTGGGGTAGGTCTTGCAGGTGTGACTCAGGGCATCCGGACCCGCCTTGCTGTGGATCTGGCACAGGCGGTTTTCATCGAGGAAGGGGCAGGCGCCCTGTTCGTCGAGCTTTATCTCCCCCCATCGCTCGTTGCTCTGCTTCACCTTGATGATGTGCAGCTTGCTCAGGGACTTGACCGTGGGGTCGGGGTGGCGTTCATAGCTGCGGAAGGTCTGCTTGTCGATGCTGATGGTCCAGCTGTGGCAGCAGTTGTCCTCGCAGCGATCGCCGATGCACTGGAAATGTTGAACGAAATGCGGTGTGTAGAGCGAAGCAGCCATGTCGCCATCCGGTAGTGAGAGAGGACGTTTTAAAAGCAATAAGCATGCCGGATGGGGGAGGCGGCGAGCACCCGGGATACCGGAATGCCCGGGAGGGGGCCAGAGGAAAAATATGCGGAGGGAAGATTACATTTCTGCGCGAAAGGGGTCGTCTCTATCTGATGTCAACCTAACGGGCTGCTGTGCAGCGTTTAACTCGAGGAATACATCATGGGCTTGTCCATCCATACCAACTTCGCCTCCCTGACCACCCAGAACCAGCTGAACTCCACCAACAAGATGCTGGGCACCGCCATGCAGCGTCTGGGTACCGGTCTTCGCATCAACTCCGCCGCCGACGACGCGGCCGGTCTGCAGATGGCTACCCGCCTGCAAGCCCAGTCCAACGGCCAGAAGGTCGGCATGCGCAACGCCCAGGATGCCATCTCCATGATGCAGACCGCTGAAGGCGCCCTGGACGAGATGACCAACATCGTTCAGCGCATGAAGGATCTGGCTACCCAGGGTGCCAACGGCACTACCAGCACCGAAGACTACACCGCCCTGAACGCCGAGTTCGGCGAGCTGTCGAAAGAGCTGGCCAACATCACCGACAACACCACCTTCGGTGGCCAGTCCCTGCTGAAGAAAGCCGCTGGCAACTTCGAGAAGGGTGCGGTCAAGTTCCAGATCGGTGGCTCCGCCGCCGAGACCCTGAGCGTGGACATCTCCACCGACCTGAAGAAAGTGGCCGGTTCCACCGCTGGCTCCGGCCTGGATGGTACCGCAGTCAAGGGTGGCGGTATCGGTGATCAGACCAAAGCCAATGCCGCCATCACCGAGATGGAGACCTTCCTGAAAGACATCGGCAGCGCCCGTTCCTCCTTCGGTGCCAACATCAACCGTCTGGAGCACACCGTCAACAACCTCTCCAACATGAAAGAGAACACCGACATGGCGAACGGTCGCATCATGGATGCCGACTTCGCTCAGGAGAGCACCAACATGACCAAGAACCAGATGCTGATGCAGGCTGGCATGTCCGTGCTGTCCAACTCCAACCAGATGACCGGCATGGTGACTTCCCTGCTGCGTTGATGTTGGTGGCACCCATCCCCCTGGTGGGTGCCTTTTTCCCGTTTCCCCTCCCAGCTCCTCCTGCGCCCTCTTTTTTCATCATATTTTTCACCCGCAGCTCAAGTCTTGCCTCGCACCTGTCGCTTCTCTCCTTCGTACGGTTATCCGCTGCGGTAGCAGCCTTCTTCGAGGAATAGATCATGGGTTTGTCCATTCATACCAACTTCGCTTCTCTGACCACTCAGAACCAGCTGAACAACACCAACAAGATGCTGGGCACCGCCATGCAGCGCCTGGGTACCGGTCTTCGCATCAACTCCGCCGCCGATGACGCCGCCGGTCTGCAGATGGCCACCCGTCTGCAAGCCCAGTCCAACGGCCAGAAGGTCGGCATGCGCAACGCCCAGGACGCCGTCTCCATGATGCAGACCGCCGAAGGTGCCATGGACGAGATGACCAACATCGTTCAGCGCATGAAAGACCTGGCCACCCAGGGCGCCAACGGCACCGCGAGCGCGGAAGACCGTCTGGCCATGGGCACCGAAATGAAGGAGCTGTCTGCCGAGCTGAAGAACATCAGCGACAACACCAAGTTTGGTGGTCAGGCCCTGATCAGCGATGCGGGCAAGTTCGGCGCCGCAGCAGTGACCTTCCAAATCGGTGGTTCCGCCGCCGAGAAGCTGGATGTGGATGCCAGCGGCAATGTTCAGGCCGTCAACGCAGCCATTGATGCCGCGGAAACCGATTTTGCCACCGCCGATGCCACCGCTCTGGCCTCCACTGCCTTCAATGCGCAGATCACCAAGATGGAAGACGCCCTGGATGCCATCGGTACCGCCCGTTCCCAGTTCGGTGCCAACATCAACCGTCTGGAGCATACCGTCAACAACCTCTCCAACATGAAAGAGAACACCGACATGGCGAACGGCCGCATCATGGATGCCGACTTCGCCCAGGAGAGCACCAACATGACCAAGAACCAGATGCTGATGCAGGCTGGCATGTCCGTGCTGTCCAACTCCAACCAGATGACCGGCATGGTGACTTCCCTGCTGCGTTGATGGTTTGCCGGGCCGCCCCGAGAGGGGCGGCTCTTGTTTGAGAACCGCTTGCCGGTTGGAAAGGGCCGAGCCGGTCTTTTCCAACAGGCATGCCACCGAATAAGGGGATAAAGATGCAAATAGATCCGGCCAGCACGGCGATGCAACTGGTGGCCGTCGAGCGCCAGAACATGGACAAGCTGCTGAAGAAGCAGCTGGACAGCGTCAAGGCGCAGCAGAGCGCCATCAGCAGCCTCACCACCAAGCTGTCGAGTTTCCAGACCCTGCTCAAGGAT
The DNA here is from genome assembly GCF_014168615.1 of Aeromonas sp. WP2-W18-CRE-05. Lineage (NCBI taxonomy): Bacteria > Pseudomonadati > Pseudomonadota > Gammaproteobacteria > Aeromonadales > Aeromonadaceae > Aeromonas > Aeromonas sp. WP2-W18-CRE-05. Next base: position 4,371,235 of record NZ_AP021917.1, on the reverse strand, counting down.
CTGAACAAGGCGAGCAGCCTGCAGGCTCAGAAGGCCACCCTGTCCCAGGAAGGACTCATGACGGTGACGAGCAACGGCAAGGCCAGCTCGGGTCAGTACAGCTTCTTCGTGGAGCTGCTTGCCCAGTCCCATCAGGTCGGCTTGCAGCTTGACAATGACACGGCACCGCTGCCGGCAGACGGCGTCTTCTCCCTGACCGTCAAGGGCAAGACCCTGGACATCGACCTGGCCTCCCTCCCGGCTGGCGCCACCGTCAAGGATCTGGTCTCCCAGATCAACAATGCCAAGGACAACCCGGGGGTGAAGGCGACCCTGGTACGTACCGACGGCAAGGTCAGCATGGTACTGACCAGCAAGGAGAGCGGCGTGGAGAACGCCATCACCCTGGGGTACAGCGGGGATGGCGCCAATGCCATCGGGGTGGCGATGGCCGGCAAGACGGACATCACCCAGGCGCAGGACGCCAAGCTGCGCATGGGGGGGGACAACCCTCTCACCATCACCTCTGCCAGCAACAAGATAGAGAACGTGGTGGATGGCCTGACGTTCCAGCTGACCAAGGCGCAAAAGGCGGATGACGCTCCGCTGCTGGTCACGGTGGATCAGGACAAGGAGGCGGTTACCGGCTCCCTCAAGAAGTTTGTCGACAGTTACAACGAGCTGGTGGACGAGCTGGCCAAGATGACCTCCAGCGATCCCAAGGCACCGGGAGCTCTCTCCTCCGACAGCGGGGTTCGCAGCCTCAAGAGCGTGATTGCCCGCAGCGTGCGGGAGCTGCCCGATGATCTGACTCTGGGGAGCCTGGGGATCAAGACCGACAAGGCGGGCAAGCTCTCCTTCAACGAGACCGACTTCAACAAGGCGCTGGAGAAGGATCCCGAGCTGCTCGGCAAGGCACTCATGGGCGACGACGGTCTGCTCAAGCGGATGAGCAATGCCCTGGACCCCTATACCAAGCGGGACGGTGCACTCAAGGGACGCAAGACAGGTCTTGAAGCGAACGAGAAGCGGGTGAACGAGCGGATGGAGGCGCTGGATCGGCGCATGGATTCCGCGTATAAGCGCTACCTCAATCAGTTCACCACCATGAACCAGATGTTGCAGACCATGGGCGGCTTGTGAGACGGCTAGCCCGTAACACTTTGAATAAGCGAGTTTTTCATGTTTGAACCCCAAGAAGGCTATGACGCCTACCAGTTCGCCGCCACCCAGGCCAAGGCAGCGAGCGCCGATCCGCACCAGTTGGTGCTGATGTTGATGGATGGCCTGCTCGACGAAATAGCCAGGGCCGAGGGCCACATTCTGGCCAGGCAGTACGAGCGCAAGGGGCAGTCCATCAACAAGTGTCTGCAGATCCTGGGAGGGCTCGACAGTGCCCTCGACATGGACAAGGGCGGGGAGCTGGCCAGCAACCTGCACCGTCTCTACGACTACTGCGGCCAGCGGCTGTTCGAGATCAGTGTGGCCAACGATGTCGCGGGCTTTGCAGAGGTGCGTCGCATCCTGCTGGAGCTGAAAGAGGGTTGGGAAGCGATGGCCCGCCATCCCCGTTGATGCGGAAATCCACCTTCCTCATGGGGCAAAGGTCGGAACTAACGTATTGAAATATAATGTTTATATATTTGGCCTGCTCCTTGCTTGCCCGCAAGGTCGTCCTATTTTGAGGCCATCATCATGTCCATGACAGGAGCCGTGCCCCCCGGTGCGGAACGCGAGACCCGTCAGCGCCAGCTCCTGGGGCTCGGGCGTCTTATCTTGCAGCAGGCCCGCGCCGGACAGTGGGATGCGGTGCGTCTGGCGGATCAGCGTCTGGCCCAGCTGGTGGCGCATCTGAACAGCCAGCCTGCATTGTGGCAATCCCTGATGCCGGCCCGGGATCAGGTGCGCCACTGGCATCGGGAAGCCTTCGCGCTCTGTGAGCAGGAAACGGCGCTGCGCAAGCAGGAGTGGGACAGCCTCTCCCGCAAGCGGGAAGGATTGCAGGCCTACGACGAGGCGCAGACATGGGCATGATCCCTCTCCCCGTGGCAGAGACACTGCCCGCTTCCCCATCCGGTGGTTTTACCCGCCTCTCCCGCCAGCCTGACGGGCAGGGGGAAGAGTACCAGCCTCTGGATCTTCCGCAGGAGGCGATGCTTCCTCCGTCCACCGCCCCTTCCGCCCCCGTCGACGAGACGGAGCAGGAGGAGAGCGTCGAAGTGGCTGCGGATGTTGCCGAGCAACTCGCCGCCTTCAACCAGATGCCACCACCTTTTGTCCGACAGGAGGAGGGACGCCTTCCTCCTGCCCGTTTGTCATCGAATGGCGGCCTTGCCCCCGTCGGGGAGGTGCAACCCGCCTCCTCGCCTGTGCTGCGCGCCCTCAGCGGGTTCGAGCGAATGGAAGGGGAGCGGATGCCGGCGCCGCCGGTTTCCGTTGGCAAGGAGAGCCTCCCTCAACCCGTTGGGGAGCTGGCCATGCGAATGCTCCAGCCCACTGCCCGGGGCGAGCAGCCTGCGACCCGGAGTGCGGCAGCGGTGGTGCCTCTTCCCGGGGAGCCCGCCCCGGAGCGGGAGGCCAGCGTCACCGAATTCAAGGCAATGGCGGGGTTGTCGCCCGCGCTCTCTGCCGCCAGGCCTGCGGAATACCAGTGGGCACCGGCGCGTCTTGCCGCAAGCGAGGCCCAGTGGGGCCAGCAACTGGTCGATGTGCTCAAAGACAGGGTCGAGCTGCAGGTGAACCATAGCATCAAGCAGGCCCATATCCGCCTCGATCCCCCCGAGTTGGGTCGCCTCGAACTGACCGTGAGGGTGGAAGGGGATCGGCTCAACGTGCAGCTCAACGTGACCAACCCGGCGGTGCGTGAAGCCCTGATCCAGTCGATGGAGCGGCTTCGCATGAGTTTGGCTCCCCATCATGCTGGTGGTGTCGAGGTGAACGTGGGCCAGGGGGGGAGAGCAGGAGCGGGGGGGATCGCTGGCAGCAGGAGAAGATCCTGGCAGGTCGACGACAGTGGCAGGAAGAACAGGACGCATCGGGCAGTGCTGGCCAGGATTGGCTCAACACCCTGGTGTGACATTTCAAGATCTGGCAATAGCGAGAGTGATTTCAAATTATGCGGCGTGTCATGAAGTGGTTGATGGTGATAATGATGGCGCTGTGCCTGCTGGCGGCGCTGGCCTATGGCGCTTATCTCAAGCGGGATACGGTTGCCGTCTGGCTGGGCCTGGCAGAGGCCAAGCCCGAGCTGAGCAAGACGCCGCTGTTCAAACCGATGGAGCGTTTCGTCATCAGCCTGGAGGGAGACAGAGAGCCCCACTATCTGGTGCTGGAGCTGGCGCTGGTCACCCACAATCCCCAGCAACTGGAGACGCTCAACGAGCTGACCCCCCTGATCCGCAATGCCATGGTGCAATATTTCAGCCATCGCTCCCATGAGGCGGTGAAGCAGGAACTGCAGAACATCTCGGCCCTTCAGACCTCTCTGCTCGGCAAACTGGTGGGAACCCTGGAGGGGTATGGCTACAAGCCCTATCTGGATGAAGTGCTGGTCACCAAGGTCCTGGTGCAGTAGCGAACATGATGGACGCTGGTTGGGATACTCCCTGCGAACTGACCGCCTCCGCTCCCCGCACCGGTGAGCAGGCGATCCTGAGCCGTTATCTGCCTCTGGTGAAGCGGGCAGCCACTCACTTGCGCAGTCAGGTGAGCGCCAGCTTCGATCAGGAGGACATGGAGCAGGTCGGCATGATGGGGCTGCTGGAAGCCTGGCGTCGCTATGGGGGTGAACCGGATGCCCAGTTCGAGAGCTATGCCTTCAAGCGGGTGCGGGGAGCCATGCTGGATGAGCTGCGGCGCCTTGACTGGCGACCCCGTCAGCTGCGCCAGCAGGTGCACGGTCACAACCAGGTACAGCGGGAGCTGTTCAACCGTCTGGGGCGCAACCCGACCGAGCAGGAGCTGGCACAGGCGCTGTCCTGCTCCGTCGAGGAGGTGCGCCAGCTCGCTTATGCGAGCCAGGCCGAGGCGTTGCAGAGTCTGGAGGAGTGGCTGGAGAACGGAGGCAGGGCGCCCGCATCCGAGTCTGACGATCAGGATCTGGCCATGACCCTTGCCAAGGTGCTCGGCACCCTGGACAAGCGTGAACAGCTGCTGCTTTCCCTCTATTACCAGCAGGAATTGAACATGAAGGAGATTGCACTGGTGCTCGGGCTGACCGAGTCGCGGGTGTGTCAGCTCCACAAGCAGTGCGTCCTTCAGCTCAAGCAGCGATTGGTCGACTCCATATAGTTATGCCTCTCCCCGCGGGGGGAGTCTTGTTGATTTCTGCGGGAGCATCCATGCAAAAACAGATTGGTCTTGGTGTCATTTTCGTGTGTGTGATCGGCGGCTTCATGATGGCCGGGGGGCGCCCCATCGCCCTGTGGCAGCCTGCCGAACTCATCATCATCATAGGGGCGGCGGTCGGCTCCATGTTCCTTGGCAACTCCAAGGAGGTGATGCATGAAATGTGGCGCCAGATGAAGCTTTGCTTCAAGTCCAACAAGGACGAGAAGGAGATCTATCGCGAACTGCTGACCCTGATGCACCAACTGCTGGAAGAGACCCGCAACAAGGGGATGAAGGCGCTGGACGAGCACGTGGAGAATCCGCAGCAGAGCTCCGTCTTCCTCATGTATCCCCAGGTATCGGAAGATCCGCAACTGCTGGGCTTCATCATCGACAACCTGCGTCTGCTGGGCATGGGCAAGATCACGCCTCATGAGCTCGACACCATACTGGAGCAGGAGATCATGGCCATCGAGGAGGACATGCTCAAGCCCTCCCATGCGCTGCACAAGACAGGGGAGGCCTGCCCCGGCTTCGGGATCCTGGCGGCGGTGATGGGGATCATCATCACCATGCAGCAGCTCGACGGCCCCCTCAGCAACATCGGCGTGCACGTGGCGGCCGCCCTGGTGGGCACCTTCATCGGCATCTTCCTCTGTTATTGCCTGCTGGAGCCCATCAGCAATGCCATGGAGGAGATGGTCAAGCGCCGCATCGGCATGCTGATGTGCATCAAGTCGATCCTGATCGCCCAGCTGCGGGGCAAGACGCCGCTGCTCTCCGTCGATTCCGGCCGCAAGATGCTGGAGCCTGACGTGAAACCCAGCTTCCTCGAACTGGAAGACTGGGTGACCAACAGGGCCATGTGATGCGCAACCACGAGCAGATCGTCATCAAGCGCCAGCAGCGGCGCAGCAGCGCTCCCAAGGGGGGCGGCGCATGGAAGGTGGCCTTCGCCGACTTCACCCTGGCCATGATGGCCTTCTTCATGGTGCTCTGGATCCTGGCCGTCTCCAGCCAGGAGGAGCGGGATGTGGTGGCCAGTCGTCTGCGCGACTACAGCATCATGGACAGCGAGGCAAACCCGTTCGACATCAGCAACAGCCCCTATCCGGTGGATCTTGGCGGCAACCCCTCGGTCCTTGAGGAGTTGAGTCCCCAGTTCGTGGAGGAGGGGCAGCGCATGCCCAGACACATGGAGCGGGATCGCAGCATCTTTACCGATGGCGCCAAGGGAGGCTATGAGAGCCTGCTGGTGGGCAAGATTGAGGGAGAGAAGCAGATGGCGCAGTTGGCCGGTTTCATCGGATCCATGGCGGATCAGATGCAGGCCAGAAACAACCTGGAGCTGCAACTGGTGCCCCAGGGTCTGCGGATCCTGATCCGCGACGATGACGAGCGCGAGATGTACAGCCGGGGCAGTGCGCGGATCAGCCCCTATTTCCGCCACCTGCTGATGGCACTGGCCCCTGTCTTCCAGCGAGTGGAGAACCGGGTCATGATCTCCGGTCACACCGACAGCACCCCCTTTGCCGGTGACAACTACAGCAACTGGGAGCTCTCCTCCGATCGCGCCATGATGGCGAGGCGTGTCCTGCTTGCCGGTGGCATGCCCCCCGAGCGGGTGGGTCAGGTGGTCGCCATGTCGGATACCATGCTGGACAACACCGCCGATCCCAAAGGCAGCGAGAACCGCCGCATCGAGCTGCTGGTGATGACGACCCAGGCGGAAAAGAGCCTGGAGCAGCTGTTCAGTGCCCAAACCCAAGCCGCCACCCGGACAGCCAAGGACGCCGTTGCCCATGGAAACCCCTGACGCCGATCTCCCCCCCGTGACACCGTTCAAGGATCCCAGGCGCAAACTGCCGCGCTGGTATCTCCATGACGGGACCACGCCTCTGGAATCTCAGAGTTGCGGCATCGCGGCCCGGCTCATGGTCTCCGGCCTGCTGTTCGACAAGTGCATCGGACGTGCGGTGATCAAGGATATCGGACCGGGCGGGGTCGGTTTCCTCGCCCCCGCCCGTTTTACCTTGCCCGATAACGTCAGCCTGTCGTTGTCACCGCGGATCGTGCTGGCCTGTCATATCACCCATCGCAGGGCCATAGGCCAGTACCTCAGCTTCTACGGCGCGCGATGGGTCGATCCTGACTCGGTGGATCTCGCGCCTGTTCTGAGCCACTGGCGCCACTGTTTCATGGCGCCAGCAGAGGGCGAGCCTGCTCCAATCCCAGTGGATCCGACAACCGCTCAAGAGTGAGGCCTCCCCGCCCCATGTCCAGTCCCCGTGCAGGCAGCAACAGCAGGGGATCGTGCAGGCTTTCCAGGGACACGGCCCGCACCAGCTGCGGGCGTGTCTCTTGATGGCGCGGGGCAGGAGGGGCCTTGCCCCCGCCATAAACGATGGGGCAGTCACTCACCTCCCGGGGATCGGGCAATCGCCAGGCGGGATTCCACCGACTTGCCTCGTTCATGGCAACCCCCCGCTCCATGGCCCACTCCAGCAATGAGCAGCCCCCCGGCTGCCGCCATACCCGGATATTTTCTCCCGCCTGCCAGGGCGGCAGGACAAACCCGTGCTGCGCCGCTCTGTCCAGCAATTGGGAGAGCGCGAGGAAGCGCGCCACATAGAGGCGCGTTTCGGTAGGCAACTGCAACTCCCACACATTGCGTGTCCCGCCGTTGAGCACCGCCTTCAGTACTCTTCCCTCTCCCGCGTTGTAGGCCGCCAGTGCCAGCAACCAGTCCTGCCCGAAGAATTGATGCAGCCACCCGAGGTAGGAGAGCGCCGCCTCCGTCGCCAATGGCAGGGAGTAGCGGCCATCGAAGCCGTTCGTCATGGGGACGGAGAAGCGGGCTGCGGTATCCGGCATCAACTGCCAGGGCCCGGCGGCGCCCGCCGAGGAGATCACGTCAAGCCGGTAGCTGCTCTCGATCAGGGGCAGCAGTGCCAGCATGGGTGGGAGTTTTCGCGTCTGAACCTGCTCCGTGACCCAGCGGATCATGGGCTGGGACTCGGCGAGCCTCGTTTGCAGGTGGCTGCGCTGGCGCAGCAGAAAGCGGGTCTGCTCGTTGACCAGCTCGGCACCCGGGCCGACAACGGGGGTAGGAAAACCCGCCTGCCAGTGATAATGATCATAGGAGTAACAAACGGCACTGCTTAGTAGCGAGAGCCCGGGGAGAAGACGCAGGGATATTTTGGCAACAGCGGACAGAGCCTGGCGGGAAAATGATAAAAACACGATGTATCTCAACAGTTTTTGACAATATCTGTCGACTGTTCATGTGGTATCCAGGACGTGATAAGCATGATAACACGAGTAAAAAAGACCCCAAAGGCGGGCAGGGCGATTCAGAAATTTCTGCTTTATCTGATCCTCGTTAATTTTGGTTTGATGTGGCTCTATATCATGTATGCCGACGAGCTGACATTGGGCGCCAATCTACTGCTGACTTTTCTTCTCATCGTCTATAACCTGCTGCTCTGCCAGCTGGTGGTGCTGCGAGCCCGTCGGGTAGGGGATGGCTATATCGCGAATTCAACTTCGAAGTGCGACACTCGCCTATGCCGCCTGACGGTACTCTTCGAATACCTTGACAGGCTGCCTGAATCCGAGACATTTCCGAGGTCGTAGGTTGAGCCACTGCTCCGCTCTCCTGACATCCTCGTCCGTGACCTCTCTCAGGTCTGTTCCCTTTGGGATAAACTGCCTCAACAGCCCATTGCTGTTCTCGTTCAGACCGCGCTCCCACGAAGAGTAAGGGTGCGCAAAGTAAGTCTCGGCACCCAGCGCTTCCTCTATCGCCTTGTGTTCGGCAAACTCGCCGCCGTTGTCAAAGGTGATGGTATGCACCTGCTCGATGTAGGGCGTTAACATCTCGATTATCGCATCCCGCACCACCCCAGCCTGTTTGCTCGCGACCCGCTTGACCAGATAGAGCCGGCTCTTGCGCTCCACCAGGGTGACCAGTGCACCTGTGCCTTGCTTGCCCAGCACCGTGTCCGCCTCCCAATCACCGAGCCGCTCCCGGCTATCGACGATAGCCGGCCGTTCATCAATAGAGCGGGCTTCCTTGATGGGAGAACGCAGGCTGCTCGCCCCCTTGCGGTAGCGCTTGTGGCCCTGGCGCAGATGGCGGTACAACTGGCCACCCCGGGCTTTGTCGGCGGCCACATGGCGGTATATCCACTCGTGACTCACCATGAGGCCTATCTGCTTGCCCACCGCGCTTATCTGCTCCGGGCTCCACCACCAGGCGAGTGTCAGCTCGACAAACTGGATGACATCGGCAGATAGCCGAGATTTGGCCGCACTGGCCCGTCGGTGGGTGGCGTGCTGATGCGCATTGTCTGGCTGGTAGCCCTGCGGCCCGGCGTTACGACGCAGCTCCCGGTAGAGGGTGGAGCGATGAACGCCAATGGCGCGTGCGGTGGCAAGGATGGACATCCCCTGTGCGCGAAGCACCGATAACTGGTATCGTTGCCCCTCGGTCAACTGCTGATAGCTCATGGTGATACTGCTTTTACTTTGGCGAGCAGAAGGGTACCACCAATCAGCAGTTGGCCACCTCTCGCCATTCATCCATGAGTGTCGCACTTATTATCTGAATTCCCGTATCATCTATCCCGTGGTGGGCGTCAGCATTATCCTGTGCGCCGTCGTGCTGTTCCGTTTCATCATTTCCCCGTGAAATCGATTAATTACGAGGCACACTTCGCCGGGATGATTTAATTCTCCCATGAATAACTTGTGGAAAATCAATTCATTTAATCGGTAGTCCCATCACGCTGCGTCAATATGTTCCCCATGCCCGAGATCCTTGCTTGAAAAGCCCCCTGCTCGTCCTTAAACTTCATGGTGGAGAAAAGTGGATCAAAGTGGTTTTATTGGGCATCTAGCCCCCATAACTCACCTTCGGGGACTGCAATTTGTTGCGTGGCGCTCACGCCATCAGCCTGGACAGCAAGGGGCGGTTGGCGATTCCGACCAAATTTCGTGATTGGCTGCGCGACGAATGCGACGGCCAGCTGGTCTGCACCATCGACATCGCCCATCCCTGTCTGCTGCTTTATCCCCTGAATGAATGGGAAGAGGTGGAGCGCAAGCTGAAGACCCTTTCCAGCACCAACCCGGCGGAACGCCGCCTGCAGCGTCTGCTGCTCGGCCACGCGGCCGAATGCGAACTGGATGGCAATGGCCGTCTGCTGCTCAGCCAGCCGCTGCGCAGCCATGCCGGGCTGGACAAGAAAGTCATGCTGGTGGGTCAGCTCAACAAATTCGAGCTGTGGGATGAAGCCCGCTGGCAACAACAGATCAACGACGACATCCTGGGCCTGCCCGAGGACGACTGGGCAAGTTCACCACGACTACAGGATTTTTCTTTATAAATGACCCAAGCCGCTGAACACATCACAGTGCTGTTGCACGAAGCCGTCGAAGGGCTGGCCATCAAGCCGGACGGTATCTACGTCGACGGTACCTTTGGCCGGGGTGGTCACTCTCGTCTCATTCTCCAGCATCTGGGCCCCAATGGCCGTCTGATCGCCATCGACCGGGATCCCCAGGCCATTGCCGAGGCGGCCAAGATCCAGGATCCCCGTTTCGAGATCGTGCACGGTCCCTTCTCCGGCATCACCCGCTATCTGACCGAGCGCGGCCTGCTGGGCAAGGTCGATGGCTTCCTGCTGGATCTCGGTGTCTCCTCCCCCCAGCTTGACGATGCCGAACGTGGCTTCAGCTTCATGAAGGACGGCCCGCTCGACATGAGGATGGATCCCACCTCCGGTCAGAGCGCCGCCGAGTGGCTGGCCCGCGCCGATGTGGACGACATCGCCTGGGTGCTGAAAACCTTCGGTGAGGAGCGCTTCGCCAAGAAGATTGCTCGCGCCATCGTGCACGATCGGGTGACAGAGCCCTATGTGCGCACCCGCCAGCTGGCGGAGATGATTGCCCGGGTCAACCCGAGCAAGGAGAAGGGCAAGCACGCGGCGACCCGCAGCTTCCAGGCCATTCGCATCTACATCAACAGCGAGCTGGACGAAATTGAAACCGCCCTCAACGGCGCGCTGGACGTGCTGGCTCCTCACGGTCGTCTCTCCGTCATCAGCTTCCACTCTCTGGAAGATCGGCTGGTGAAGCATTTTATTCGCAAGCATGAGAAAGGTCCTGAAGTACCCCACGGCATCCCCCTGACCGAAGCCCAGCTTGCCGGTGGTCGCAAGCTGAAGTCGATCGGCAAGGCGCTCAAGCCTTCCGACCACGAGGTCAATGAAAACACCCGGTCCCGCAGCTCGGTGCTGCGGGTCGCAGAGCGTCTTGCGGAGTAAACGATGAGCGACGTGCGCGTTCACCTCGCCAGGGAGATCGTTGCGGATCTCTGGCGCCACAAGTTGCAGGTCCTGTTGACCGTTGCCGTGCTGGTCACCGCCTTTGCGGTGATCCTGGTGACCAACATGACCCGGGGTCTGACGGCCAAGCAGAACGATCTGATGGCGGAGGAGGACAGGCTCAACATCGAGTGGCGCCACCTCTTGCTGGAACAGGGCACACTGGCTGAGCACTCCCGGGTGGCGAGTCTGGCCATGGACAAGTTGCAGATGGCTCGCCCCCTGGTGACCACTGAAAAGGTAATTACACAACCATGACACGCAAGGCCGCCACCAAGGCTCCGGCAAAGGACAAAGCCAAGGCGAAAGCACCCTCACTCTACCCGTGGCGCTTTCGTACCCTGGTTTTCTTCATCGGCATCGCGTTTGCGGGGCTGATCCTGCGGCTGGCCTGGATCCAGGTGATCGATCCGGACAGACTGCGCCAGGAGGGGGACATGCGCTCCCTGCGCACCACCTCCACCCAGGCGGTGCGCGGCATGATCACGGACCGCAATGGCGAACAGCTTGCGGTATCCGTGCCGGTCGAAGCGGTCTGGGCCGATCCCAAGACGGTGCATGAGTCCGGTGCCATCCACAACGAGCGTGCCTGGCTGGCACTCTCCGCCGTGCTCAAGCTCGACATCAACACCCTCAAGCATCGCATCGCCAACCCGAGCAAGCGCTTCGTCTATCTGCAGCGGCAGGTGACGCCTGCGGTGGCCGAGTACATCAAGGGGTTGAAGCTGGGGGGCATCTATCTGCGCCCCGAGGCGCGCCGTTTCTACCCGACCGGCGAGATAAGCTCCCACCTAGTGGGGGTGACCAACATCGATGGCAGCGGCATCGAGGGGATTGAGCGCAGCTACAACGAGTGGCTGACCGCAACCCCTGGCGAGATGCGGGTGCGCAAGGACAGGCAGGGCCGCGTCATCGAGCGCCTGGGCCTGGTGAAAGAGGGCAAGCACGCCAACGATCTGCAACTGAGCATCGATCAGCGGGTGCAGGCGCTGGCCTATCGCGCCCTCAAACGGGCTACCGACGAGAACAAGGCCACCTCCGGCTCCATGGTGATGCTGGATGTGAAGACCGGCGAGGTGCTCGCCATGGTCAACACCCCCTCCTACAACCCGAACAACCGCGGCCAGTACCAGAGTTTCCGGGTGCGAAACCGGGTGGTGACCGATACCTATGAGCCGGGTTCCACGGTCAAGCCATTGATTTTGCTTAGTGCCTTGCAAGCCGGTGTCACCAGCTGGAAGGACTTCATCCCGGGCGGCCCCCTCTTTATCGGGGCCAAGCAGATCCGTGACGTGAGTATCCACAAGGCGACCAACCTGTACGACATCCTGCGCTACTCCTCCAACATCGGCATGTCGCGCATCGGGCTGCGGATGCCGGCCCAGGAGATGATCAATACCCTGAGCATGGTGGGATTCGGCATGGACACCGGCAGCGGCCTGATGGGGGAGAGCAGCGGCATGCTGCCCCAGCGTCGCCGCTGGTCCGACATCGAGCGAGCCACCCTGTCGTTCGGTTATGGTCTGCGAGTGACCCCGCTGCAGCTGGCCTCCGCCTACGCCACCCTGGCCAACAAGGGCAAGCGGGTACCGCTCTCCATCATCAAGGTGACCAAGCCGCCCAAGGGTGAGCAGGTCATCGATCACAACAACGCCGCTGCCATGTTGCAGGCGCTGGAGTACGTGGTCAGCAATGCCATTCCCAAGGCCCAGATCCCCGGTTATCGGGTCGGTGGCAAGAGTGGTACCGCCAAGGTGGCCGTGGCTGGGGGCTATGGCAAGGACTACATGGCCTGGTTTGCCGGTTTCGCGCCAGCCAGCAATCCCCGTTTCGTCATGGTGGTGGTGATCAACGAGCCCAAGGGGGATGCCTACTACGGCGGTGCCGTGGCGACCCCGCCCTTTGCGGAGGCCATGGGAGGCGTGTTGCAGCTCTTCAACATCCGTCCCGATGCGATCCCGCCCGAGGTACCCGCCAAGCTTGCCCGCACGGAGGCCAACAATGGCGCACCGCGTACTTGACGGGCATCCGGCTTTTTCCATCGGCCCCGCTGCTGTCGGGGCGTTTTCCATGGCGTGTACGAGCGCCCGCATTCCCGCATTTTCGGAGGCTTCCCATGCCGCCCCGCACACTTGATCAACTGATGAGCCGCTTCGGCATCGATGCCCCGGCGCTTTCCCTCACCGATCTCCAGCTCGACAGCCGGCGGGTCGGTCCCGGCTCGCTCTTCGTGGCGATTCGTGGCCATCAGGTGGATGGCAGGCGCTTCATCGAACAGGCGGTGGCTCAGGGAGCGACCGCCGTGCTGTTTGAGGAGGACGGAGAATTCGTCCCTCCGGCGACCCAGATCCCCTGCATCGGCATGAGGGATCTTCCCGCTCGTCTCTCCGAGCTGGCCGGTCATTTCTACGGTCACCCTGCGCAAAAGCTGCAACTGGTGGGCATCACGGGCACCAACGGCAAGAGCACCACGGCCCTGCTGGTGGCCAACTGGCGCACCCTGCTGGGGGGCAAGGCCGGGGTCATGGGCACCATAGGCAACGGTCTGTTTGGCGAGCTCATCGAAGCAGAGAACACCACGGGCAGCGCGGTCCAGGTGCAGGCCAATCTGGCCGCCTTGCAGCAGCAGGGGGCCGATCTGGTGGCGATGGAGGTCTCCAGCCACGGTCTGGTGCAGCATCGCGTGGCGGCCCTGCCGTTTGCCGCGGCAGTCTTCACCAACCTGAGCCGGGATCATCTGGACTATCACGGCACCATGGAGGCCTATGCCGCGGCCAAGGAGGAGCTGCTGAAGCTGGTGGATGAGCCTTGCGCCGTCATCAACGCCGATGACCATCTGGGACGGCAATGGCTGGCGACCTATCCCGGTGCGGTGGCCTTCGGGGTTCATGGTCCGATTGAAAACCATGCCGGACGACAACTGACGGCGCAGGATCCCCACTTCCACCAACAAGGTTTTGATACGCGCATTAACTCCAGCTGGGGGAATGGTGTATTATCCGCCCCCTTGCTCGGCCGCTTCAACGTCAGCAACGTGCTGGGCGCCATGGGCGCCATGCTGGTGCTCGGCTATGACTTCGATGACCTGCTGGCGACGGCCCCCAGACTGCAACCAGTGACCGGTCGCATGGAGTGCTTCGGCGGTGGCGATGCGCCGCTCGCCGTGGTCGATTACGCCCACACCCCGGATGCGCTGGAGAAGGCATTGCAGGCCCTGCGGGTGCACTGTCACGGCCGGCTCTGGTGCCTGGTGGGATGCGGCGGCGACAGGGATCGCGGCAAGCGTCCCATGATGGCTGCCATGGCGGAGCAGCATGCGGACTGCGTGATCCTGACCGACGACAATCCCCGTACCGAGGAGCCGGCCCGGATCATGGCCGACATGGTGGCGGGTCTTCGCGATCCCGGCGCCGTGCAGATCGAGCACGACAGGACCAAGGCAATCCAGTTGGCACTGAGCCAAGCGAGCAAAGAGGACATCATCCTGGTGGCCGGCAAAGGCCACGAGGATTATCAGATCATTGGAACCGACAAGCGGCACTACAGCGATCGGGAAACCGTCGCAGCCGCCTTGCACACATTAATGGAGTCATTCAAATGATGACCCTCAGGCTTGCCGACCTGGCGCAGGTGCTCGATGCCCGTCTGATCGGGGGCGACCATGAGATCACGGCGGTCAGCACCGACACCCGTACCCTGGGCGCGGGGGCGCTGTTCGTGGCCCTGCGCGGCGAGCGTTTCGACGCCCACGATTTCTGCGACCAGGCGGTTGCCGCCGGCGCCAGTGCCCTGCTGGTGGAGCGTGAATTGCCGCTGGCCATTCCACAACTGGTGGTGGGCGACACCCTCAAGGGGCTTGGGCGTCTGGGCAGGCTGGTGCGCGAGCGCATCAATCCGAAAGTGCTCGCCATCACCGGCAGCTGTGGCAAAACCACGGTGAAGGAGATGGCGACGGCCATCCTGCGTTGTGAAGGGGAGGTGCTGGCCACCGCCGGCAACTTCAACAACGAGGTGGGGGTGCCGCTGACCCTGCTGCGCCTCGAGCCGCAACACCAGTTCGCGGTGATGGAGCTGGGAGCCAACCACCCGGGCGAGATCGCCTGGACCACGTCGCTCGCCAGACCCGACGCCGCCATCATCAACAACGTCGCTGCCGCGCACCTGGAAGGCTTTGGCTCCCTGGAAGGGGTGTTCCATGCCAAGAGCGAAATCTTCGAAGGGTTAGGCGAGGGCGGCACCGCCATCGTCAATGCCGACAACGAGTTCTGGCCGAAGTGGCGTGAAAAGGGCATCCAGTGCGCCTTCTCCCTCGAGGATCGGCGTCAGCCGTTCCACGCCCGCGACATCGCGCTCAACGAGCAGGGTTGTGCCGGGTTCGTGATGGTGACGCCCCAGGGAGAGGTGAACCTGACCCTGGCCATTCCGGGTCGCCACAACGTGGCCAACGCCCTGGCTGCTGCCGCCGGGACCCTGGCCCTGGGCGCATCGCTTGCGTCCGTCAAGGCGGGGCTGGAGCAGATGGCGCCGGTCAAGGGCCGTTTCTGCGTGCAACGCTGGGGTGGCCTCACCCTGGTGGATGACACCTACAACGCCAGCGTGGAGTCCGTGCTGGCGGGTATCGATGCCCTGACCGCCATGAACGGCTACAAGGTGCTGGTATTCGGTGACATGAAGGAGTTGGGTGAGGAGTCCGCCGCGCAGCATGCCCGGGTCGGACACCACGCCCGTGAGCAGGGCCTCGATGCCGTGCTGACCGTAGGGGAACAGAGTCGCCACACCGCAGATGCCGCGGCTGGCCGACATTTCGATAACAAGGCGTCGTTGTTTGAAGTGCTTGCGCAAATGATAAAGACACATCAGGAAATTTCGATTCTGGTCAAGGGCGCCCGTGGCTCCCGCATGGAAGATATCGTCGAGATGGTCAAGGGCCATCAGGAGTCAGCCACATGCTAGTCTGGCTGGCGGAACTGCTCACCCCGCACTTCACCTTCTTCAACGTCTTCTCCTACCTGACGTTTCGCGCCATCCTGTCGATCATCACCGGTCTGGTGGTGGCGCTCTGGATGGGGCCGCGCCTCATCCGTCGCCTGCAGATCATGAAGTTCGGCCAGGTGATCCGCAACGACGGTCCCGAATCCCACCTCAGCAAGAAGGGCACCCCGACCATGGGCGGCCTGATGATCATTGCAGCCATTTTCACTTCTGTGCTGCTCTGGTGCCGCCTCGACAACCCCTATGTCTGGCTGGTGCTGTTCGTGCTGGGGGCCTATGGCGCCATCGGTTTTGCCGATGACTATCTCAAGGTGGTGCGCAAGAACACCGACGGCCTCATCGCCCGCTGGAAGTACTTCTGGCAGTCCGCGGTCGCGCTGGGTGTGGCGGTCTTCCTCTACGCCACGGCTACCCACGATGGCCAGACCCAGCTGGTGGTCCCCTTCCTCAAGGATGTGATGCCCCAGCTCGGCCTGATGTTCATCCTGCTGACCTACTTCGTCATCGTCGGTACCTCCAACGCGGTCAACCTGACCGATGGCCTGGATGGCCTCGCCATCATGCCCACCGTGATGGTGGCGGGGGGCTTCGCCCTGATCGCCTGGGCGACCGGCAACGTCAACTTCGCGAACTACCTGCACATTCCCTACGTGCCCTACACCTCCGAACTGGTGATCGTCTGTACCGCCATCGTGGGCGCGGGCCTGGGCTTCCTCTGGTTCAACACCTACCCCGCCCAGGTCTTCATGGGGGACGTGGGTTCCCTGGCCCTGGGCGGCGCGCTCGGTACCATCGCGGTGCTGGTGCGCCAGGAGTTCCTGCTGGTGATCATGGGGGGCGTCTTCGTGATGGAGACCGTCTCGGTGATCCTGCAGGTCGGATCCTACAAACTGCGCGGCGTGCGGATCTTCCGCATGGCCCCCATCCATCACCACTATGAGAAGAAGGGCTGGCCGGAGCCGCGCGTCATCGTGCGCTTCTGGATCATCACCCTCATGCTGGTGCTGCTTGGCCTCGCCACCCTGAAGGTGAGGTAAGCCATGGTCATCATCATCGGACTCGGCAAAACCGGACTCTCCTGCGTCGATTACTTCCTCTACCGCGGCGTCACGCCGCTGGTGATGGACACCCGTGCCAATCCGCCGGGCAAGGACGAGCTTCCCCCCGAGGTGGAGCTCATCCACGGGTTGGACGCGGAGCGGCTCAAGCAGGCGCACATGATAGTGGCGAGCCCGGGCATCGCCCTGGCGACTCCGGAGTTGAAGGCCGCCGCCGAGTTCGGGGTGCGCATCGTCGGTGACATCGAACTGTTCGTGCGTGAAACCCAGACGCCCGTCATCGCCATCACCGGCTCCAACGGCAAGAGCACGGTCACCACGCTAGTGGGTGAGATGATCGCCGAGGCGGGACTCAAGGTCGGTGTGGGGGGCAATATCGGCACCCCGGCGCTGTCGCTCCTCAAGCAGCCCATGGATCTCTGCGTGCTGGAGCTCTCCAGCTTCCAGCTCGAGACCACCTGCAGCCTGCGGGCCGCCGCCTCCGTGGTCCTGAACCTCAGTGAAGATCATATGGATCGCTATGCCGGCATGGCGGATTACCGCGCCGCCAAGATGGAGATCCATCAGCACTCCCAGCACATCCTGATCAATCGCGACGATCCCCAGACCCTGCCCGATGTGGGTCAGGTGTGGCAGAGTTTCGGCCTCGACTGCAACGGCTACGGTCGCTGCGAGCTGGAGGGCCGTCACTGGCTGACTTTGCACGGTGAGCCGCTCCTGGCGGTGGACGAGATGAAGATAGTGGGTGCCCACAACCAGGCCAATGCCCTGGCGGCCATGGCCCTGTGCGATGCGGTGGGCATTCCCCGCGAGGCACAACTTGCCGTGCTGCGCCGCTTTGAAGGCCTGCCTCACCGTGCCCGCTTCGTGCGGGAGGTAAATGGGGTGCGCTGGATCAACGACTCCAAGGCCACCAACGTGGGGGCGACCCTGGCCGCCGTGGCCGGGGTGCGTGAAGCGGTCAAGGGCCGCCTGCTGCTGCTGGCCGGTGGCCAGGGCAAGGGGCAGGACTTCGGCCCGGTGCAGGCCCTGCTCGGCAGCCAGATCGATCACATGTACTGCTTTGGCCAGGATGCCGAGGTGCTGCTGGCCCTGGGCGAACAGACCGAGCGGGTTGCCGATCTTGACGCTGCTGTCGCCAAGGCGGCGGCCGACGCCAGGCCCGGTGACTGGGTGCTGCTGGCGCCGGCCTGCGCGAGCCTGGATCAGTTCAAATCCTTTGAAGCGCGCGGCGATCGCTTCACCGAACTGGTGATGGGCTTATGAACGCCCTGCGCGTGGTTGCGGGATTCTTGCAGCGCTGGTTGCTACCGGCACGCCCCGCCGGTCTCTACGATCGGCAACTGGTGGTACTGGCCCTCGCCCTGATGGGCGTCGGGCTGGTAATAGTGGCGTCCGCTTCCATTCCGGAGGGGATCGCCATCAACAACGATCCCTTCATGTTCGTGAAGCGCCACGGCATGTTCCTTGTGATGGCGCTGGGTATCTCCTGGTTCGTGTTGCAGGTGCCCATGGCACGCTGGCAGCACTACAACGGCCCCATGTTGTTGCTGGCCATCGTGCTGCTGGTGATGGTGTTGCTGGTGGGGCGCAGCGTCAACGGCTCGGTACGCTGGCTGCCGCTGGGCCCCTTCAACCTGCAGCCGGCCGAGTTCGGCAAGCTGGCGCTGTTCGTCTATCTGGCGGGTTATCTGGTGCGCCGTCAAAGCGAGGTGCGCGAGCGCTTCATCGGCTTCATGAAACCCATGGCGGTGCTGTTCGTGGTGGCCATCCTGCTGCTGGCCCAGCCGGATCTCGGGTCAGTGGTGGTGATGTTCGTCACCTCCCTCGGGATGCTGTTCCTGGCCGGTGCCCGGCTGGTGCAGTTCATCGGTCTCATCCTGGTGGGGGTGAGCGCCGTGGTGACCCTGATCATTGCGGAGCCCTACCGGATGCGGCGGGTGACCTCTTTCCTCGACCCTTGGGCCGATCCCTTTGGCAGCGGCTATCAGCTGACCCAGTCCCTGATGGCCTTTGGTCGGGGGAGCTGGTTTGGCGAGGGGCTCGGCAACTCCATCCAGAAGATGGAGTACCTGCCGGAGGCCCACACCGACTTCGTGTTCGCCATTCTGGGCGAAGAGCTGGGCTACGTGGGGGTGCTTGGCGCACTCTTCCTGATTTTTGCGCTGGCGGTGAAGGCGCTCAAGCTGGGTCACCAGGCGCTGGTGGCCGAGCGGCTCTATGAAGGTTATCTGGCCATCGGCATCGGCATCTGGTTCAGCTTCCAGACTTTCGTCAACGTCGGTGCCGCCAGCGGCATGATGCCTACCAAGGGGCTGACCCTGCCGCTGGTCAGTTATGGCGGCTCCAGTCTCATCATCATGATGGTGGCGGTGAGCATGTTGATTCGTATCGATTTCGAGTTGCGCCAGGCGAGTGCCCAGGCGCGCGTGCGGGAGGTTGCGTGAGCAAGACGTTACTGGTGATGGCGGGTGGTACCGGGGGCCATGTGTTCCCCGGCCTGGCCGTCGCCGATCGCCTCAAGGCCCAGGGCTGGACCATCCACTGGCTCGGCACTGCCGACCGGATGGAGGCGGAGCTGGTGCCTGCCCATGGTTATCCCATCTCCTTCATCGACATCCAGGGGGTGCGTGGCAACGGCATCAAGCGTCTGCTCGCGGCGCCCTACCGTGTCATCAAATCCGTGCTGCAGGCCCGCCAGGTGCTCAAGACCATCCAGCCCGATGTGGTGCTGGGCATGGGGGGCTTCGCCTCCGGCCCGGGTGGCGTGGCCGCCTGGCTGTCCGGCATTCCGCTGCTGCTGCACGAGCAGAATGCCGCCGCCGGCCTGACCAACAAGCTGCTGGCCCGTATCGCCAGGCGGGTACTGATGGCCTTCCCCGGTGCCTTCGCACCCAATGCCCGCACCGCCGTGGTGGGCAACCCGGTGCGCCCCGAGGTGGTGGCGCTGCCGGATCCCCAACTGCGCAGCAGCAGCGATCCTCTGCGCCTGCTTGTGGTCGGTGGCAGCCTGGGGGCCCGGGTCCTCAACGAGCAGGTGCCTCCTGCGGTTGCAGCTGCCGGTGTGCCCATCGAGGTGCGTCACCAATGCGGCAAGGGCAACGGGGAGGCCGTGGCTGCTTCCTATGCCGGGCTGGGGGTCGAGGCCGAGGTGAGTGAATTTATCAAGGACATGGCGGATGCCTATGCCTGGGCTGACCTGGTGGTGTGCCGCGCCGGCGCATTGACCGTCTCCGAAGTGGCCGCTGCCGGTGTGGCCGCCATCTTCGTGCCCCTGCCCCATGCGGTGGACGATCACCAGACCCGCAACGCCCTGACCCTGGTCGACGGCGGTGCGGCCGAGTTCCTGCCCCAGTCCGAGCTGACGCCGGCGGCGCTGGCGTCGCGCCTATCCTGGCTCGCCGGGCGCAGGGAAACTCTGTTGAACATGGCCCAGGCCGCGCGCCGGGTCGCCATCATCGATGCTGCCGAACGGGTTGCCGATGAGTGCAAACGGCTCGCCACCGGCTGAGCCAAACGAGATGGAAGGCCAAGATGTGCCGCCAAGGCCCCGCTTCTGTCTTCGAACTGATGAATGTCGCCGAATGAAAATGGCCTGTGGCCGCGAATTGAGAAAGAACTATGACCAAGGTTGAACTGGCAAAACTGCGTACCGTTATCCCCGAAATGCGCCGTGTGCGTCGCATCCACTTCATCGGCATCGGTGGCGCCGGTATGGGCGGTATTGCGGAAGTGCTTGCCAATGAAGGGTATCAGGTGACCGGCTCGGATCTGGCCCGCAACGGGGTGACCGAACGCCTGGCCTCTTTGGGCGCACACATCTTTGTTGGTCACAGTGCCGAGCATGTGGACGGTGCCAGCGTGGTGGTGGTTTCCACCGCCATCAAGCAGGACAACCCCGAGCTGCTGGCTGCCCGCGAGCTGCGTATTCCCGTGGTGCGCCGCGCCGAAATGCTGGCTGAGCTGATGCGCTTCCGTCACGGCATCGCCATCGCCGGGACCCACGGCAAGACCACCACCACCAGTCTGGTGGCGAGCATCTATGCCGAGGCGGATCGCGACCCCACCTTCGTCATCGGCGGTCTGCTCAACAGCGCCGGCACCAATGCCCGCCTGGGCAGCAGCCGTTATCTGATTGCCGAGGCGGACGAGAGCGACGCCTCCTTCCTGCATCTGCAACCCATGGTCTCCATCGTGACCAATATCGAAGCGGATCACATGGACACCTATGGCGGCGATTTCTCCAGGTTGAAGGCCACCTTCATCGATTTCCTGCACAACCTGCCGTTCTACGGCCTGGCCGTGGTGTGCGTGGATGACCCCGTGATCCGCGGCATGCTGCCGGAGATCGCCCGTCCTACCCTCACCTACGGTCTGAGCGATGATGCCGATGTGCAGGTGCTGGACTTCGTGCAGACCAGCAATCGCAGCCGCTTCCGGGTGCGCCGTGCAGGGGCGGGTGAGCTGGAGGTGACCCTGAATCTGCCGGGCATCCACAACGCCCTCAACGCCGCCGCCGCCATCGCGGTGGCAACCGAAGACGGCATCGGCGACGAGGCCATCATCCAGGCACTTTCCAAGTTTGAAGGGGTGGGGCGCCGCTTCCAGCAATATGGCGAGTTTGAAACCGGCCGTGGCAAGGCCATGCTGGTGGACGATTACGGTCATCACCCGAGCGAAGTGAAGGTGACCATCAACGCCGCCCGCGCCGGCTGGCCCGAGAAGCGGCTGGTGATGGTGTTCCAGCCCCACCGTTACAGCCGCACCCGGGATCTCTACGAAGATTTCGCGGATGTGCTTTCCAAGGTGGACGTGCTGGTGATGCTGGAGGTCTATGCCGCCGGTGAGGAGCCCATTCCCGGTGCCGATGGCCGTGCCTTGTGCCGTTCCATCCGCTCCCGCGGCACCCTGGAGCCCATCTTTGTCGCAACGCCGGATGATGTGCCCGCGGTGCTGGCCGACCTGATTGGCGAGGGGGATCTGGTATTGACCCAGGGGGCGGGTAACGTCGGTGCGCTGGCCCGTCGTCTCGGCGAGATGAAATTGAGCGTGGATAGCATGAAATCCGGTGCCTGAGGGCCCAATGAGTATTTTGACCGCCAAGCCGAGGCCTATATAATGGCGAACCGGTCTGCAAGTGGCCGGCATGGCGCGTTTTACGGGGATCGATCGGGTGGAGGCAAGGGCACAAGGGCGCACCAAGGGGGGCTTCATCGCCGGGGTGGCATTTTTCATCCTGGTCATGTGGGGGCTCTACCAGACTGCGCTGGATGTTAAAGACTGGCTGACGGATGCCAGTCGGTTGCCCATGAGCGAGCTGTTGCTGCAGGGGCAACACGAATATTTGAAGGCCGATGAGTTGCGTGCTGCCGTGCTGGATGGTGCCGAACTTCGCAACTTCTTCGAGCTGGATGTGAACGAATTGCAGGCGCGTCTGAACGCCCTGCCCTGGGTGGCCCAGGTCTCGGTACGAAAGAAGTGGCCGAACAAGATCAAGGTCTATCTCACGGAACAGGATGTGGCGGCTCGCTGGAACGGCAACCGCTTCGTCAACACCAAGGGTGAGGTATTCAGTGCCCCGGACAGGGTGAAGAAGCCCCTGATGCAGTTGTCCGGGCCCGATGATCAAGCCGCCAAGGTGCTGGAAGCCAGCCATCAGTACGAAACGCTGCTGGCGGCCAAGGGATACAAGTTGCTGGGGGTGAATCTGACCCCCCGCCATGCCTGGGAACTGACCCTGGATGGCAACATTCAGCTGTTTGTGGGGCGCTCGGATATCGCGCTTCGTCTGCAGCGGTTTATCGATGCCTTTCCGGTCATCGAGCCTCGTGAGCGGGTTGCTTACGTGGATCTTCGATACGACACCGGGATGGCAGTTGGCTGGAAGAAAAGCGAAGAGAAAGTGAATGACCAACACCGCAGATAGAAATTTGATTGTCGGACTGGATATCGGCACGACCAAGGTGGCGGTACTGGTTGGCGAAGTATTGCCCGATGGCGAACTCAATGTCATCGGCATGGGCAGCCACGCTTCTCGCGGGATGGAGAAGGGCGGGGTCAATGACCTCGACTCCGTGGTCAAGTCCCTGCGCCGCGCGGTGGAAGAGGCCGAGATGATGGCAGACTGCCAGATCAGTTCCGTCTATCTGGGGCTGTCCGGCAAGCACATCGATTGCCGCAACGAGACCGGCATGGTGCCCATCTCCGACGAAGAGGTGACCCAGGAGGATGTGGACAACGTCATCCACACCGCCAAGTCGGTGCGGTTGTCTGACGAGCTCCGGGTGCTGCACGTGCTGCCCCAGGAGTTCGCCATCGACTATCAGGAAGGGATCAAGAACCCGGTCGGCCTCTCCGGCGTGCGGATGGCAGCCAAGGTGCATCTCATCACCTGCCACAACGACATGGCGCGCAACATCGAGAAGTGTGTGGAGAAGGTGGGTCTGCGGGTGGATCAGCTGATCTTCTCCGCCCTGGCCTCCAGCTACGCCGTGCTGACCGAAGACGAGAAGGAGCTGGGTGTCTGCGTGGTGGACATCGGTGGCGGCACCATGGACATGTCGCTCTTTACCGGCGGCGCCCTGCGTCACACCAAGGTGATTCCCTATGCCGGCAGCACGGTGACCAGCGACATCGCCTATGCCTTCGGCACGCCGCCGCTGGATGCGGAGGCGATCAAGGTGCGCTACGGCTGCGCCCTCGGCCGCCTGGTCAGCAAGGAAGACAATATCGAAGTGCCCAGTGTCGGCGGTCGCCCGGCGCGCAGCCTGCAACGGCAGACACTGGCGGAAGTGATTGAACCCCGTTACACCGAGTTGCTCTCCATGGTGAATGACGAGCTGGTGCGGGTGCAGAGCGAATTGAAGGCACAGGGGGTCAAGCATCAGCTGGCCGCCGGTGTGGTCTTGACCGGTGGCGCGGCCCAGATCGAAGGCATTGTGGAGTGCGCAGAGCAGATCTTCCAGAGCCAGGTCCGGGTGGGCGAACCCATGAATATCCGGGGATTGAGTGACTACGTACAGGCACCGGTGTACTCGACTGCGGTCGGGTTGTTGCAGTACGGCCGCACCAACCAATCCACCGGCAGTAACAAGGAATATGCCGCCAAGGCAAGCGTAGGTGGGCTGGTCAAACGGGTCAGCAACTGGTTGCGTGGCGAGTTCTAAAGATTTTGCTGAGTCAGGCAAATAAAGCGGAGAGACAACATGTTTGAATTTATGGATAGCCACACTGACGAAGCCGTCATCAAGGTGATAGGTGTGGGTGGCGGCGGCGGCAACGCAGTCGAGCACATGGTTCGTCAAAACATCGAAGGTGTCGAGTTCATCACCGTGAACACCGACGCCCAGGCACTGCGCAACTCCAGTGCCAATACCACCCTGCAGATCGGCGGTGGCATCACCAAGGGTCTGGGTGCCGGGGCCAACCCGGAAGTGGGTCGTGACGCCGCCATGGAAGACAGGGAAGCGCTGCGCGAGCTGCTGACCGGTTCCGACATGGTGTTCATCGCTGCCGGCATGGGTGGTGGTACTGGTACAGGTGCTGCACCGATCGTGGCCGAAGTGGCCCGCGAGATGGGTATCCTGACCGTTGCCGTCGTGACCAAGCCGTTCTCCTTCGAAGGGAAGAAGCGGATGGGCTTCGCCGCTCACGGCATCGAAGAGCTCTCCAAGAACGTCGACTCTCTGATCACCATCCCCAACGACAAGTTGCTGAAGGTGCTGGGTCGCGGCATCTCCCTGCTGGACGCCTTCAAGGCGGCCAACGATGTGTTGCTGGGTGCAGTACAGGGCATCGCCGAGCTGATCACCCGCCCGGGCCTCATCAACGTCGACTTCGCGGACGTACGTACCGTGATGCGCGAGATGGGTACCGCCATGATGGGTACCGGCTCCGCCTCCGGTGACGACCGTGCCGAAGAAGCGGCCGAGAAGGCCATCTCCAGCCCGCTGCTGGAAGACGTGGATCTGGCCGGTGCCCGCGGCATCCTGGTCAACATCACTGCTGGCATGGACATGACCATCGAAGAGTTCGAGACCGTGGGTAACGCGGTCAAGGCCTTCGCGTCCGAGAACGCTACCGTGGTGGTGGGTACCGTAATCGACCCGGAAATGCACGACGAACTGCGCGTTACCGTAGTGGCGACCGGTATCGGTGCCGAGCGCAAGCCCGACATCACTCTGGTCAAGAACAACATGGTTCAAGAGCGTCCGGCCCGTCAGCCCCTGATCAGCGAAGCCCTGCAGTCTCGCGTGATGGAAGAGGCCCCGGCCAAGGTGGTGAACGCCGAGCCGCAAGCTCGTCGCGAACCGGATTATCTCGATATTCCTGCGTTCCTGCGCAAGCAGGCAGACTAAGCCCCTGATGGCTCTGGTTTGTTTGTTGCTTAAGGATTGTGCTAAGATGGCCCGGCAACGACCATCTGGTCAGGAATTTGAGCTGTTAAAGCGGATACGCCCATGATTAGACAAAGAACCTTGAAAACGAGTGTCCAGGCCACCGGTGTGGGCCTGCATTCGGGCCGGAAAGTCACTATGACGTTCCGTCCGGCGCCTGTTAACACAGGGATCGTTTACTTGCGTACCGATCTGAATCCTGTGGTCGCGCTGCCAGCCAACGCCGATCAGGTGCGTGATACCGTGCTTTGTACCGCTCTGGTGAACGAAGCCGGTGTTCGCGTGTCGACCATCGAACACCTGTCTGCCGCTCTGGCCGGGATGGGCATCGACAACCTCTATGTCGAGGTTGATGCTCCCGAGATCCCGGTAATGGACGGCAGTGCGCATCCGTTCATCTATCTGCTGCAGGAAGTGGGTATTCGTGAACAGAACGCACCCAAGCAGTTCGTGCGGATCAAGCAGAGCATCCGGGTTGAAGACGGCGACAAGTGGGCGGAATTCCACCCCTATCGCAACGGCTTCAAGATGGATCTCGAGATCGATTTCCAGCATCCGGTGTTTGAAGGGCGCAACCAGCGTTGCGTGCTGGACTTCTCCGGCAGCTCCTTCGTGAAAGAGATCAGCCGTGCTCGTACCTTCGGCTTCATGCGTGATATCGAGTACCTGCGTTCCCAGAACCTGGCACTGGGCGGCAGCCTGGAAAACGCCGTGGTGCTGGATGACTACCGGGTGCTGAACGAAGATGGTCTGCGCTACGAAGACGAGTTCGTGAAGCACAAGATGCTGGATGCCATCGGCGATCTGTACATGTGCAATCGCAGTATCATCGGTGAATTCCGTGCCTACAAGACGGGCCATGCCCTGAACAACAAGCTGCTGCGTGCCTTGCTGGCCCAGCAGGAGGCCTGGGAACTGGTGACCTTCGAGGGTGAGGGCGACAAAGCGCCTATCGCTTACTACGACAACGGTCTGGTTCTGGCCTGATAGCTGTGCAACAGGACGTCGGTCATCTCTCCGCACCGACGTCCTGTCATTTGTTTATTCCATCCTTTAATACCGATTATCTCCCGGTTTTATTGCCCGTGCAGGCCCTTGGCCTCACCTGACCGAGAAGACAGATTTCTATGAGCATTACCCTGATCCTCCACGGTAAGCAGCGCCGCAGGTTGCACTTACCCAAACAACGTCTGGCCTGGGTCGGCGGTATTCTCTTCACTGTATTGGCCTTGGGGGGCGGCTGGCTCTGGCAGAGCTGGCAGCAGAAAATGGAGGCGCTGGAAGTGGCGCTGACCCTGGCGCAGCAGCAAAAATCCACGCAAGGGGCCGATGAAGCCCGCGAACAGCTTGCCATGCTGGCCGCCCAGGTGGGCACCATGCAGGGACAACTGGGTCGCCTCAACGCCCTCGGCGAGCGCCTGACCGAGAAGGCGGACCTCGATCCCGAGGAGTTCAACTTCAAGGAGCTGCCCCCGATGGGCGGCCCTTCCTATGATGCAGACCTGGAAGTCAGCCTGGGTGAACTGCAAGATTCCATGGAACACCTCAGCCGTCAGCTCAGCAGCCGCGAAGAACAGCTGTCGGTACTTGAATCCTTCATCATGAACCACCATATCACCGATGCGGGTTTCATCCCCGGCTCACCGGTCAAGCAGGAGCGTGTCTGGATCTCCTCCGGTTTCGGTGGGCGGGTCGATCCGTTCAACGGTCGCGCCAAGATGCACAAAGGGGTGGATTTCCGCGGCAGGCCCGGCACCCCCATCCTGGCGACAGGCAAGGGGATTGTCAGCTGGGCGGGGCGCCATCCGGAGTTTGGCAACATGGTGGAGATTGACCATGGCAATGGTCTGGTCACCCGCTATGCCCACAATTCCAAGTTACTGGTGGATGTGGGCACCCTGGTCGATGAGGGCCAGAAGATTGCCCTGATGGGGCGAACCGGTCGTGCAACCGGAGTTCATTTGCATTACGAAGTGTTGAAAGATGGTCGTCAGGTCAACCCCGCGCGCTTTCTGAATGCCAGACGGGGTTAGGTTTTTTCTTCAGGTTCCAGTGACGGAACGCTTATATAACCAAAACAGTTGGTACCCATGATTAGCACACTGCTCACCAAGATTATCGGCAGCCGGAACGACAGAACGCTCAAGGCTTTGCGCAAAATTGTAAAACAAATCAATGCGATGGAGCCTCAGTTCGAGGCACTGTCCGATCAGGAACTGCAGGCGAAGACCGCCGAGTACCGTCAGCGTCTGGAGCAGGGCGAAACACTGGAGCAGTTGCTGCCGGAAGCGTTCGCCACCGTCCGTGAAGCCTCCCGCCGTGTGTTCGGCATGCGTCACTTCGACGTCCAGCTGATCGGCGGCATGGTGCTGAACTCCAACCGCATCGCCGAAATGAAGACAGGTGAAGGTAAAACCCTGACGGCCACGCTGCCGGCCTACCTGAACGCCCTGACCGGCCGCGGTGTGCATGTCGTGACGGTGAACGACTATCTGGCCAAGCGTGATGCGGAAGCCAACCGCCCGCTGTTTGCCTTCCTCGGCATGACGGTGGACTGCAACGTGCCCGGCATGGATGCATCCCAGAAGCGCGATGCCTACGCTGCCGACATCACCTACGGTACCAACAACGAATTCGGTTTCGACTACCTGCGCGACAACATGGCATTCTCGCCGGAGCAGCGCGTACAGCGTCCGCTCAACTACGCGCTGGTGGATGAGGTGGACTCGGTGCTCATCGATGAAGCCCGCACCCCGCTCATCATCTCCGGTCCGGCGGAAGACAGCTCCGCCATGTACACCCAGATCAACAAGTTGATCCCCCTGCTGGTCAAGCAGGACAAGGAAGACTCCGAGGAGTACACCGGCGACGGCCACTACACGGTGGACGAGAAGAACCGCCAGGCGCTGCTGACCGAAAACGGCCAGATCTTCGTGGAAGAGCTGCTCAAGAAAGAGGGGCTGCTGGCCGAGGATGACTCCCTGTTCTCCGCCACCAACATCAGCCTGCTGCATCACGTCAATGCCGGCCTGCGTGCGCACACCCTGTTCGAGCGCAACGTCGACTACATCGTCCAGAAGGACGAGATCGTCATCGTCGACGAGCACACCGGCCGCACCATGCCGGGTCGTCGCTGGTCAGACGGTCTGCACCAGGCGGTCGAGGCGAAGGAAGGGGTCAAGATCCAGAACGAGAACCAGACCCTGGCCTCCATCACCTTCCAGAACTACTTCCGTCTGTACGACAAGCTGGCAGGCATGACCGGTACTGCGGATACCGAAGCCTTTGAATTCCAACAGATCTATGGCCTGGATACCGTGGTCATCCCGACCAACAAGCCGATGGTGCGCAAGGACATGGGCGATCTCGTCTACCTGACCGCCCAAGAGAAATACGCGGCCATCGTGCAGGACATTCGCGAGTGCGTGAAGCGCGGCCAGCCCGTGCTGGTCGGTACCGTCTCCATCGAGAACTCCGAGCTGCTCTCCGGCATCCTGACCAAGGAAAATATCCCGCACAAGGTACTGAACGCCAAGTTCCATGCCATGGAAGCGGAGATCGTCGCCCAGGCCGGCCAGACCGGCGCCGTCACCATCGCCACCAACATGGCCGGTCGTGGTACCGACATCGTGCTGGGCGGCAACTGGCAGGCGGAGATCGCCCAGCTGGAAAACCCGTCAAGCGAGCAGATTGCCGAGCTGAAAGCGGCCTGGCAGGTGCGTCATGACGAAGTACTGGCGGCCGGTGGTCTGCACATCATCGGTACCGAGCGTCACGAATCCCGCCGTATCGACAACCAGCTGCGCGGCCGTTCCGGTCGTCAGGGTGATCCGGGCTCCTCCCGCTTCTACCTCTCCATGGAAGATACCCTGATGCGGATCTTCGCCTCCGACCGCGTGACCGGCATGATGAAGAAGCTGGGCATGGAAGAGGGCGAGGCCATCGAGCATCCCTGGGTGACCAAGGCCATCGAGAATGCCCAGCGCAAGGTGGAAGGTCGCAACTTCGACATCCGTAAAAACCTGCTCGAGTTTGACGACGTGGCTAACGATCAGCGCAAGGTGGTCTACGAGCAGCGCAACGAACTGCTGGACACCAACGACATCTCCGAGACTATTCACGTCATCCGTGACGACGTCTACGGCGCCATCATCGACGAGTACATCCCGCCCCAGTCCCTGGAAGAGATGTGGGACGTGCCGGGTCTGGAAGCGCGTCTGAAGTCCGATTTCGCCCTAGATCTGCCGCTGCAGCAGTGGCTGGCGGAAGACGACAAGCTGTATGAAGAGAAGCTGCGTGAACGCATCCTGGATGAAGCCACCAAGCTCTATGCCCACAAGGAAGAGCTGGTCGGCAAGGAGGTGCTGCGCAACTTCGAGAAGGCGGTGATGCTGCAAACGCTGGATGGTCTGTGGAAGGAGCACCTGGCGGCCATGGATCACCTGCGCCAGGGCATCCATCTGCGCGGCTACGCCCAGAAGAACCCCAAGCAGGAGTACAAGCGCGAATCCTTCGATCTGTTCACCCAGATGCTGGAGACCCTCAAACGCGACGTGGTCAGCATCCTGAGCCGGGTACAAGTGCAGGAGCGGGATGTGGAGGCGATGGAAGAGCAGCAGCGCCAGCAGGCCGAAGCCACTCCCCGTACCTACACCCATGCCACGGCCGAAAACCAGCTGGCTGACGAGGATACGGGTGGGGCCGAGGGCCATACCACCTTCGTGCGCGACGAACAGAAGATCGGGCGCAACGATCCCTGCCCCTGTGGTTCGGGTAAAAAATACAAGCACTGTCACGGTCAGCTGACCTGACACCCTGCCATGATGAATACACCGCCTCCGGGCGGTGTATTCATTTTCGGACCAAGGAGGGGACGATGAGCAGATTGCCGGCGGGATGGGATGGGGAGGCACATGGGCACTGGCTGCAGGAGAAGCGCCAGGAGGCGATCCGTTGTGTGCTGAACAGGCTGAACGCAGAGACGAACAAATCCGTTCCCCTGCAACTGCAGTTTGCCTATTACCTCTTTTTGTCCGGCGATCCCGCTTCGGCGGCACAGGTGCTGACGCTGGCGTACCGGTCTGCGCCCGATAACACTGAGGTGCTGCGCAATCTCTGTGTCTGCCTCTCGCGCTCCGATCAGCATGAGCGGGCCGTGACGCACCTGGTCGAACTGGTGCGGCGCGAGCCGGGTGATTATCTGGTCCATGACGGGCTTTGCACTTCCCTTGCCAAGCTAGGACGCCATGAAGAAGCGGCACAAGCGGGAACCCGTGCCCTGACTCTCAAGGATGAGGCCGTCTCGCAGCCTGTCGCGGGGTGGGTGCTGTCGGCAGAGGGGCCGGATGTCTGGCTCGCGGAGCAGGGGGACAAGCAGGCAGTCATCGCCTTCTCCTTGTGGGGAGCACAGCCTCGCTATTTGCGGGGAGCGCTCGACAATGTGCTGGCCGCAGCTTACCTCTATCCGGGCTGGCGGGTGCGCTTCTATGTGGATGGCAGTGTCCCTCAGGGGTTTCTGGCCTGCCTGCAGGAACATGGCGCCGAGATAAAGGTGCAGCCCGATGGTCAATCCCAGCGTCAGCGTCTCTGCTGGCGCTTCCAGGTCGCCAATGATCCCGGAGTGGGGCGCTTCCTTGTGCGCGATGCGGACTCCGTGCTGAATCTGCGGGAGCGGCTGGCGGTCGATGACTGGCTTGCATCGGGGCGCTGGTTCCATATCATGCGTGACTGGTGGAGCCACACCGATCTGGTGCTGGCCGGCATGTGGGGCGGTGTGGCCGGAGTGCTGCCTCCCCTTGCGCCGCTGATGGCGAGCTATCAGCCCAGTACCATGGAAACACCGAACATCGACCAGTGGTTCTTGCGAGACTGTTTATGGCGCTATCTGCGCCAGAGCGCGCGGGTACACGATCGTTGTTTCACTCCGCCCGGTGCGGTGCCCTGGCCGCAGGTTGCGCCGCCGGGCAATGAGCATGTCGGGCAGGATCTCTTCAGGGCCCGGGGGGATCAGCAGGCCATTCGGCTTGCCCCCTGGATCGCCCGTTTGCCGTGTTTACGCTGAGGACAATGATGGAACAGAAGAAACGGATCTGGGTGGCGGTGGGCGTCATCGAGAACGAACGGGGAGATATCTTCATCGCCAAACGCTCAGCCGATCGCCATCAGGGGGATCGCTGGGAGTTTCCCGGTGGCAAGGTGGAGTCGGGGGAGGATCTGCTCACCGCGCTGGACAGGGAATTGTGGGAAGAGATCGGGATCCGGGTGCAGGATTGTGCCCCCTTCATGGAGCTGCACCACGACTACCCCGACAAGCAGGTCTTGCTGGATATCTGGAAGGTGACCCGCTTCCACGGCGAGCCCTTTGGCAAGGAGGGACAGGAGTGCCGCTGGGTGCCACTGGCCTCGCTGCACGAATACCGCTTCCCGGATGCCAACGGCCCCATCGTCGCGCGGTTGCAGGCCTCGCTAGCCTGAAAGGGAATCGATACCAACGAAAAAGGGCCTGAGGGCCCTTTTTTGATCGTGAAGTGTTTATTGCCAGGGATCGCCCTGTTCCGGGTCGGGCAGCAGATCCGGGTTGATCTCGCCCGGGATGCGCTTCTGTTCATCCGCCCACTCGCCGAGGTCGATCAGCTGGCAGCGCTTGCTGCAGAAGGGGCGAAACGGGCTCTGCGGACCCCATTCGATCTCGCTCTGACAGGTCGGACACTTTACCTTGGTCACCATGGGGCGCTCCTCAACAACAGGCGAGCTGGAAGGAGACGTCGCCTATCTGCTGCTCCGTCGTCGGCAGGAAGCGCAGGGCGAAGCGGTTCTTGTGGCCGCTCAGGGTCGGATAGCAGGGCTGGGTGCCCGCCAGACGGATGCGGATCAGTTCAGCCCCTTCGGCGGTATCCTGGAAGAAGCCGTTGGTGGCCACCTGGTCGCTGAAGTTGCCCGACTCGCGCCACAGGCGCAGCAACAGGGAGATGGCGTTCATCAGCAGGGTGATGTCACTCAGCCATTGCTGCATCTGCTGGTGGCGGGTGACGGCCGGGGTCGCCAGCCAGTGGTGCAGTTGCGGCACATCGAAGGCGCACAGACCACCCGGAATGGAGAAGCGCTGACGAATGGAGCCGAGCAGGCGATCCTCTTTCAGACGGGCGCCGGGGCGCGGGGAGTTCAGCAGGTTGCGGGAGAGCTGGGTACTCTCCTGCTGCATCCGCTGGATCTGCTCGAGATCGACGTCAGGCAGACTGGCCCAGTGGCTCAGGCGTTGGCCGAGGCGCTCCAGATCCTTGATGAGATCGGCACGCAGGTCACCACGCTCCAGCAACTCCTGCAAATCGAACAACCCCTTGAAGAAGGCGATATGTGCCCAGGACTGGTCACTCTCCAGATTGTCGCGGATCTGGGAAAACAGGGACTCCAGACGAAGATAGGTCCGGCTTTTTTCATTGAGGGGAAAATCGTAAATCATGCCTAATCCTGGCCAGCCATAAACCGGCCTAGTGTACTCACAGTTGGTGGGCTTGTTGAGAGGCAAATGCCAGATATGTCTGGTGCAGGGCGAAAATTCGCTGCCAGATGGTCTCACTCGTACCACTCTGGTTGTCCAGGACGTCGTCGGCCATCGCCAGGCGCTCGCTGCGGCTCGCCTGGGACGCCAGTATCGCCTGGGCTTGTTCCCGAGTGACGCCATCGCGGCGGCAGGTACGCTCGATTTGCGTCGCTTCGTCCACATCGATCACCAGTACCCGATCGGCGAGGGAAGTGAGCCGGTTTTCCACCAGCAAGGGGACGACCAGCAGGCAGTAGGGGGAGCGGGTTGCCGCACACTGGCGCAGCATCTCGCTGCGGATGAGGGGATGGAGCAGGGCATTGAGCCACTCCTTGGCCTGCGAATCGGTGAAGATCCGCTCTCGCAGCCGGCGGCGATCGAGCTGGCCATCGGGGGCAACGACATCCGGGCCAAAATGGGCGGCGATGGCAGCCAGAGCAGGGGTGCCGGGCTCCACCACCTCGCGGGCGATGATGTCCGCATCCACCACCTCGATGCCCAGCTCGGCAAAGTGGTTGGCAACCGTGGTCTTGCCGCTGCCGATTCCCCCTGTGATTGCGACTACATACATGGGTCAGAGATCCTTTTGCTAGAGCACGACATCAAGATACCAGCGGGTGATGCTATCGCCCCACAGCAGCGTTATCCAGCCCGCGATGGCGAGATAAGGGCCAAAGGGAATGGGTTTGCCCTGGTGGTGGTTGCGCAGCAGGATGAGACCGATGCCGATGATGGCGCCCGCCAGCGAAGAGAGCAGCAGCACGATGGGCAAGGCTTGCCAGCCGAGCCAGGCGCCCAGCGCCGCCAGCAGTTTGAAGTCGCCATAGCCCATCCCTTCCTTGCCGGTCAGCAGCTTGAAGGCCCAGTAGAGGCTCCAGAGCACCAGATAGCCAGCCATGGTACCGATTACCGCATCGGCCAGGGGCACGAAACCGCCCGCCAGATTGAACAGCAGGCCACCCCAGAGCAGGGGCAGGGTGAGCTGATCCGGCAAGAGCATCTTGTCCAGGTCGATGAAGGTCAGTGCGACCAATGTCCAGGTGAGCAGCAGAGCGGCAAGGGTGCCCCAGCCAGGGGCAAGCGCGGCTGCTACCGAGACCGACAGCAAGGCGGTGAGCAGCTCGACCAGGGGATAGCGGGCCGAAATGGGGGCGTGGCAGTTGCGGCAGCGCCCCCTGAGCCATAGCCAGCTCAGCAGGGGAATGTTCTCCAGCGCCCCTATGGGGTGGTCGCAGTGGGGGCAGCGGGAGCGGGGCACCATGAGGTTGTATCGTCCAGTTGCAGGAGGAGTCGCTTCACCGTCACCGAAATAGTCGCTGTATTCGGCATGCCAGGCCCGCTCCATCATGATGGGCAGACGATGGATAACCACGTTCAGGAAGCTGCCCACCATCAGGGAGAAAAGGAAAATCAAGGAGAGATAGAGCCAGGGCAAGCCCTGGGCCAGTTCGATCAAAGGCACCATAGATCAATCGCTTGTGTCGGGAACGGGGATGGCAGATGGCCGGGGGAAATGCACCGCCCGGCCCTCTGTCGAAGGGTCAGTGTATCACAGAGCCCAGCTTGAAGATGGGGAGGTACATGGCCACGACCATGCCGCCGACCAGCACCCCGAGCACCACCATGATGATGGGTTCGAGCAGGCTGGTGAGGCCGTCGACCATATCGTCCACTTCCTGTTCGAAAATGGCGGCGACCTTGGAGAGCATGTCGTCGATGGCGCCGGATTCCTCACCGATCATCACCATCTGGGTCACCATGTCGGGGAAAAGATCCACGGTGCGCATGGCGACGTTGATCTGCATGCCGGCCACCACCTCGTTGCGAATGGCCATGGTCGCAGTGCGATAGACATAGTTGCCCGATGCTCCGGCCGCCGAGACCAGGGCATCCACCAGCGGTATACCGGCGGAGAAGGTGGTGGAGAGGGTGCGGGCAAAACGGGCCATGGCAGCCTTGTGCAGTATGTTGCCCACCACGGGAATGGTGAGGATGAACTTGTCCGTGTTGTCCCTGACTTTCTGGGATTTTCGCCAGGCCCGCACATAGAAGAAGACGGCGAGAGCCGCGCCGCCAAAGATGGCGTACCACCACTCCTGCATGAAGCGGGAGATGGCGATGACGAACCGGGTAAAGGCGGGCAGCTCGGCACCGAAGCTCTTGAAGATATCCTCGAACTGGGGAATGACGAAGAGCAGCAGGATGGAGGTGACGACGATGGCCACCAGAATGACCATGGACGGATAGAACATGGCCTTCTTGATCTTGGATTTGAGGGCTTCGTTCTTCTCGCGGTAGATGGCGATACGGTCGTAGATGGTCTCCAGGGCACCGGATTGCTCCCCGGCCTCGACCAGATCGCAATAGAGGTCGTCGAAGTGGCGGGGATGACGGCGTAACGCCTCCGAGAGCGGGGTGCCCGTTTCCACATCGGCGGCGATCTGGCCGATGAGTTCGCGTACCGCCGCTTTCTCGTGGCCGCGGGCAATGATCTGAAGACTCTGCACCAGAGGCACGCCGGCGGAAAGCATGGTAGTGATCTGGCGGGAGATGACGGCGATGTCCATCGGCTTGATCTTGGCGCCGCCCTTGGAGAAGAGCCCCTGGCTCTGCTTGTTGACCCTGGTGACGTTGACGCCCTGCTTGCGCAGCTCGGCCTTGACGGTGGTGATACTGTCGGCTTGCAGCTCGCCTGAGACCTTCTGTCCCTTGCGGTTGACGCCGTGCCAGCGGTAGGAGAAGACTTTTTTCGGTGCGTTGCGTTTTTGAGCTAATGTGGCCATCACTGCATCCTGCAATTGGGCGACGGTGGCCGGATGCTGCTGCCTGTCCGGCTCATCTTGGCTTGAAGAAGGTCATCGGGGTGATGGCAGCGGCTTCACCCGGCGAGATGACTCGGGCACTGCGAACTCAGTTGGTGGTGATCCTGTTGATTTCGGCCAGGCTGGTGACGCCAAGACGCGCTTTCTCGAGGCCGGATGTACGCAGGGTGCGCATCCCTTCCTTCTGGGCTATCGCGGCAATCTGCAGCGAGTTGGCTCCCTGCATGATGAGTTTGGCGATGTTGTCGGACATCAGCATGATCTCATAGATGCCGACCCGGCCTCTGTAGCCTCCCGAGCACTCCTTGCATCCCACGGGCTTGAACAGCCGCAACCCGGCGGCCAGTTGCTGCTGGGTGAAGCCCAGCTCCAGCAACTCGGCTTCCGGCACCACTTCCGGCGCCTTGCAGTGATCGCAGAGTTTGCGGGCAAGGCGCTGGGCCATGATGAGGGTGACCGAAGAGGCGATGTTGAAGGCCGGCACCCCCATGTTCATCATCCGGGTGAGCGTTTCTGCCGCCGAGTTGGTGTGCAGGGTGGAGAGCACCAGGTGACCGGTCTGGGCGGCCTTGATGGCGATCTCGGCGGTTTCCAGATCCCGTATCTCCCCCACCATGACGATGTCGGGATCCTGGCGCAGGAAGGAGCGCAGGGCGCTGGCGAAGGTGAGCCCTGCTTTGGGATTGATCTGCACCTGGTTGACGCCGGGCAGGTTTATCTCAACCGGATCTTCGGCGGTGGAGATATTGACCTCGCTGGTGTTGAGAATGTTGAGGCCGGTATAGAGTGAGACCGTCTTGCCAGACCCCGTGGGACCGGTGACCAGGATCATGCCCTGAGGTTTGGAGAGGGCGTGCAGGTATTGCGTCTTCTGCCGGTCGTCAAAGCCGAGCTGATCGATATTGAGTCGGGCGGCCGAGGAGTCCAGCAACCGGATCACGATCTTTTCGCCCCACATGGTGGGCAGGGTGTTGACCCGCATGTCCATGGATCTGTTGCGTGAGATCTTGAGCTTGATGCGGCCATCCTGGGGCAGGCGCCGTTCGGCAATGTCGAGCCGCGCCATCACCTTGAGGCGAGCCGCGAAGCGGTTGGCCAGGTTGACCGGCGGCGTGGCGACTTCGTGCAGTATGCCGTCTACCCGAAAGCGGATTCGGTACTTGGTCTCGTAGGGTTCGAAATGCAGGTCGGAGGCCCCGCGCTTGATGGCATCCATCATGATCTTGTGGATGTATTTGACGATGGGGGCGTCATCGTCCGCGGTGTTGACGCTCTCGTCGAGGCGGGAACTCTCGTCGGAGACCTCGAGTTCGGAGATCTCGGCCTCGTCGATATGATCCATGCCCAGGGTATCCTGCTCGCTCTCCATCAGCTTGCCGATGGCGGCGGTCAGCTTGCTCTCTTCGACCAGCAGGGCTTCCGTATGCAGGCCGAAGCTGAAGCCGAAGTCCTCCAGAGCCGACACATTGGTCGGATCGGACATGGCGATATAGAGAGTATGCCCCTGGGTGTAGATGGGCAGGACATGGTGCTTTTCAATCAGCTTTTGATTGAGGTATTTCTGCGGGATCTCGGCGAGATCAAAGGCCGCCAGATCCAGCAGAGGTACCCCATATTCCAGCTCGCAGAAATCGGCGAGGGCTTTGCTGTCGAGGATGTCGTTTTCAATCAGGAAGGTGACAAAGGGCTTGCGCTGCGCCTTGGCCTGGCTCAGATAGCGCTGTGAGTCCGGCTCACTGAGGAGGGAAGAAGCGGCCAGGCTGGTGGCCAGGCCGCTATTGAGGCTAGAGGTCATTAAATACAGCTCGCGCCGGAAACCTGACCCCATGTAATTTTGCCTGAACCTTGAACTGTACCCACAAGCGTACAAGTCACATCGCTAACATCTGAAGCCCCCATCCCAGTTATCGAGGCATTTGCGCCACTTGTTGTACCGGCTGAGCCACTGACGCTTGCAACAAAGGTAGAGGACGAGCCTGTTGCATCACAGGTTGCGGTACTTCCAGAAGCAACACCTGTAGTCTGGACACAAATTTCAAGATCTGTTTTTACTTGTCCCATGGCTGCTGTTATTTCAGTAGCTTTAGCCTTTTTCGTGTAACTCTGATACGCCGGCAAGGCGATGGCGGCGAGGATGGCGACGATCGCAACGACGATCATCAATTCGATTAGCGTAAACCCTGACTGTCTTTTCATGTGAAATATCCTTTTTTCCATGTTTCCTGATAAGCACCGGTGGAATGCTATCCACGCTGGTATCTTATCCGAGCGCTTCGGGTTGGCAACAGAGGCGGGGACCTTGTTAGCCACTTTTATGTCATTTAGTGAAATGTGTAGAAAAATCAATGATTAAATGGCTTCCATTGGCACTTTTCATGAGGCGGGAGGGCCCATCTTCACACTCCTTATGTCGTGGGATCCTGCATAAAGAAAAGGCGCCGATGGCGCCTTTTGCAAGTTTCGAGCCCTGTAATATTTTGGGCACGAGCAACGGATGGGGCTTGCTCAAGCCTCGACAAAGCGCATGGAGAGATCCAGTGCCCGCACATGCTTGGTCAGCGCTCCCACCGAGATGAAGTCGATCCCGGTCGCGGCGTATCCGGCAAGGGTATCGAGGGTGACGTTGCCGGAGACTTCCAGCTTGGCTCTGCCCTGATTGAGGCGAACGGCTTCCTGCATCATGGGGATGTCGAAGTTGTCCAGCATCACGATGTCGGCCCGTGCGGCCAGGGCCTGCTCCAGCTCGTCCAGGGATTCGACCTCGACTTCCACCGGTTTGTCCGGATTGAGACGGCGCGCTTCGCTGATTGCTTCAGGGATGCCGCCGCAGGCGAGAATGTGGTTCTCCTTGATGAGGTAAGCGTCGAACAGGCCGATCCTGTGATTCTTGCCGCCGCCGCAGGTGACCGCATACTTCTGGGCGCTGCGCAGGCCGGGCAGGGTCTTGCGGGTATCGAGCAGGCGGCAGTCAGTGCCTTCCAGCTCGGCCACATAACGGGCGGTCAGGGTGGCGACCCCGGAAAGGGTCTGCACGAAGTTCAGCGCATTGCGCTCGCCGGTCAGCAGCACGCGGGCGGGGCCATGGAGGCGGAACAGCTCCTGATTGGGGGCAAGGCGTTCACCATCTTGCACTTTCCACTCGACCTTCACTTCGCCACCGAGCTGGGCAAACACCTCGTCGACCCAGGGCTGGCCGCAGAAGACGCCCGCCTCGCGGGTGATGACTCGCGCGGTCGAGATGCGATCGGCCGGGATCAGCTGGGCCGTGATGTCGGCGCTGGCATCCGGTTGATCCAGCGCGGTGAGGGCATCGCCCAAGTCTTCGAGAAGTGCGGCGCGCACGGCGCGGCGGATGTCCTGTTGTAACATGCCTTATTCCTGCAAGGGTCTGAGAAGCAATTGCCTGTCTTTCTGGCGCAATTCCAGCCTGCCCAGGGCATTCATGCCCACCAGGATCTCCTCCCCGTCGGCAGCCGGATTGATAAAGACGGACAAATCGTACAGGGTCAGCGGACCCATCGCCAGACTTTCGATCCGGCCAGTTTCGACCTGGATCTCTCCGGCTGCCGTGTTGACCCGGCTGCGGCCCGTGGCGACGAGGCCGAGCCGGGCGGCCACCTGGCTCGGTATGGTCACCCGGGTTGCTCCTGTGTCCAGCAGCAGTTGCACCGGTTGGTCGTTGATGGCACCCTCCAGACGATAATGGCCGCTGGCATCGGCCCTGAGCAATAGATCGCCGCTGGCGGTCACCGACGGTTGTTCACGACCATGAAAGTAGAGGGTCAGCAGACCCAGCAGCGAGAGCCAGGCGAGCAGCCAGAGACGGCGTGCCATCGGGTGCATAGTGTGTCCCATATCGCGCGATTGAATGGCTCAGCCTAACATAGCGTTATCCATGAATTCAGAGACTTGTTCCCAGTTTTCCCATCCCGCCAGAGGCACATCGCTTCCATTTGTGAGTCGAGCAGACGATGACACAACCCACAACCCTGTTTTCCATCGATCGTGAAGGATGGTGCGATCAGGCCCGCAAGGTGCCTTCCCCCCATCACAATGAGAGGCTCAGCCCGGAGGATGTCTCCTTGCTGGTGATACACGGCATCAGCCTGCCCCCCGGGCAGTTTGGTGGCCCTTTTATCGACGATCTGTTTCTGGGGCGCCTCGATCCCGGTGCTCACCCCTATTTCGCCGGTATTCACCAACTGAGGGTCTCGGCCCACTGCCTGATCCGCCGCGATGGGGAACTGGTACAGTACGTGCCTTTTGGCGCCAGGGCATGGCATGCGGGAGTCTCGATCTGGGAGGGGAGGGAGGCATGCAACGATTTTTCCATCGGGATCGAACTGGAAGGGACCGACGAGCTTCCCTACAGCGACAAGCAATACGAGGTACTGTCGGACCTTAGCCGGGCGATTGTGCACCGTTATCCCGCCATCACGGCGGACCGTATTGTCGGTCACTGCGACATCGCGCCGGGCCGCAAGACGGATCCGGGTGACAGTTTCGAATGGCCTCGTTATCGGGAAAATCTTCACTTTGAGTGAAAAATCTAAAAATTATTTTGTGTTTTTAGAATCAATGGCTTGCCTTGTCTGGCAAGCCATTTTTCATGCTGTTTAACAAATGTTATCGGTGAGCAAGCTCACAAATATTGGTCAGACCATTTTCTATGAGCTATATCATGATTCCGCGTTTTTACCCCCAAAGTGGCAGCCTAGCTTCTTGATTCAGATCATCTTTTGGGTGGACTTTTTTCAAGCCCTCTGCTAATTTTCGCCCCAACCATAAAATTGGTAATACCAATTTAACAAAGTAGCCTCATGCCCTATATCAAGATAACTCAGCCCAAGCTGGCCGACGCCATCGTCGCCGAGCTGGAAAGCATGATTCTGGAAGGCAGCCTGCAGCCGGGCCAGAAGTTGCCGCCCGAGCGGGAACTCGCCATCCAGTTTCAGGTGTCGCGCCCTTCCTTGCGCGAAGCCATCCAGCGCCTGGAAGCGAGA
Organism: Aeromonas sp. WP2-W18-CRE-05; assembly: GCF_014168615.1. NCBI lineage: Bacteria > Pseudomonadati > Pseudomonadota > Gammaproteobacteria > Aeromonadales > Aeromonadaceae > Aeromonas > Aeromonas sp. WP2-W18-CRE-05. Next base: position 4,330,727 of record NZ_AP021917.1, on the reverse strand, counting down.
GGACTCTTGTATCGTCGTCAGGGCGGTGGCACTTACGTACAAAATGCCCTGAGCAAGGGGATCGCCGACCCTCTGTTCGAACTGCTCAGCACTCACCCGGAAGCCCAGTACGACCTGCTGGAGTTTCGTCACGCGCTGGAAGGCATCTGTGCCTACTATGCTGCGCTGCGGGGCACCGAGGCTGATTTCGAACGGATTCGCCTGGCGCAAGCCGCCATCGAAGAAGCCGGTCAGCAAGGCTCGCTGGTGGTCGAATCGGCCGCCGTGACCCAATTCTATCTGGCCGTGGCCGAGGCCTCCCACAACGTGGTGCTGCTGCACCTGTTGCGGGCCATGGGCCCCATGCTTGAGCAGAACATTTTACGCAATAACGAAATTTTGAATCGCCGTCCGGGAGTGGTCGCCAAGATCCGTCGCCATCGTGCGAGCCTGATCGAGGCTATCCTGTCGGGGGCTCCGGAGCGGGCCAGGGCTGCTTGTCATGAGCACCTGGCCTTTATCGAGGACACCTTGTTGGATATGCAGAGGGAAGACAGCCGGATCCAGCGATCCATGCGTCGGATCCGTCAGCAGGAAAACTAATCCCACAAGGCTTTCTTAATTGTCGAATGCTTGCGCCCTTCGCCGTGCAATGCCGTGCAATCACAACAACATAGGAACCAGCCATGTCTGATATCCTGAAGAACGATGTGGACCCGATAGAAACGCTGGAGTGGCTTGCCTCTCTGGAATCCCTGCTGCGTGAAGAGGGTCCGCAACGCGCTCAGTTCATCCTTGAACAGTTGGCCGAGAAAGCCCGCGCAAGCGGTGTGGACGTGGCTGCCAAGGCAAACCGCGACTACATCAACACCATCCCGTCCAGCGACGAGCCGGCCTACCCGGGCGACCTGGAAATGGAACGCCGCATTCGCGCCATCATCCGCTGGAACGCCATGATGATCGTGCTGCGCGCCTCCAAGAAAGACCTGGACCTGGGTGGTCACATGTCTTCCTTCGCTTCTTCCGCGACCATCTATGAAGTCTGCTACAACCACTTCTTCCGTGCCCGCAACGAGAAGGACGGTGGCGATCTGGTCTACTTCCAGGGTCACATCTCCCCGGGCATCTACGCCCGTGCATTCGCCGAAGGTCGCCTGACCGAAGAGCAGCTGGACAACTTCCGTCAGGAAGTGGATGGCAAGGGTATCCCTTCCTACCCGCACCCGAAACTGATGCCGGAATTCTGGCAGTTCCCGACCGTTTCCATGGGTCTGGGCCCCATCGCCGCCATCTATCAGGCGCGTTTCCTGAAGTACCTGACCGACCGTGGCATCAAGGATTGCTCCGAGCAGACCGTTTACGCCTTCCTGGGTGACGGCGAGATGGACGAGCCGGAAGCCAAGGGTGCCCTGACCGTTGCCGTGCGTGAAAAGCTCGACAACCTGGTGTTCGTGGTCAACTGCAACCTGCAGCGTCTGGATGGTCCGGTTGTCGGCAACGGCAAGGTCATCAACGAGCTGGAAGGTCTGTTCGCCGGCGCTGGCTGGGACGTGACCAAGGTCATCTGGGGTCGCAAGTGGGATGAGCTGCTGAAGAAAGACACTTCCGGCAAGCTGATCCAGCTGATGAACGAGACCGTGGATGGTGACTACCAGACCATGAAGTCCCGTGACGGTGCCTACGTGCGCGAGCACTTCTTCAACCGTTACCCGGAAACCGCCGCGCTGGTCAAAGACATGACCGACGAGGAGATCTTCGCCCTGAACCGCGGTGGTCACGACCCCCGCAAACTGTTCGCCGCCTTCTCCAAAGCAGCACAGACCAAGGGCAAGCCGACCGTGATCCTGGCCAAGACCATCAAGGGCTATGGCATGGGCGAAGCGGCCGAAGGCAAGAACATCGCTCACCAGGTCAAGAAGATGGATCTGGGCTCCGTGCGTCACCTGCGCGATCGTTTCAACCTGCCGGTCACCGACGAGCAGCTGGAAAACCTGCCGTACCTGAAGATCGAAGAGGGTACCGAAGAGCACAAGTACCTGCACGCTCGCCGTGCCGCACTGAAGGGCTATGTACCGACCCGTCTGCGCGAGAGCACCACCAAGCTGGAAATCCCGGCGCTGGATGCCTTCGGTCCGCTGCTGGGTGAGCAGGCGCGCGAAATCTCCACCACCATGGCGTTCGTGCGTTCCCTGAACGTGATGCTGAAAGACAAGTCCATCGGCAAGCGCATCGTCCCGATCCTGGCTGACGAAGCCCGTACCTTTGGTATGGAAGGCCTGTTCCGCCAGATCGGTATCTACAGCCCGCACGGTCAGCAGTACACCCCGCAAGACCGCGACATCGTCTCCTACTACAAGGAAGACAAGCAGGGTCAGGTTCTGCAAGACGGTATCAACGAGCTGGGCGCCATGTCCTCCTGGCTGGCTGCTGCCACCTCTTACAGCACCAACGACTGCCCGATGATCCCGTTCTACATCTACTACTCCATGTTCGGCTTCCAGCGGATCGGCGACATGGCGTGGGCTGCCGGTGACCAGCAAGCCCGTGGCTTCCTGCTGGGCGCGACCTCCGGTCGTACAACTCTTAACGGAGAGGGCTTGCAGCACGAAGATGGTCACAGCCACATCCTGGCCAACACCATCCCGAACTGCATCTCCTACGACCCGTCCTACGCCTATGAAGTGGCGGTGATCGTACAGGACGGCCTGCGCCGCATGTACGGTGAGAACCCGGAAAACGTGTTCTACTACATCACTACCCTGAACGAGAACTATGCCATGCCGGCCATGCCGGAAGGCGCCGAGGAAGGCATTCGCAAGGGTATCTACAAGCTGGAAACCGTGGCCGGCACCAAGGCCAAGGTACAGCTGCTGGGTTGTGGTTCCATCCTGGGTCACGTGCGCACTGCCGCCCAGATCCTGGCCAGCGAGTACGGCGTGGGTTCCGACGTGTTCAGCGTCACCTCCTTCAACGAACTGGCTCGTGACGGTCAGGACGCGGATCGCTGGAACATGCTGCACCCGACCGCCGAAGCGCGTGTGCCCTACATCGCTCAGGTGCTGGGTTCCGAAGCCACCATCGCCGCGACCGACTACATGAAGTCCTTCGCCGATCAGGTGCGTGCCTTCGTTCCGACCGAGAACTACCGTGTACTGGGTACCGACGGTTACGGCCGCTCCGACAGCCGTGCCAACCTGCGTCGTCACTTCGAAGTGAACGAGTTCTACGTAGTGGTTGCTGCCCTGACCGAACTGGCCAAGCGCGGCGAGGTAGACAAGCAGGTTGTGGCCGAAGCCATCGCCAAGTACGGCATCGATGCCGACAAGGTCAACCCGCTGTACGCGTAAGAGGATTGAGTGTCGCGCCGGGTATCCGGCGCGACCTTGCCTGGGTTTAAACGGATAACGCGGGATGCGCGTGGTGATGCTCAGGCAGCCACGCGGATGCACGCAAGAGGATAAAGCGCAATGTCCAAACAGATTATGGTGCCGGATATCGGTGCCGATGAAGTTGAAGTCACCGAGATCATGGTGGCCGTGGGTGACAAGGTCGAGCTGGACCAGTCCCTGATCGCCGTGGAAGGTGACAAGGCCTCCATGGAAGTCCCGGCCCCCGCCGCCGGTATCGTCAAAGAGATCCTGATCAAGGTGGGCGACAAGGTTGCCACCGGTTCCCAGATCATGGTCTTCGAAGCCGAGGGTGCTGCCGCACCGGCTCCGGTCCAGGCTGCGGCCCCGGTTGCTGCCGCGCCGGCCGCCGCTCCTGCTGCTGCCGCTCGCCAGGACGTCAACGTGCCGGATATCGGTGGTGACGAAGTCGAAGTGACTGAGATCATGGTTGCCGTGGGCGACATGGTTGAAGCCGACCAGTCCATCATCGCCGTGGAAGGTGACAAGGCCTCCATGGAAGTACCGGCACCGTTCGCCGGCCGCGTGGTCGAGATCAAGGTCGCCGCCGGCGCCAAGGTTTCCACCGGCTCCCTGGTGATGGTCTTCGAAGTGGCGGGCGCTGCCCCGGCCGCTGTTGCCGCGCCGGCTCCTGCTGCTGCCCCCGTGGCTGCCGCTGCTCCGGTTGCCGCCGGTGCCAAAGACGTCAACGTGCCGGACATCGGCGGTGACGAAGTGGAAGTGACCGAAATCATGGTCGCCGTGGGTGACAAGGTTGAAGCCGACCAGTCCCTGATCACCGTGGAAGGTGACAAGGCCTCCATGGAAGTGCCTGCGCCGTTCGCCGGTGTGGTCAAGGAGATCAAGGTGAAGGCGGGTGACAAGGTCTCCACCGGTTCCCTGATCATGGTATTCGAAGTGGCGGGTGCCGCTCCGGCTGCCGTGGCTGCTCCGGCTCCTGCCGCAGCGCCCGTTGCTGCCGCGCCGGCTGCCGCCGCTCCTGCGCCGGTTGCCCAGGCTGCTGCCGCTTCCGATTTCGTCGCCAACGACGCCTATGTCCACGCCTCCCCGGCTGTACGCCGTCTGGCGCGCGAGTTCGGTGTCAACCTGGCCAAGGTGAAAGCCTCCGGTCGCAAGGGTCGCATCGTCAAAGAAGACGTGCAGGCTTACGTGAAGGATGCGGTCAAGCGCGCCGAGTCCGCTCCGGCTGCCGGCACCGGCACTGGCAACGGCATGAGTGTCGTGGCCTGGCCGAAGGTTGATTTCAGCAAGTTCGGCCCGGTCGAAGAGCTGGAACTGACCCGTATCCAGAAGATCTCCGGTCCTGCCCTGCACCGCAACTGGGCCATGATCCCCCATGTCACCCAGTTCGACGAAGCCGATACCACGGATCTGGAAGCGTTCCGCAAAGAGCAGAACATCCTGGCCGAGAAGCAGAAGCTGGACGTGAAGATCACCCCGCTGGTGTTCATCCTGAAGGCGGCCGCCAAGGCCCTGGAAGCCCATCCGCGCTTCTGCAGCGCCCTGTCCGAAGACGGCAGCAAGCTGATCATGAAGAAGTACATCCACATCGGTGTGGCGGTGGATACCCCCAACGGCCTGGTGGTTCCGGTGGTTCGCGACGTCAACAAGAAGGGCATCCACGAGTTGTCCCGCGATCTGGCCGAGATCTCCAAGAAGGCCCGTGCCGGCAAGCTGACCGCTGCCGACATGCAGGGCGGTTGCTTCACCATCTCCAGCCTGGGTGGCATCGGCGGTACCAGCTTTACCCCGATCGTCAACGCGCCGGAGGTGGCCATCCTGGGCGTTTCCAAGTCCGAGATGAAGCCGAAGTGGAACGGTAAAGAGTTCGTGCCGCGTCTGATGCTGCCGCTGGCTCTGAGCTACGACCACCGCGTCATCGATGGCGCCGACGGTGCCCGCTTCATCACCACCCTGAGTGGTGTGTTGTCCGACATTCGTCGACTGGTCCTGTAAGTGAGAGGGCGGGCCCAGAGCCCGCCCTTTTTGCTTCTCATTTCGTTAACAGGATTGTAAACTTGCCCCGTTTTTTTCACGGCTGCAGCGGCCTTGTTTGGCATAAGACTGTGCTGTCCGGGGATATAAGAACGACAAAGAGGTCATGATGAGTAAAGAAATCAAAACCCAGGTCGTAGTACTGGGTGCTGGCCCTGCCGGTTATTCCGCTGCCTTCCGTGCGGCTGACTTGGGTCTGGATACCATTATCGTCGAGCGTTACTCCACCCTGGGTGGCGTCTGTCTGAACGTGGGTTGCATCCCGTCCAAGGCACTGCTGCACGTCGCCAAAGTCATTGAAGAAGCCAAGGCGCTGGCCGAGCACGGCATCGTCTTCGGTGCCCCGCAGACCGACATCGACAAGGTGCGTCTGTGGAAAGAGAAGGTCATCAACCAGCTGACTGGCGGTCTGGCTGGCATGGCCAAGATGCGTAAAGTCCAGGTTGTTAACGGCTTTGGCAAGTTCACCGGCCCGAACACCCTGGAAGTGGAAGGCGCCGACGGCAAGACCACCGTCACCTTCGACAACGCCATCATCGCTGCCGGTTCCCGTCCGGTGAAGCTGCCGTTCATCCCCCATGACGACCCCCGTGTATGGGACTCTACCGATGCGCTGGAACTGACGACCGTTCCTGGCAAGCTGCTGGTCATCGGTGGCGGCATCATCGGCCTGGAGATGGGTACCGTGTACTCCTCCCTGGGCTCCGAGATCGACGTGGTGGAATTTGCCGACCAGCTGGTACCGGCTGCCGACAAAGACATCGTCAAGATCTACACCAAGCGCGTTGCCAAGAAATTCAACATCATGCTGGAGACCAAGGTCACCGCCGTTGAAGCCCGTGAAGACGGCCTGTACGTCTCCTACGAAGGCAAGCACGCCCCGGCCGAGCCGGTTCGCTACGACAACGTGCTGGTTGCCGTAGGCCGTGTGCCGAACGGCAAGATGCTGGATGCCGAGAAGGCCGGTGTTGCCGTCAACGAGCGCGGTTTCATCGAAGTCGACAAGCAGCTGCGTACCAACGTGACCCACATCCACGCCATCGGCGACATCGTCGGTCAGCCCATGCTGGCCCACAAGGGTGTACACGAAGGCCACGTGGCGGCCGAAGTCATCGCCGGCAAGAAGCACTACTTCGACCCGAAAGTGATCCCGTCCATCGCCTATACCGAGCCGGAGATGGCCTGGGTGGGTCTGACCGAGAAGGAAGCCAAGCAACAGGGTCTGAACTTCGAAGTCGCCACCTTCCCGTGGGCTGCTTCCGGTCGCGCCATCGCGTCCGACTGCTCCGACGGCATGACCAAGCTGATCTTCGACAAGGAGAGCGGCCGCGTCATCGGTGGTGCCATCGTGGGTACCAACGGCGGTGAACTGCTGGGTGAAATCGGTCTGGCCATCGAGATGGGTGCCGACGCTGAAGACATCGCGCTGACCATCCACGCTCACCCGACTCTGCACGAGTCCGTGGGTCTGGCTGCCGAAGTGTTCGAAGGCTCCATCACCGACCTGCCGAACGCCAAGGCCAAGAAGAAAAAATAATCTTCTGCCCGTTTCATAAGAAAAGCCGCTCCATGGAGCGGCTTTTTGTTGTCTGTCTTTCGGCACCCTGCGGTCAGCAGCGCCCCTTCTTGGCCTGTCCCGGTGGGCAGAAGGTACCGTCGCCTCCGCGATCCCCATCACTGACCCGGATCCGGGTATCGTCCACGCTCACATCGGCCCCGTGCACCCGCACGGGCCCGCTGCTGCAGGCACTGAGCAGCCCCCCCAGCACTATCATCACGACCAGCTTGCCCATCATACCTCCTCGCGTTTTCCTGATTATGAGGCATGTGGCAGGGCGGTGGGAGACGGTGTATCCCCCGTGCGTCACGGCTTGCCGTGGTCATGAAGAAGGGCGCCGAAGCGCCCTGGTGCGGGTCAGGAAGAGGTGCCGGACGCTCAGAGGCGGAAGTTGCCGACCAGCTTGTCGAGCTCACCGGAGAGGTGCTGCAGGTTGCGGCTCGACTCGGTCAGGTGATGGGCGATATCGGCGGTCTCCATGGTGAGCTGGTTGATGTCCTCCACGTTGCGGTTGAGCTCCCCCACCACGCTCGACTGCTCTTCGGTGGCGGTGGCGACCTGGATGTTCATGTCGCTGATCTGGGTGATGTGTCCGGTGATCTGGTCGAGGGCGCCGTTGGCCTCGTCGGCCTGGGTCACCACCCGCAGGCTCTGGTTGCGGCCCTGGGCCATGGCGCTGACGGCGCGGGCGCTCTGCTCCTGGAGGCTGTTGATCATGCCCTGGATCTCGGCGGTGGAGGCGGCGGAGCGGCTGGCGAGGTTGCGCACCTCGTCGGCCACCACGGCGAAGCCACGGCCTTGCTCGCCGGCGCGGGCGGCCTCGATGGCGGCGTTGAGGGCCAGCAGGTTGGTCTGCTCCGAGATGCTGCGGATGGTGTCGAGGATGCTGCCGATGGAGTCGGTCTGGCTCGCCAGGGACTCGATGACCCCGGCGACCTGTTCGATTTCACCGGAGAGGCCGACGATGCCGTGACGGGCCTGGGCGACGACCTGGGCCCCCGCATCGGCCTGCTCGTTGGCCTGCTTGGCGACGTCGGCGGCGAGAGACGCATTGCCGGCGATCTCGGTGACGGTGGCCCCCATCTCGTGGATGGCGGTGGCGACCTGGACGGTGCGATCCCGCTGGGCGGTGCAGTTGTGCTGGGTGAGCTGGGCCTTGGCGGCCACCTCGCTGGCGGTGGCGGCCACCTGGCGGGAGTTGCTCGCCACCTGCACGATGGCCCCGAGGATCCGTGTCACGAACTGGTTGAAGCTGTGGGCAATCTCGGCCAGCTCGTCCTTGCCGGTGAGACTGGCGCGGCTGTCGAGGGCGAGGTGGCGGGCCACCTCGCCAATATGGGATTGCAGGAAGGAGACCCGGCGGCGCAGCCCGATGAGGATGAGGGTCGAGACGAGCAGCGAGATGGCGATGGCGATGACGATGATGGCGATCATCTGGGTACGACCGCTGTCATAGCTGTTTTCGCTCAGGTCGTTGCGATGCTGGGCCTGACCTATCAACCCGTCGAGCAGCTCATTGGCGTCCTTGCGCATGACCCCGTAGCTCTGGCTGTAGCGATCCCGGTAGATGGCGCGTGCCTCGTCCATCTTGTTCTCAGAGAGCGCCTGCAACATGGGGGTCAGCTCCTCCCGCTCCACCCGGGTGAATTGATCGAGCAGGGTCTGGGCCCTGGCCCGGGCGTCCGGATCGACCTGAGCCTTGACGGCCTGCTCCATGGCCTGGCGCATCTCGGGAATGTCTTCCTCGCGGGTCTCCTTGACCCGGGTCAGCACCCCCTTTTCGTCGCGCAGGGAGGTGTCCTGCAGCAGCATCATGTCGATGCCGACGCGCATGCGCGGGATGCGGGAGGCCACTTCCGCCATGGCCCGCATGGGGGTGGCGGTATTCTGGAACAGCTCTTCGGCCTGCTGCCTGATGTTGTCCATGCTGCGCAGACTGGCGGCGCCAACCAGCAGCAGGGCGAGACAGGGCACGGTGACGGCCAGGATCAGTTGGGTTTTGAGGGTGAGGTTGCCTGCCAGCATGTTGACTCCTTGGTGTGTTGCTGTGTCGCTACTGTAGCGGCTTGTCATGACGGTTCGCCGTCATGGGGGTCGGTATTCCCTGTCGACCCGGTGAAAAAAGGGCGCCGCAGCGCCCTTTCATCTTATAACCGGAAGTTGCCGACCAGCTTGTCGAGCTCGCCGGAGAGCTGTTGCAGGCTGCGGCTGGACTCGGTCAGCTGGTGGGCGATGTCGGCGGTCTCCATGGTGAGCTGGTTGATGTCCTCCACGTTGCGGTTGATCTCCCCGACCACGCTGGACTGCTCCTCGGTGGCGGTGGCGACCTGGATGTTCATGTCGCTGATCTGGGTGATGTGCCCGGTGATCTGGCCGAGGGCGCCGTTGGCCTCGTCGGCCTGGGTCACCACCCGCAGGCTCTGGTTGCGCCCCTGGGCCATGGCGCTGACGGCGCGGGCGCTCTGTTCCTGGAGGCTGTTGATCATGCCCTGGATCTCGGCGGTGGAGGCGGCGGAGCGGCTGGCGAGGTTGCGCACCTCGTCGGCCACCACGGCGAAGCCACGGCCCTGCTCGCCGGCGCGGGCAGCCTCGATGGCGGCGTTGAGGGCCAGCAGGTTGGTCTGCTCCGAGATGCTGCGGATGGTGTCGAGGATGCTGCCGATGGAGTCGGTCTGGCTCGCCAGAGACTCGATGACCCCGGCCACCTGCTCGATCTCACCGGAGAGGCCGACGATACCGTGGCGGGCCTGGGCGACAACCTGGGCCCCCGCATCGGCCTGCTCGTTGGCCTGCTTGGCGACGTCGGCGGCGAGAGACGCATTGCCGGCGATCTCGCTGACGGTGGCTCCCATCTCGTGGATGGCGGTGGCGACCTGAACGGTGCGATCCCGCTGGGCGGTGCAGTTGTGCTGGGTGAGCTGGGCCTTGGCGGCCACCTCGTTGGCGGTGGCGGCGAGCTGGCGGGAGTTGCTCGCCACCTGCTCGATGGAGCCGTGGATCTTGGCGACAAAGTTGTTGAAGCCGGTCGCCACCTGGGCCAGTTCGTCACGGCCATCGACCTTGAGGCGATGGGTGAGGTCGCCATCACCGCTGCCGAGTTCGCGGAACAGGCGGGCCAGTTCGTTGAGGGGGCGGCTCACGGAGCCCGCCAGGAGAACGCCGAGCAGCCCCATGCCGACGGCGATGGCCAGGCTGACCAGCACCATGTGCAGGCGCGCTCTGTCCAGTTCGGCATAAATCTCGGCCTCCGGCACTTGGGCCACCAGATACCAGTCGAGCAGGGGGATGTAGCTGCTGGCCAGGATCACGGGCTGGCCGTCGACCTCGGCACGGGTGGCGGCAAAGGGCTGCTTGTTGAGCAGGTTGGTGCTGCTGCCGCTGGCCAGCTGGGTCAGGTTGTCCCGATCGATGCGGGCGGCGTCGGGGTGCAGCTTCACCTTGCCGCTGCCGTCTGTCATGAAGACGAAGCCGCTGTCGCCGATACGGAAGTTGGCGAGCATGCTGACCATGCTGTCGAGGGATTTGGCGAGGCCGGCGAGGCCGCGTCCGTCGAGCTGCTGGAAGTTGACGAACAGTTTTACCTCGCCATTGCTCTCCCGAAAGATGCTGAGCATCAGATCCTGGCGGCTCTTGGTGTAGTCATAGAACCAGTTGTCCTGCTCGTGATTAAGAATGCGCAGAAAACCGTCCTGGTTGTAGTAGGCGGCACTCTGGCGATCGGCGAAGGAGGCGGTGACCAGGCCATACTGGCTCGTCATGTCCTTGAGCTGGTTGATAAGGATGGACTCCTGCTCTTTTGGCATGCCGCGCTCGACCCAGTCCAGCACGAAGCGGTCGTTGGCAAGCTGTCTGGCGGCATTGGCGACCGAAGTGAGATCCTTCTCGATCTCCTTGCCGATGCGCTGGGTCAGGTTGGGCAGCTCCTGCTCGAACATGCGGTTCTCGATCAGCTGCTGGGCAGAACGCTGGCTGAAATAGCCCACCAGCAGGCAGGAGAGGGCCACGGCGAGGATGACGGTGGCCAGAATTTTCTGTTTCAGTGTCAGGCTTGCGAACATAAGGGTGACTCGGAAGTGTGAACCAGGGTTGAACTCATAATAGCGGCTGATTTGGCGCGCTCTTGAGGCGGCGGGGGCGTTTATTGTCGATTAACGTTTGCGCTCACACCCGGATTGGACTGGATTGGCGCCCGATTTTGCCGAGACATCGTTGCAAGCGGGGCGACCCCTCGCCAGCACCCCGGCTTGCGGTTAAAGTGCTTGCACTTATAGTAGGCTGCACCTGACTGGCGGCCTGCCCGCTCGACTCGCACCGGATTTATGGACTCTCATATGCGCATCTTTCATCGGGGATGGACCCACCTGCTCGTGCTCCTGCTGGCGACCCTGCCGTTCATGGCGGCGGCCGGAGCCAATGATCCCGCGCCTTCGGCCAGAAACCCGGGGGCAACCAAGATGGATCGTCCGAGGATCGCCCTGGTACTGAGCGGCGGCGGGGCCAAGGGGTCGGCCCATATCGGGGTGCTCAAGGTGCTGGAGGCAAAGCACATCCCGGTGGACATCATCGTCGGGACCAGCATGGGCTCTTATGTGGCGGGCATGTATGCCATGGGGCTCAGCGCCGAGGAGGTGGAGCGCACGACGCTGGCCATCGACTGGAACAAGGGCTATCAGGACAAGGTGGGGCGCGACGAGCTCTCCCTGCGCAAGAAGCAGCAGACCGAGAAGTACCAGCTGCGCACCGACATCGGGGTCAACGGTGACCAGACCCAGTTGCCGGACAGCTTCTTCCAGGGGCAGTCCATGGCCAGCCTGCTGCGCCACGCCACCTCCAACCTGCCGGCGCAAAAGAGCTTCGACAACCTGCCTATCCCCTATCGCGCGGTGGCGACCGACATGGAGACGGTGACCCCCTTCGTGCTGGATCACGGCAGCCTCGCCAAGGCGATGCAGGCCTCCATGTCCATTCCCGGTGCCCTCAAGCCGGTGGACTGGGACGGCCGCATCCTGGCCGATGGTGGCACGGTCAACAACATGCCGGTGGACGTGGCCAAGGCCATGGGGGCCGACGTGGTGATCGCGGTGGACATCAGCGCCAAGCTGCGTACCCGGGAGTCCCTCAAGTCGGGGCTGGCCATGATCGATCAGCTCACCACCTACATGACCCAGGTGGGGACCGAAAAGCAGAAGGCGCTGCTCGGCCCCAAGGACATCCTGCTGACCCCCGAGTTCGGCAACATGGGGATCGCCGACTTCGCCCTGATGCCGGAGGGTATCAAGATCGGGGAGGCGGTCGCCAACAGTGCAGCGGCCCGGCTCGATGCGCTCTCTCTCTCGCCCGCGGCCTACGCCGACTATCGCAACGGCAAGCTGAGCCGGCGCGCCGAGCGCAGCGGCCAGCCCGCCTACTACATCGACAAGGTGGAGATCATCAACAAGTCGCGCCTCTCCGACGACACGGTGCGGGCCATGCTGAACGTGCGTCCGGACAAGGTGCAGACCTACGAGAGCCTGGAGGCGGGGATCCGTCGCCTCTACGCCCTGGAGTCGTTCGATCGCATCACCTACGAGGTGGAGGAGCGGGACGGGGAGAACGTGCTGGTGGTGGACGCCAGCGAGAAGAACTGGGGGCCGGGTTATCTCAACTTCCAGCTCGGTTTCTCCGATGACTTCGAGAGCAGCTCCAACTACAACGTTGGCATGTCCTACACCCTGACCAACGTCAACGATTGGGGAGGCGAGTGGCTGACCGAGGCGTCCCTCGGGACCGCCAAGCACCTCAAGACCGACTTCTACACCCCGCTGGAGCCCTCCCAGACCTACTTCGGCGAGACGAGCCTGGCCTACGACAAGACCCAGCGGCGGGTCTTCTTCCCGGAAGAGAGCAGGTCGTCGTCCGGGGTCAGCTATCTGGACTCCGAGTACAGCTTCACCAGCGTGGATCTTGCCGTCGGCTGGAATCGCCAGCCCTGGAGTCGCTTCTCCCTTGGACTGGAGGGCAAGATCGGCAGCGTGGAGATCCAGAACCTCACCAACGCGGATGCCGATGCCTCCGCCTGGGGACCCTACATCCGCTTCGAGCACGACACCCTCGACAGCCGCTACTTCCCCTATCAGGGGGTCTACTGGGACATCAAGGGGGGCTACTCCTACGTCGATCTCGACCCCTCGGACGGCCCCTCCGAGCAGGCCGAGGGGGTGAATTACCGGCTGGTGATGATCAAGCCCTGGTCCTGGGACAGGCACAGCCTCAACCTGATGCTGGAAGGGGGCGGCTCAAGCTCCCAGGAGACGGTACCGCTGTTCGTGCAGGATCTGGGGGGGCTGTTCCGCATGTCCGGCTTCCAGCATTACCAGTTGAGCGGTCGCTACAGCCTGTTTGGCGGATTGCGCTACATCTACCGGGTGGCGGACAACGACTTCGGTGCCTTCAAGGCGCCCCTGTTCCTCGGGGGCTCCCTCGAGCAAGGGGGGGTCTGGGACAAGGGAGAGGACATCAGCATCGAATCCTCCTATACCTCGGGTTCCCTCTATATGGGGGTGGAGAGTTTCCTCGGTCCCATCTTCCTCGGCTATGGCGTGGCGGAGGGGGGACACGACATGTTCTATCTGCAATTGGGCACTACGTTCCAATAAGGGCGAAATGCTGCCTTTTTGTTAACTCACCTTGGGCGGGCGGCTTGTCACTCTAAAAAAACCTAATGGGTTTATATGGTTATGCTGGTTTGATGAATAACTGCACAGGGTTTGGATTTTAATTAGTCGTTAAAACTTATATAGTGGGGGGCACCCTACGGGTGTCCCGCAAGGACGATCGCCGCGAGCTTGGGCGAACCCCAAAAAAAAGACCAAAGAGGAATTAGTCGTGCTTGAAACATACCGTAAACACGTCGCAGAACGTGCCGCCGAAGGCGTGGTCGCCAAACCTCTGGACGCAGAGCAGGTTGCCGCCCTGGTTGAGCTGATCAAGAATCCGCCCGCCGGCGAACAGGACTTTCTGAAAGAACTGTTGTCCTCCCGCATTCCCCCGGGTGTTGATGAAGCGGCCTATGTGAAAGCCGGCTTCCTCACCGCCGTCGCCAAGGGCGAGGCCCATTCCCCCATCCTGACTGCCGCCGAAGCCGTCGAGCTGCTCGGTACCATGCAGGGTGGTTACAACATCCAGCCGCTGATCGACCTGCTGGACGATGCGGCCCTGGCTCCTCTTGCCGCCAAGGGTCTCTCCCATACCCTGCTGATGTTCGACTCCTTCCACGACGTGGAAGAGAAGGCCAAGGCGGGCAATGCCCACGCCAAGCAGGTGCTGCAATCCTGGGCTGACGCCGAGTGGTTCCTGAACCGCCCGGCCCTGGCCGAGAAGATCACCGTCACCGTCTTCAAGGTGACCGGCGAAACCAATACCGACGATCTGTCGCCGGCGCCGGACGCCTGGTCCCGCCCGGACATTCCGCTGCACGCCCTGGCGATGCTGAAGAACGCCCGTCCCGGCATCACCCCGGACAAGGATGGCGTCATCGGCCCCATCAAGACCATCGATGCCCTGAAAGAGAAAGGTTTCCCGCTGGCTTACGTGGGTGACGTGGTCGGTACCGGCTCTTCCCGTAAATCCGCCACCAACTCCGTGCTCTGGTTCATGGGCGACGACATTCCGTTCGTGCCGAACAAGCGTGCCGGCGGTGTCTGCCTCGGCGGCAAGATTGCCCCCATCTTCTTCAACACCATGGAAGATGCCGGCGCCCTGCCCATCGAAGTGGACGTCTCCAAACTGGAGATGGGCGATGTCATCGACATCTTCCCCTATGAGGGCAAGATCACCCGCCACGGCACCGACGAGGTGCTGGCCCGGTTCGAACTGAAGACCGAGGTGCTGATCGACGAAGTGCGCGCCGGTGGCCGCATTCCGCTGATCATCGGCCGCGGCCTGACCGACAAGGCCCGCGAAGCGCTGGGTCTGCCGTTCTCCACCGTGTTCCGTCGTCCGCAGCCTGTCGCCGACACCGGCAAGGGCTTCACCCTGGCCCAGAAGATGGTGGGCAAGGCGTGCGGCGTGAAGGGCATTCGCCCGGGCACCTACTGCGAACCCAAGATGACCACGGTCGGCTCCCAGGACACCACGGGCCCCATGACCCGCGACGAGCTGAAAGACCTGGCCTGCCTCGGCTTCTCCGCCGATCTGACCATGCAGTCCTTCTGCCACACCGCCGCTTATCCCAAGCCCATCGACGTGCAGACCCACCACACCCTGCCTGACTTCATCATGAACCGCGGCGGTGTCTCTCTGCGTCCGGGTGACGGCGTCATCCACTCCTGGCTGAACCGCATGCTGCTGCCGGATACCGTGGGTACCGGTGGTGACTCCCACACCCGTTTCCCCATCGGTATCTCCTTCCCGGCAGGCTCTGGCTTGGTGGCCTTCGCCGCCGCCACCGGCGTGATGCCGCTGGACATGCCGGAATCCGTGCTGGTGCGCTTCAAGGGCGAGCTGCAACCGGGTATCACCCTGCGTGACCTGGTCCATGCCATCCCCTACGCCGCCATCCAGAAAGGGCTGCTGACCGTCGAGAAAGCGGGCAAGAAGAACATCTTCTCCGGCCGCATCCTCGAGATCGAAGGTCTGCCGACCCTGAAGGTGGAACAGGCGTTCGAGCTGGCGGACGCCAGCGCCGAGCGTTCCGCCGCCGGTTGCACCATCAAGCTGGATAAAGAGCCGATCATCGAGTATCTGAAGTCCAACATCGTGATGCTGAAGTGGATGCTCTCCGAAGGCTACGGCGACGTGCGCACCATCACCCGCCGCATCAAGGGGATGGAGGAGTGGCTGGCCAACCCGGTACTGATGGAAGCGGACAAGGACGCCGAGTACGCCGAAATCATCGAGATCGATCTGGCCACCATCAAGGAGCCGATCCTGTGCGCGCCGAACGATCCGGACGACGCCCGTCTGCTGAGCGACGTGGCGGGTGACAAGATCGACGAGGTGTTCATCGGTTCCTGCATGACCAACATCGGCCACTTCCGCGCCGCCGGCAAACTGCTCGAGAAGTATCAGGGCGAGCTGCCGACCCGCATGTGGATCGCCCCGCCCACCAAGATGGACAAGGATCAGCTGACCGAAGAGGGCTACTACGGCATCTTTGGTCGCGTCGGTGCTCGCATCGAGATCCCCGGCTGTTCCCTCTGCATGGGCAACCAGGCGCGGGTGGCGGAAGGGGCCTCCGTGGTCTCCACCTCCACCCGCAACTTCCCGAACCGTCTGGGCAAGGGGGCCAACGTCTATCTGGCCTCTGCGGAGCTGGCTGCGGTTGCCGCCATCATCGGCAAGATCCCGACCGTGGAAGAGTATCTGCAGTATGCCAAGGCGCTGGACGCCACTGCGGCCGACACCTACCGCTACCTGAACTTCAACGAGATCGCCTCCTACACCAAGAAGGCCGATGCGGTGATCCTGCAGCAAGCGGTCTGAGACTCGCCGGTCTGACCACTGAAAATAACAATGCCGCGTCTCGACGCGGCATTTTCCATTTCAGGGGGCTGCGCGATAATGACCCGCCATGCCCAGCAACGGCGTCGTCGATTTGCCTGGTACGCGCGTTGCGCTTTCGTTGTCTGGCCATGATGGCCCCACCGTTTCCTGGTGGGCACTTTTATACCGCGGTACCTGCGAAGCGGGCCCGCGCATTGCGGCGTGGTTGCTATGTTTCTGTTCCGGATTGATCTGGCCCGCATGAAGTGGCGCCTTGGTTGTGCCCTGCTGGTGTTGGCCCTGCCCCTGGTGGTGGGAGGGTGGATGGTGCACGACAGCTACGAGCAGGAGCTGAAGAACGATGCCAGCGCGTCAGCCAGCAAGGCCAGAACCTTGCTGGAGCGCATGCTGGATCAGGCCGAGCGGGCCAACCTCGAGGTATTGCCGCTGGCCGGTCGACCTTGCAGCGACAACCTGCTGCTGCTGCGCAAGCGAGTGGCGCTGGAGCCGTTCCTGCGCTCCATCAATCTGGTGCGACAGGGGATCATCAACTGCACCTCGCTGTTCGGGCCTGCCAGGGAAGTGGATGACGGCTCCCGCTACACGGATCGCAAGTTGCTGCTGATGAGCGGCAACCTGGTGCGCAAGAATCACCCCTTGCTGGTGGTGCGTCAGGAGCGGGGGCGTGATGCGGCACTGAGCGCCATTGACAGCAGTCAGCTCAGTTTCATGCTTACCCTGAGTAGCGATCCCAGCGAGCTGTTCTTGCAGGTGGGGTCCGCCTGGCTCGATGAGTCCGGCCACTTCCAAAGCGATCCGCCGAAACTGCACAGCAAGTTTGCCCTGATACTCGCCTCCCAGCGTTACCCCTTCACCATCCACGCCGGTTATGCCATGCCGATCTACTGGCGTGCCCTGTGGGAGGCTCGCCATCTGCAACTGATCTGGCTGGGAGCCAGTTCGCTGGTGCTCTCACTGCTGGTGTGGTGGCTGCTTGGGCGGCCTGGGGCCCTGACGGACGAGCTGAGGCGCGGGCTGCGAGCCAGGGAATTTGTCCCCTATCTGCAACCGCTGATCGCCAGCAAGGGCGGCAAGATGGTGGGAGCCGAGGTACTGATGCGCTGGCAACATGCCACCGAGGGGCTGATCCGCCCCGATCTCTTCATCCCCCAGGCGGAAGAGTCTGGCCTGATCGTGCCCATGACGGTCAACCTGATGAAGACGGTGGCCAAGACACTCCACCCGGTACAGGAGCAGTTGCCCGAGGCATTTCACATCAGCTTCAACATCAGTGCCATCCACTGCCGGGACCTCTCCCTGGTGGCGGAGTGCCGCGACTTCCTCGGCCACTTCATGCCGGGACGGGTGGTGCTGGTGCTGGAGCTCACGGAGCGGGAGCTGCTGGTGACCAGCCCGCAGACCCTCTCCCTGTTTCGCCAGCTCGACGAGATGGGGGTGCAGCTCGCCATCGATGACTTTGGCACCGGCCACTCCAGCCTCATCTATCTGCAGCAATTCCACGTGGACTATCTCAAGATTGACCGCTCCTTCATCGGCCGTATCGGGACGGAGTCCCTCTCCGAGCACATCGTGGACAACGTCATCGACCTCGGGGGACGGCTGGGGTTGTCCCTGGTGGCCGAAGGGGTGGAGACGGAGCAGCAGGCCGCCTATCTGAGAGGCAAGGGGGTCCAGTATCTGCAGGGATACCTGTTTGCCCGCCCCATGCCGATACGCCAGTTCTGCCGGGAGCTGACGGCGGGGGAGATACAGGTCGCTGCCGGGCGCACCGCCCAGGGCTAGGCCGGGCCCACCAAGCTGTGCAGCCAGTTCACCAGGATGTCGTGGGGGCTGCCGGGTTCGGGAGGGGCGGGGGCGAGCAGGTGATAGCCGGTGCCGTCGGGGACGAAGCCGAGCGGTGCCACCAGCAGACCGGCCTCGATATCGTCGCACACCTGGCGGTAGGGGCCGATGGCGACTCCCAGCCCGGCGACTGCCGCCTGCAGGCTGAAATAGAAGTGCTCGAAGGTCTGACCCGGCACCTCCTCGTCGGCGGACATACCTGCGTGCTGCTGCCACTCCAACCAGGCGCCCGGACGGGTCTTGGTGTGCAGGCGGGGGGCCGTTGGTCTGAGGGCCTGCACATCCCCCCTGGGTTCAAAAAACTGCGCCACCTTGCCCGGCTGACAGACAGGTCCGGTCCGCTCCTCGAACAGCAGCTGGCTGTAGAGCTCGGCAGGCCAGTGAAAGTCGTTGCGCCGAATGGCGAGATCGATGCCGCTGCCAAAGCTGAGGGCGCCGCCCCCCGCCATCAGGTGAACGTCCAGCTCCGGGTGCAGGGCCTGAAAGGCGGGCCAGCGCGGGATCAGCCAGCGCATCAGGAGGGTGGGTTCGCAGGAGAGCACCAGCGACTGGGGACGGCTCTGCTGGCGCAGGGCTTGCGCCGTCTGGCGGATGCTGCCCAGCCCCTCTCTGACCGCCTGATAGAACCGTTCACCCGCGTCGGTCAGAAAGACCCGGCGCTGGCGCCGCTCGAACAGCATGACCCCCAGATCCTCCTCGAGCAGTCGTACCGCCCGGCTGATGGCGCCATGGGTGAGATGCAGTTCGTCGGCGGCGCGGCCGAAATGCTCGGTGCGGGCCGCCACCTCAAAACAGCGCAGGGCGGTAAGGGAGGGAAGCGAGAGGGCTTTTTGTGAGTTTTTTTCACCATTCATGTCAGAAATCATCGTTCGTTATTGGTGTTATTGGCAAATAAAATAGCCGATATCCTCTCTAATCAGGACTCTTTTCATGACTGAACTGTTAGCCGTTGTCGCCATTACCCTCTTTGCCGTCATCAGCCCCGGGCCCGACTTTGCCATGGTGTCGCGCAACAGCCTGCTGCTCTCGCGCCGCACCGGCGTGTTGACGGCGTTCGGCATCGCGGCCGGGGTCTGCGTGCACGTGACCTACACCCTGCTGGGGGTGGGCCTGCTGATCCAGCAATCCCTCTGGCTGTTCAACCTCATCAAGCTGGCAGGGGCCGCCTATCTCATCTTCCTCGGCATCAAGATGCTGCGGGCCAAACCGGCTGCCGATGAAGAGAGCATCTGTCAGCCTGCCCTCTCCAGTCTGGGTGCGCTGCGCACCGGATTTCTGACCAATGTGCTCAATCCCAAGACCACCATCTTCATCGTCAGCCTCTTCATGCAGGTGGTGCAGCCGCAGACGCCGCTGGCGGTCCAGATCGGCTATGGCGCCTTCATCGCGCTGGCGCACGCCCTCTGGTTTGGTGCGGTGGCGCTCTTCTTCTCCACCCCTGCGGTGCGGGACCGACTGCTGGCGGTACGCCACTGGATCGATCGGGTGTTCGGGGGGCTGCTGGTGGGATTCGGCATGTTGCTGGCATTGACCCAGCAGACGCGCTGAGTCGGGGAGGGGGGCTCCCCCTATCCACCCCCGACTGTAGGGTCTTGTTTTTCATGCCTTGGCAGCCACTTTTCGGTAGAATTGGCGCTCATTTTGAAGTCAGATGAGGCGCGGTATGACGGTCAGGTTCCAGGCATTTCACAGCATCAAGGCGATTGGCAATCGGGAGGTGCTGTTCAACTGGTCCAGAACCAACCCCCTCGGCGCCCTTGATCAGGTGTGGCGCCCGACGACCCGTGACGAGCTGCAGCAACTGCTGCGGGAATACCCCGAGCGCAAGCTGCGGCTCATCGGCTCCGGCCTCTCTTTCGAACCCATCCACAGCGTCTACGCGGAAGGCAGCCAGGCGCTGCTGGTGGACCTGCACCACCTGCGCGGCCAGCTGGACAAGACTGCCGATACGGTGACCTACCTGGCGGGGACGCCGCTTGATACCGTCTATGCCGACCTCATCGCCATGGATCGCATGCTGCCGGCATCCCCCGGCGTCATCGGCATCCAGACCCTGGGCGGTGCGCTCAGCACCGGCACCCATGGGCAGGGATTGCACCAGTCCGCCCTGTGCGATGCGGTGGCTGCCCTGACCGTGATGCTGGCGAGCGGCGACATCATCCGTGTGGATCGCACCGATCCGCGCTTCGGCGCCTTCGTGATGGGCATGGGGATGCTCGGCATCCTGCTGGATGTGACCCTCAACACTGTGCCCAACCGCATCATGCGCTGCACCAAGTTCACCACCGACTACCCCTTCCTGCTGGAACACAACGAGCGCCTCAACCGGGAGCACGCCTTCGTGAAGAGCTGGTGGTTCGCCTGGACCGGCGAGAGCCACATCTGGCTGGTGGATCCCGCCTCCGATGACGAGGTGGCCCGCTACCGCGCCGGGGGCAGCGAGCCGCTGGTGCTGGAGGGAGACATGGACGAGCGCATGAACCTGGCGCTCAATGCCACCATAGACGCGACCCTGCAGAAGATGGCCAGAGACACCAAGGACGAGGCCAGGGCAGGCGAGCACTTCGAGACGGTACGCCGCTTCAAGGACGCCTCGGATCTGGTGGGCAACGTCTACCAGATCCTCTGCAAGGGAATTCCTGCTCCCCAGATCAACTGCGAGGTGGCCGTGCCCCTCGAACGCATGGGGGAGGCCCTTGAAATCCTGCAGGCATGGCAGGAGGCGAACCCCGGCGTGCTGCACTACCCCTTCATTCTGCGCTGCACCGGTCCCTCCGTGGCCTGGCTCAGTGCCGCCCATGACAAGTCGGTGTGCTGGATAGGTTTTCTGGTCTATCTGGCGGCGGACGGGACCTTCGTCGGGGGCTCCATGGAGCAGATGCGCGAGTTGCAGCAACTGCTGGTGCCGCTTGGCGGCATTCCCCATTTCGGCAAGCACCTGGCGATGGACCTCTACGACTTCCCGGCCCTGTTGCCGCGCTGGCACGACTTTCTGGCCCTGAAGCGGGAGCTTGACCCCCATGGCCGTTTCGAAAACCGCTGGCTCGGCGACCTGTTCGCCAACCGGTAAGGATCTGACATGACCGATATGCAAGACACTCGCTTACTCATCCTCCTGCCGATCAGAGGGGGGGCATCCCGATGACAGACATGCAAGACACCCGCATCCCCGTGACCCTGCTGACCGGTTTTCTCGGCAGCGGCAAGACCACCTTGCTCAACCACTGGGTCAAGCAGCCCGAGCTCGGGGAGTGCGCCGTGCTCATCAACGAGTTCGGCTCCGTGGGGCTGGATCACCATCTGGTACAGCAGGTGGACGAGCAGGTGGTGCTGCTCGATTCCGGCTGCATCTGCTGCTCGGTGCAAGGATCCCTAGTGGAGGCGCTGCAGGGGCTCTTCATGAAAGCCATCCAGCGCAAAATCAAACCCTTCAAACGGCTGATCATCGAGACCACGGGTCTGGCCGATCCGGCCCCTGTGCTGTTCACGTTGAGGGAAGAGGGCTTTATCGCCCAGCGCTACCGCTTCGATGGCACGGTCACCGTGGTGGATGCCGGCCATATCGAGCAGCAGCTTGCGGCTCAATATGAGGCGGTCAAACAGGTGGCGCTGGCGGATCTGCTGGTGGTGAGCAAGGGCGATCTGGTGGATGAAGAGACCCTTGCGCGGGTGGAAGCCCAACTGGCGGCCCTCAATCCGGCAGCCCCCATCCAGCGGGTCAGCAATGGGGTGCTCTCGCCCGCGGTGCTGGAGAAGCTCGGCGCCTACAACGAGGCGGCGGGGCGCGACGTGCGCCAGTTGCTGGCCTGGCTGCGTACCGAATCCCCGAAACAGGGGCTGGCTTCGCCCATGCAGCCGAAGATGACGCCGTTTGCCGCCAAGGTGGGGACGGCAGCGCCCACCCGCTTCGAGCACGGCAATATCGAAAGTTTCTCCCTGCGCATCGGCGAGCCGCTCAAGCCTTCCCGCCTGCTGGCCGCCATCGACGCGGTGCAGGCACAATACGGCGATGCCCTGCTGCGCCTCAAGGGGATATTGCAACTGGAAGGGGAGAGCCAGCCAGTGGTGATCCACGGCGTGCACGGCCAGCTCTATCCGTTGCAGGCGCTGGGGGAGTGGCCCGAAGGCAAGGCCCAGTCCCGGTTGGTGTTCATCGTGAAGAGCCAGGACAGGGTAGGCATAGAGCAGTTGTTCCTCTCGACCCTCAAGGCCCCCGAACCCAGCCTGGAAGAGCACCTCAAGGCCATGCTCGGCCAGCCGGATGCCTGATATGCTGATATGACCCGCGCTCGTGCGGGTCTTTTCTTATGTGATGAGGAGAGACAGAATCATGCCTGACAGCTCCCCGATGGTGACGCCCGCCCAGCGCAAATGGCTGCCCTGGCTGACGGCGGTCGGTTTTTTCATGCAGACCCTGGATGGCACCATCCTCAACACCGCCCTGCCCAGCATGGCCGAGGCCCTGGGCGAGAGTCCGCTGCAGATGCAGTCCGTCATCATCGCCTACATGCTGACGGTGGCCCTGCTCATTCCCGCCTCCGGCTGGCTGGCGGACAGATTCGGCACCCGCCGGGTCTATCTGGTCGCCATCCTGCTGTTTACCCTGGGTTCCCTGGCCTGTGCCATCGCCAACACCCTGCCCATGCTGGTGATTGCCCGGGTGTTGCAAGGGGTCGGGGGGGCCTTGCTGATGCCCATCGGGCGTCTGGCGGTGCTGCGGGTCTACAGCAAGCATGAGCTGCTGAGGGTGATGTCGTTCGTCACCATCCCCGGTCTGCTCGGCCCCCTCATCGGCCCGGCCCTGGGGGGCTGGCTGGTGGAGGTGGCGAGCTGGCACTGGGTCTTCCTCATCAACCTGCCGGTGGGCCTGCTCGGTTTCGTGGCGAGCTGGCACTTCATGCCCGACCTTCGCCAGCACACCGCCAGGTTTGACTGGCAGGGGTTTGTGCTGTTCAGTGTTGGCATGGTGCTGGTATCCGTCGGTCTGCAAGGCCTGGGGGAGCACAGCATCTCAACTGGCTGGGCCCTGTTTGCGGTATTGTTCGGCCTGGCCGCCATGGCGAGCTACTGGCTCTATGCCGCCACGGCGGAGCAGCCCCTGTTCAGTCTGGCGCTGTTCAAGACGTCCACCTTCGCCATCGGTATCTGGGGCAATCTGTTTGCCCGCCTCGGCAGCGGCGCCATGCCGTTTCTCACCCCGCTCTTCCTGCAACTGGGGCTCGGCTTTTCCCCGAGCAAGGCGGGGATGACCATGATCCCCACGGTGATCGGCGCCATGCTGACCAAGACGCTGGTGAACAAGCTCATTCCGCGCATCGGTTATCGCCGCATCCTCATCGGCAACACCCTGGCGCTCGGGGCCATGATCGCGAGCTTCTATTTCATCGACAACCAGGTGCCCCACGGCGTACTGCTGGTGTGGCTGGCGGTCTTTGGTGCCATCAACTCCCTGCAATTTTCCGCCATGAACACCCTGACCCTGCAGGATCTCAGCAGCGAGCACGCCAGCAGCGGCAACGGTCTGCTGTCGGTGGTGATGCAGCTCTCCATGAGCCTGGGGGTGGCCATCGCCGCCAGCCTGCTGGGGCTCTTCTCCATCGGCCAGCCCGAGGAGAGTGGCCGCTGGCTGGAGGGGTTCCACCTCACCTATCTGTGCATCGGTCTGATGTCCATGCTGGCGGCGCTGATCTTCGCCCAGCTGGCGGGGGAAAAGCGCTGAGTCCCAGGCTCAGGGGGCGGGCAGGTAGCTCACGTCGCAGGGCAATCGGGCCAGCAGTCCGGCCAGGTGGATGGTCTCCAGCAGGAAAGTCTGCTCGGGGTGGCCCGGCGTCCAGGTAAAGGCGTGGTGATTCATGAGCACGGGATCCACCAGCAGGGGGATGTCGGCGCGGGGCAGGAAGGGGCAGACGGCTCCCGGCAGGCAGCCAATCTCGGTCTGCATCTCGTCGGCTGTGCAGATAGAGGGTTTGGCACCGAGCGCCGCCTTGACCGCCTTGCTGTCGAGCCTGCCGTCCCTGTGGGTCAGCAGCAGGGCGAAGCGACCATCCTTGAATTTGAGGAAAAGGGTCTTGCTGAACTCGGCCTGCCAGCCGAGGCGAGCCTTGACCCGCTCGTCGGTGGCGTAATCGAGGATGGGTTCGTGCTCGAAGCGCTGGTGGGGCAGGTCGGTGAGCAACTGACGGTTGAAGTCGTGAATGGCATCGAGTGGCATGGGGTTCTCCTGTGATGGCGGTCATCCTGCCACTTGCACCGGCGCAGGCCCAATCACCGTTTCTTATCCATCATCAGCGGAGTCATCAACAAGGGCACCCGAGGGTGCCCTTGTCGTTCAGTGATGCTGCAATTCGCCCGCTTTCCAGTGGAAGGGAATGGGGTCAAGGCGCTGGGAGGCTTTGTCGTAACCTGCCCACAGCTCACCAATGGTGCGACCATCGATGGGGTGGCGGAATGTGGGGGCCAGCTCCGCCAGCGGCCAGAGCACGAAGGCGTTGGTGAGGATCTCGCCGCGGGGCAGCACCAGCGGCGTCTCACAGACCAGCTCGCCGTAGAGCAGCAGATCGAGATCCAGGGTGCGCGGGGCGAACTTCTTGGCATCCGGCTCGCGGCCGTGAGCGAACTCCATGGCGCGCAGCCGCTGGCACAGGGTCGCCAGGGGCAGCTCGGTATCGGCACCCACCACCAGGTTGTAGAAGGGGCGGCCGTTGAAGCCCACTGCCTCGCTCTCGAATACCCGGGAGACCTGCAACTCGCCGAATTCGGCGTGCAGGGCATCGAGGCCGGCGCGGATATGGCGTTCCCGATCGATGTTGGATCCCAGACTGATATAGATGCGGGTCATCAGTTGGCGCTCGCAGCCGGCGTGCGATGGCGCAGGATCTCGACCCCGACACCTGTCGCATTGGGCACGGCACCCGGTTTGGTCAGGGTCACCTTGACCCACTGTACCCGCTCGTCTTCCAGCACCAGGGCGGCGACCTGCTCGGCCATGGTCTCGACCAGCTCCACTATCTTGCCCTGGGCGTGATCACAGATCTTGCGAGAGAGGGTGGCGTAATCCAGCGCCAGATTGATATCGTCGGTTGCGGCGGCTGGGCGATTGTCAAACCCCATCTCGAGGTCGAAACAGAGCTTCTGGCGAATGCCCTTCTCCCACTCATATACCCCTATGGTGGTCAAAACCTCGAGTCCGCGAATAAACACCTTGTCCATGACAGTACTTCTTCTTTACTCTTGATGGGCTGTGAAAACAGCGCAGGGATGCAGGCCCGGCAAGCAGATTGCCGCTGGCGGCCGGTTTGGGCGACACGCTTTCGGGCAAGCCCGGGCCTGGGAATGTGGCCCGCATCATACCCCATTCATATCGTGGTAAAAACGACCAAGATGACGGCCCTGACGATTTTGATGATTATTCTGGCCTATCTGGGCGGCTCGCTGTCCAGTGCCGTGCTGGTTTCCCGCATCACGGGTCTGCCGGATCCCCGTGACCATGGTTCCCACAACCCGGGGGCGACCAATGTGTTGCGCCTCGGCGGCCGGATGGCGGCGCTGATCGTACTGCTTCTCGACGTGCTCAAGGGGATGGCCCCCGTCTACCTCGCCTGGTATCTGCAGATCAAGCCCGTCTACCTCGGCTTTATCGGGGTGGCCGCCTGTCTGGGCCACATGTACCCCCTCTTCTTCCACTTCCGTGGTGGCAAGGGCGTCGCCACCGCCCTCGGTACCATGCTGCCCATCGGCTTTGCCATGGGGGGCGCCGTCATCACCACCTGGCTGCTGGTGCTGCTGGTGAGCGGCTATTCGTCACTGGCGTCCATCGTGACCGTGTTGCTGACTCCGCTCTTTACCTATCTGCTCAAACCGGAATACACGTTGCCGGTCTCCCTGCTCTCCTGTCTCATCCTGATCCGTCATCACGAGAATATTACCCGCCTGCTCAAGGGGGAGGAGTCCCGCCTCTGGGGGCGCCGGGGAGCGGTCCCACCAGCAGAAGTGATGAAAATGGATGATGCTGCGCAAAAAAGAGACGAACGAGACGAAAAGTGAAATTTCCCGTTGACCACCTGCCCTAAAATCCGTTTAATAGCGCCCACGCCCAGATAGCTCAGTCGGTAGAGCAGGGGATTGAAAATCCCCGTGTCGGCGGTTCGATTCCGTCTCTGGGCACCATATTTTGGTGCCATGAAATAAAAACGTGTTCATGCACAATGGTTTGAAGTGTGCCGGCTTAGCTCAGTAGGTAGAGCAACTGACTTGTAATCAGTAGGTCACCAGTTCGATTCCGGTAGCCGGCACCATTTGCCCAGATAGCTCAGTCGGTAGAGCAGGGGATTGAAAATCCCCGTGTCGGCGGTTCGATTCCGTCTCTGGGCACCACGAATAATTCCTCCTTAGCTCAGTCGGTAGAGCGACGGACTGTTAATCCGCAGGTCGCTGGTTCGAGCCCAGCAGGAGGAGCCAAATAAAAAGCCCAGCAGCAATGCTGGGCTTTTTCTTCTCCCGTTTTTCGATGTTCCGCTTCCCGCTGTTCGAAAAGCGTCCTGTCCGGTGACAAAGCTGTCGCAGCGCCCCTCTTGAATCTTTCCTCCCAGTGACTTGGCCCGTCTGCCGAGTATGATGGCGTGGTGAGTCCCTATGCTGTGCCCGCCGGATCACCCTGTCGTGATCGACGCTTGCCGTCACCCCGGCCCGGCAAAACGGGATCGGTTTCTTGAGTGAGGTCATGCATGAATGCAACAGAGCTTTGGCAGCTTTCCCCCGAGCAATTCAACGAGTGGCGGCGTGAGAACGATTATCCCCGTATCTGGGCGCTGCTGGTGGCGTCGCTGCCCCATTTCGACGACTGGATGGCGGAGCAGAAGATAGAAAAAAGCGTGATCTTCCAGATCGGCATCGCCCGCTTCATCAGCTCCCGCTGCGTGCTGAGCCTTTGTGTCTACATGAGTTGTATGGTGCTAAAGATGAAAAACAGGCTAGCCTGATATGCGAACCCACTGATGACACGGAGAAAGTGATGGGAAGCTATGAATTGAAACTGGCTAAGAACGAGCAGTTCTACTTTGTGCTCAAGGCGGGCAATGACCAGGTAATCCTCAATAGCGAGATGTATACCAGCAAGGCGGCGGCCCTGAATGGTATCGCTTCAGTCCAGACCAATTCCCCGGAGGCGGGGCAATATGATCTGAAAGAGGCCGCCAATAACCAGTACCACTTCACGCTGAAAGCCAAGAACCATCAGGTCATCGGCTCCAGCCAGATGTACGCCAGCAAGGCATCAGCACAGAATGGCATTCAGTCGGTACAGACCAACGGCCCGACCCAGACCATCAAGGATCTGACCAGCTGAGCAATTTTTTGCCGAGTTGAACCAAGGGCGCTGCGGCGCTCTCATTTATTTTGGCTGCCCAATCGTTAACTCATAACCGACTCCGGTCCATATCCGGTCGGCTCGGCGAAGCGATGTCTGTGGTTTCACCACCACTAAGATGGAGCAATAGCAGGAGGTTGGCAGGCCAGTTCTCCGGTCGGCAGCTCCGGTCTTTGCAACTGGGTACATTGCTTATGGCTGGACCGGAAGAAGGCCGGAGAGACGAGAGGAAGTGTGGGGGTAATATGCATGGAAAAGCGACCTCAGTATGGTCGCCCGGATATGCTGCCCGTTGTTCTGGGGCATATCCGGTCTAAGTGGGCCCATCTCGCTTCGTGAAAAATTGTAGAAAGACCAATTTGGGGCCGTGCCATCACCCCCACCAGACGGCACCACCCAAATCGAAGATGCGCCCAACGTCTATTTTTTCGCCCGAATATAGAGGACTTTTTGAGTTGATCCCGGTGCATTGCGTTCTTCGGTGACAAACAACTCCGTCTTGGCTTTGACTAAATCAGATAGCTTTTTGTAACCGTATATTCTGGAGTCAAAGTCAGGTTGCAACTTCGTCAGGTAGCTGCCAAACGTGCCTAAATGTGCCCACCCTGCTTCATCCCCCGATTGTTCGAGGGCTTCAAGTACGAATCGCTTTGGGAACTCGATGATCTTTGCTTCTGCAGGCGCACTCACAGGACGGGGTTGCGTATCCTCTACTTTGGGTGATTCTGTTGCTGGAGTCATGGTGGCTGTTGGGCGCAGGACCTCTGTGAACAAAAACTTGTGGCAGGCACTACGAAATGCTTCTGGGGTCTTATGTTCACCGAAACCCAGTACCGTCAATCCTTCTTCACGTAGGCGCATTGCGAGACCGGTGAAATCACTATCGCTGGTGACTAGACAAAATCCATCAAACTTACGCGTGTAGAGCAAATCCATCGCATCAATAATCAGCGTACTGTCCGTCGCATTCTTCCCTGTGGTGTATGCAAATTGTTGAACAGGTTTTATGGCATGTTTTTGAAGAACCTTTTTCCAAGAAGCGCTCGTTGGCGAGGTGAAGTCGCCGTAAATCCGTTTGACTGTAGCTTCACCAAACCGCGCAATCTCAGCAAGCAATCCTTCAATAACAGCGGCTTGCGCATTATCAGCATCAATGAGCACTGCTAAACGTAAGGTGGACTCTTCGGACTCAATTTTTGCAATCAAACGCTGCGACCCCATATTACCTCCTGTAAATGTTGGATGCGGCAAGCTGGCCAAAATATAGCCACGAAAGATAGAGTGACCAGATTTAACTACAAAATCAAACACATATTAAAACCATGTTCATCCAGAACATCAGGCCCTGAGCTAACCGCTCAGGGCCTTTTTCATTTCCAACACCAAGAGGAACGAACATGTTTATCCATCACATTTTGAGCAAGCAAGTCGCCGCCGTCAGCATCAAGCCAATGAGAGACGGCAGCGTCGACTTCACGGTAAAGGGCAGTACCAAGGGGGCGATCAAAGGTGCGATCACGGGGGCAGGCATTGGTGCCCGAGGCGGTATCCCCGGAGCCGTCGCAGGCACCATCATCGGCGGCACTATCGGCTATATCACCGGCCCAGCGGACTGAGGGAGGTTAGCCATGGACGAGTTTATCGAAGAAGGGAAATACGCTTCCCACGAGACGCTCAAGGGGTATGCCTACAGCTGGCAGACGTTGAGCTTGCTGATGCAGGAGGTCATCACACATGGAATGTATGTTCCTGAGTTCCTGCCGGATGAAAACCAGCCCGTGCTGCTGGTCGTGATCAAAGAGGCGACCGTCCTCAAGGCCAAGTCGCTACACAGCGAAGCGCCTGAAGTATTGCTCGCGATAGCTTCTCACACTGGTGAGTCAGTCAGGGATGACGACGAGGGTTACTACGCAGACTATTGGCGGTTGGCTGCGGGGACTATCAAGCTGATCGACTGTGCCGAAGATGCCGTGTTCTGGCTACCGCTCCCTGCTGCCGAGACTTGGGAACCCTATCACTTCACAGGTTATGGCACCCCGTTTGATGCTCTATCTGCCCCAATCCCTGTATTCCAGCATCTGGCCTTTGTACTCCAGCAAGAGCAGACCCAGCCGGACTTGGGCACCACTATCTACCTGAAATCCACCATCTGATTTACCCGAGGCTCCCAATATGAATACCAAAACCAACAAGCAAACTGCCAATCAGCAGGCCAGTACCACGACCGAGGCCAGCGATAAACCAGTTCAGCCTGCCAAGATTATCTTGGCTAGTGGCGTAGCCACTTTGCTCTCGCCAGGCTCAACGACCACCGTTGGCTATGAAGTAGGCCATGTACCTGAGCAGGCCGAGCTGTTGTTCCGTCTGACGGGCAGCAGTGGCGGCGGCCTGTGCTCCAAGGAGTGGTTCGGGCTGGCTCAAGTCATCGATCTGCTCAACGAGCAACAGCCTGACAAGCCATTCACCTCGGGGTTATTCAAGGTGATCTGGAACTTCAAAGGCAGCAGCAATAACGCGGGGTTCCTGGCAGCAGTGCTGCGACATCTGGAATTGACCAAGGCGGCACCCGAGGTACGTTTCGGCCATCTGATCACCGGCAAACATAGCGTGTGGTTCGATGGACTCCAGGCCAAGCTACCCGGGGTCAGCGCCGCCAGCTAATCCCTTGTTCCTACCCTGATCGTTCTTCCCTCGAATTCCCACCTTTCATTTCAAGAGCACTCAAACATGAAACCTACCCTCGTTATCACGGGCTTGCCTGTGAGGATAAGTCACGACCTGCAAACGCTACTGGAACAGGCCATCTGCTCAGCACTGGACGAGTTCGTGGATGAAATCCCGGATAGCACGTCGCCAGCAGCCCTGACCCTCAACTATCGAGATCCAGACTACAGCGCTACCACGGGAGGCTATCACCCTGTCGAGATCCGTCTTGAACGTTGGGATGACGGCTGGCATCTGCGCTACGTCACCGACTGCGCCTATGTGGGCCAAGGCTGGTGCGCCGAGTTGGCCAAGGAGTTGGATTTTGATTTCAGCATGAACGTGTACTCCCATTCGTTGATGGGGGAGATGTCGGCGGCAGAGGTGAATGAATGGTTTGAGGTCTGGCAGCAGAGCTTTTGCTGCTATGCCCAGATGGACGTATTCACCCTGACGGTGACACCAGACTGACGCCGAAGACCGGATATCGACCGGAAAGCCGTTGGCCGCGAATTTGTCAGCCGTCAGCGGCCAACACCACCACCAACAGATAAATCATGACCACCAGTCCGGCACAGGGATCCGACCTCCCTGTGCTGTTTTTTCTTGGGAAAGGCTCGCCCCGCCTTCACCCATTAACAGGAGTTCCACTATGTCAGACCTCCCATCTCGTTTTCGTTTCACCCAAAAAGCCATCGAAGCTCTGCCACCGAATCCCACCGATGCAAAATCCACAGAAGCGGAATACAGCGACACCCAGATCTCCGGGCTCAAATGCTTGGTCGGCAAGGGGGAGGGCAGCAAGAAATTCATGCTGCGTTACCTGTGGCATGGGCGCAAGCGAGCTATTGCCATAGGTCGCTTCCCAGAGGTAGACCTCAACACGGCCAGGGAGATCGCCACAGACTATAAACGGCTGCTGTCGCAGGGCATCGACCCCAAGCAGATGAAGGAGGACAAACGGCAGGAGCTAACGTTGCATGAGCTCTTTCATCGGCATTACTTGCCCTACGCTCAGCACCACAAGCGTTCATGGCTTAAGGATGAGCAACGATTCCGGGACCACCTGCAACCTGTGTTGGGAGCACGGTTGCTATCGGAAATCAATCTGGAGCAAGGTCAGGCACTCCAGACCAATCTGATGGGCCAATGCAAGCCCGCCACCAACAACCGGATTACCACATTACTCAAGGCGATCCTGACATGGAGTGTACGGATGGGGTATCTGGAGCAACACCCGTTGGTCCATCTGAAAACCCTGTCGGAGAACAACCAGCGAACCCGTTTCCTCGATAAGGCGGAGATCCGTCGTTTGTTCATGGCGGCTGATGCTGACGAGAATCGCTATGCAGGCCAATACGTCAAGTTGTTGCTGCTCACTGGCCTGCGCAAGGATGAGTTGAGGCAGGCTCGCTGGGAGCACCTGGACAAGGATCACCAGACGCTGTTTATCCCGCACACCAAGAATGGCAAGAGCCGGATCCTGCACCTGAACCATCTGGCGATGCAGGTTTTGCAGGATACGCCTGAGATCCTTGGGAACCCCTATCTGTTCCCAGGACTTAGGATGGGCCAGCCGCTAAACAACGTCACCAAGCCATTTAACCGGATGCTGAAACGAGCACAGATCGGAGGACCAGTCTGCATCCATACTTGCCGCCACTCGGTGGCTGCGCTGATCGTCTCCAGCGGTGGAACCTTGTATGACGTACAGGCTCAGCTGGGCCACTCAAGTAGCCAGTCCAGCCAACGGTATGCCCACCTACACGCAAGCAGACTGAGGCACACCAGTACCCAAGTCGCCAACTGCGTGGAGCAGGCATTGATCTTACCCGGAGCCGTCAAAGCAGAGCCGCTAGCATTGCAACGAGCGGGATAACAAATCCAGACAAGATAAGGAGAGTAGATTGATGAGACCCCTGCCAGCGAGGCAGTTAGCCATGCCGCCTTGACCAACGCGCAAAACCACGGAAGGACAAACAAATTACTAACATTGGAGCCCCGGGGGGGAGCAACTCAGATAGCCAGGAGGGCAAGGCCAGTCAGCGCCAAGCCTAGTCAACAAACAGAGATCCAACTGGACTTCGCATTTTTCGGAGACCAGCAAGCCAAGCTGCTAGGGCAGGCTGGAAGGGGAGAATTGCGATAGCCGAGATACATAAACTGCTCAGTTTCAGCATCAGGCGGGCCAAGGCCCTGGATGTAGGGGGGTGGAGCTCTCCTACATCCCCAACGGTCATAACACACCGGCTCACCAGCCCATGCCCTGCATGGGCTCCCGAAATTTGCAAATGCGCGTCCCACCATTTTTGCGACGGCAGGCGGAGCCGTGGTATCACTCGAAGCCACACTCCCCTTCATACACTGGGGCCCGCTGTGGCAGCGATGGGGATGCTATCAAGGCTCGGCTGCTGAAATTTTCAAGGGAGGTGGGACCCAATCATCAAGATAAGGGTCCACTCACCGCCGACTATTTGAGGGCCCGCACGTAGCCTCGTGTCGGTCCGAATACCAACTCAACACCCGCTATACCAACTCCGCTTACCCAAGTCCGCCCCTGTCGTGAAAATCCAAGTCGACACGCCCTGTCGGGCACCTCCGTGACACTTGGATACCTTTGACTACGATGCTCCCCTGGATGGCAGAACACGACACCCTAGCCCAACGCCTCGGCGTGATCCTGACTAAGCTCAACAACGGGCAGCGGTTGGTGATCTCCGAGCTGGCCCACGAGTTCAATGTCTCGGCCCGCACGATCCAGCGAGACCTGAATGTCAGACTGGCTTATCTGCCGCTGGAGCGTGAGGGACAGACCTATTGGCTCGACCCCAGCTATCTGGGGAGAACCACCACTCCCGCCATTTTGAGACTGTGCGAGCAACTCGGGGCCAAAGCATTGTTCCCGGATGATCACGAAAGTCTGATCAAGCTCTGGCTCAACCCAGCATCAACACCCGTATTCGTCCTTTCCGGTTTTCAACTCGATGAAGACGACAGCCATCACCAATGGCTAAAGCCACTTGCCAAAGCAATCAGCCAACAGCTCAGCGTCAGGCTGACATGGGTTGGTGAGCAAGCAGAGCAGGAGCTTGAGCCATATCGTCTGGTCAATAAGCGGGGGCGCTGGTACTTGGCGGGAGTGATGGCAGATGCGCCATTTATCGAGCCTTTGTCGAGTATCACCAGCGTCCAACAGTTAGATACGCCAGCAACGCTCAGCGAGCCACTGCAGCAACTCCTTCAAAAACTCATCGAGCAAGAGGCCATCCCCACTCATGAAGTCGTGATCAAGGCAGCTTCGCCCATAGCCCACGAATTCAAGCTCAGGAACATCCTTCCCGAGCAGGCACTGATCCGAGAGCTGGAGGACGGCAGCATCTTGCTGGCAAGCCGCGTTTTCGATGGGGCACAGCTGCTACCCGTGATCAAAACGTACCTGCCGCACCTTGAAGTGATCAGCCCTGCGGGGATCCAAGCGTTGGTCAAACGTGACCTCAAGACCCTGCTTAGCCGGATGTAAGCCACATTTTCACACCACTTATTTCAATCCCCGACACCACCTGACGGGGTTCATCGCCACTATCTATAACCCAGTCTACAAGGAGTAAAACTATGGGATCTCCCACGATAACCAAGCTATCAGACCTCGTTCTACGTAGTCATGCCGACTATGGGGTTGTCTTCGAACACGTAGCCGCTCACCTCCAAGCAGAGGGT
Organism: Aeromonas sp. WP2-W18-CRE-05; assembly: GCF_014168615.1. NCBI lineage: Bacteria > Pseudomonadati > Pseudomonadota > Gammaproteobacteria > Aeromonadales > Aeromonadaceae > Aeromonas > Aeromonas sp. WP2-W18-CRE-05. The sequence goes on along the minus strand of NZ_AP021917.1, from coordinate 4,296,679 downwards.
GGCACCATCAAGATTGCTGACCGAGCCAAGGGTACGCTGGAAGCATCCTGGAAGTACGGTATCAACCCATTCGGATTGCGCGTGACAGTCCATTTCAGTTCACCAGAAGAAGGGATAGTGGAGCTATCGCTGACAGGCTCCTTCGTTGATGCGATCGACACATGGGGCACCGCTAAGAAGAAGGCTAAAGCGATCGCGGAGGTACTTCCCTCACCTATCGATGTAGCCGCGTGGCCTATCCGTGAGCAGGTGTCGGTTCCACCTTCAACTCAACCAGCACCAGCGGGAGGCACCGTTCACCATAGAGGTAAGCGAAAGGTCTTGATGGCCCTGTTGGTCTTCTTTGGTGGTGGAATTGGCCTGCACAAGTTCTATGCCGGTAACTGGGGCTGGGGTCTGATCTATCTGGCCGCTTGCACCACTGGGATCCCGGTTCTGCTCTCTCTGGTCGAGTTCATCAAGGTACTTTGTCTATCCCAAGAAGAATTCGACAAGCGTTACAACTATCAGGCAGTGAGGGCATTTCAATGGGTATGGTAAGGGTAAAGAGGCTCGTCCTGGCGGCCAGTGTTTCACTGATGATGGCACCAGCGGCTCAAGCCGGATTGCTCAGTAAATGGGACGAACTGACCGTGAAAGGAGGAGAGCTGGAAAGCTGTCCAGGCGTGACCTTGGATCAGCAGGCCGATAGCTTCTTTAAGGATCCCGAGTGGTCGGCAGGCAAAGCCGCTGATGGTCGCAAGCTGGTCAACGTGAGTGGCACATTCACATATGGAGATAGACCTGTCCGTGGCCTGCTCCAGATGTGGGTTCAAGGTGAGGAGTTCAGCGTGGAAGCATTGGAGATAAACGGCCAGCCACAGCCGGATGTCATGATAGATGCCCTGCTGGAAAAGATGTGTGAGGTAGCGCAGAGTCAACAACCCGAAGGGGTGACCGAGAAGACCCAAGCCCGCGCAGATTTACCATTTGTAGGCAAGCGACGTTTCAACTTCTCGGGCGGTAGTGGTACTGCAGAGTTCATCACTATCCAGAACAACGGACATACCGTTGTGGAGAGTTGTGGGTCGGAATGCAGCATTGATTTTGAGGGGCCATTTGCTAACCCACTCAAGACGCAGTACGGGACTTATCGAGTCGAGGCCAAGAGGATTTTCGAGCTCAAGGATAATGGGCAGAGCAAGACCTGCCAGAAGGAGCTGGGAGACCCAAGAGATACAAAGTGCAGTGTCGAACTGTATGTTGCCCAGTAAGGACATGAGGCGGGAGCGATCCCGCCTTTATTTTTCCGATGGCAGAGGGATGCAGTTGCTTGGAATGCGCGGGGCCAATGCGCGTGAAGCCAGCGCTCCAGCAGCAGGGATGCTCAGACTGCCTCAGTACGGCCAGATGCTGATAAGGGTTAGACAGAAAATATGGAGACAGTAGAGCAAACATATTCTTAACAAGCAGCCCGTAGGGAGAGACCCCCACTAGCCAGCAAGACAAGCTCAACCTGGGTCAGGCCAGTAAACCAAGCAAGAGACCAAGGCAGCTCGACCATCAGAGAAACCAGCGGGTAACGCTGATAGAGAAGGCTGGATAGGAGAAATTGTCTTCTCACCGGTAGCACATTCTCATGCTAAAGCGGGATCAGGGGGGCAGAGCCCCAGATGAGGGCGGGTGGGGCTCACCCTCATCCCCAACGGTCATAACACACCACCACGCAGGCCTATGCCCCGCATGGACTCCCGAAATTCACATCGGCGCGTTTTCGGATTTTCGCGCAGCTTGGCAGGGATTTTGGGCTCCGTTTGTGCCAATTTCGCATTTCCGGGGGGTCAAGGAGGTCATTAGCAGAGGGATTGCGAGTTGGGCTCATTGCTTGAATTTTCGCAGCGGCGGACGGCTGTCTTTATCAGTACCAACGGGCCCACCGGCACCGTTATTGGAGCAATGAAGCTGGGAGGCAAATCTAGGACTAACGAGACGGCGCAGATTTGGGGATGTGCGCAAGAGGGAAATGCCGGAAGGCATACATATCAAGGGGTCGGAGAGTGGGGTAATAGGGCCGTTGGGGATGGAGAGCGGATCACACGCCACATCGAAGCGATCTCCATCCCCTGCCATGTTGCCCATGCGGTTATCTGGAGTTACTGCCAATCGGGTAAGCAGCGATTGAGCACTGTATGGTTGCCCATGTCGTCATCCTGAGTTGGTGAATGGAGCTCGCGCAGCCACCAAGATTCATCAGTCGCTCATGATAGGGATGGTGCGGTGGATCTGCACCATCCCCAACGGCGGTACTACACCATGGCAGCAGTTCTTATCAGGCGCGGCTTCCCCAGCTTGAGTAATGCGCGTGGCGGAAGGATTGTGCGCCAAGGGTTCGCTCTGATGTGCAGATGGGTGTCACCATACGCCACAACAAAAAACGCTTGAACATGTCATTTTTTCTCTGTAACTTTCTCAGCGCACGGGGATAAAGTTACTTATATGTAGGTATATGGATATTACCTATCCGTCTTTGACGGCACCCCTGGCAACCACGCCTCAATGTCAGCCAATTTATCTGACTGTGACGGAACTGCTTGGTTAACTTACATAAATCAAAGAGTTATGGGTCGGCAACTAGCTTGTTGACGTTTGATTTTACGAAGTTATCCAACAGAGGTAGTTCACATGACAGTTAAATCCCCCCGCAAATCCCAAGCGCCCGCTACTGCTGTAGCCAAGCAAACCGCCATCATTGGCCGAAATCTCGTCAATTTGTTGCACATCGCCTATACCAAACGCTATCAACCGCTGAATGAGCCTTTGGAGACAATGACTCCCGATGCCATTTCACGGTTGGGAGTTGGGATCAACAGCCTTGAGCGGCAAATAGCTTTCGGCGCTGCTGCTGAACCTGAGAAGCAAGTGCAGCTTCTTAAGGATGTTCGTGATGCGTTGGCGAATGCCGGTCTTCTTGAAAAATATTTCGTGTTAGAAGACGGGACCATTGTGTTACCGGAGTTGGTCAAGTCTGCTGACTACGGGGAGATGAACCTGGGGCACGTGGTTCGCTTATATGCTGATGGTATCGAGAAACCGATAATGACATGCCTCTGCTCCTCTGAAGCTGCATGTGTCCACTTGTTGACCGAGCTTTCTAATCGCCTGAACGGGTCATCTACTCAATAACCTCGAACAACCGACCCCTTCCCTGCATGCAGGGAAGGGGTCATTTTGTTTGGAGCATTCTCATGTTTGAATTTAAGAAAGCAGAGATCGGAGTGGTAGAAGAAGATCGCCCTGAACCCTCCCATCTTCCGTTTGCGATAAAGAAAGTTTCGTTTGACCCTAAAACCTGCCAACCACCCATCTCGCTTGCTGATGGCCTCCCCCTCTGGATAGGTTTTGATACCGAATGGGTGTTGGTGGATGGCCATAATGAAGTGCTGTCTTATCAAGTCTTTGTGATCACCCCTCATGGCAAGACGCTTAGCAAAGTTTATTACCCTGATAAGGGAAAGCGCCTCTCCTTTGAAAAGTTCATTTCGCAAGTGGTTGAGGATTGCCGTGCTGCTGGCCTGATCAAAAAATGGCCTCGCACGATAGTCGTTGTTGCTCACTTCCTGCGTGCCGACTTGAGTACCTTCAAAGACTTCTGGCACATGAAGGCTAGTCTGGATGGACAGGGTAGCAGCGTGGTCGGTCAAATCATTACCGACAGTGGTTATGGTGTTGATGAAACTGCTGAACGTAAGCGCCGTGCGCCACTAAAGCCCATCATTCTGCGCGACCGCAATCGCAAGCCCCAGAAATCGATCATCCAATTTGTCGACACTCTGTTCTTGGCTCCCAACAAATCGCCGCTGTCAGCGCTGGGCGCAATGCTCGGCTTGCCCAAGGTGGAAATCCCCGAGGGCTACAGTATCGAACGTATGGACGAGCTCTTGGCTGGCGACCTGGAGGCGTTCGAGCGCTACGCCCTGCGCGATGCTGAGATTGCAGTGAAATATGCCCTGAAAGTACGCGATTTTCTCGGTGGGCAGTTCGGTTTGCAGAAGCTGCCTCGGTCTTTGGGCGCTGTCGGTGTTGCTGTATTTCGGCGGCAACTCAAAGAGGCCGACATCGACTACAAGACTGCCTTCGGGCTGGAGATAGCCAAGTTGGAGCAGTGGAATGGCGGTACGGGGAAGGTCAAGACCAAGAGTGTGACGGTTCAATCTCCTGCTCGTGGACTGCTTGAGACTCTCGCTATCCGCTGCTACCACGGTGGCCGCAATGAATCCTTTACTGTTGGTCCTACTGCCGTGGGTGATTGGTATGACTGGGACTTGAAAGGGGCTTATACCACGGGGCTTTGTGACCTGCTGGTACCTGACTACGCCAGCATGTATATGAGCACGGATCCCCATGATTTTATCGGTCATGTCATGGGGTTCGCCTACGTCGAGTTCACTTTCCCTACGGGCACGCGCTTTCCATGTATACCTGTCAGATCCGAGCAATATGGACTGCGCTTTCCTCTAACGGGGTCGGCGTATGTCACCGCGCCTGAAATCGAGTTGGCTCTCACCATGGGGGCCACCATCCATATCGAACACGGTGTCATTGTGCCCTGGCTATCGGGTAGTGAGCCCCTGTTCGAGGACTTCACGAGAATGATCCAGTTGTTACGTCGGGAGTATCCCAAAAAGAGCCTTGAGGAGGTGATGGTCAAAGAGATCGGGAATTCGCTGTATGGAAAGCTGGCTCAGGGATTGAGCGATAAGACGGCGTTTGATACGGCTACTGGCAAGAGCAAGAAGATAGGGCCGTCGGCTGTGACCAATCCTTACATGGCCGCCCATACCACAGGCCTGATCCGGGCTGTCTGTGGTGAGTTGCTCCTCCGGATACCTTCACATCGAACTGTTGTATCGGTCACTACCGATGGTTTCTTGACTGGTGCCCCGTTGGAGGAGCTCGACCAGACTGGGCCGCTGTGTCGTCGTTATCAGGCACTGTGCCAGCGGTTGCATGGTGATGAGAGTGGCGAACCCGTGCCGATGCTGGAGCTGAAGCACCATGCTCGCCAGATTGTGTCGATAAAAACGCGGGGGCAATGCACCGCTATCAAGGGTGATACGCCCCCTGTGCTGGCGAAAGCTGGCGTTAAGTGTGCGGGAACGACAGAGGAACAGAACAAAAAAATCATGCAACTCTACCTTGAGCGTGTGCCAGGTCAGAAGATCGACGCTAGTCACCTGATCTCTCTGCGGACTCAATGGGTTACAGAGCGAGATCTCATCGAGATCAAGAAGCAGGTCAAATTGAGTTACGAGTTCGACCAGAAGCGTCGGTTGGTTAATCCACGGATGGTAGAAGTGGCCGGTGGGTTGCATATCGCTTGTGATACGGTGCCTTGGCAGAGCGCTGCCGATGCAGATCACTGCCGTGCCCGGTTCGATGGCTGGCGAGAGGATAATTGTCTGAAAGCACTGGAGGACTGGGACAGTTGGGACGACCAGTACGAATCTGCGCTGGCTCTGCAAGGTTCCAAGATGCGGGTCCGCGAGGATGGCTCGCTGGGCATCTTGACCCTGATCCTGACCCGATCTCTCGTACAGCAGGCGTGGTTAGAGCACACGATGAGTTACAGAGAGATATCGGCGTTGCTGACGTCGGTGGGCTTGCCTGTAACCGTCGACACTTGCAAGAACGGCAAGCGAGCCAAGCTCGAGAAGCATTTGGTGCCCGTGACTGACAAGGTGCTGCGGGTGCTAGTTCTGCTGCTTCGACAACTACCTGATTATCCACTTGAACCTCTGTTCAGGCCTGAGCGGCTTGACGAGGTTAAACATCGCTTGGCCGAAATGGAGGTGTCCCATGACTGAACAACAATATGGTTCTCGCATCCTTGCAGAAGTGCAGGATCTTTACCCGATCATGAAGGCTCGTAAACCAAAATACGGTCGTCGCGAACTGCCCCACTTGATCTCGCAGCATGTGCCGAGCTTGGTACACACACCTCTGTTCCGGTCTGAGCTGTTGGAGTTGGTTCAGCAGAGGCCAGATTGGGGTCACACCCAATTTATCGAACCGTTGTTCGAGTTGATCGGACAATACTTTGGTATTGCAGTGCCGGATGTGCATAAGGCGGTTCCTAAAGGCCCCAAACCAGCTGTACACGCCGATGCTGTTGGGGATCGAATGGCTCAATTGGAGATGCAGGCAGAAGATTTGAGGTTGGAGATGACAGCCCTACCTGAACCTTGGGATGATGATTAATTAATCGATACCATATGACAACGCCGCAGCTCATCGCTGCGGCGTTTTTTTTTATTGCCTACCAGTGCGCCGGCTTTCAGAGTGCTTGCGCACCTTCTAGGGTATGCGCTACCTACCAAACTTAAATGGTCTGGTATATCAATACGTTATATCTAGGGGTGATAGACCCGTTGGGGAAGGTATGCGAGACCTCCGCTACCCCAGAGAGCGCATACCTTCCCTAACATGCTATTCGTCTATCCCTTGCTGCACCTGAATGTAATTTAGCGTGGAGCAATCCGACATGTCTTATTACATATCAAATCGATGTCACTACTTGATCCTTGTAACATAACAGTGGATGCTAAATAACTGATCCCAATAGTGCTACACCTTCGCTGTGCCATAGCCATTCCCCGGGAAAGGAGACACGGTATCCATGAAGTGTTTCACTCGGGCCAGCAGGTTTGCCATCCCTCTGCATTGATGATTGCGCGTGATGGTTTCATGTAACTTGTGCCATAGCCGTTCTATGTGATTAACCCAAGGGCTGTAAACTGGCTGGAACACCAGGCAGAACTTGGGATTCTTCTTCAACCATCGCTCGGTCTGTTTGCTTTTGTGAATGATGTAGTTATCGAGGATCAACGTGATGGTTTTGGCTCGTCGGTAGTGGTGGCGCAGCTTTTCCAGCATGGCAATAAACAGCGATGAGTTTTTCTTGATCCCGCTGACGTAAAGTACCCTTCCGTTGCCTGCGTGGAGAACGCCTGCCAGATAATGCTTGGCATTCTGCCCCGGTGTGACAACCCGCTTTTGCTGCGCTCTGAACATCCAGTCGGCTCCTAATTTGGGATTGAGGTCTATATCGACTTCATCCTCATAAAACACCGGATTATCGGCATCACAGCGGGCCAGCGCGGCGTCGATATTCGCCATTTTTTCCTGATAGGCTGGGTCTTTTATCCGCAAGGTCGGCACGGGCCTGCGCCAGACAATGCCCATACGAGGTAACCATCGGCGGAGCGTGGAGGCTGCCACATTTAGCCCTGTTAACCGATTGATTTTTATAGCCAATAGTTCAGTACACCAACGGCTGCGCTGATAACCAAAATCTTGCGGAGAAAACTGCATGAGCAGCACCAGTAAGGTGACAATCTTGGCGATAGGTAAGACTGGGGCACGGCCAGCCGGTAAGGCTTCTAGCGCATCTATGCCTTCATCTCGATACCACCGAAGCCAACGACCGATGGTCGAGCGCGCAGCGCCGGTAAGGTGATGAACATCGGTGATCGTGCGTCCTTCATGTAACAGCAAGATGGCCATCAAGCGACGAGCATGTCCTTTATCACGGGTGGCATGGATGATTTTGTGAATGCGGCGCCGTTGTGGTCGTGGCAGAGGTGGTAGGATAGGCATCAACTCAGTCCTTTGGGTGTGGCTTGTTTTGTTTAGCGACTAATCAGATCGCACAAACTGGACTGAGTTCCCTTCCTCCGGTGATCTACTATTCGGAACAGCTATTTAGTTTGCTCTTGCCCTTACCGTGAACAGCGTTAGTCTGGAGAGCAATATTTGCCAAAAGGGTAAGACAATGAATGCCATACAACAGCATGCCGCAGCTCTTCTTGATAGTGTTGCACGCTGGAATGAAGTGACGAATCTGGCTAAATCACGTTATCAGGCCGAGCTGGCACCTGATTTCAGCCTTATGGACTGGCTGAAGAATGACGAACTAGCTCTTTCACGCTATCTGCGATTTTTACTTTCTCCCAATGAAACTCATGGGCAGTCAGCGCTGTTTCTAAAAGGGTTTCTTACCCTCATTGAAAAGTGTGGACACGATAGCCCTATAGTCATCGGAGGTAGCCATCATAAAGCTAGGGTTGATTATGAAGTCACTATCGAAAACGGAAGAAAGATAGACCTGTTGCTTACATCTTCAGAGGGTGCTATCGCTATCGAAAATAAGCCATGGGCAGCAGATCAGGAAAATCAGTTAAGGGATTATGCGCTATGGCTGAACAAACGTGAAAGACCATGGAAGTTAATTTATTTATGCAACCATGAACCGGGTGAGTGGACTCTTCCTAATAATACACAGGAATCTCTGAAACAAAATATCCTCACGATATCATGGCATGAAGTCGTCGAATGGCTGAGTACGTGCTTACTGCATGTTCGGGCAGGTGCGGTAAGAATATTTGTTGAATCACTAATTAAATACATCAACCAATCAATCAATGGTGAATTTATTATGGATAACAGCCATGAATTATCAGAAATCATCAGAAAAGACAGTCGCTCCATAGAATCTGCATTTATGATATTTAACCAGATAAATGAGGTTTGCAGCGACTTACTCAAAGAATTAATCACTGACTTAAACAAAAGATTCATTAACTTCCCTTTCACCATTGAAATGCCTGATGTGGACTCAGCGAATCGATGGACTAGCTTTTATATTCCATTAAGTTCTGATGGAATTTATTCTTTGCACTGGGAGTTTGATAAAAAAAATTATAATGGTTTATATTTTGGCATTTCAGGAATAGCTCAGGATGAGGAGAAGACAACTAAAATAGGTGCTGCCATATCAGACATTTTCCCACACATGCAGGGTAAACCCAGTAATGCGTGGTCATGGTGGAGTTGGGATCTCGATCCGCAAGGGAAAAACCGCATTCCGCAAAACTGGGGTAATGACGGCGCTGTTTGGGCAAAGCTCGGTGAGCGTGATGAAGACAGTATTTTTGCGGCCCTGAGTGAAGTGATTCTGACCATTCACGAAAAACTGGATATGAACCTGTTGCGCTAACTAAATAACTGATCCCAATAGTGCTACACCTTCGCTGTGCCATAGCCATTCCCCGGGAAAGGAGACACGGTATCCATGAAGTGTTTCACTCGGGCCAGCAGGTTTGCCATCCCTCTGCATTGATGATTGCGCGTGATGGTTTCATGTAACTTGTGCCATAGCCGTTCTATGTGATTAACCCAAGGGCTGTAAACTGGCTGGAACACCAGGCAGAACTTGGGATTCTTCTTCAACCATCGCTCGGTCTGTTTGCTTTTGTGAATGATGTAGTTATCGAGGATCAACGTGATGGTTTTGGCTCGTCGGTAGTGGTGGCGCAGCTTTTCCAGCATGGCAATAAACAGCGATGAGTTTTTCTTGATCCCGCTGACGTAAAGTACCCTTCCGTTGCCTGCGTGGAGAACGCCTGCCAGATAATGCTTGGCATTCTGCCCCGGTGTGACAACCCGCTTTTGCTGCGCTCTGAACATCCAGTCGGCTCCTAATTTGGGATTGAGGTCTATATCGACTTCATCCTCATAAAACACCGGATTATCGGCATCACAGCGGGCCAGCGCGGCGTCGATATTCGCCATTTTTTCCTGATAGGCTGGGTCTTTTATCCGCAAGGTCGGCACGGGCCTGCGCCAGACAATGCCCATACGAGGTAACCATCGGCGGAGCGTGGAGGCTGCCACATTTAGCCCTGTTAACCGATTGATTTTTATAGCCAATAGTTCAGTACACCAACGGCTGCGCTGATAACCAAAATCTTGCGGAGAAAACTGCATGAGCAGCACCAGTAAGGTGACAATCTTGGCGATAGGTAAGACTGGGGCACGGCCAGCCGGTAAGGCTTCTAGCGCATCTATGCCTTCATCTCGATACCACCGAAGCCAACGACCGATGGTCGAGCGCGCAGCGCCGGTAAGGTGATGAACATCGGTGATCGTGCGTCCTTCATGTAACAGCAAGATGGCCATCAAGCGACGAGCATGTCCTTTATCACGGGTGGCATGGATGATTTTGTGAATGCGGCGCCGTTGTGGTCGTGGCAGAGGTGGTAGGATAGGCATCAACTCAGTCCTTTGGGTGTGGCTTGTTTTGTTTAGCGACTAATCAGATCGCACAAACTGGACTGAGTTCCCTTCCTCCGGTGATCTACTATTCGGAACAGCTATTTAGCCGGCGCTAATTTGTGTCTCTAACGACACCTTTGTGAAGTCAGGTAGTGTTACGAATTGAAAAATGTCACAGGAGCAATCGAGATGAAAAAAAAGGCGTTTTTGGCACTATTAATTACCTGTGTTTACGGGGAGGCATCACTTCAAGCGAAAGATTGGTCAAACGAGTCACCAGATCGAGTGCAACAAGCTGCCGAACAGGGGGATATGGACGCCCAGTACCGATTAGGAGAGTTGTATGCAACGCTACCGCATTATGAAGATCAGGTACTTGTTTGGCTTACCAAGGCTGCTGAACAAGGGCATGCTGAAGCGCAATTCAGATTGGGCAGACTCCACGACGGTGGAGTCCAATCAGCTTTCAAGATGTCAGAGCAAGAGTACATGTTTGCACAGATGGGCCCGAACATAACAGAAAACATGCACACTCAAGCCTTGCCTTGGTACCGCAGAGCGGCCGAACAAGGTCATGTGGGCGCTCAATTCACCCTTGGATGGCTGTACGAACACGATCTCAAGGAAACGCAAGATGCTGCAGGCCAAGCAGTTTCTTGGTATCGAAAAGCGGCGGAGCAAGGATATGCCGAGGCTCAGATCGGGCTCAGTGGTATGTATCTCGATGGAAGGGGTGTTACACAGGATAATTCGCTGGCTTACGTCTGGTGTTCGGTTGCGGTCGCTAACGGTCGAAATTTCATATGTGATAATATGACCCCAGCCCCCGAAGATTTGAGCAACGCGCAAATACTAATTAAACAGTATATCAAGATGTTCGGCCCGAAGGCTTGATACTAGCGGTTTAAAGGATACACTTTGATTTAGTGATTGCTCGAATTACAAGCATCAAGAAATTATGACAAACGATTCAAGTGCCGTATAGAAAACCAATATATACATGTAACTTGTGTGCACATAACGACCAGACCTAATTTTAGATTAGCTAACATACATGCGACTTCCAAGTATGCTGGCCAGACGTAGACACAACCAACGTATACATAACACGATCAATTGCAGATATAAATAATTCTATATCTGCAATACGTTTAATTACATCTGAAGGTGATACACCAGGAAGCTGCCCAGTGTGAGCCAACTGAGTTCTCAGGCTTCCTAATGATTCCAGTAATATTTTTGAGTCCATTTTTAGAAGAATATCCAATCTCTGGAAGATTTTTGGCTCGCCAATTCGATTGAATATTTTCTTTATATTGTCAATCGAAGGATATTTGTGGGTTGTGAATATATCCTTTCCTGTAAACCTATATATGCTCTTGGAATTATCCACAACTGTACCAGCATGTGACTTTAACGATTTAGAAATAGACATCAACGAGTCAGCCTCGGAGTGAATCCCTATTGCAGCCCCATAAACCTTCGACTTATCTATCCTATTTAGGAACAGATGAGCCTGTAGGTAGTCTGGTATTTCAGAACCTTTTATTGGTGACGACTGCAGCCCATTAGCAAACCCTGAAAATATATCAGATATATAATTTTCTAAAGTTGCATGAGCCAAAAATATTGAGGCCGCCACAACGTACTCCCGAAGCATTGGCTCTATTTCTTTGCGTTGTGACTTCCTAATCCTTGATTTAATTTCCTTAAAATCTAGAGCTGTAGATTTACGAGCTGCACTTGTTGAGTACGACATCTCACCCCCGTCTTCTATAGGCATCTTGTATGGCTTGGGTTCGATACTTAACTTGAGTTTCGTCGCTAGTCGCTACGCCTATAGACCTACGGAATTTTGGATCATTCTCGACGAGCTCACCAAGTATTGATTGAGATTGTGCTTGAGTTAGTGCTGCGAAAGAATTAGTGGAATTTAGCTCGTAGAAACCCACCATCAATGCATCATATAATGCCGAGTTAAAGTTGCTTATTACATTTAAATCCTTATCAAAGAGTTTGAATGTTAACTCGCCCAACGATGCTCTAACTAGATTTAAGGTATCGATGAAACTTCTCAACAATTCTATTTTTCTTTTTTCTGTTATTCGCCTGTTTTGATCTGAAAAATCATTGATGAACGTGGCTAAATAGCTGTTCCGAATAGTAGATCACCGGAGGAAGGGAACTCAGTCCAGTTTGTGCGATCTGATTAGTCGCTAAACAAAACAAGCCACACCCAAAGGACTGAGTTGATGCCTATCCTACCACCTCTGCCACGACCACAACGGCGCCGCATTCACAAAATCATCCATGCCACCCGTGATAAAGGACATGCTCGTCGCTTGATGGCCATCTTGCTGTTACATGAAGGACGCACGATCACCGATGTTCATCACCTTACCGGCGCTGCGCGCTCGACCATCGGTCGTTGGCTTCGGTGGTATCGAGATGAAGGCATAGATGCGCTAGAAGCCTTACCGGCTGGCCGTGCCCCAGTCTTACCTATCGCCAAGATTGTCACCTTACTGGTGCTGCTCATGCAGTTTTCTCCGCAAGATTTTGGTTATCAGCGCAGCCGTTGGTGTACTGAACTATTGGCTATAAAAATCAATCGGTTAACAGGGCTAAATGTGGCAGCCTCCACGCTCCGCCGATGGTTACCTCGTATGGGCATTGTCTGGCGCAGGCCCGTGCCGACCTTGCGGATAAAAGACCCAGCCTATCAGGAAAAAATGGCGAATATCGACGCCGCGCTGGCCCGCTGTGATGCCGATAATCCGGTGTTTTATGAGGATGAAGTCGATATAGACCTCAATCCCAAATTAGGAGCCGACTGGATGTTCAGAGCGCAGCAAAAGCGGGTTGTCACACCGGGGCAGAATGCCAAGCATTATCTGGCAGGCGTTCTCCACGCAGGCAACGGAAGGGTACTTTACGTCAGCGGGATCAAGAAAAACTCATCGCTGTTTATTGCCATGCTGGAAAAGCTGCGCCACCACTACCGACGAGCCAAAACCATCACGTTGATCCTCGATAACTACATCATTCACAAAAGCAAACAGACCGAGCGATGGTTGAAGAAGAATCCCAAGTTCTGCCTGGTGTTCCAGCCAGTTTACAGCCCTTGGGTTAATCACATAGAACGGCTATGGCACAAGTTACATGAAACCATCACGCGCAATCATCAATGCAGAGGGATGGCAAACCTGCTGGCCCGAGTGAAACACTTCATGGATACCGTGTCTCCTTTCCCGGGGAATGGCTATGGCACAGCGAAGGTGTAGCACTATTGGGATCAGTTATTTAGAGGCTTCTTGTAATTTTCATGATTTTCACTAAGAGCCCAAAATCTCAACACAAGCTCTTCAGCTTTCATCCGCTTGTCATTTTTTATTTCAAGAGCAGACAGGAAGCTTGAATCCTTAACGGCTTTCGTAGCAAGCGACATTAAGTCACCAAAATATAGTCCGTGCCTTAGTTCTTGTGGCGTGAGCTTCGTGGCACCTGAGTTTAATCTCTCAAACACATCGAATTTAACCTGAGGATGTGTATCTTTCAAAATAACAATACACCTAAGTGTACGATTCTGGATATGGCGTTGAAAACGAGGGTCTAGCTCAAAAAATCGGTTCCCATCTAACTCCGGATATGCAGTCAATCCTTTTAGCGAAAACTCATTACTAAAATATTTACGCATAGTGGTGAGGCGTTGATTCCCATCTATAACCGAGAGTTTTTCATCTAACTCCTGATTTAAATAGATGACGGGGATTGGGCACTGAATAATTAGAGATTCAATCAACCGAGAGGCTTGAGCCTCTGACCAAACGTAACGCCTCTGAAATTTAGGTATAAAAATAGAACCATCACTCAGTTTTTCCACTATAGTTTCCACGGTGAAATCGTAAGTTTCAGTGTGGAGTTTTCGTTGTTCAGGAGGGATAGAAAACACTCCATCAGCAAAATCATCCTGTTCCAACGCTTCAGGAAATAGAACGTCCGCTAACTGTTCTGCGGTCCTTTTAATCACCATATACGTACCTCCATTCAAATGCCCTAAATAGCTGTTCCGAATAGTAGATCACCGGAGGAAGGGAACTCAGTCCAGTTTGTGCGATCTGATTAGTCGCTAAACAAAACAAGCCACACCCAAAGGACTGAGTTGATGCCTATCCTACCACCTCTGCCACGACCACAACGGCGCCGCATTCACAAAATCATCCATGCCACCCGTGATAAAGGACATGCTCGTCGCTTGATGGCCATCTTGCTGTTACATGAAGGACGCACGATCACCGATGTTCATCACCTTACCGGCGCTGCGCGCTCGACCATCGGTCGTTGGCTTCGGTGGTATCGAGATGAAGGCATAGATGCGCTAGAAGCCTTACCGGCTGGCCGTGCCCCAGTCTTACCTATCGCCAAGATTGTCACCTTACTGGTGCTGCTCATGCAGTTTTCTCCGCAAGATTTTGGTTATCAGCGCAGCCGTTGGTGTACTGAACTATTGGCTATAAAAATCAATCGGTTAACAGGGCTAAATGTGGCAGCCTCCACGCTCCGCCGATGGTTACCTCGTATGGGCATTGTCTGGCGCAGGCCCGTGCCGACCTTGCGGATAAAAGACCCAGCCTATCAGGAAAAAATGGCGAATATCGACGCCGCGCTGGCCCGCTGTGATGCCGATAATCCGGTGTTTTATGAGGATGAAGTCGATATAGACCTCAATCCCAAATTAGGAGCCGACTGGATGTTCAGAGCGCAGCAAAAGCGGGTTGTCACACCGGGGCAGAATGCCAAGCATTATCTGGCAGGCGTTCTCCACGCAGGCAACGGAAGGGTACTTTACGTCAGCGGGATCAAGAAAAACTCATCGCTGTTTATTGCCATGCTGGAAAAGCTGCGCCACCACTACCGACGAGCCAAAACCATCACGTTGATCCTCGATAACTACATCATTCACAAAAGCAAACAGACCGAGCGATGGTTGAAGAAGAATCCCAAGTTCTGCCTGGTGTTCCAGCCAGTTTACAGCCCTTGGGTTAATCACATAGAACGGCTATGGCACAAGTTACATGAAACCATCACGCGCAATCATCAATGCAGAGGGATGGCAAACCTGCTGGCCCGAGTGAAACACTTCATGGATACCGTGTCTCCTTTCCCGGGGAATGGCTATGGCACAGCGAAGGTGTAGCACTATTGGGATCAGTTATTTAGAAAAGATCTGATCAGCATCACCCCAGAACCGTTTGATCTCGGTGAAGAGGGTGATTTGACTTGGGTCTGGCGTTAGGATCGAGGTGGCGAAATGCGTTGTACATCTACGGTAGCCGGCACCATTTGCCCAGATAGCTCAGTCGGTAGAGCAGGGGATTGAAAATCCCCGTGTCGGCGGTTCGATTCCGTCTCTGGGCACCACGAATAATTCCTCCTTAGCTCAGTCGGTAGAGCGACGGACTGTTAATCCGCAGGTCGCTGGTTCGAGCCCAGCAGGAGGAGCCAAATCAAAAGCCCAGCAGCAATGCTGGGCTTTTTCTTTTCCCGTTTTTCGATGTCCCGCTTCCCGCTGTTCGAAAAGCGTCCCGTCCGGTGACAAAGCTGTCGCAGCGCTCTTCTTGAATCTTTCCTCCCAGTGACTTGGCCCGTCTGCCGAGTATGATGGCGTGGTGAGTCCCTATGCTGCGCCCGCCGGATCACCCTGTCGTGATCGACGCCTGCCGTCACCCCGGCCCGGCAAAACGGGATCGGTTTCTTGAGTGAGGTCATGCATGAATGCAACAGAGCTTTGGCAGCTTTCCCCCGAGCAATTCAACGAGTGGCGGCGTGAGAACGATTATCCCCGTATCTGGGCGCTGCTGGTGGCGTCGTTGCCCCATTTCGACGACTGGATGGCGGAGCAGAAGATAGAAAAAAGTGTGATCTTCCAGATCGGCATCGCCCGCTTCATCAGCTCCCGCTGCGTGCTGAGCCTTTGTGTCTACATGAGCGACGACAAGGTCCGCCTGTATGAGAGCGCCTCGAGTGCACTGGAATCCCTGCGCAAGAGCGGCCTCATCCGCTCGGAGACCCGTTTCGAGCCTTACAGCATGTGGCTGGCGGGAAAACATGGCAATGACGAGGTGAAACGGGTGCAAAGCCTGCTCTCGGTCTCGGAGAACAACAAGGGGGAAGCCCAGGTGCTGGGCAAGCATCGTCTGCTCAACATCGGCGGTGTTACCCTCAAAAGCCCCATCATCTCCGGCCGGTTGCTCGATTTTACCTGTCTCGACGAGCTCTCTCTCGATGGCGCCGTCAACAACTCCAAGGTTTATCTGTGGCACTGCTCGGCCAAGGGGGTCAGGGTCAATGGCGGGGTGATCGGGCTCGATCTGTTCGACTCCCTGCTGTGGGACCACAGGGCCTGGGCCAAGAAGCGGGAGCTGGCGCTGGAGGACGGGGTCTTTCAGGACTTCACCATAGAGTGCGAGGAGATCCGCTTCCACTCCTCCCGGGCGGTGCTGAAAAACTTCAGCGTCAGCGCCAAGAACTTCGATGCCACCATGGAGCACACCAACCTGGACAAGGTGGAGGTGGTCTACAACGACAATGGGCGGATCGACCACAACGAGGCGAGCAAACTCTATCGCAATGCCAAGCGCCTCTTCTCCAGCGTGGGTGACACCGTCGATGCCGGCGAGTGTTACTACAAGGAGAAGCTGCACGAGATGAAGTCCCTGGCGAGCCCGCGGGAGCTGTACCGGGAGCGCTGGCTGCGAAGCGGTCCGATGACGAAGTGCTGGCTCTCCCTGTTGTGCTATCTCAAGTGCGCGGGCAAGTTCATCAGCTTCATCACCTGGGGGTTTGGGGAGCGTCCCATCAGAAGCCTGCTGATGTCGATGGGGGTGATCCTGCTGGCGACCCTGACCTATTTCCTGGCGCCGGAGTCTGCAACCCACGGCCATCTGGGGCGCTCTCTCTATTTCAGCATCGTCACCTTCGTGACCCTGGGTTATGGGGACATCTCCCAGACCTCCTCGCCGCTGCAACTGCTGTCGGCCATCGAGGCCTTCTGCGGCATGTTCCTGACCGGTCTCTTCCTCGCGGGTTTTGCCTCGAAAACCAAGCAGTATTGACGGGAGTGCCGGCGGCGGGTGCCATCAGTGCCCGCCTCCGGTGCCCTCCTGCTGTCTTCCCATCCCTCCCGGCTGGCCCGGCGACCCTGCTTGACGCAGCGGCGGTGGAGCGACTTTATTTAAAGTCATCGCATGCCATGGCAAGCGATGGCGCCACCAGCGCCCGGACATGACGCAATCAGAGGAGAAAGCCCGGTATCGATCCGCCAACCACCGATGTAGAGAAGGAATAACGCTATGATATTGAATCACTTATGGGGATTGTATGCCCATCCCCACACCGAATGGCATACCATAGACGAGCGGCACGACAGCTTCAGAAACAGTCTGACCCACATCCTGCTCGTGGCCCTTATCCCTCCCATCTGCGCCTACTATTCCGCCGT
This sequence comes from Aeromonas sp. WP2-W18-CRE-05, assembly GCF_014168615.1. Taxonomy (NCBI): domain Bacteria; kingdom Pseudomonadati; phylum Pseudomonadota; class Gammaproteobacteria; order Aeromonadales; family Aeromonadaceae; genus Aeromonas; species Aeromonas sp. WP2-W18-CRE-05. The sequence goes on along the minus strand of NZ_AP021917.1, from coordinate 4,279,086 downwards.
TCACATCGGCTGGAGCATCGGGGTCGGCGATCCCATCACCCTGACCGCCAACAGCGCATTCAAGCTGTCGGTCGCCATGTACGTGACCCTTATCATCGGCGTGCTGGCACTCTCCTATCTGGTGCACTGGATGGGGCATACCTTCGGCTCGGATCCCAGCTACACGACCTCGCTGGAGCTGGCGGCCTACACCTCCACGCCACTCTTCATGGTGGGCTTCTCCGCTTTCTTCCCGCATCTCTGGTTCGTGATGCTCATCGGTTTGGTCGGGCTGACCTATTCCGTCTACCTGCTCTATATCGGCGTGCCCATCCTGATGCACATCACCAAGGAGCAGGGATTCATCTACGCCAGTTCAGTGGTGACGGTCGGCCTGGTGTTGCTGGTCTGCGTGCTGGCTGCCACGGCCATCCTGTGGGGATCCGGCTTCGGTCCCGTCTTCACCCAGTAGCCGTGTATGCCGACGGCAACGACGACAAGGGCGCCTTGATGGCGCCCTTGTCGTTGATCTCTCGCCTGGTCGGCGTGTCTTTGCCAGACCCGGGAGGGAAGTCGTCTGCGTTGATCAGCGGGGATTGCCGCTGCCGATGCCGAACGGGATGCGGTAATCGCTGCTCTGATCGCCGAGGCTGACGGTCAGGTTGCCCTGGGAGCGGCTCGGGATCTGTACCTGCTGGGTACCCATCAGGTTGGCGTGGACGGATGCCACCAGATCACCGGATTCATCGCGCACCTCCAGCATGGGGTTGGCTTTGCCGGCCATGGCGGCGCTGGCATGCCAGTTCACGAACAGCACACCCGGGGTGGCGTTGAAGTCGGCGGGGACGGAAGCCTGGGCAACACCGGCACTCATCAGGCCTGCAACGGCCAGCATCTTGATCACGTTTTTCATGTTCATTCACTCTCTTGGTTTTTATGTCATTGGCAAGGCCTGACAGGCCTGCATCAATGCATCCTTGCAAGAGGTCATTCAAATGGTGTGTTGTTTTGTCACGGATGTTTGTCACCCATGTGTATGGGGGACTGCCATGAACGACCAGTTGTTTTGCGGCTTGGCGCTCCTGCCTAAGCGATGTGTGAATATTAAGCGCCTCACCCGGTCATTGTTAGCGAGATAAACTGGCCTACACGTTCAAAAAATATGAATGATTTTTTTGTGGGGGGACATAGACGGGTTGGAGGGTGTTCACCCTTCCGGAGAGAGGTGCATGTCCCAGACCTGACACCGGATTGTCACATCCGGTGCGTACTGTGCGGCTTCATTTTCACACTGGTTCAAGGATGACTATGTTTCGCGTCTCTTCCCTTGCCGCCTGCGTGGCGGCCACCCTGCTGAGCGGCTGCAATTCGGGCAATGACTCCTCCTCGCCCGCCGTCGGCGGCTATCAATACAGCACCAAGGCGGTCTATGCCGCCCGTCAGGCAATGAACAGCTATGAGGTTGCCCCTGAAGGCTTTAGTCCCGTCTTCACTGAACTGGTGGCACGCCATGGCTCCCGCTCGCTGTCCAGCCCCAAATACGATGTGCTGACCAAGCTGGTGTGGGAGGAGGCCGCGAGACAGGGGGCCTTGACCGAGCTGGGCCAACGGCTCGGCGCCAAGGTGGACGCCGTCACGGCCGCCAACCAGACCCTCGGCTATGGCCTGCTGAGTGCGCTCGGCAAGGAGGAGCACGCCAACCTGGCGACCCGGCTCGCCGAACGGCTGCCCACCCTGCTGGCCACTGAATCGACTCCCCTCTGCCTCAAGGTCGAGACATCGGGCAAGGATCGCGCCAACGAAAGCGCCTACTTCTTCATGCAGAGCCTGGCCAAACGGGTCTCTCTGGTGACCGACAGCCCCGACTGTTACGTCAGCCAGGAGAACCCTTCCGAGATCGACAAGGGGCTGCGCAACAAGTTCGAGCTCTACTTCCACAAGACCGAGCCGCAGGGGGAGTACACCCGGTATCTGCCCACCTTCCAGGCCTATCAGGCCTTTGTCGGGGACGAAGAGAACGGGGTGGCTCCCGCTCCCGAGCTGACCGAGGCCCTCGATGCGCTCAAGGCCCTGCCCAGGACCCGGGTGATGGCCCGCGAGATGCTCGAGCGTCTCTACAGCAAGGCCTTCGTCGACGAGCTGGCCGCCGGGGTGGATTACGTGGCGGTGAATCCGGAAGACGGCGGCAAGACCCATGTGCGCGACGAGGTGGACGCCGCCCTCATGCTCTACAACCTCTTCATCATCGGCCCGGGGATGATCCGGGAGGCGCAGGCACAAGGCGGGTCCTGGGATCTCGAGCAGTTCATCACGCCAGAGGAGTCTGCCTGGTTCTCCTACCTCTCCGATGCCGAGGACTTCTACGAAAAGGGGCCGAGTCTTGCCAGCCAGAGCGCCACCTACGCCGTGGCCCAGCCCCTGCTTGACGGCCTCTTCAACGAGGTACAGACCCAGGTGGTGGAAGAGGCGGGCGAGCATGTCGCCAAGCTGCGCTTCGCCCATGCGGAGACCCTGATCCCGCTGGCGGCCCTGATGAAGCTGGAAGGGAGTCGTCAGAGCGCCCAGCCTGGCGTGCTGATGAGCCAGGAAAACAACGAATGGCGTGGCGGCTGGGTCTCTCCCTATGCGGCCAATATCCAGTGGGATGTCTACCGCAACGAGGCCGGCCGGGTGCTGGTGAAGATGCTTTACAACGAGAAGGAGCTCGCCTTCAAGGCAGCTTGTGCCCCCATTGCGGTGGGCAGCTTCTTCTATGACTTCGGCGAGCTCAAACGCTGTTACGACTACTCGTCCTGACGCGCTCGTGCCATCCCCGGGGCCGGTCATCGCCGGCCCCGATTTTTTTGGTTCAGGCGGAGCCCGCTTGTCGACGACCCGCCTGCCAGGTGGTGCCCATGGAGGCGGCGATGATGGCGGCTATCCCGAGCCACTGGGACGGGGGCAACTGCTCACCCAGCCATACCAGTCCCATCAAGGCCCCAATGGCCGGTTCACCGCTGGTGAGAATGCCGTAGCTCTTGAGGGGAAGGCGGCGCAGGGCAAACATCTCGAGAGAGTAGGGGATGGCGCTCGAGAGCAGCCCCACCCCGATGATGGTGAGGATCACGGGGACGGTGAATGACGCCTCGATCGCACCCTCCAGCCCGAAGGGCAATACCAGCAGGGTGCCCACCCACATGCCCAGCGCCGGAGCCTGTGCGCCCAGCAAGGCTCCTGCCCGCTTTCCGGTGAGCATATAGAGCCCCCAGAAGAGGCCAGCCCCGAGAGCCAGTGCGGCCCCCAGGGGATCGATGGCCTGCTGTGTTGCCCGCAGGGGCAAGAGCAGCAGCAGTCCGGCGATGGCCAGTATCAGCCAGATGAAGTCCGCCCGGTGGCGTGAGGAGATCAGAGCCACCGTCAGGGGGCCGATGAACTCGATGGCCAGGGCTACGCCGAGGGGAATGCGTGCGATGGCGAGATAGAAGAGCAGGTTCATGGCCCCAAGCGACAGGCCGTAGGGGATGGCGCCCAGCAGGGTGCGTCGGTCGAGGGGGGCACGCCAGATGCGAAACACCAGAGAGAGGAGGAGGGCGGCGCACCCCAGCCGGAACAGGGTCGTGCCTGCGGCTCCGAGCAGGGGAAACAGGGATTTGGCCAGGGAGGCGCCGAGGGTGATCGACAACATGGCGAGCAGGACGGCCAGAAGAGAGGAGAGGGCATTGGGATTGGGTTGCATGGTGTTCATACCGGGCAGGACGATGAGCAGTAAAATATATCTGGAGACTTGGGTAAAACCGGTCTAATACTGGCCCTGCGCGATAATTTTTATCTAATGAACCCCATGACCGACAAATTTGATCTGCTCATCCTCGCCGAGCTGCAACAGGATGCCCGTCTGCCCACGCCGGAGCTGGCCCACAGGGTCGGTCTTTCCGCCCCTGCCTGCTACCGCCGCGTCCGCGCCTTGCGGGAGTCCGGTCTCATCGAGCGGGAAGTGGCGCTGGTGGCACCGTCCACCATGGGCTGGCCCATCACCATGCTGGTGCTGGTGACCCTGGAGCGGGATCATGGCCGCATCGTCGATGAGATGATCGCCAGCCTGCAGCGGGAACCCGAGGTGATGGATCTCTGGTATGTGACGGGTGAGCAGGACTTCGTGCTGCAAGTGGCCGCCAGGGACATGCAAAGTTACGAGCAGTTCACCCGTCGGGTGCTCCATGCCAGGGACCAGGTGCGCAGTTTCAAGACTCTGGTGGTCATGGGACAGCACAAGCGTTGCGGCGCCTTGCTGCCCGGGTAAAGAGGGGGCTGCGCCGAAGCCTTGCCGGCATTGCGGGAGCGCCGTCAGGGAAAGGAACAGGGGCAGGTACGGCCTGCCCCTTCTGTGTCAGCCAGGTTCCCCGGGCGCCAGCTCCTCTGCCGTCATGGGGCGCAAGACCCGGCAGGGATTGCCGACCGCCACCACGCCTGCCGGAATGTCTCTGGTGACAACGGACCCCGCCCCGATGACGCTGTTGTCCCCTATGGTGACGCCCGGGCAGATGACGACGCTGCCCCCAATCCAGACGTTGTTGCCGATGCGCACCGGCTTGCCGAACTCCACCCCCTTGATGCGCGGCGCTACCGCCACCGGGTGGGTAGCGGTGTAGATCTGCACTCCGGGGGCCAGCAGCACGTTGTCGCCTATGTGTACCTCGCACACATCCAGGATGGTGCAGTTGAAATTGGCGTAGAAATTCTCGCCGACAAAGATGTTGGCGCCATAGTCGCAGAAGAAGGGGGGCGTGATGAAACAGCGTTCTGCGCGGCCACCCAGCAGGCGGGTGAGGCGCTCATCCCAACCAGGGGCATCGGTTCGCTCCCGGTTCAGTTCTCCCAGCAGGGCGCGGCACTGCTCCCGCGCAGCCCGCAGTTCGGGGTCCCCTGCATCATAGGGCGCTCCCGCCACCATCTTCTGCCACTCGGGGCCACGCACAGCGGGCCGCTGCACTGTCGTTGCGTCAGTCATCATTGCTCCATCAGCCAGATCAGGGATTCGTAAGGGCGCAGCTTGCAGGATTGCGGCCGGGTCGGGCTGTCTTGGTAGTTGCCAAGCAACAGGCGCCCCTCTCCATTGGCCAGCTCGGCAGGCAGGGCAAACTCCACCGGCTCGCCGTAGAAGTTGCTCACCACCAGCAGGGTCTGACCGTTGGCGCGGCGGACATAGGCCCAGATCTGCGGGTGCCCGGTCAGCAGCTCCTGATAATCCCCCTGGGTGAAGATGGGGTGCGCCTTGCGAAGGGCGATGAGATCCCGATAGTGCCAGAACACCGAGTGCTGGTCGGCCAGCGCCGCCTCGGCATTGATCTCGGAATAGTTGGCGGCAGGCTTGAGCCAGGGCGTCCCGCTGGTGAAACCGGCGTTGGAGGCGGCGCCCCACTGCATCGGAGTACGCGAGTTGTCCCGGGACTTGGCACCGAGAATGGCGAGGATCTCGGCCTCGCTCATCCCTTCCGCCTGCTTGATGGCGAAGATGTTGCGGCTCTCCACATCCTGATAGTCGTTGATGCACTGATAGCCGGGGTTGGTCATGCCGATCTCCTCCCCCTGATAGATGTAGGGCGTCCCCTGCAGGCCGTGCAGCGTGCTGGCCAGCATCTTGGCGGCGACCACCCTATGCTCGCCCTCATCGCCGAAACGGGAGACGATGCGCGGCTGATCGTGGTTGCACCAGAAGAGCGCCGACCACCCCTTGCCGTGCATGCCGCTCTGCCAGTGGTTGAAGATGCGCTTGAGTTCGAGGAAATCGAACGGCGCCTTGGTCCACTTGTCGCCGTTGGGGTAATCCACCTTCAGATGGTGGAAGTTGAAGACCATGGAGAGCTCGGAGCCATCGAGCGCGCCATAGCGCTGGCAGTGCTCCAGCGAAGTAGAGGACATCTCCCCCACCGTCATGGCCCCCACGGGGGCGAAGACGTCGCGGCTCACATCCTGCAAAAATTCGTGGATGCGCGGCCCGTCGGTGTAGAAGCGGCGGCCATCCCCCACCTCGTCGTCAGGGAATGCCTGATCCTTGGAGATGAGGTTGATGACGTCGAGGCGGAAACCGTCGACCCCTTTCTTCGCCCAAAAATGGATGATCTTCTTCACCTCGGCGCGCACGGCCGGGTTTTCCCAGTTGAGATCCGCCTGCTCGCAGGCAAAGAGGTGCAGGTAGTACTGGCCGGTGGCCGGGTCCAGCTCCCAGGCGCTGCCGCCAAACTTGGATTGCCAGTTGTTGGGCACGCCGCCGTCCACCGGATCTTTCCAGATGTAGTAGTCGCGATAGGGGCTGTTCTTGTCCCCCAGCGCCGACTTGAACCAGGCGTGCTCGGTGGAGGTGTGGTTGACCACGATATCCATCACGATGCGGATGCCGCGCGCATGGGCGGCGGCCAGGAGCGCTTCAAAATCGCTCATGGTGCCGTAGGCGGGATCTATGTTGAGGTAATCGGCGATGTCGTAGCCGTTGTCCACCTGGGGGGAGACGTAGACCGGGGTCAGCCAGAGGGCATCGACGCCGAGGGTCTTGAGGTAGTCGAGGCGGGCCATGATCCCCTTGAGATCACCGGTGCCACGGGCGCCGGAATCCTGAAAGCTTTTGGGGTAGATCTGGTAAATCACGGCGCTTTGCCACCAGGGTGTCTGTGTCATGGTTGGTTCGCTCATTGGTTGAAACCGGATTAGTTGGAACAGGGCAACGATAAAGGGCGGAGCCAGGGCTCCGCCGAGGTTGTGTGGATCAGGCCGTGGCCAGATCCAGCTTGCCAGCAGCCTGCTGGCGCTTGTAGACCAGCAGGGTCAGCAGGGCGGGGACCACGATGGCCACCAGCATGGCGATGGCGTAGATGCCCCAGTATTGCGGCTGGATGGAGAGGATGCCCGGCAGGCCGCCCACCCCGATGCCGTTGGCCATCACACCGGCGAAGCCGCAGATGAGAGCCGCACAGCTTGAGCCCACCATGGCGCACAGCATGGGGAACTTGTACTTGAGGTTGATGCCGTACATGGCCGGCTCGGTCACCCCGAGATAGGCGGAGATGGCGGCCGGGACCGATATCTCCCGCTCGTTCTCCTTGCGGCTGATCAGGATGATGCCGACGACCGCAGACGCCTGGGCGATGTTGGAGAGGGCGATCAGCGGCCAGATGGGGGTGCCGCCCATGCTCTGCATCAGTTGCAGGTCCACCGCGTTGGTGGTGTGGTGGATGCCGGTGATGACCAGGGGCGCATAGAGGAAGCCGAACAGGGCGGCGCCGATGGGGGCAAACGAACCCGTCATGGCCGCCTTGGCGGCAAAGCCGACGCCGTCACCAATCCAGCGGCCGAACGGACCGATCAGGGCGTGTGCCACGATCACCGCCAGCAGCAGGGAGATGAAGGGCACAATCACCAGGTAGAGATAGGCCGGGATGATGCGCTTGAGGCTGGTTTCCACCCAGGCGAGGAAGACACCCGCCAGCAGGGCCGGAATGACCTGGGCCTGATACCCTACCTTCTGGATGACGAAGAGGCCGAAGTCCCACACTTCCGGGGTCTGCTGGCCGATGCCATAGGCGTTCATCAGTTGCGGCGACACCAGCGTGATACCCAGCACGATGCCGAGGATCTCGGAGCCGCCCATCTTCTTCACCGCAGACCAGCAGACACCCACCGGCAGGAAGTGGAAGATGGCTTCACCCAGAAGCCAGAGGAAGGCGTGCACCTGGGCCCAGAACTGGCTGATCTCGGTGAGGGTGTGGGTGCCGTCGTCGAACATCTTGATGTCGCCGATGACGTTGCGAAAGCCCAGGATCAGACCACCGGTGATGATGGCGGGCAGCAGGGGGACGAAGATCTCCGCCAGGTGGGAGATGCCGCGCTCCAACGGGTTCATGTTGTGGCGGGCGGCCTGCTTGGCGGCCTCCTTGCTGCCGCCGCTCACGCCGATCTCCTGGGTGAGCGCCTTGTACCACTGATCCACCTCGTTGCCGATCACCACCTGGAACTGGCCGCCCTGGGTGAAGCTCCCCTTCACCGAAGGGATGGTCTCGATGGCCTTGGGATCGGCCTTGGCCGGATCGGCCAGCACGAACCTGAGCCGGGTCAGGCAGTGGCTGACAGTGGTGATGTTCTCTTTGCCGCCGATCCGCTCGATCAGCTGCGCCAGATGCTGTGTGTTGACTTTTGACATGAGCCTTCCCTCTGTGACTCCATGAATAATGGTCGTGTCTTTACCGGCTGGCCAAGGACCGCCCGTTTATTGGTATCGTTCCCAATTAGCATGAAGCCAGTGGCTGGCATCGGCAATGGGAACGTTCCCAATTCGTGGCGCTGGTCACAAAAAGCGCAAAACGCCGGGAATGGAGGAAAAGATAGACTACAGGGGCTGACAGGGGGCGATGGTAGCTCTGGGGGGCTGCCCCTCTTCAATCTGGTCGAGCAGCTGTCTGGCGGCCAGGATGCCGGCGTCCTTGTAGCCGAAATCCAGGCTGAGGGTGTTGGCAAAGAGGAACGTCAGCATGGGATTGCTGCCAAGGCCGCTCACCAGGATGTCGGTGCGCCCCTGCTCCTGCAGGTATTTGGCGGCGCCGATGGCCAGGGTGTCGCTGGCGCAGACCATGGCCTGGGTGGTGGGGGTGAGCAGCTCGGCCGCGAGCCGATAGCCGCTTTGCAGACCGAGATCCCCGAGGGCGCTGCGGGGTGTGCGCCCCTGTTCCCGACAGTAGTCGAGGTAAGCCTGATGCCGACGCAGCCCAGTGGTGAGATCGCTGCGTTCCACCCCGAGATAGGCGACCTCGGTCAGGCCACGCTCCCCGAGGTGGGCGAGCACGGCGCGCACCGCCCCGTCATCGTCGAAGCAGACCGACGAGAAGCCGGGGCGCTCGCGGGCCATCAGCACCAGTTTCTCCCTGAGCGGCGCCATGGCGGCATAGTCCAGATCGTTGAAGGCAAACAGGATGATGCCGTCCACCCCGCGCCGCTCCAGCACCGCCAGGTGCTCGCTCACCTTGGCGGGGGAGAACTTGCTCTCCATCAGCACGGCGTCGTAGCCACGCTGGTAGAGGGTCTCCAGCATGCCGCGCACCGCCTGGTTCTCGGAGCTGGAGTCGAGGCGCGACACCACGATGCCGACCACCTGCTGGCTCTGGCTGCGCATGGCCCGCGCCGATTTGCTCGGCACGAAACCGTGCTGGGCGATCACCGATTCGACCCTGGCCCTGGTCTGGGCATTGACCTTGGGATCCTGATTGAGCACCCGGGAGACGGTCGACTTGCCGACCCCGCTGAGGCGAGCGATATCGAGGATGGTCAGTTTCTTTTCCATGGGGGATCCGTGACAGGGGAGGGCGACAACCGGGATGCAGACATTGTTGTGATTAACTCCTGTGAATACAAGCCCATGGCGTTAGAATGCCCTTTCCCAGGCGACTTTCTTCGCCGTTGCACAGGACGCGCATCATGGATCTGTTGGCAAGTCTGCACTTCTCTCTCTCCATCACGGGCCCCATCTGTCTGGTGCTGGTACTCGGCATCTGGCTCAAGCGGCTGGGTCTCTTGCCCGACAGCTTCGTCGAGTCCGCCTCCCGTCTGGTGTTCCAGGTCACCCTGCCAGCTCTCTTGTTCCTGAGCATGGTGCGCACCGATTTTTCCACCATGCCGAGCCCCTGGCTCATCCTCTACGGCCTGCTCGGCACCCTCGCCGGTTTCCTGGTGCTGGAGGTGCTGGCGGCCCGTTTCATCAGCGAGCAGAAACTGCGGGGCATCTTCGTGCAGGGCAGCTTTCGCGGCAACATGGGGATCATGGGGCTGGCCTATGTGCAAAACGCCTACGGCCCGGAAGGGATAGGGGCCGCCGCCCTGCTGGTGGGCTCCATCACTGTGCTCTACAACGTGCTCGCGGTGATCACCCTGACCCGCAGCCTTGGGGGCGGAAAGGGGCTCACCCCCATACTCAAGGGGATCGTCAAAAACCCCCTCATCATCGCCATTCTGGCGGCCCTGCCCTTCGGTCTGCTCGGCATCGAACTGCCCCAGCTGGTCATCAGCACGGGCAACTATTTCGCCAACATGACCCTGCCGCTGGCCCTGCTGTGCACCGGCGCCAGCCTCAACCTCAAGGCCCTGCGCGGCGGCGCCATGCTGACCGGCTGGGCCACGGTCAACCGGCTGTGCTGCATCCCCGTGCTGCTGGTGCTGGGGGCCTGGGCGCTCGGCTTCAGCCCGCAGGCCCTCGGCATCCTGTTTCTCATCAGCTCTACCCCCACCGCCGCCGCCAGCTATGTGATGACCCGTGCCATGGGCGGTGACAGTGCCCTCGCGGCCAACATCATCGCCACCACCACCCTGGGCTCGCTCGTCACCACCAGCCTGGGGGCCGCCCTGATGAACTACCTGGGACTGATGGGGTGATGGGGCGCCGCCATGATGCACGACCCGGGGTTGACGGGATCGGCATTCGCCCTTGACCTTGCCGGAGGCGGCAGCTTTAGGCTGATTGCACATCGACAGAGGAGAGCGCCCATGACCATCGAACTCACCGTTACCGGCATGTCTTGCGGCGGCTGCGCTGCCAGCCTGCAAAAGGCCCTGATGGCCCAGCCAGCAGTCCGCACCGCCACGGTCGACTTTGCCAGCCGCCAGGCCGTCATCGAGAGCGAGCTGAGCAAAGCCGAGTTGATCGCCCTGATCGAGGCGAGAGGCTTTCAGGTAGAGTGAATTATCACTTAATTGGTATAAATCAGACTAATATTCTGTTTACTTCTTTTTATTGGTGAGAATGATCACTTAAATCCCGTTTAAAAAGAATAAAAATGCTGCAATTCCCTCATCCAAAAGGATTGCAGCATGACCCTTCCCATTCGCAAGACCCTGATCGCCGCCGTACTCGGCCTGACCCTCTCCCCGATGGCCATGGCGCTGCCCAGCGTGCACATTCTGGCCACCGGGGGCACCATCGCCGGGGCGGGCCAGTCCGCCACCCAGTCCAACTACGAGGCCGGCAAGGTGGCCATCGAGACGCTGATCGCCGCCGTGCCCGAGATGAAAAACGTGGCCGACGTGCAGGGTGAGCAGGTGGTCAAGATCGGCTCCCAGGACATGAACGACGAGGTGTGGCTCACGCTCGCCAAGCGCGTCAACGCGCTGCTGGCCAGGGATGACGTGGACGGCATCGTCATCACCCACGGCACCGACACCATGGAGGAGACCGCCTACTTCCTCAATCTGACCGTCAAGAGCGACAAGCCGGTGGTGCTGGTGGGCGCCATGCGCCCCTCCACCGCCATGAGCGCCGACGGCCCCATGAACCTCTACAACGCCGTGGTGACTGCCTCCGACCCCGCCTCAAAGGGGCGTGGCGTCATGGTGGCGATGAACGACACCGTGCTGGATGCTCGCGACGTCACCAAGACCAACACCACAGGAGTGCAGACCTTCGCCTCCCCCAACTTCGGCCCGCTCGGCTACATCCACAACGGCAAGATCGACTACCAGCGCAGCCCGGCCCGTCTGCATACCAGCAAGACCCCGTTCGACGTGAGCAAGCTCGACAAGTTGCCCCAGGTCGGCATCGTCTACAGCTACGCCAACGCCTCGGACCTGCCGGCCAAGGCCCTGGTGGATGCCAAGTTTGACGGCATCGTCAGCGCCGGGGTGGGCAACGGCAACCTCTACCACTCCCTGTTCGACACCCTGGCCAAGGCGAGCAAGGACGGCATTCGCGTGGTGCGTTCCGCCCGCGTGCCGACCGGCTCTACCACCCTGGATGCGGAGATCGATGATGCCAAGTACGGCTTCGTCGCCGCCGAGACCCTCAACCCGCAGAAAGCGCGGGTGCTGCTGATGCTCGCCCTGACCCAGAGCAAGGATCCGGCCCAGATCCAGCGCTGGTTCCAGCAGTTCTAAGACCTCGGCTCGGCCTGATTGACACTACCCCGTGAGATGAAGGGCAGGATGGGATCCTGCCCTTTCTTGTTGGGCCGGGGGCGGATGCCGGCCCTCAGCTCATCATCAGCCAGCCGCAGAAACCCAGGTAAACCAGCCCCACCAGGGCGAGCCTGCCCGCCGTCATCCGCTCCCGACTGAACCCCCTCCACAGCAGCGTCACCAGCGAGGAGACCATCATGGTGCTGTCCAGCAGCCAGGGGGTGAACAGCAGGCAGAACGCCTTGGGAATGGTGCCCTGGATCATCATGGCGCCGGAGATATTCGCCAGTGCCAGCCGGTGCTTGCCCTGCCGCACCCAGATGAGCACGTTCATCAGCTCGGGCATTTCGGTGGCCACCGGGCTCAGCAGCAGGGCGGCCACTACCGGCGAGAGGCCGAACAGCTCGCCCATGTTCTCCAGCTGGTGAACGAACAGCTGGGCCGCGAGCGCCACCACCACCAGGGCTCCCAGGGTCTGCGCCAGCACCTTGCCAGGCGCGGGGATCCCGGCCTCGGGGTCCAGCTTGAGGGGGGAGGGCAATTCGGCCTCGTGGCTGTCGGTCTGTTTCAGCTCACGTCGCACATAGAGGAGGTACATCAGCACGAACAGGGGGGCCAGCCAGGTTTTACCGGTGAAGGCCACCATGCCAAGCAGCACGGCCAACAGGAAGATGCCGGCAAACCAGGCCTGATCGCGGCCTATCTCCCGCTGCACCTCGCCATTGATGGCTCTGTGCTCCCGGCTCATGCACAGCAGCAGGGTCACGCCGACGGCAGCATAGCCTATGGTAGCCAGCACCAGCGGGCCGCCGAGGGCCGCACCTATGCCTATCTGCTGCTGGGCGGGGGCATCCCCCATCAGCAGGGCGGTCAGGGTGACGATACATTCGGGCAGGGCCGTGCCGAGGGCGGCCAGCAGAGAACCGGTGGCGCTTTGGGACAGTTTGAAATGATGGCCGGTCCATTCGATGCCGTTGACGAAGTATTCGCAGGCCAGATAGATGGTGACGGCAGAGGTCAGAAATAACAGCAGGGTGATCAGCATGATGAGTAACCGCCAGGCGAGCAGAACAACCGATGGACCCGATACGGCTCGCCCGGCTGGCGTGCATATCGAGGCCAAAGGTCTTGCAGGACGATAGGTGCTATCGCCGCCCATGCCATGGATCTGTGGATCCAAGAGTGTTGACATGGGCCCTGCCCGGATTTCGGGCGGGTTGCTACTCCCCAGTGACAGTGCGGGCTTTTTACCAAGTGGCTCGGTGAGGTGCAAGGCCAACAGGGGATGATCCGCGCGACAAGTTGTAAAAGGATGTGACAACCCTCGACTCTCCCGTCCGGGATCCTGATCTTTTTACGGGGATCCTTGTGCTGGCACAGCGATTGCTATGAGTTGGCTACTGTCCACATTGACTTGGGAAGGGTGAACGATGAAACGGTGGATCCAACATTTTTACCAGCTTAATCGCCTCAACTGGCTGATGGTCTGGCTGCTGCTCTGCTGCAGCATCATCCTGCTGTTTCCGGCCGGATTGATGAAAGGTGCCGTGAGCCAGTGGGCCACGGCTCATGCGGCCTGGCTTGGGGTCGGCATGTTGATCGCCATCTCCTATTTCTGCAGTCAGGGCTTCCTGATCGCCTGGGAGTGGGCCTGTGACGAGTGGCAGTCCCGCCGCCAGCAGGATCAACTGGCCCAGATGATTGGCTTCCTCGACTTCAACGAGAAGGCGGTGCTGCGGGAGTTCGTACTGCAACGGAAAAGCGTCATAAACCTGCCGATCACCGAACCCGCCGTCAAAAACCTGATGGATGCCGGCGTGCTCACCTACGCCTACGGCAAGCCGACGCGAGAGAAGGAGGACGAGAACCAGATCCGCGCCCTGATGATCGCCCTGCCAGCGCGCCCTCTGCTGACCTACAAGGTTCTGGGGCTGTCGCGGGGCAAGATGAGCGACGAGCAGGTGGAGCAGATCATGAATGCCAGGCCCAAATTCGCGCAGAAAAGCCTCCAGCGCTGACCTTCTCCCCCCATGAAAGAAAAGAGCCGGACATCTGTTCCGGCTCTTTGCTGTCTGGCGTTGCTTATTCGGTTCTGGCCTTGAGGTAGCCGGCGTAGTCGGGCACCTGGACGCTGAATGCCTGCTGCATGTGCGGGCTGTCCATGATGAAGTCCGCCGTCGCCTCGTTGGTGGCGACCGGGATGTTCCAGACGGCCGCGAGGCGCAGCAGGGCCTTGACGTCAGGATCGTGGGCGGCGGGATTGAGGGGATCCCAGAAGAAGATCATCACGTCTATCTTCCCTTCGGCGATGAGGGCGCCGAGCTGTTGATCCCCCCCCATGGGGCCGGAGAAGAGGCAGGTAATGGGCAGCTGCGCCTTCTTGCCGAGCAGGGTGCCCGTGGTGCCGGTCGCATAGAGGTGGTGGAGCTTGAGCTCCTCCTTGCGGCGCAGCACCCAGTTCAGCAGAGGGGCTTTCATGTTGTCGTGAGCCACCAGGGCAACCCGTTTGTGGGGCGCCATCTCGCGTGCAATCAGTTCCATGGAGGTCATCCGTAGCAAAATGATGGGAATGGGGTCGTATCCTAATCGAAAGCGGCGCCTGCCGCTGCCCCATGCATCGTAACTGTGATCCCTGAGGTGGTTCAATCCGGCGCCTGCCATCCTGACAGACTCTGGCCTGCCTTGTCAGCAACCAGGTTGGCTACCGTATCGTTGGGCAAGATCTCTGCCGCTGGTGCCATGAAAAAACCCGCCTGGGCGGGTTGGGATTGTCTCTTGATGTCATCTAGATTCAGGATGACTCGGCATGGAGCTGGGATTGCTGGTAGTTTTCCAGACCGATACGGGCGATGAGATCGAGCTGGGTTTCCAGCCAGTCCACATGCTCCTCTTCATCCTCCAGGATCTCCTGAAACAGGTCGCGGCTGACGTAGTCCTGCACGGACTCGGCATAGGTGATGGCGACTTTCAGGTCGGGGATGGCGTCCATCTCCAGAGACAAGTCACAGCGCAGCATCTCTTCCACCGTCTCACCGATGCGCAGCTTGCCCAGATCCTGCAAGTTGGGCAGCCCTTCCAGAAACAGCACCCGCTTGACCAGCTCGTCGGCATGTTTCATCTCATCGATGGATTCGTGATACTCCTTGTGCCCCAGCCCTTTGAGGCCCCAGTCATCATAGATGCGGGCATGCAGGAAGTATTGGTTGATGGCAACCAGCTCATTGGCCAGCACCTTGTTGAGGTGGGCAATGATTTTGGGATCTCCTTTCATCGACATTACTCCTCGTGTTCGAGCCTAGGCAACGATCACTAGAGCTTAGTCCAGAAACATGACCATAACGTGATGGGGAAAGTCGTCCCCTGGAGGGCAGAAGGAGAGATGAAGACGAGAAGTCGGCGGTTTTACGCCACTTCGTAATAGAGCGGTGCCTGCTCTGACTCCATCTTGTCGATTTCGGTAGCGATGATCTCCATCGCCATGCGCACACATTTACCACATTGAGTACCGACTTCCAGCGACTGTTTCAACTGTCGGAATTCAGTCTTGCCTGCCTGTACCGCCTTGCGGATCTGGTTATCTGTGATGCCGCGGCACAAACACACGTACATAATCTGGACCTCATGCTGGAATGAGATGAAATCTAAATGAGAATGGTTCGTAGTGCAAAGAACGAATGGTAATAAGATCCCGTGCTTGCCAGTGATTCCACCCTTGGGGAGAATGCCTGCATCAGAGAGGATGCGAACATGTTCAAAAAACTATTCAATGCCCTGTTCAAGGGAGAGATCGCCCAGAGCCCCGAGGTTGAGCCCATCGAATACATGGGCTATCTCATCTATCCCGAGCCCATGGCGGAAGGGGGGCAATACAGGCTGGCCGGTCGCATCACCAGGGAGATCGACGGGCAATTACAGACCCATCGCTTCATCCGCTCCGATCTCTTTGCCAACCCGGCGGATGCCGAGCGCTTCATGGTGCAAAAGGCCCATACCTTCATCGACCAGATGGGGGAGCGCATGTTTGAACCCCGCGTGAAGCCAGACGCCAGCCCAGCTCCATGATGTCAGCCGAGCTGCTCGCCTTGCGCCACGCTATCGCTCATGCCGGCGAGCGGCGTCTGATCTGGCTGGAAGGGGAGGAGGATGACTGCATCGTTCGTGCCGAATCCTTGCTGTGGGGGGCCGTGTTCTGGCTGGGGCAGGGTCCTGAGCGTCATGCTCCGCAGCCTGCCGCCAAGGCGCTTCAACGGCTCGGTCAGGAGTGTGACACCCTGGTATTCAATGCCTTCAGCGGTTTTCACCCCGATGCATTCGGTGCCTTGGCGGGGACATTGAGGGCTGGGGGGCTCTTGCTTCTGCTGACCCCGCCGCGGGAGGTATGGCCGACCTACCCAGACCCTGATCGTCAGAGGCTGGTCGCTCAGCCAGAGGAGGCCGATCGTGCCGGGCAGGGGTTCATCTCCCGTCTGGTACGGTTGCTGGCAGAAGATCCGGCGCGAGATCTGACGCCTGCCTCTTGTGATATGACCTGGCAGCCTCTCGACGGGGACCGGCCGCTGAGCGCGGATCAGGCCCGTGCGCTGCCCGCCATCCACAACGTGTTGCACGGCCATCGCCGTCGCCCCCTGGTGCTGAGCGCCGATCGCGGTCGTGGCAAGAGCGCCGTGCTGGGGCTGGCGAGCGCCGACTTGCTGAGTCGGGATCCGGCCTTGACGATAGCGGTGACTGCCCCTTCCCACGCTACAGTGGCGACACTTTTTGCCCATGCAGAGCGTGCGCTGGCAGAGATGCCTGAGCGGCTGGCCGGTCTGAGCTATGTGTCCCCTGATCGGGTGGCTCAAGGAGACGTGCTGGCGGATCTGTTGCTGGTGGATGAGGCCGCCGCCATCCCGACCCCGCTGCTGGAGGCCATGCTGGCCCGTCACAGTCGCATTGTCTTCGCTACAACGGAGCACGGCTATGAGGGGACGGGGCGCGGCTTTCATCTGCGCTTCAAGCGGATACTCGATGAGCAAACCCCGGATTGGCAGGAGCTGCGCCTGGTGGAGCCCATTCGCTGGAGCCTGAGCGATCCGCTGGAGCCTCTGATCTTCCGGCTCCTTGGTCTGAATGCTGACATATCGGCACCTCATCCCCCGACATCACCGACCTGGCGCCTGGTCGGACAAGATGAGCTGGCTCGTGATGACGCGCTGCTCAATCGGGTGTTCGGCCTGCTAGTGCTGGCTCACTACCAGACCAGCCCCAGTGATCTGCGGTATTTGCTGGAGGGGCCGGATCTCGACATTCATCTGATGGAGCAGGGACAGGAATTGCTCGGGGTGGCGCTGGTCGCGCGGGAGGGCAATATACCCCCTGATCTGGCGCATGCGATCTGGGCCGGACGACGGCGCCCTCGTGGACATCTGCTGCCCCAGTCGCTGCTGGCCCACGCTGGTTTCGTGACGGCGGGGGAGCGCTCTTATGCCAGGGTGATGCGCATCGCCATCCATCCTGCCCTTCATCGTCTCGGGCTGGGGTCCAGGTTGCTGGACAAGCTGGTATCACATTATCGGGTATTAGGGGTCGATTATCTGGGATCTGCCTTCTCCGCCAGTCCAGATCTGCTGCCATTCTGGCTCAAGGCGGGATTGAGGGTGCTGCGTCTTGGTCTGCAGCGCGATGCGGCCAGCGGCAGTCATGCAGCTTTGCTGCTGATGCCGTTGCAATCGGAATATCACGCCGAGCTGGCGCAATGGCGACAGCGTTTCATGAGCCAGTTGCCGGCCCTGCTGGCGGGTGAACTCAAGAGGCTGGATACCGAACTGGTCTGGCTATCCCTCAGAGGCGGACCTGTCACTCATGTGCCGGATCTGGATGAATTCGAGCATCGGGAACTCGATTGCTTTGCCCACCATCACAAGCCATTCGAATTGTGCCAGGCGACACTGCAACGCTGGCTGCTCCGGCGAGTGATGATGCTGGACGGGTTGAGTCAGGATGAACGACGGTTGCTGATCGCCACCATCTGGCAATATGCGTCCTGGTCCGAGCTGGCTGCCCGACAGGGTGTCGCGGGCAAACCCGCCCTGATAAAAGCATTGCGCTCCCTGCTGGCCAGACTGCTGGCTCAGCAAGCCCCAGCGGGCTGACCCCGCCTCTGGCACGGCAGAAAACCACGGAGCCCGGGAGGACCCCATGGCCCCTCCCGGGTTCTGCACATCGATTCGACTCACCATGGCTGAAGCTCTCCCCGTTCAAGGCGCGGCCACAACGGGACCCGTTTGTCCCTCTTCTCTGCTCGCGTTTTGCCCATTGCCACTGCTCTGATGAGCCTGACCAAGGCTATCTGCATTTTGGTTTTTTCTGAATATGGACTAATACTTGAATGTGAAATGAGTTTTAATAAATGCATTATTTTCAGATGGTTAGCGTTAGGTGTATTGAATGCAGGCCATCTTCTCCAACGTGCACAGGGAGTGCAATGTGAGAAACGATGCAGCTCAGGCAGGTGCCGGAATGATGATGTGGTTCATCAGCAGCAGCGCCTTTGCCAATGAGATCCGGTTCAACATGACGCGCGGGGCGACCGCCATCAGCCAGCAGGTCTATGACCTGCACATGACGATTTTCTATATCTGTTGCGTCATCGGTCTGCTCGTCTTCGGCATCATGTTCTGGTCCATCGTGCACCATCGAAAATCGCGCGGTGCCAAAGCCGCCCAGTTTCACGAAAGCACTCGCATCGAGTTGCTGTGGACGGCCATCCCCGTGTTGATACTGATCGCGATGGCGGCACCGGCAACCTCGACCCTGTTGAAGATGGAAGATACCTCCAAGGCCGATCTCACCGTCCTCGTCACGGGCTCGCAATGGAAATGGCATTACAAATACCTCGAGTATCCGGTGGCGTTTTATTCCCTGCTGGCGACCAGCAAACAGCAGATCTCGGGCGATGCCCCCAAGGGCGGCAATTATCTGCTGGAGGTGGATAACCCTCTGGTGTTGCCGGTCGGCAAGAAGATCCGTTTCCTGATGACCTCGGACGATGTCATCCACTCCTGGTGGGTTCCCGCCTTCGCCGTGAAAAAAGATGCCAATCCTGGCTACATCAACGAATCCTGGACGCGGATCGACAAGCCGGGCACCTATCGTGGGCAGTGCGCCGAGCTGTGCGGAAAGGATCACGGTTTCATGCCCGTGGTTGTGGTGGCCAAATCCGCAGAGGAGTTCGAGGCGTGGATTGCCAGGAAGGGAGACGAGCAGGCAACCGCCAAGGCACAGCAACAGGCGCAGGCAGCGGAGACCATGACGTTGCCACAAGCCATGGCGCTGGGGGAGAAAGTCTATCTGGGCCACTGTGCGGCCTGTCATCAGCCCGCGGGTACCGGATTGCCCGGCATCTTCCCGGCGCTCAATGGCAGCAAGGTGACCACACAGGCGGAGCATCGTGCCCAGCATCTGGATACGGTGTTGCACGGCCGGAGTGGTACGGCGATGCAACCTTTTGGCAAACAGTTGACGGCGCAGGAACTCGCCGCCGTCATCACCTATGAACGCAATGCCTGGGATAACAAGACCGGTGACCTTGTGCAGCCAGCCGAGGTGCAGTCCCTTCTCAACCCGGCCAATCCGGACAAGGACAAGTGAGGCGTCGGCATGAGTGATGGAATCACGGATACCCCGCACAGCGAACATGTCCACCAGCCAGCGGCCGGTCTGAGGCGCTGGCTCTACACCACCAATCACAAGGACATCGGTACCCTCTATCTGTGCTTTGCCCTCACCATGTTCTTTACCGGTGGCGCCATGGCCATGGTGATCCGGGCAGAACTGTTCCAGCCCGGACTGCAACTGGTGGAACCCCTGTTTTTCAACCAGATGACCACAGTACACGGCCTCATCATGGTCTTTGGTGCCGTCATGCCCGCCTTCACCGGCCTCGCCAACTGGCTGATCCCCATCATGATTGGGGCCCCTGACATGGCGCTGCCCCGCATGAACAACTGGAGCTTTTGGATCCTGCCGTTTGCTTTCCTCATCCTCCTGTCGAGCCTGTTTATGGAGGGAGGCGGCCCCAGTTCTGGCTGGACCTTCTATGCCCCCCTGTCTACCCAGTACAGCGGCAACAGCACGGCCCTGTTTGTCTTTGCCATTCACATCATGGGAATCTCCTCCATCATGGGGGCCATCAACGTCATCGTGACCATCTTCAACCTGCGGGCGCCGGGCATGGGCTGGATGGAGATGCCGCTGTTTGTCTGGACCTGGCTCATCACGGCGTTTCTGCTCATCGCTGTCATGCCGGTGCTGGCGGCTGCGGTGACCATGGTGCTGACGGACAAGTATTTCGGGACCAGTTTCTTCGATGCGGCCGGTGGGGGGGATCCTGTCCTGTTTCAGCACATTTTCTGGTTCTTCGGGCACCCGGAAGTCTACATCATGATATTGCCGGCTTTCGGCATCGTCTCCAGCATCATTCCGACCTTCTCCCGCAAGAAGCTGTTCGGTTATCGCTCCATGGTCTATGCCACCAGCAGCATCGCCTTGCTCTCCTTCATGGTCTGGGCTCACCACATGTTCACCACCGGATTGCCCGTGGTGGCGGAGCTGTTCTTCATGTACACCACCATGCTGATTGCGGTACCGACAGGGGTAAAGGTGTTCAACTGGCTTGCCACCATGTGGCGTGGTTCTCTGACATTCGAGACCCCCATGCTGTTTGCCATCGCCTTCATCACCCTGTTCACCATTGGCGGTTTCTCCGGGTTGATGCTGGCCATGACACCGGCTGATTTTCAGTATCACGACACCTATTTCGTAGTGGCCCATTTCCACTATGTGCTGGTGACCGGTGCCGTCTTCTCGATCCTGGCCGCTGCCTACTACTGGTTGCCGAAATGGACGGGGCACATGTATGACGAGCGGCTCGGCCAATGGCATTTCTGGTGTTCGCTCGTCTCGGTCAATGTGCTGTTTTTCCCCATGCATTTTGTCGGGCTGGCGGGCATGCCTCGCCGCATTCCCGATTACGCCCTGCAATTTGCCGACTTCAACATGCTGATCAGCCTGGGGGGCTTTGCCTTCGGCCTGTCCCAACTGCTGTTTGTCTGGGGCGTGGTCAAATGCATCAGAGGCGGAGCCAAGGCGAGCGATCGGGTATGGGAGGGGGCCGAGGGGCTGGAATGGACGCTCTCCTCTCCCCCTCCCTATCACAGTTTCCAGACTCCGCCGGATATCCGGTCGGAAGAGCGTTAGGGAGGTCATATGACCCAGGTCAGTCATGCCCCCTTGCTCAGAAAACTGGCTCTGGTCGTGCTCGTCATGTTTGGTTTTGCCTTTGCGCTGGTGCCGCTTTATGACGTCTTTTGCCGGATCACCGGCCTCAATGGCAAGACGTCTGATCAAGCGGCCAGTACGGAGCGGGCGGTGATCGACAGCAAGCGGAGCATCCAGATCGAGTTTCTTGCTCATGCGGATACCCGGATGCCGTGGGAGTTCAACGGTGAGACGGCTCGGCTGTCGGTGCGGCCGGGGGAGGTGAAGATGGTCAACTTTCGGGTGTTCAATCCCACGGAGCGGACCATGGTGGGTCAGGCGGTCCCGTCGGTCTCTCCCGGTCCCGCCGCAGCCTATCTGAAGAAAGTGGAGTGTTTCTGTTTCAATCGCCAGGAGCTGAGGGCAGGGCAGAGCAAGCTGATGCCGCTCAAGTTCTATATCGATCCGGCACTACCGGACAGCATCAATACCATCACGCTTTCCTACTCGCTCTATGACATCACGGAGTCCGTACCTGCACCGGCACTCGCACAGAGGAAATGACCATGGCCAAGGTGAACCAGACCTATTATGTCCCGGACCAGAGTCGCTGGCCCATCATTGGTGCCATTGCACTGTTTTTCCTGGCGTTGGGGGCGGGACATCTGGTCAATGAAGTGGCGAGTGGGCAGACCGGTTTCGGCCGGTATCTGATGATGGCCGGTGTCGCCCTGCTGGCATTCATGTTGTTTGGCTGGTTCCGTCACATCATCCGGGAGTCCATGACCGGGCTCTACAGCGCCCAGATGGACAGATCCTTCAGGCAGGGCATGGTCTGGTTCATCTTCTCCGAAGTGATGTTCTTTCTGGCTTTTTTCGGAGTGCTGTTCTATGCCCGCCAGCTTGCGGTGCCCTGGCTGGATGGTGCGGGCCACAGGGTGATGACGGGCCAGCTGCTGTGGCCGGATTTCACCGCTCACTGGCCCCTGCTCAAGACGCCCGGCGGGGCCACGACCCAGGCCATGCCCTGGCAGGGGATCCCCCTCATCAATACCTTGATCCTGCTTGGCTCCTCCGTGACCCTGCTGTTTGCACACATGAGTCTGGAAAACGGCAGACGCATGCGGCTCAAGGGGATGTTGCTGGCAACCGTGGTGCTCGGGCTGACATTCCTGTGGTTTCAAGGCTATGAGTATCTGCATGCCTATCGGGATCTCGGGCTGCGGCTGGATTCCGGCATCTATGGCAATACCTTCTTCATTCTGACCGGGTTCCATGGACTGCACGTGCTGCTGGGCACCCTTTTCCTGACCATCATCTGGCTGCGCATCATGCTGAGGGATCATTTCACTCCACAGCGTCATTTTGCTTTCCAGGCTGCGGCCTGGTACTGGCACTTCGTCGATGTGGTCTGGCTTTGTCTGTTCGTCTTTGTCTACCTGCTTTGATGCCGTGCTCAGTAGGGGCGCGGGTTGGGCTCCAGCCAGCCCATCGCGAGAGAGAGCAGCAGTATGATGACCACCAGCAGGGAGAAGAAGACGCGCCGGCCCAGAGGTACCGACATCTTTTGCGTATTGCCTGCACTGAGCATCAGCCAGAGGGCGTGAAACAGCTGACCGATGATGAGCAGCAGCATGAGTACCAGAACGACCTTGATCAACATCTTGGGATCCTCCTCGATATGCGCGATTCGGCTGCACGAGACAAGCGACGACCATGGCATCACAGACGCTGGTTCGTCTTGTTGTTCACTCTGGTGGTGACGGCCGGTTTGTGCAAGCTGGCGTTCTGGCAGTGGCAGCGCGGAATGGAAAAAACGGCCTGGCTGGCGCAGATGGCAAAGATGCAGCAGGCCGGGCCAAGGACATTGGCCCAGATCGACTGGCAACACCCGGAGTCACTGGATGGCCAGCCTCTGCAAGGGAAAGCTGAGTGGGTCAGCCCTTATGTCTGGTTGCTGGACAACCAGATCGTCAACGGGGAGGTTGGCTATGACGTGCTCATTCCGGTACGCACAGAGGGGGGATCCTCACAGTTGCTGGTCAACCTGGGATGGGTGCCTGCGCCATCCGACAGGTCGCAATTGCCCAATCCCGCCATTCCCGCCGCAATGACCCTTGAAGGTGTTCTGCGCATGGCTCCCGGTGGCTTCCTGCTGGGACAGAACATAGAACCAGGCCCCTACCCGAACCGGCTGCAATCCATCAGGGTCGAGACCCTGCGACAGGCGATCGGAGCCCCGCTTGCAGACGCCGTGTTGTATCAAAGACGAACCCCATTCCTCTATCACTACCAGCACAATGTCATGCCGCCCGAAAAACACCGGGCCTATGCGGTGCAATGGCTCGGCTTGGCGCTGGTGGTTCTGTCAGGGGGGGTCATGCTGACAAGGAGGTGCTCCCCATGAGCGGATGGCGACGCTGGCGGGTGCCAGTGCTCTTTGCTGCGGTGATCCTGCTGCCTGTGGTGCTGGCGGCTCTGACTCTTCACCAGGGCTGGTATGAACCCGGCACGCGCAGCAAGGGGCACTGGCTGCACCAGGAGATCTACCTGTTGCAACCGCTTCCTGCCCATCAGCACCAATGGCGACTGGTCTATCTGGTGGCCCCTCGCTGCGAGGGGCAATGCCGGCAGGTCCCCGCGCTGATGGCACGTATCCAGGCCGCACTTGGTCGTAATCTGGACAAGCTGGAGCTGGTCCAGTTGACGCCACCTCACGAGGCAAACAGTGAAATGAGGGTGGGGGATATACTGCTGGTGGACGACCGCGGGCTGGCTATCTTGCGTTACGAGGTACCCGGCAGCACGACGACCTGGCCGTTGCTTGGCAAGGCGGTACTGTCAGATCTGCAGCAACTGCTCAAGTATCAGCGTGGGGTGCAGTGACGATGCAGCCGGTATGGGACTCGCATCTTCTGGTGACTGCACGGTCAACGAGGCGGCATATGAAGATGCACAAGAGGCTGGCCTCCGTGGCCATTGCGCTGGCAGTTCTGGTCATCGCGCTCGGTGCTTATACCCGGTTGACGGATGCCGGGCTGGCTTGCCCAGATTGGCCAGGTTGTTATGGTTCACTGGCCATTCCCCGCGCCGAGCATACGGAACTGGCGGCACAGCGCTATCCGGCCAGCCCGCTTGTTCCTCACAAGGCGCGCAGTGAGATGGTGCATCGCTACTTCGCCGGGGTGCTGGGAGGCGTGATTGTGCTCCTGTCCGGCTTGGGCTGGCGTACAGGCGGCCGACTGCGTCACCTCTCGCTCATCTTGCTGGTGCTGGTTGCAGGTCAGGCGGCGCTGGGTATGTGGACGGTGACCCTGGCCCTGCATCCTCTGGTGGTGACCACTCATCTGCTGGGCGGCTTCGTCATCCTGACCTTGCTTTGGCTCTATCGGGCCGAATTGGCAGGTTTCCCTTCACCCCCGCCCGTACACCAGGGTGTGTCCTGGCTTGGCAGCATGGCCTGTGGCGTGCTGCTGCTGCAGATCGCGCTGGGGGGCTGGACGTCGGCGAACTATGCGGCCATGGCGTGTGTGGAGTTTCCCTTGTGCCAGGGCAACTGGCAGGCAGAGCTGAATTGGGCGCAAGCCTTTCATCTCCCCCTGGGTCACGCCAGTTATGAGTTCGGCGTGCTGGACAAGGAGGCACGTCAGACCATTCACATCGCCCATCGCCTGGGAGCGCTGACCACGGCCTTGCTGGTGGGTGCTTTCGCCCTCGCGCTGCTCTGCCAGCGGCCCCCCCTGAGAGGGTTTGGCTGGTTGTTGCTGGGTCTGCTGACCGTGCAGATTGCCTTGGGATTGGCGAACGTCCATCTGGCCCTGCCGCTGGCCAACGCCCTTGCACACAACTTGGTGGCCGCCCACCTGCTGGCCTGTTGTGTGCTGGCGCGCGGGAGACTCTCTATGCCTCATCACAACCCCGTGCGATCCCCTGGGATGGTCAGGAGCCGGACATGAATGGGAGAGTACGGGCACAGCGCTTTGCCCTCCGCCGGGTGCGCGATTATTGCCAATTGACCAAACCAAAGGTGGTTGCCCTGCTGCTCCTGACCGCCTGGGTGGGCATGCTGCTGGCCGAGCCGACACGCGCCTCTCTGGACGAGATGATACTGGGCCTGGCGGGGATTGGACTGCTCGCTGCCGGGGCGGCGGCCATGAACCATTCTCTGGATAGCGGCATCGATGCCCGGATGCGCAGAACGCGCTGGCGCCCGGTCGCCACGGGACGGATCACGCCGGGGCAGGCGATGAGTTTCGCGATCTGTCTGGCACTGTCGGGGTTTGTTCTGCTCCATTGGGGCGTAAATCCCCTGACTGCCTGGCTAACCCTGGCCAGCCTGTTCGGCTATGCGGTCGTCTATACCCTGCTGCTGAAGCGGGCCACGCCGCAGAATATCGTCATCGGCGGATTGGCGGGAGCCATGCCACCGCTCTTGGGCTGGACCAGCATCACGGGGCAGCTTTCGGCCGAGCCCTGGCTGCTGGTGATGATCATCTTTACCTGGACGCCGCCCCATTTCTGGTCTTTGGCCATCCACCGGCGCGATGACTATGCCGGTGCCGACATTCCCATGCTGCCCGTCACCCACGGCACCGATTTCACCAAGACAGCCATCCTGCTCTATCTGCTGATCCTGACGCTCGTCTGCCTGCTGCCCTATCTGATCGGCATGTCGGGGCTTGTCTACCTGGTCGGCAGTCTGGGGCTGAACCTTGGATTCTGCTGGCATGGCTGGTTGTTGAAGTCCGGGGATCGGCCCGGCCAGGCGATGCGCACCTTTCGTTTCTCCATCTATCACTTGATGCTGCTGTTTGGTCTGCTTATTTTGGATCACCACTGGCTGTGGCGGTTGTCATGACGTTGACGCGGGTCGCGGTTGGGTGAATGGTGACACTGCGTTGGTGCACAGCAGGGATGCACAGACCTGATGCAAAACAAGATGGCCCCAAGGGGCCATCTTGTTTTCAGGGGGACGGAGTGGAGCCTAGAGCTTGACCATGATATGCCGCGGCACCGTGTAGTCCTCCAGGGCGTAGAGGGAGAGATCTTTGCCGTAGCCGGACATCTTCATGCCGCCGTGAGGCATCTCGGAGGTGAGCATGAAGTGGGTGTTGATCCAGGTGCAGCCGTACTGCAGGTGGCTGGCCACCTTGCTGGCAAGGCCGAGATCCCGGGTCCAGACCGAGCTGGCGAGGCCGTAGTCCGAGTCGTTGGCCCACTGCACCACCTGCTCGGCGTCGCTGAAGCGGGTCACCGACACCACCGGGCCGAACACCTCTCGGCGCACGATTTCATCCTCCTGACGGGCATGTGCGATCAGGGTCGGCTCGAAGAAGAAGCCGTTGCCTGGGCGGATCTTGCCCCCCGCCGTCACTTCCACGTGACCGCTGCTCTGGGCCCGCTCCACGAAGCTGGCCACCCGGTTGCGCTGCCGGTCCGAGATGAGCGGCCCCATCTCCACCCCCTCCTCGCGCGGACCGCCCACCTTGATGGAGGCCACCGCCTCGGTCATGGCGGCGACGAACTTGTCGTAGATCTTGCCTTGGGCATAGATGCGGCAGGCGGCTGTGCAATCCTGGCCGGCGTTGTAGAAGCCGAAGGTGCGAATGCCCGCCACCACGGCCTCCAGATCCGCATCGTCGAAGATGATGACCGGTGCCTTGCCCCCCAGCTCCAGGTGGGTTCGCTTAATGGTGCGGGCGGCGCTCTGCAGGATCTTCTGGCCGGTGGCGATGTCACCGGTGAGGGACACCATGCGCACCAGCGGGTGCTCCACCAGCGGCGCCCCCACGCTCTCGCCCCGGCCGCAGACGATGTTGATGACGCCGCGCGGGAAGAGCTCGCTGGCCAGCTCCGCCAGGCGCAGGGCGGTGAGCGGGGTCTGCTCGGAGGGCTTGAGCACCACCGTATTGCCGGCGGCGAGCACGGGGGCCATCTTCCAGGCCGCCATCATCAACGGATAGTTCCAGGGGGCGATACTGCCCACCACGCCTATGGGATCGCGGCGGATCATGCTGGTGTGCCCCTCGATATACTCCCCCGCCAGCGGCCCCTGCAGGCAGCGGGCGGCGCCAGCGAAGAAGCGGAAGCAGTCAACCACCGCCGGCAGCTCGTCATTGAGCACTGCCAGATAGGGCTTGCCGCAGTTGAGGGATTCGAGCGCCGCAAACTCCTCGGCGTGGCGCTCGATGGCATCGGCCAGGCGCAGCAGCAGGGTACTGCGCTGGGCTGGCGTGGTGCGGCTCCACTGGGCGAAGGCGCGTTGGGCGCCGTTCACCGCCCGGTTCACCTGTT
Source organism: Aeromonas sp. WP2-W18-CRE-05 (assembly GCF_014168615.1). Lineage (NCBI taxonomy): Bacteria > Pseudomonadati > Pseudomonadota > Gammaproteobacteria > Aeromonadales > Aeromonadaceae > Aeromonas > Aeromonas sp. WP2-W18-CRE-05. The sequence continues at coordinate 4,251,672 of NZ_AP021917.1, read as the reverse complement.
CGAACGAGGCTTCGGGCACCGAGGCGAGCAGCTCGCCGGTGGCCGGGTTGAGGATGGGCTCGGCCTGGCCGTCACCGGTGACGAACTGGCCGTCGATCAAGAGTTGGGTAGAGAGTTTCATGGTTGCATCCTTGCGCACGCGTTGAGTCGTTATTTGCCACTGCCGGCGACGTCCTGGCCGTCGCGGGTGAGGTAGTAGGCAAGCAGAATGGGAATGGTGGTGAAGGCCACTATGATGAGCGCCACCACGTTGGTGACCGGCCTGTCCCGTGGCCGGATCAGCTCCTGATACATCCAGATCGGCAGCGTGGTCTGCTGGCCGGCGGTGAAGGTGGTGACGATCACCTCGTCAAAGCTGAGGGCGAACGCCAGCATGCCTCCCGCCAGCAGCGCGGTGGCGAGGTTGGGCAGGATCACGTAGCGCAGGGTCTGGAAGCCGTCGGCACCGAGATCCATCGACGCCTCGATGAGGCTTTGGTTGGTGCGGCGAAAGCGTGCCAGGGCATTGTTGTAGACCACCACCACGCAGAAGGTGGCGTGACCGATCACGATGGTCCAGAAGCTGAAGGGGATCTCCATCACCCCGTAGGCGGAGCGCAGCGCGATGCCGGTGACGATGCCGGGCAGGGCGATGGGCAGCACCAGCAAGAGCGAGACCACCTCCTGACCGAAGAAGCGGCTGCGGGCGATGGCCCCCGCCGCCAGGGTGCCGAGCACCATGGCCACCAGGGTAGCGAGCCCGGCCACTTCCAGCGACAGCTGGATGGCGCGCCATACGTCGGGGCGGTTGAGGGTCACCTCGAACCACTTGAAGGTGAGCCCGGGGGGCGGGAACTGGTAGCTCTTGCTCTCGCTGGTGAAGGCGTAAAGGAAGATGAACAGGATCGGAAAGTGCAGGAACAGGAGGCCGCCGATGGCCGCGTACTTGAGCAGGCCGGAGGGCTGGCTGCCATGGTCCCGTTTCATGGAAGTATTAGAGCGCATCGAAGGCCCCCAAGCGTTTCGCGATGGTCAGGTAGATGGCGATGATGAGGATCGGCACCAGCGAGAAGGCGGCAGCGAAGGGCAGGTTGCCCGCCGTGCCCTGCTGCATGTAGACCACCTGACCTATGTACATGGTGGAATTGCCTATGATGCCGGGGATGATGTAGTCCCCCAGCGTCAGGGAGAAGGTGAAGATGGAGCCCGCCACCACGCCGGGCAGGGCCAGCGGCAGGATCAGGGTACGAAAGGTCTGGGCCGGGGTGGCGCCGAGATCGCCGCTCGCCTCCAGCAGGGAGCGCGGGATCCGCTCCACCGCCGCCTGGATGGGCAGGATCATGAAGGGCAGCCAGACGTAGACGAACACGATGAAGGTGCCGATGCGCGAGAACGACAGCGACGGTCCCCCGATCACCGGCAGCGAGAGGATGGCGTCCAGCAGCCAGTCCAGTCCCAGAGTATCTGCCAGCCAGCTGATGACCCCCTCCTTGGCCAGGATCAGCTTCCAGGCGTAGACCCGCACCAGATAGCTGGACCAGAGCGGCAGCATGATGCCGACGTAGAACAGGGCCCGGGTCTTGCCGCTGGTGTAGCGCGCCATGTAGTAGGCCACCGGAAAGCCGAGCAGGGCGCAGGCCAGGGTCACCAGCAGCGACATGCCTACGGTGCGCAGGATCACGTCCAGGTTCTCAGCCCGCAGCAGGGCGACGAAGTTCTGCAGCCCCAGTTCGTGGCGGATCTGGCCGCTGAACTCGTCCAGCCCGAAGAAGGCGTTGGAGAGCAGCATCAGCAGGGAGCCGACATAGATGATGCCGAGCCACAGCAGGGGCGGCCCGAGCAGAATAGCCAGCAGCAGGCCGGAGCGGCCATAGAGCAGGGTGGAGAGGCGCCGCAGCGGCCGATAGGAGAGGGGGGCAGTGGGTTGGCTCATGGCAAGGCTCGCACTGTGGGGGGCGCTCATGGTTGAGCTCCCTGAGGGGCGGTGTGCAGGCGATGGATCGCCTGCTCCGGCCAGCTGAGGCTGACCCGGGCGCCACGGGGCAGGCGGGCCTGGCCCTCGTTGGGGTGGTTGACGATAAGCTCGAGCTGCTCGCCGAGATCGACCCGATAGCGCACGAAGGGGCCGAGGTACTCCACTTCGCGCACTTCCCCTGACCAGCCGGGCGTGCCGGCCTCGGCGAGGCGGATCCGCTCAGGGCGGACCATCATCTGGTGAGCATCGCCGCACAGCCGGCGGGCCTGCTCCCCATCGAACAGGTTGACGGTGCCGACAAAGCGGGCGACGAAGGGGGTGGCGGGGGCGTCATAGACAGTATCCGGCGCGGCGATCTGCTCGATCTTGCCCTGATTGAAGATGCAGATGCGGTCGCTCATGGAGAGCGCCTCCTGCTGATCGTGGGTGACGAAGATGAAGGTGATGCCGAGCTGGCGCTGCAAGGCTTTGAGTTCGAGCTGCATCTGCTCGCGCAGCTTGAGGTCGAGGGCCCCCAGCGGCTCGTCCAGCAGCAGGATGCGCGGCTGGTTGATCAGTGCCCGGGCGATGGCGATGCGCTGGCGCTGGCCGCCGGAGAGCTGGCCCGGCTTGCGGTTGCCGACGCCGGGCAAGCGCACCAGCTCCAGCATCTCGTCCACCTTGCGGTAACGCTCCGCCTTGGCGACGCCCTTGAGCATCAGGCCGTAGCCGATGTTGTCGCGCACATCCATGTTGGGAAACAGGGCGTAGTCCTGAAACACGGTATTGAGGTTGCGGTCGTAGGGGGGCACGGTAGAGCAGGGCTCGCCGAACAGCCGGATCTCCCCCTCGCTCGGGTACTCGAAGCCCGCGATCATCCGCAGGCAGGTGGTCTTGCCGGAACCGCTTGGCCCCAGCAGGGTGAAAAACTCGCCAGCCGGGATCTGGAAGGAGATGTCGTCGACCGCCTTCACCTCGCCATAGTGGCGGCTGACCCGGTCAAATTGTACGGCGTTCATGGGACGTCCTTGTCTGTGTGGGAAGCGGGCCGGACTCCTGTCCGGCCCCATCTGGTTATCCGGTCTTGGCGGCCACCCAGGATGGCGATATAGTCCGAAACCCAGCGGTAGCACAGAGGACACGCAGGTCCCCTGCCGCTGGGATATGGCCTTGTTCTACCAGCATCAGCGGCCACCCAGAATAGCGATATAGTCCGAGACCCAGCGGTAATACGGCACGCAGGTTCCCTGGCTCTTGCACTGGGAGACGGGAGTACGCCAGAAGTGAACCCGATCGAAGTTGTCGATGCCGTTGATCTTGCACCCCTCTTTCCCGAGCAGGGCATTGCCCTCGCAGGCGGCCGGCACCACGGGCACGGACCCGAACCAGGAGGCGAGATCCCCCTGCAGCTTGTTGTTGAGGGAGTGCTCCAGCCACTGATAGGCACAGGTGAGGTTCTTCGCTTCGCTGTGCACCATGCTGGTGTCGGCCCAGCCGGTGACCCCTTCCTTGGGCACCGTCGTGGCGATGGGCTGCTTGTCGGCGATCAGGGTATTGGCCTGGAACGGCCAGGAGCCGGAGGCCACCACCCCCTCGTTCTTGAAGTCGTCGATCTGGACGAAGGCATCGTGCCAGTAGCGTCCCACCAGCTTGCGCTGCTGGCGCAGGAGGTCGAGGGCGGCCTTGTACTGATCCTCGTTCAGCTCATAGGGATCCTTGATGTCGAGCGCCGGCTGGTGGCTCATCAGATAGAGGGCGGCATCGGCGATGTGAATGGGGCCGTCGAACGCCTGCACCCGCCCCTTGTTGGACTTGCCGTCCGGCAGGGTCTGCTCCTCGAACACCACGCTCCAGGAGTCGGGCGCCTTGGGGAACACCTTGGTGTTGTACATCAAGATGTTGCCGCCCCACTGGTAGGGCACGCCGTAGTGCTTGCCGTCTACCGTGTGCCAGGGGGCATTCTGCAGGCGGGGGTCTATCTTGCCGTAGCTCGGGATGAGCGCCAGGTTGAGTGCCTGCACCTTGCCACCGGCAATCAGACGCAGGCTGGCGTCGCCGGAGGCGGTCACCAGATCGAAGCCCCCCTCGTTCATCAGCGCCACCATCTCGTCCGAGGTGGCGGCCGTCTTGACGTTGACCTTGCAGCCGGTCTCTTTTTCGAAGCCGGTGACCCAGTCGTAGTTCTTGTCGGTCTCGCCGCGCTCCACGTAGCCGGCCCAGGCCACGATGTTGAGCTGGCCTTCACCCTTGCCGAGGGTGGTGGGGGCAGCCTGGACCTGGCTTGCCAGCAGCGCCGGGATCAGGGCCAGGGTCAGAGGGGTCAATTTCATCTTGCTCTCCTTGCATGATTGGCAACCGTGGCGGCGCCACAGTAGGCATTAACATCCTGTTAACCAGTCATGAGCGTAGGAGAAGCCGGGAGCAATGAGAATTTCAATTTTTAACGGCTTGGGTATCTGTAAAATCGATATCGAGTGCGGATGAATCTGATTTTTTTGCCGGAGTCACGGCTGTTCAGGCTCAGTCCTAGCGGGGGAGGTGCTGGCGGGCCCGTAGCCGGCTCTGATCTCTGGCGATGTCGATGAACTCGCGTGCGGCCCAGTCAAGGCGCGAGCCGCGCCGCCACACCAGACCGATGTCGATGGCGGGGATGGGCTCCTTGATGGCGCGGGCCTCGACCCGCTCCTGCTCAAGCGACCAGGGGCGGTAGGCAAAGTCCGGCAGCAGGGCGAGCCCGAGCTGGCTCGCCACCAGGCTGCGCACCGCTTCTACCGAGGCGGTCCGCAGCACGATGCGCGGCGCGATGCCGTAGCGGCGCAGGCCGCCGCCGATGATCTGGTCAAGCTGGTCGGCGGTCAGCGAGATCATGGGCTCCTCGCCGAGCGCCTTGAGGGAGAGGGTCGACTCGGCGCAGAGCGGGTGGTTGGCGGCGAGCCAGACCCGCAGCGGCGAGCGGGTCAGCAGCTCGGTATCGAACGCCTCCTGGCGGATGGTGCGGTTGGTCATCAGGATCCCCACATCCACCTCGCCGTTGACGATCTGGTGTTCGAGATAGGGCTGCTCATCCTCCTTCACCTCGATCTGTACCGCCGGGAAGGCGCGGCGAAAGCGGCCGAGGGCCTCCGAGAGGTAGTAGCCTGCCACCAGGGTGGTTACGCCTATGGTAAGCCGCCCCTGATCCTGCTGGGCTACCGCCTTGAGGGACTGGCCGGCTTCGGTCATGGCGCTTAGGATGCGACGGGCGTGCAGCAGAAACTGGTGGCCCTGGGTAGTGAGGCTGACGCCGCGCGGATTGCGCTCGAACAGGGCGGCGCCGAGCTCGGTCTCCAGCTCGCGGATGGCGCTGGTGACCGCCGACTGGGAGATGTGCAGCTCGGCGGCTGCGCGGCTGACCGAGAAGCTGTCGGCCACCGCCACGAAATAGCGGATCTGGCGAAAGGTGAAGTTCATCTGGACGTCCTGCCACGTGCGATCAAGGTGAGTGCCAGCTTAACCTCGAATCGCGCCCAGACAAAAGGCGCCGTGATGGCGCCTTTGTCGTTGTTTTTACGGAAATTAGCGGGCTGTCACTGCCTCTGTGACCGGTACACGGTTCACTCCCTTGCCCAGATAGGCGAGGGTGATGGTCACTATGATGCAGGTGAAGCTGAGCCACATGTAGGGCAGGTAGTCGAGGGTCGCCACCCCGAGGACACCAGCCATGAAGATGCCGTTGTCGCTCCAGGGCACCATGCCGCAGGTGAGGGTGCCGCCAAACTCGGCGTTGCGGGAGAGGTTCTTGCGCGCAAGCCCCAGTCTGTCGTAGTTCTTGGCCATGATCTTGGGGGTCAGGATCAGGGACACATACATGGCGGAACCGAACACGTTGGCCAGGAAGGCGGTGCCGATGGTGTGGCTGGTCAGGCTGCCGGCGCTGTTGATGCGCTTCTCGAAGGCGCTGGCGATCACTTCCAGGATGCCGACCTTCTCCAGCAGACCGCCGAAGCCCAAGCCGAAGATGATGACGGCCACGGAACCCAGCATGGACTCCATACCGCCGCGGCCCAGGATGTTGTCGATGAAGTCGACGCCGGAGGTGATGGCAAACGGGCTGTAGGCGGAGTGCATTGCCTTCACCGGATCCATGTCCTGGAAGACGATGGCCCAGACAAGACCCAGCAAGGCGCCGAAGCTGATCACCGGGAAGGCGGGCTTGCGGTTGGCCAGCAGCCCCAGCACCAGCACCACGGGCACTATGGCCATGGGGGTGATGTTGAACTGCTTGTCGAGGGCGTCCATCACCAGATTGACCTGCTCCAGGCTGACGTTGCCGGAGTACTGCATGCCGACCACGGTAAACAGGGCGGCGGTGATGACGTAGGAGAACAGGCTGATGGGCAGCATCCCCTTGATGTGTTCCATCACGTCGACGTTGGACATGGTCGAGGCCAGCACCACGGAGTCGGAGAGCGGGGAGAGCTTGTCACCGAAGTAGACGCCGGAGAGCACGGCACCGGCTACCAGCGGCGCGGGTACCCCCAGGCTGTGGCCTATACCCATCATGGCGATGCCGGCGGTGGCCGCCGAGCCCCAGGAGGTGCCGGTGGCCAGCGAGGTGAGAGAGCAGATGATCAGGGTCGCCAGCAGGAAGATGGAGGGGTGTATCACCTTGAGGCCGAAGTAGATGATGCTGGGGACGATGCCGCCGGCAATCCAGGTGCCCACCAGGGCACCGACGGAGATCAGTATCAGGATGGCCCCCATCCCCTTGGCGACGCCGTCGACTGCCGCCTGCTCCAGGGATTTGTAATCGTGGCCGAGCTTGATGCCGAGTCCCATGATGACGAACCAGGCGATGAATAGTGCCAGCTGGATTGGCAGATCCAGCACGCTGGTGAAGGAGAAGGCCAAGGCCAGGAAAATGGCCAGGCAGGCAAATACTTGCGACATGCCCGGCAATCGGATGTGGTGTTGTTGGTTTTGCATAGACGCTCCCTAAACTCTTGCTCGCCAAGGTCAGCCCCTCTCGTCCTGCGGATGTGTCTATCCCGAGGGGCTTACCAAAAGAGGGCGCAATCTACCATAAAGCGGAGGTGTAAAATCCCTGCTCATTCGGCAAAACAGCTTTAAAATTTTAAAATCCCACAAAATAGTTGATCTAATCGGCATTTTTCACTGTTCAATCGACACCGTTTGATAGCCGGAGATCCATAGGCAAGTTCGATTGCAGATGGCAACACCAAAGATGATAATAGTTATCATTAATATTTTTTCGGACCAATGCCAATGAACTGGATAGCACGCGCTCTGCTCTTGGCCGCCCTTCTGGCGGTGCTGGTCTGGGGTCAGGAGAAGGAATACGGGTTCTGGAGCCTGGGGTTCTTGCTGGCTGCCTGGGTCATGCTGGAACCCAGGCTGAGACCGGTGTTGATCCTGCTGCCGGTTGCGGGAATGACAGGGGTCGTCACTCTGCTCTGGCAGCAGGGCTGGCATTAAGCCTGGCGAGTGGGGACGGCCTGGATCTTGTCGTAGGCCTGGCGCAGGGAGGCGATGACCTTCTTCTCCATTTCGCTGCGTTCGGCGTCTGTCGTGAAGTAGATCATGTCGACATCGTGACGGATGTAGTGGGAAGGAAGCTGGTTGAGTGTCAGGCAGCAGAGGTCTGCCAGCTGATAGGGGGTCAATGTTCGAGCCAACCCCTGTTTTTCTATCTCCTTGAGCACCAGATGCTCATAGAAGTTGTGAATATCGGTATCCAGGATCATGGGAAAACCCCCGTGGTGGCGCAGCATCTTCAACAGCATAGCCATGGGGCATGAAAACACAAAAGGCCCGTTACTCTCGTAACGGGCCTTTGCAGAATGATGGTGCGAAGAGAGGGACTCGAACCCTCACATCCGTGGGACACTAACACCTGAAGCTAGCGCGTCTACCAATTCCGCCACCTTCGCACACTGATTTTCTCCAGCTGGTTTTTAAATGCGGTTGGAGCGCATTTTCTGTGTTTTACATGCCAGAAGCATGGTGCGAAGAGAGGGACTCGAACCCTCACACCCGGGGGGCACTAACACCTGAAGCTAGCGCGTCTACCAATTCCGCCACCTTCGCACATCGGGTTATCAGTCTGGATTTACATGCTGTCTGATAAAAGCATGGTGCGAAGAGAGGGACTCGAACCCTCACACCCGGGGGGCACTAACACCTGAAGCTAGCGCGTCTACCAATTCCGCCACCTTCGCACATCGGGTTATCAGTCTGGATTTACATGCTGTCTGATAAAAGCATGGTGCGAAGAGAGGGACTCGAACCCTCACACCCGGGGGGCACTAACACCTGAAGCTAGCGCGTCTACCAATTCCGCCACCTTCGCACATCGGGTTATCAGTCTGAATTTACATGCCGCCTGATAAGAGCATGTTGCAATATGGTGCGAAGAGAGGGACTCGAACCCTCACATCCGTGGGACACTAACACCTGAAGCTAGCGCGTCTACCAATTCCGCCACCTTCGCATCACTGCGGTGGGGGATTCTATAGAGTTTTGGGGGGGCGTCAACAGCCAAAGGGGACTTTTTTCGCTGTTGACGGATAAAGGCGTGCCAAGGGCACAAAACTTCAGCAATCGGCGTCAGACGGTGGCCAGCGCATCCTGATACATCTGTTCGTACAGGATGACGGAGTCTGCCCAGTCGAAGCGGGTGTTCATGGCGTGGTGCTGCACACGGGCAAAACGTGCCGGCTCCTGCAGATAATGGAGCAGGCTGCGGCGCATGGCATCGAGCAAGGTGCTTGCAGTGGGATCGTTGAAGCAGAAACCGGTCGCGTGCGTCGGGTCGGCATCCCAGTCCACGACGGTATCTTTCAATCCGCCGACGGCCCGCACCAGGGGCAGTGTGCCATAGGCCAGACTGTACATCTGGTTGAGCCCGCATGGCTCGAACAGAGAAGGCATCAGGAAGAAGTCGGCGCCGGCCTCCACCAGGTGGGCCAGACGGTCGTCATAGGCATTGATGAAGGCAAACTTGTCGGGATGCTGCTGGGCAATGCTTTGCAACTGGGCGGCGAGAGAGGGATCACCGGAACCCACGATCACTACCTGAACCTGGTGCTGCAAGAATTTGTCCAGTGCAGGGATGAGCAGGTGTACTCCTTTCTGCTCGGTCAGTCGACACACCATGCCATAGATGGGGAGGTTGCCAACGGGGAGCCCCGTTTCCTGCTGCAGGATGCGCTTGCAGGTGTGTTTGCCATCCAGGTTGTCGGCATCATAGGTGGCGGGCAACAGAGGATCGAAGGCGGGATCCCAGTCCTGATAGTCACAGCCGTTGAGGATGCCACGCAGGTCAGCTGCCCGCTGCTGGAATACGCTGGCCATGCCGTGAGCGCCCAGGTGTGTCAGCAGCTCGCTGGCGTAGTTGGGGCTGACCGCATTGATCTTGTCTGCGTAGAGCACACCGCACTTGAGCAGATTGATGTGACCATAGTCGTAGTTGATGCGCTGCTCGTAGTCGTGGATTTCCGGCACGGCCCAGAACTGCTGGCGATCGAACACGCCCTGAAAGGCCGCGTTGTGAATGCTGATGACCGACCGGGTGCGCTGGAAGAAGGGGTTGTGGGCATGACGGGTTTTCAGCAGCAGCGGCAGCAGACCGGTGTGCCAGTCGTTGCAGTGGGCGATGTCGGGAGCGAAACCCAGCTGTTCGCACGCATGCAGGGCCGCCGCGGCCAGAAAGGCAAAGCGTTCACCGTTGTCGGGATAGGCCTGGTTGTTCTCGGCATAGAGCTGGGGGCGGTCGAAATAGTGCGGGCAATCGAGCAGATAGACGCAGATCCCGTCCAGTTCCAGCTGATGGATGCGATAGCTGATATCACTGCGATCCTGGGGGGTGGGGAGCCAGCGCGAGGCGAGGAGGGTGGCCTCGTCCCGGCGCTTGATGGTCTTGTAGAAGGGCATAATGATGCGCACATCGTGCCCCTGACGGGCGAGATGCTGCGGCAGGGCCTTGGCCACATCTGCCAGGCCCCCGGTCTTCACCAGCCCCTCAACCTCCGAGGCTACAAACAGGATTTTCAGTGGGTTAATAGCCAACTCTTGCTCCCTTAGGTACCACGACGATACCGCCTTCGGATACGGTAAACCGCTCTCTGTCATGGTCCAGATTCTCACCGATCACGGTGCCGGGTGCAATTTCAACGTTTTTGTCGATGATGGCGCGGCGAATGGAGCAACCTTCGCCGATTTTCACATCCCCCAGCAGCACGGATTCACTGATGTGGCTGCAGGGGCCTATGTTGCAGCGAAATCCCAGTATGGATCGCTGGATCTGGCTGCCCTGAATGAAGCAGCCACCGGAGATCAGGGAGTTGGCGATCTTGACCTTGCAGTCGTCGGTATCGATGAAGGTGGCGGGGGGCAGGGGCGGGTAATGGGTGTGCAGCGGCCACTTGTGATTGTAGAGAGAGAAGGGGGCATCGTCGGCCACCAGGTCCATGTGCGCCTGCCAGTAAGAGTCGAGCGTTCCCACATCGCGCCAGTAGACATTGGGCTTCTCGCCCGGGATCACGTTGGTGCTGTAGTCGTAGACATAGACGGGGGCACGGGGGAACAGGCTGGGAATGATGTCCTTGCCGAAATCGTGACTGGAGTTCTCCTCGGCGGCATCCCGCTTGAGCTCCCGATAGAGGGCCTCGGTCTCGAAGATGTAGTTGCCCATCATGTACAGAACCTTAAGCGGCAAGCGAATTAATAATACCGTCTAACGTGTTGTTTTGCTTGGATTTTCTCTGCCTACTCTTTTTGCCGTTTTTGGATAAATACACCATTGCCCACTCCAACTTCTCTGTTATTTCCTGCCACGCACCATGGATGATGCTCGCCAATATCGGCATTAACCAAAGCGCGCTGTTTTTGGCAATCTTCAGCATCGATAACTCCGCGCTGCCAATCAGCGTCAGCGCCAGCCGACGTTTGACCAGCAAGGCCAGCAAACTAGCCCAGATCAAGCCTTCCGCTATCGCTTTTTGTCGTGTCGCGAACGCCTTCAACCGGTTATGTGATTTCAGCTCTTTGAACAACAGTTCGATCTGCCAACGGCAACGATACAATGCCATCACCTTCTCGGCTGGCCATCGCTCACGCGGAAGATTGGTCATCCATATACAGAACCGTTTTTCCTCTGCAAACCAACGTCTTATGAGTCGATATTTATACTTTCCCGAACTCACATCCAGATCCAGAACCTCGGCTCTGCAGCTTCTCCGATCGATATCCTTGAGCTTTTTTCCGAGTAACTTGGGCATTTCCCTGCCGTCCTGTCGGTAAGCTGCCTGTACTTTGGGATTGAGATTTTGACTCCCTCTGACCAGATAGCTTCCTTTGGCTTTGGTCACATCAGCAAAGTACTCGCGGCTGATGTAACCGGCATCCGCCAATAACAGTTTGTTATTTAACGAATTTGCGGCCGGAAGATGCTTGCGCTCCGATTCGGTATCCGCCGTGATACTCATCGATATCGGCGACTGGTCCAGCAAGGACATGGTCATATGACACTCTACCGCAGCGGGGCTGTGCTTATTGAATCGGCCCGGGAAATGTTCTGCCAATTGCGGATGTAACGCGAATGACGACCCGTCCTGCAGCAGTACCTGCTCAAAGCCTGCCAGTCCGTGGGCGTCCGGTAGACACTCCTTGAGGCGTAAGGCGATGGCTCGTTCAACCAGTGCGCGCATGAACAAGGGAAAACCCTGCTTGCGTAACTGGTTGTGAAAGGGTTTATACGCTATTTGGTCAGTATCATGGAGCTGCAACGCATTGAAATGGCGATGCAAACCAGCAATACCATCCACCTTGTCGCAACCAAGCCCTGAGAGCAGAGCCGGGAGTAGTCTCGCAGGCTGGATATCCCGGAGTCGCTGACAAAAACCGGTAAATTTACCGATCCGGTTGAGTTCAGAAGAGCTAAGAAGTTGCTTGAGGTACTGGGTTGCATTGATAATAGTCATGGCTTCGGGCGTGTCGGTTTTTTTTTGCGATTAAATCAGATCACAAACGAAGCCTTTTTTCTATCTATTTCAATTGGTTGTAGCTAAAGATCCTGTACATGAGTTGCCCATGGAGACCAGGGCCTGGGTGGGGTCGCCGGGGATGTGTTTCGGGTGACGGGGCTTTTCTTCAAAGCCAATCATGCGCCCTTCCTGATCCACCTCGATCACCCCGAAGGCGCTTGCTTCCTCGATGGGCATGCGCAGTGCCGCGACGGTCAGGGCGGCCGCTTTCTGCTTGTGGAAGCTCACCATCTGGCTCACGTCCATCTTGTAGATGTGATCGGAGCCGAAGATGCAGACGTGCTCGGGGTCGGAGATCTCGATGAAGCGCAGGTTCTGGTAAATGGCGTCTGCGGTGCCGTCATACCAGCGTTTGCCCATTCGCATCTGGGCCGGAATGGGGTCGATGAAGCGATCCGTGATGCCGACGATGTTCCAGCCCTTCTTCATGTGCAGGTAAAGGGACTGGGACTTGAACTGGGTGAGTACATAGATGCGCAGGAAGTCGGCGTTGACGAAGTTGTTGAGCACGAAGTCGATCAACCGGTAACTGCCGCCAAAGGGTACGGAGGGTTTGCTGCGGGTGGTGGTCAGCGGTTGCAGTCGGGTACCTTCACCGCCTGCCAGTATCATGGTGAGTATGCCTGCCATCGTCGTTCTCTCCCTGAGATCATGATGTTGAAAAGGTTTTCATGTTGCTGCGAAAAAAACACCCCTAAAGGGGTGGTAAACGTTTTCTTGGTACCTTAACAGATCCCGTCTGGCACTCTCTACTTGTTTTATTACAACCGTTGCACTTCTTTAAGCTTTGCTCAGATACACCTTGAATTTGGCATCGCCCGCGATCACCTCGGTCTGTTTGAAGTGCGCATCCAGTATAGGCTGGTATCGCAGGAAGGCATTGGCGACTATGGTCAGGGCGCCATTTGCGGTCAGGTACTCAGGTGCCTTTGCCAGGAAGGTTTCGGTGGCGGCGTAGAAGGTTTTGAGCCCGGCATGGAAGGGGGGATTCGAGACAATCTGTTGGAATGTTTCGGCAATGTCGGAATAGACATCGGAGGCATGAACACGCCCGCTCAGACCGTTGACCGCCAGGGTTCGGCGGCTGGACTCCAGTGCCAGGGCATTGATATCCACCATGGTGACGGCCAGGGCCGGGTTGCGCTTGGCCAGCACGGAACCGATGACGCCGGCGCCGCAGCCAAAGTCGAGCAGCTTGCCCGTCACGGGGGGGATGCTCGCCAGCAGCATCTGGGTGCCGAGATCCAGGCCGTCTGCACTGAAGACCCCGGGCAGGGCCATGACGGTCAGGGTGGTGTCGCCCGCCTGGCACTCATAGCGACTGAACCAGGCGTCCAGCTCGAAGGGGACGACCGGTTTGTCGAGCGTGCCGTGGTAGAGAGAGCAGCGGCGCGCAGAGTCGCGCTTGATCGGTTTCTCGCCATAAGGTGCCAGCAGCTTGTCTGCCCCGTTGATGCCGCCCCGGTTCTCGCCGGCGAGGAACAGGTCGGCCCCGCTTTCGAGCTGCGGCGTCATCATGGCCAGCAGGTATTGCGCCTCGGCCTTGGCCTTGGGCATCAGCAGCAGCAGGGCATCGAATCGGGGGGCGCCACCCAGCTGGTGATCGAACAGGATGGCGTCTCCCAGAACGGCCTGCTGGGTGCGGTAATAGCAGTAATCCGTGGTGAAGACGGTCAGGCTTTGTGCCAGCTCGGCCAGTTGACGAGGATAATCATCCTCCAGGGCACCGCACACCAACAGCCGCTTGCCGACAAAGAGGGCTTGGTTACGTTCCAGCATCTGACTGACGGCACTGACAGGACGGCTCATTGGGTCTCTCCACGCATTTTTGGGCGGCCATTATACATGGCCGCTTTCGCCTTGACATTTATGCCGTGTTCCCGAAATATGCCCAGACGCCTATTTACCCAGAGATGATGCAATGCGGTCATGCGTATCGAAACGAAAGCATAAACACAGCCTGACAATCGGGCCTGCTGGCGTGCGCGCGTAACCTCTCATCCCTGAGACGATTCAAGCCCCGGTAGCGACTCCCGTACCGGGGCTTTTTATTGACCAATCCATCTGTTTAGGAGAAGGAAATCCCATGTTTCAAGGTTCGATAGTTGCCCTGATCACCCCATTTCGACAGGGCCAGCTGGACGAGGCCGCACTGGCTCGCCTGGTGGAGTGGCACATAGAGCAGGGAACCCATGGCATAGTGCCGGTCGGCACGACCGGGGAGAGCCCGACCCTGACCCACGATGAGCATTGCCGCGTGGTGGAGCTGGTGGTCAAGCTGGTGGCCGGGCGCATTCCCGTGATCGCAGGTGCAGGCTCCAACAACCCGGTTGAAGCCATTGAATACACCCGCTATGCCGAGCAGATGGGGGCGGATGCCACCCTGCATGTGGCCGGTTACTACAACCGCCCCAATCAGGAAGGGCTCTATCACCACTTCAAGGCGGTGCACGACGCCACCACCAAACCCATCATCGTCTACAACATTCCGCCCCGCGCCATCGTTGACGTGCAGCCGGCGACCCTGGCCCGTCTGGCCGAGTTGCCGCGCATTGCCGGCGTGAAGGATGCCACCGGTGATCTGGCCCGCCCCTGGGTTGAACGCCAGCTCATCAAGAAGCCGTTTGCCTGGCTCTCCGGTGAAGATGCCACCGCCGTGGCCTACAACATCGGTGGTGGCCAGGGTTGCATCTCGGTGACGGCCAACGTGGCCCCCAAGCTGGTGGCCGAGGTGCAGAACCTGGCGCTGGCCGGTGAGTGGCAAGCTGCCCGCGAATTGCAGGACAAGCTCATTCCGCTGCACCAGGCCATGTTCGCCGAGCCGAGCCCCGCAGGGGCCAAGTATGCGGTCTCTCTGCTGGGTCTGTGCAGCGAAGAGTGCCGTCTGCCGGTGATGCCGCTCTCCGAGGCCACCCGCGAGCGCATCCGCAGTGCCATGCAGGCATTGAATCTGTTGTAAAAACTGGGCTCTGGATCTCGCTTTTGATTGCCCGGTCAATTAATGGCCGGGCTTTGCCGATATACTCGCTTGGATACAACCAAGGATGATTTGGCATGGAAGAATGGGATCCGGAGCACTTCACCAGTTTTGAACATCTCTGTGAAGTGACCTTGTCTGCGGTCAGGGAAAAAACAGAGGCTGAACAGATCTATCTGTGGCTGCGTGCTCCGACGCCCCAGCTCTATCACTATCGCCCGGAACAGGGTCTGCTCTGCCTGAGCGCTGACGTCCTCTCTTCCCTCGAGTTGCCCATCCTCTTCATCGAACGTTCCCTTGCGCTCGGCCAGTTGCTGGTGGAGCCCATCGCGCCGACCCGTGCCATCTGGGAGCGGGAGAGCGTCGAACCCGAGATCCCGCGCCTGCGCGCCAGCTTCCCCCTCAAGCGTCACAAGGGGCTGGAGGCCGTGGTCTATCTGGAAACCCGCCGTCGTCTCGATCGCCTGCCAAGACGCCAGCAACAGAGCATCCAGCTGCTCATGCATTATCTCGCCGCCGAGCTCGAGAGTCGGCGACTCGCGGGACAGGTGGATCTGGAGCGGGATCAGCGGCTCCACACCCAGGCAGACCTCGTGCGCAGCCAGGCCCTGCAGGACTCCTTCCTCAGCATGCTGCAGGCGCTGCATCAGGTGGGGGTCAAGCTCTCCCGCTGCGAGAGCGAGGATCGTCTGCTGCACGACGCGGTGGCACTGGCCCGCCAGGAGTTGCAGTTCGATCGCATCGCCATCTTCCTGACTGACAGTGAATTCAAGACCATGCACGGTACCTGGGGTACCAACGAGGCGGGTGAGCTCATCGACGAGCGCCATTTCATCAGCCCCATTCCGGATCACCCCACGGTGCAGGAGGCGCTGCGTCGCAAGGACTATGTCCTGGTGCTGGAGGACACGCCTCTCTATTACGAGAAGCAGGAGGTGGGTCGCGGCTGGAACGCCATGGTGTCGCTCTGGGACGGGAGTACCCCCATCGGCTGGATCGCCGCCGACAACCTGCTCTGGCGGCGCCCCCTCAAGGCGTATCAGAGCGAGATCTTCAAGCAGTATGCCGCCGTGCTCTCCCAGTTGCTGATCCGCCAGCGCACCCAGGAGAAGCTTGAGCGCTTCAATCGGGAGCTGGAGCTGAGGGTGCAGGAGCGGACCCGGCAACTGGCCGATACCAACCGGGCGCTGGAGGAGGCCAACCGGCGCCTCTCTCTGCTGTCTCTGGAAGATCCCCTGACTGGCATCGCCAACCGCCGTCAATGGGACATCACCATGGAACGGGAGTGGGAGCGGGCTCGCCGCCATCAGGGCGTGCTGGCGGTGCTGATGATCGATGTGGACGAGTTCAAGTCCTACAACGATCACTTCGGCCACGGCAAGGGGGATCAGTGCCTGCAGCGGGTGGCGGCACTGCTGCAGGACACCGAGCGGCGGCGCACCAACCTGGTGGCCCGCTATGGGGGGGAGGAGTTTGTCATCCTGCTGTGTTCACCGCAGCCGGGAGAGGCGGAGCGGCTGGCGGAGCAGATCCACCACGGCCTTGACGCCTTGCAGATTCCCCATCCGGCCTCCCGGGTGGCGGCGACACTCACCGTCAGCATCGGGTTCAGCTATCTGGTCCCGTCATCGGACAAGGAGTGGCAAACCCTGACCGAGCAGGCGGATCAGGCACTCTATCACGCCAAATCCCAAGGGCGGGCCTGTACCCTGGCCTATCGCTGACACCTGCGTGGAGGCTGCCTGCCCGGCATCAGATCCATGCTGATCTGTATACGTGCGGGCTTTCAGATCCACGCCGCCCTGTATAAATGAGGTGGCAAGCGTTTCTCGCCATCTGGCGCATGGCGATGCGCCCGCGCTCTGGCTAGAATGGGGGCCCATTTTTCACAGACAGATCCTGCACCATGACCCTATCCGGATTTCAAGGCCTGGTTTTCGACCTCGACGGCACACTGGTGGACTCCATGCCCTTGCACCTGGCCGCCTGGGAGCACACCGCCCGCGAGTTTGGCTTTCGGTTCGACGCCGACTGGTTTTATGAGCTGGGAGGCATGCCCAGCCGCAAGATAGCCCTGCTGGTGGCCGAAGTGCAGCAGATCGCGCTGGATCCCCTGGTGGTGACACGCTGCAAGACCGAACACTATGTCGCCAACCTGCACAAGGCCACCCCCTTCCCGGCCATGCTGGATCTGGTGGAACGCTATCACGGCCGGATCCCCATGGGCATAGGGACAGGCTCTCCCCGTATCAATGCCGAAGCGGTGCTGCGCAACACAGGGCTGGATCGGTATTTCCCCGTGGTGGTCACCGCCGACGACGTGGAGCTGCACAAACCCCATCCAGACACCTTCCTGCTGGTGGCGCGACGCCTGGGGGTCGAGCCCGGTCAATGTCTGGTGTTCGAGGACACGGGCATAGGCGCACAGGCAGGTGAAGCGGCCGGCATGCAGGTCTGCATGGTCAGAGAGGGAAAACCGGTCGGGTTGACCTACTGAGTAACGAAGACGAGCGGGTCAACAACCTGCTCGGGAGAGAAGCCCCACTCTCATACGGGACAGGCGAAACATGAGAGTGGGGAACAGGTGTCACTGGCTGACGCAGCGACACCGTCAGGATGGGCGGGGGCGAGATTTACTGCTCGCTGCCGCCACCCTGGTTGTCGTCATAACGGCTGGGTGCGCCATGGGGGCGCGGCGCCATGGAAACCCGTGGCTTGCGGGCCCGCTGGATGCTGACGGCAGGACGGCCGGAGTGCATGGCAATGGTGGAAATCTTGGCCTTGTAGACCAGTTGCTGATTGCCATGGGCATCGGTCAACAGCACGCTGTACTGGTCAAAACCGCTGATGGTCCCCTCCAGCTTGATGCCGCTCACCAGGAAGATGGCGACCTGGCTACGGTTTTTGCGCAACCAGTTGAGGGCAGAATCTTGCCCGTTCCCGAGGGAGAAGGCCTGCTCGATAGTGGAGTAGCTTGGGGATTCAGTTGTCATAAATTATTGTCCCGCGGAAAAAAAGTGGCGTTTGATTGTGCTAAATGGTCACTGCCTTGTCAAAGTCATTCTCACACCCGGGCAGGATGGATAACGACAGGGCTGGTCGGCAGGGGCCGCTGCTGCAATAATTGGCGGCTCTGGCCCCGTGGCGGGCCTCATGCTGGGGTCTTATCTTGCATCCGGTTTCACACCAACATCCACCCACCTATACCCATGACGCGACCGCCTGCGAAGAGTGTGACCTGCTGGTGCCGGCCACCGAGCTGGCCGTGGGGGAGACGAGCAGTTGTCCGCGCTGCGGCCATACCCTGACTCGTCATCTGCCGGAGCAGGAGCGCAGGCCTATCGCCTATGGCTTTGCGGCCATCATCATGTTCGTGCTCTCCAACGCCTTTACCTTCATGTCGTTCTCGGCCAAGGGGGTGGGGCAGGAGATGACCTTCCTGCAGTGCATCACCACCCTGGTGGATCAAGGCTACCTGTTCCTCGGGGCCGTGCTGAGCATTACCCTGATCGGGTTGCCGCTGGTCTATATCGGCTCCATCATGCTGGTGCTGTGGCGCCTGGACAAGGATCTGCACAGCAAGGCCCTGCGCTCTCTTGGCCGCCTGCTGTGCCGGATCAAGCCCTGGCTGATGGTGGACGTCTTCCTCATCGGGGTGCTCATCTCGCTGGTCAAGCTGATGGGGATGGCCGACATCAAGATGGGGCTGTCGTTCTGGGCCTTCGTTGGCTACACCCTGCTGCTCATCAAGATGATCTCCTCCCTGGATCGGATGTGGCTGTGGCAGCGGCTGTTCGGCCCGACGGCGGCGAGGGAGCTGGATCCCGAGGAGAGCGCTCTGTCGTGCGGTCTGGTGGGCTGTCACATCTGCGGCGCCCTGAACGAGCAGGATGCCCATAGTTGCGTTCGCTGCGGGGATCACCTGCACAGCCGCAAGCCGGGTGGTCTGAACCGCACCTGGGCCCTGCTGATCACTTCGGTGATCCTCTATGTCCCAGCCAACCTGTATCCCATCATGGACACCGTGTTCCTGGGAGATGACAGCCCCTCGACCATCATGGGCGGGGTGGTGCTGCTGTGGGCCATGGGCTCCTACCCGATTGCCGCGGTGATTTTTTTCGCCAGCGTGGTGGTGCCGCTGGTGAAGATCCTGGCGCTGCTGTGGCTCTGCTACGTGGTGCAGCGCGGCCAGGGGGCATCTCCCCTCGGCAAGCTCAAACTCTATCGCATGACCGAATTTGTGGGGCGCTGGTCGATGATCGACGTCTTCGTGGTGGCCATCCTGGCCGGTCTCATTCGGCTCGACAATCTGATGACCATCTACCCTGGCCCTGCGGCCGTCGCCTTTGCCGGGGTCGTACTGGTCACCATGGTGGCTGCCATGAGTTTCGATTCCCGCCTGATCTGGGATTTACAACAAGGAGAACGCGAACGTGAGTGAGCGTAAGACAAGGTGGAAACCGGGCTCTGATTTCATGAGTTCGGCTGCCGCTATCTGGATGGTGCCCTTGCTGGCGCTCTTCATCGGCGCTTGGATGCTGTTCCAGCACTGGTATTCACAAGGGCCGAGCTTCACCCTGACGGTGGCGACCGCCGAGGGCATAGTGGCAGGCAAGACGGTGATCCGTTCTCGTGAAGTGGAGGTGGGCCGTATCGAGACGGTGGAGCTCAGCGAGGACTACAGCCATGCCGTGCTCAAGGCTCGCCTGACCAATGCCGCCGCCGGCATGCTCAAGAAAGACAGCCAGTTCTGGGTGGTCAAGCCCAGGGTCGGGCGTGAGGGCGTTTCCGGTCTTGGCACCTTGCTCTCCGGTGCCTATATCGAGCTTTCTCCCGGCAAGAAGGGCAGGGCGCGAAGCGAATACGCCATGCTGGACAGGCCACCCCTGGCATCCCTGGATGCCAAGGGATTGCGACTCTCCCTGTCCAGCCGGGATGCCAACGCGCTGGGCGCGGGTTCCCCCATCAGCTATCAGGGATTCACCATCGGCCAGGTCGAAGAGGCCAAGTTCCTGCCCGAGAAGAGCGAGATGCAGTACCAGCTCTTCATCAACGCGCCTTATGACGTACTGGTGAGCAGCAACTCCCGGTTCTGGTTGACGCCCGGCTTCGAGGTCTCCATGAGCAGCGAGGGGATGAAGGTGAAGATGGACTCGCTGGAGAGCCTGATCAACGGCGGCATCACCATGGGGCTGCCTCCCGGCTGGTTGCCGGGGGAGCCGGTGAAACAGAACGACGAGTTCGTGCTGTTCAAGGACGAGGAGAGCGTGCTGGCCGGTAGCCTGGATCAGTTCATCGACTATGTCTTCCTGTTCGACAATGATGTGGGTGGGCTGCATCCCGGCGCGGCGGTACAGTATCGCGGCATCCGGGTCGGTACCGTCATCTCGGCTCCCTATCTCATCGACGACAAGGGCGTCCAGCTGTTCAAGAGCCGGCAGATCCCGGTGCTGGCGCGCATCGAGGTGCAGCGTCTCTCCCACCGTTATGCCAATGCGGAGAAGGAGCAGTGGCGGGCCCTGTTCAACAAGCAGTTCAAGGAAGGGCTGAGGGCTAGCCTCAAGACCGCCAGCCTGCTGACGGGGGGCAAGGTGATCGATCTGAACTTCTATCCGGATGCGCCTGTCTATCAGCCGCTCAAGATGGCGGGCTATCAGGTCTTCCCGACTGCCCAGGCCGGGCTGGATCAGATCGAACGCAAGGTGAATCTCATCCTCGACAAGTTCGTCGACATGGACATGGCCACCACCCTCACTCAGGTCAACAGCACCCTGATGACGCTGGACAAGACGCTCAAGCATGTCAGTGCCGTGAGTGCGAATCTGGAGCAGTTTACCGGTCAGCAGTCGACCCAGCAGTTGCCGGCCTCCCTCAACCAGAGCCTCAAGCAGTTGCAGGAGACGTTGCAGACCTATGATGCCGGTTCCCAGACCAATCAGGAGCTGCGTCAGTCGGTGCAATCCCTCAACCAGCTGATGAGCGAGTTGCAACCTCTGGTCCATTCACTGAACGAGCAGCCGAGTTCGCTGATCTTTGACCGCGCTCGTCCGCGGGATCCCGAGCCCAAGCGAGGAAAATGATGAAAAAACGGATGATGACGCTGGCCTTGCTGGGCCTGCTGGCGGGATGTGGCAGTGCGCCGACGACGCTGCATTACTATTCGCTGGATGCCGACACGGCGCCGTCGAGTGTCACCACGGCGCAGCCGCAGCACCAGTTGGTGCTGCGGCCCGTCGCCCTGTCCGGTCAGCTTGACCGGATGAGCCTGGTCTATCAGCTGGAGGGAAAGGAGCTGCACTTTGCCGAGTACCATCGCTGGGCAGGTTCCCTCGATGCCCAGTTGAACCAGTTGACCCTCAATGGCCTCTCCAGCCGCTTGCCTGGCTGGGTGGTGCGTCAGGACGGGGCCCGCAAGGGGCCTGTGCTGAGTATCTCGGTCGAGCGTTTCCAGGGGCGGCACGACGGCCGCGCCCTGCTCAGCGGTCGCTGGCGCCTGCTGACGGAGGAGGGGGTCGTGTTGAGAGATGTTCCCTTCCAGCAGGAGCGGGTGCTGCCTGCCGATGGGTATGGCGCCCTGGTGAACGAGCTGGGGCAGGGCTGGCAACTGTTGCTCGATCAGATTGCGGCGGATGTGCGCACGCGCAGCTGAGGAAGTATAAAAAAAGACGGGAGGCCATGGCCTCCCGTTTTGTTTGGGGTCGTCGTTATTGCTGTACTTCCGAGACGCCCTGTACCTTGACCTCTACCCGGCGATCCGGGGCCAGGCAGACGATCAGCTCGCGCTTGGATTTGCTGGTGCAGCTGTCGCCGGTGACGGGAGACTGCTTGCCACGCCCTTCCACATTGACCTTGTCGGCCGGCAGGCCCTTGCCAATCAGGTAATCGGCCACGGTCTGGGCACGCTGCTCGGACAACTTCTGGTTGTAGGCCTCGGAGCCGATGCGGTCGGTATAGCCGATGACGGTGGCCGACCCGTCTTTGGGCCTGGCCTCTTCAATCTGGCTGTAGAGGGTATCCAGGGCCTGCCCGGCCTGGGGCTTGAGGGTGGCCTTGTTGAAGTCAAACAGCACGTCCGAGCTCAGGGTGAACTGCTTGTCGACCATCACGGGCTCGGGCGCGGGGGCGGGAGCTGCGACCGGCAGAGCCGGTGCAACCTGACCGAAGCGATAGACGGCGGCCAGGGAGAGCAGGCCGTTGTCCATGCGCAGGCCGGTATCGTCACGGCTGCCATACGGGGTGCTGTACTGGTATTCGAGGCGGGCTGCCCAATCCAGGCTCAGGGCATACTCCGCACCGAGCGCGCCGACGAAGGTGAAGCGGCTGTCGTTTTCCAGCTGATCGCTGTCGGTCCAGCCATAGCCGCCCCCGACACGGCCGTAAAGGTCCAGATTGTCCGCAACCGGGAACCCCAGTTTCAGCGTGAGCTGGGCCAGCTGGGCTTGCACGGAGTCATTGAAGGCCGCGCCATTGCGGGTGCCGCTGTACTTGAGCTTGCCAAGGTAGTCATAACCGAGTTCGACACCCAGATTCTGGTTGATCTGGTAACCGGCGAAGGCACCGGCGCCGACTTCATCGTCGTCTTTGTCGGTGATGGCGATGGCGTTGCTTTCATCGACACCGTAGAAGTTGGACCAACCCAGTTTGGCACCGCCATACCAGGTGTTGTCTTGTCCGGCTGCCTGGGCGTTGGCCGCAAGCAAGCCTGAAACCAGCAAGGTAATCAGTGTTTTGTTCATAGATGCCTCTGCAATCTTGTGTGTGGGGAGCGCGAATTCATGTCGCCTCGCCTCGTGGGTTGGGCCTGTGTTCGACCACAACACGTTTAAACGTAGCTCGCTTTTCTCGATCTACAAGCAACTGATATAAAACATATTGTGATATCCATCTGCATCATAGTGGAGACAGAAGACCGCCGGGGAACCGTGACTCGAATCTGTGATGGGTGTCATATGGGTTGCTTTCCCTTGTCGGCAAGAGGGCCGGCTAGGCGCCGGCCCTGGCAGGATGGCCTCCGTTATCGAGGGAGGAATTCGTACTCCTGTTCGATGAAGGCGGCAGCCCGCTCGCTCAGGGCGGCGTGTACCACTGTGGTGGGGTGGACCTGGTCCCAGAACATCTTGCCTTCACAGTTCAGCTCGCCCGCACTGCGGCGCGCCATGGGCGTTGCGACGGCCTGAGCCAGCAGGGGGTTGCCAGCGATGGCCAGGCGCTCCTCGGGATTGAAGGGGGCCAGTCGACTGTCGGTGGCGGCGTTGCGGGAGGCAAACGGCTTCCACACATAGCCGCCGCCATAGCAGGCGTGCTCGGTGTCGCTCAGGCCGAAGTTCTGCGGCTCGCGCAGCATCTCGGCAAACTGCTTGTCGATCTCGAACAATTTCACCATGCCGGTGGGGGCCAGCTGGCGTGCCAGGTTCAGCAGCAGCTGGTTGTGGTAAGCGGAGACATGGCTGGCTGCCTCGACCACCTTTTGGCTGCGGGCCGAGGGGTTCTGGCCCAGATCAGGCAGGTTGAACAGCAGAATCTGCTTGGCGCCGTTCAATACCATGCGGTTGGCCGCATCGCTGATGGCATCGCGCACCCGCTTGGCATCCTGCTCGGTGTTCCAACCATAGGCCAGGTAATCGTTGGCACCGACCCAGAGGATCACCAGATCGTCGGGCTTGAAGCTGTCCTTTTGCAGGAACTGGGTCACCTCGTAATCCAGGTTGTTGATGACCTGATACTTGGGATTCCAGGAGATCTTGTTGTAGGCCACGGCAGTGGCGCCCCCTTCCGCCTCGTTGGCGATGGCGAGGCCCGGGAAGTGCTGGTTGAGCTGCTCCAGCCAGACCGGGCCGTTGGAGAAGCGGCCCTGATGGTAGGGCGGGCTGGAAGGGAGGTAACCGCGCATCTTGGTGTACATCTTGCCGGTGTCGGAGAGGCTGTCGCCGAACATCACGATGCGGGAGAAGGGGGGACGCGTCTCGGCGGCATGGACCGTGAGGGCGAAGAGTCCCAATAAACACAAAAGCCATTTGTTCATGTAGCTGTTCTCATGGATGGGGCAGGGCGGGCCTGCGGGCTGTTCCTCGATGGCGGCGGGCTGGGAACCCGCATGGCCAGGTGAAAAGGTATCCACTCGAATACATTATTGCAGCATGCCGTGGCCATTTAATCGCTTGCGATCACATCACTCCTCCCTGAATGGGGAGGCTTCACGTTTGTTTCACGAGCCCCCGGGCAAGATGCCCTCATACCGCAAAGACAGGAGCATGAAATGAACAACGCAAAAGCAATCGCCCTGGTGGCCCTGATGTCCGTCTCTTCCTTCGCCATGGCGGCCTACACCGGCCCCAAGGAGCAGAACAAGGTATCGGTCGCCCAGTTGAAAGACGTGGCCGATGATCAGTGGGTGACCCTGGAAGGCAAGCTGGTCAAACACCTGGGTGGCGAAAACTACCTGTTCCGTGACGACAGCGGCGAGGTGGAAGTGGAGGTGGATGGTGACGTGTGGCGCGGTACCGAGGTGGGCCCTGACGATCTGATCCGCGTGCGCGGCGAGGTGGACCACAGCTGGAACAAGACCGAAGTCGAGGTGGAACACCTGGAGAAGGTGGGGGCAGCGCCCCTGAGCAAGGGTGGCTTCATCGCCAAGTAAGCTTTCTGGCCACAGTAAATGAGAAGGGCGCTCCAGGAGCGCCCTTCTTGCATGCCATCAGCCAGCCCGGCTTGCGACGGTTCGCTTGAACCCCTTCTCGGCCTGATTGACCTTGTAGAGATAGCGGCGAGCCTCTGCCTTGGGATGTTGTTCGGTCAGTACCTGATAGACGGCCTCGGGGGAGAGGCGGTTGATCATGCCGGGGGCCGCCTTGCGATCGTTGGAGAAGGTGTTGAGCACCCCTCCCGCACCACCGTTGTAGGCGGAGATCACCGCATAGCGGCGGGACTGGGGATCCTGGATATCCGCCAGATAGACGGTCTGCAGCAGGTGCAGGTAGGCGGTCCCCACATCGATGTTGTAGGCCGGATTGAACAGATCTTCCCTGGTCGGCTGGCCATCCTTGCCCTTGACCCTCACATAGACATCCCGCCCAGCGGTAGCCGGGATAACCTGCATCAGGCCATAGGCGTTGGCGTGGCTGACCGCATAGGGGTTGAAGCTGCTCTCGGTCTTGATCACCGCGTAGATGAGACTCTCGGCGACCCCGTACTTGCGGGAGGCGTCGCGGATGATGCTGGCGTATTTGTAGCCGCGCCTGTCTTCGTGGTTGGCCACCATGGGAATGTCGATGAAGAAGATGTTGCGGATCCCGAGGGTGCGCTTCTTCATCGCGTTGGCGATCAGATAGTCGGCATAACGCTCTGCACGCCAGCTGGAGCGGATCGCTTGTCCCTGGTTGTCCAGCACCTGGCCATAGAGGAAGGGCTCGCCACCTGGCATGATCTCACGGTCCGAATAGAGGTCGACCTCTGCCGGATCGTCCGGGGTCAGCAGGGTTTCGATGATGGCGCGACGCAGGTGGGCGCGGGGATCCAGACCCGAGACGGTCTCCACCATGATGTGACCGCTGGAGAAATCGATGTGGGCGCGGCTCTTGTACTGATCCGTGTATTTGACGTAGTCAAACTTGCCCGCGAACAGCGCCTCGCGCCCCCATATCTCGTTCACGTTATGGGAGAGCGCACTGATCATGTGTTCAAAACCGCGCACGTCCTTGCCGTTGACCAGATCATCATCGCCACTCCCGCTGGTCTGGGGTGTGGATGAACAGGCAGAGAGAAACAGCAGGGCGCACAGCAGCCCAAAAAAACGACCCATAAGATCCTCAAACCGGGCGGTGGGGCCGCCCGTCACTGACTGGCCTGAGCCAGGATTGGTGTCACCCTGCGGCATATTGACGACTCAGGGGGACGCTGGCCCTTTGACTCGATTCCCGCTCACTGGCTGGGAGGGGTGTAACCGTCGATCTGGACTTCACCCGCGTCGAACAGATAGCTGACCATCTCTTTTTCCAGCAACTGGCGGTGCTCGAGATTCATCATGTTCAGCTTCTTCTCGTTGATCAGCATGACCTGCTTCTTCTGCCACTCGGTCCAGGCTTCCTTGCTGATGTTGTCGAAGATCCGCTTGCCGAGTTCACCGGGGTAGAGTTGGAAATCGAGACCCGGCGCTTCTTTCTTCAGGCGCAGGCAAAATACGGTACGGCTCATGTTGACCTCTGTGGTTGCAAGTCTGGTTGTAAGTCCGGGTAGGCGAGCAGACGGGCCGTGGCCGCCGCCAATCCCACCTCGGCAGGATGGCGTAAGTTATACCAGAGTCGGGTATCCGCTTCCATGAGCAGGGGGGCGGGCGGAACAGCCATTTCGATCAGCAAAGGGCGGATATCGAGGTGGAAGTGGCTGAAAGTGTGACGAAATCCAGCGAGCTCCTGATAGGCGGCATCCTCCAGCCCCAACTCCCGCAGTCGTCCGGTCACCTCGGTGAGGGATTCCACCTGCGGGAAGCAGTAAAGCCCGCCCCAGATCCCTTGCGGCGGACGCTTCTCCAGCAGCAGCTGATCGCCGTGGCGGATGATAAGCATAATGCCGTTGCGTGCCGGAATGCTCTTCTTCGGCTTGCTGTGAGGGTAGGAGGTGGGGTTGCCCTGCGACAGCCCCTGGCAATCGGCCTGCACCGGGCAGCGCTCGCAGGCGGGCTTGCTGCGGGTGCAGACGGTGGCCCCCATGTCCATCATGGCCTGGTTGTACTGGGCCACCCCGACGCGCGGGGTGAGGCGGGTCGCCAGCTCCCAGAGATCGTGCTCGACCTGCTTCTGGCCCGGCCAGCCCGCCAGCGCCAGCCAGCGGGTAAGTACCCGCTTCACGTTGCCATCCAGGATGGCGTGGGGCTGGCCCAGAGAGAGGGAGAGCACGGCCCCGGCGGTGGAGCGACCGATGCCGGGCAGGGCCATCACCTCTTCCAGTTGTTCCGGAAAGAGGCCGCCGTGCAGATCGCGGATCTGCTGGGCAGCCTTGTGCAGGTTGCGGGCGCGCGCGTAGTAGCCAAGCCCGGTCCAGTGATGCAGCACCTCGTCGATGGGGGCGTTGGCCAGGGCCAGCACGTCGGGGAAGCGGGCCATGAACCGCTCGTAATAGGGGATGACAGTGGCAACCTGGGTCTGTTGCAGCATGATCTCGGAGACCCAGACCCGGTAGGGGGTTTTGTCCTGCTGCCAGGGCAGGGTCTTGCGGCCGTGGATCTGGTACCAGTCCAGAATGCGGGTGGCGAAGGTGGTGTTGTCTGAGTGGCTCACAGTGTGCTCATGTTCTGATGATAAGTCCGCCCGCCATCAGGAGGGCGATCCCCGACCCGGCGCATGGCAATGGTCGAGTGTAGGTTATTGATTAAAAAGGGGAGCTCTCGGGCTCCCTCAGAATGGGCGCTGACCCTCCCGGGGGAGGGCCACCGGATGCCGGCAGATCAGCCGCGCCAGTCTTGCAGCGCCTTGAGGCTGGCATACTGGCCGCCGACCTGCAGGACGATGTAGTCCTGGGCGATGGCTGCCAGGATGACGCCGGGGGCTACCTCATTGCCCTCGCGCCACTCCCGTCCATTGAGCACGACGGCCCGCTTGGCAGGGTCGGAGGAGTAGTTGTGGGCACCATAGGTCAGGGACGGCACCTGCTGTTTCAAGGCCGGAGCCAGGGCGCCGAGGGGGATGGCACTGGTCTGGACCTGAGCCTGTGGCGCACTCTCTTCCACCAGCGGCGTGTTGTTGAGGGCGGCCATCAGCCGTTCTGCCAGACTCTGTCCCCCCTGGTTTGCGGTAGTCGCAGCCGGGGTTGCGGCAGGTCTTGGAGCGACCACGGGCTCCGGCAGG
Organism: Aeromonas sp. WP2-W18-CRE-05; assembly: GCF_014168615.1. Lineage (NCBI taxonomy): Bacteria > Pseudomonadati > Pseudomonadota > Gammaproteobacteria > Aeromonadales > Aeromonadaceae > Aeromonas > Aeromonas sp. WP2-W18-CRE-05. Next base: position 4,223,880 of record NZ_AP021917.1, on the reverse strand, counting down.
GGGGGCGGCAGCGGCCGGGTGATCATGGGCCTGGGTTCGACCCGCACGAAGGGGGGAGTCACCACTTCCTTCACTTCGACCTGCTGTTCCACGGGTTTGAGGTGATAGAGGTGCCAGCCATAGTTGGCTGCGGCGCCCATCACCAGGGCCAGGGGCACCAGGGCCCACCAGATCCAGCGGCGGTTGGGCTCCTCCTCCTGGCTTACGGGCAGACCCATGAGCGGCATATGGGGGGTGAACTGGGGCTGGTCGGCCCGGCGCAGGGCCTTGAGCAGGGTGGACATCAGGAGGCCTCCTCGACCATGGGATCCGTCTCATCATCTGCCACGCTGTCGAGATCGACCGGCGTGCTGGCTCGCAGGGATTCATCCTCCAGCCTGGGCATGGGTTCGCCGGAGGCCACATTCAGCCGCAGCAGGGTGTTGCTGCCGGCGATGCCGTCCGGGGTCAGTCCCTGCTCGCGCTGGAACTGTTGCAGCTTGTTCTTGAGGGTGGCATCAAAGCGGCTCACCTTGCGATCGGGTTGCTGCATGGCGCGGCTAAGGGCGTTGTCCAGCCACTGCACCTGGGCAGCCCCCGCATTGTTCGCTATCAGGGGCACGTTGCCCCTGGGCATGCGCCAGAGCAGGGTATAGCTGCCGCCCCAGGCGTCGGAGAGCCACTGCCTGTCCACCTGCCAGCTCTGGTTGCCGATGAGCAGGGAAGCCTTGTCCGCCCCCAGGCTGACCAGGGTGGCGTAATAGAGGCCGCCGGTCTCGTCGGTGAGGCTGATGAGGGCCGGGTATTGCAGCGCCTGCAATTGCGCCAGGGAGGCTTCTCCCTCCTGGCAGCGCAGGCCCGCACGGGGGGCATTGTCGCAGGTTGCCTCCTCCAGCTCGGCCTGGTAGCCCCATACCTTGTAGAGATTCTGCATGGCGACGTCCGGCTCTAGCGCCTGATTGATGGCGCGGGTCAGCTGGGCTTGCTGCTCCGGCGTGTCATCCACCTTGACCGGTACCTCGACCTTGACCAGGGGGCGGGCTGGGAAGAATCCGAAGAATTGCCAGCCCCACCAGCCGGTGGCGACCAGCAGGGCGCCCACCAGGGCGACCGTGAGGCCGGATTGCCAGCTTCCCTCGTCGCGAATGCCGCTCACCTCATACGCGGACTGGCTGATGTCCCCGTGCACTATCTTGTGGCTGCCACGGGCGAAGGCGGCGATGAGGGCGCGGTCGCAGATGAGGTTGATGAGACGGGGAATGCCTCCGGAGAGGCGATGCAGGGTCTGGATGGCCCTGGGGGTGAAGATGGGCTGGACGCAGCCTGCCACCTGCAACCGGAAGCGGACATAGGCATCCACATCCTGGCGCGACAGCGGCAGCAGGTGATAGCGGGCGGTGATCCGTTGGGCCAGCTGGCGCAGCAGGGGCTGGCGCAGCATCTGTTGCAGCTCGGGCTGGCCGATGAGCACCACCTGCAGCAGTTTCTTCTCGTCTGTCTCCAGATTGGTGAGCAGTCGCAACTGCTCCAGCACGCCGGGCAGCAGGTGCTGGGCTTCATCCACCAGCACCACGCTGCGCTTGCCTGCCGCCAGATTCGCCAGCAGATGATCCCGGATAAGGTCGAACAATTGCTTGAGGCTGGCCTCTTCGCCGTAGGGCAACTGGAATTCGTCGCAGATGGCGGCCAGCAGATCCCGCTCGGTCAGAGAGGGATTGAGGATGTAGGCGATCTCGGTGTCGGCGGGCAATTGCTGCAGCAGGCAGCGGGAGACGGTGGTCTTTCCCGTACCCACTTCCCCGGTCAGCAGCACGAAGCCGCCACCGTCCTGCAACCCGTAGTTGAGGTGGGCGAGGGCCTCCCCGTGACGCTCGCTCATATAGAGGTATTTGGGGTTGGGCGAGATGGAGAACGGGGGCTCCGACAGACCGAAGAACTGTGTGTACATAAGGATCCATTCCATTGTTATGGGCGGCAGGTTAAAGCCTCCCAAAAGGGATGTCAAAGACCCGGATACCATAAGGGGAGCTGGCTCGAACCACGGGCTGAGTCGCCCGGGACGATGGCGGGAAGCAGCCGCCCGGCCGAGTGATGGAGAGCCCGGTGCGACGGGTGCACATCGTCTCTCTTGGCCAAAAGCGGTATCATCGGGGTAAGTTTATCGAGGGAGAGTGCGCGTGCAGATTTATCTGGTCGGAGGGGCGGTGCGGGATCGCCTGTTGGGATTGCCCCAGGGGGACAGGGATCACCTGGTGGTCGGCGCCACGGTGGAGCAGATGCTGGGTCTTGGATTCACCCAGGTGGGCCGAGACTTTCCAGTCTTTCTTCACCCCAAAACCCAGCAGGAGTACGCCCTGGCGCGCACCGAGCGCAAGCAGGGGCAGGGTTACACCGGCTTCGTCTGCCATGCCGCCCCCGAGGTGACGCTGGAGCAGGATCTGCTGCGTCGGGATCTCACCATCAACGCCATCGCCGAAGATGAGGACGGGCAACTGCACGATCCCTACGGCGGCGTGCAGGATCTGGAGGCGCGGTTGCTGCGCCATGTCTCGCCGGCCTTTGCCGAGGATCCCCTGCGCATCCTGCGGGTGGCGCGCTTCGCCGCCCGTTTCCATGCCCAGGGGTTCGTGGTGGCCCCCGAGACGCTGGGGCTGATGCGCGAGATGACGGAGGCTGGAGAGCCGGCCCACCTGACCCCGGAGCGGGTCTGGAAGGAGCTGGAAAAAGTGCTGCTGGGGCCGACACCCCAGATCTTCTTCGAGGTGCTGCGCGAATGCGGCGCACTCAAGGCGCTCTTCCCCGAGCTCGATGCCCTGTTCGGGGTGCCGGCCCCTGCCAGATGGCACCCGGAGATCGACACCGGCATCCACACCATGATGGTGCTGGCGCAGGCATGTCGTCTCTCCCCCGAATTGACCGTGCGCTTCGCGTCCCTCTGCCACGACTTTGGCAAGGGGCTGACTCCGCCCGCCTTCTGGCCGAGCCATCACGGCCATGGTCAGAAGGGGTTGCCGCTCATTCGGGATTTTTGCGAGCGCTTCCGGGTGCCGAACGAGTGTCGCGATCTGGCACTGCTGGTGAGCGACCTGCACACCCATATCCACATTGCCTTCGAGCTCAAGCCCGCGACCCTGCTCAAGGTATTCGACAAGGCCGATGCCTGGCGCAGACCGGAGCGCTTTGCCCAGCTGCTCGATGCCTGTCGCGCCGACTTCCACGGTCGTACCGGCTTCGAAGAGAAGGTCTACAGTCAGCCGGACTATGTCGCCGAGGCCCTGGAGACGGCGCAGGCTGTGCCGGTCAAGGAGATAGTGGCGGCCGGCTTCAAAGGGGAGGCAATCCGCGAGCAGCTTGCCAAGCGGCGGCTTGATGCCATCAGCCGGGTGCGCGACGAGTGGACCTTCATCGAGGAGTAAACGCCGCAGCCGATCGACGCTCAATCGACGGCGTAATATGGGCGAAGCATAAAAAAGCCCGGGTCAATGACCCGGGCTTTTTGTCGTGCGGCGTGGGCTGCTCAGGAGAAGCAGGCCTGCAGCACGTAGAAGATGGCGATGGCCAGGATGGCGCCCGCGGGCAGGGTGATGACCCAGGAGACCACGATGTTGCGCAGCACGCCCAGGTTCAGGGCCGCGATGCCCCGTGCCAGACCGACGCCCATGACGGCACCGACCAGGGTCTGGGTGGTGGAGATGGGCAGACCGGTGCCGGAGGCGATCACCACGGTGGCGGCGGTGGCCAGCTGGGCGGCGAAGCCACGGCTCGGGGTCAGGTGGGTGATGCCGGTGCCGACGGTCGCCATCACCTTCTCGCCCATGGTGGCCAGACCGATGACGATGCCGATGCCGCCAAGGGGCAGGATCCACCAGGCGATGTGGGAGCTGCCGCCGATCTCGCCGCCGGCCGCCACGATGGAGGCGACTGCAGAGAGCGGACCGATGGCGTTGGCCACGTCGTTGGAGCCGTGGGCGAAGGCCATGGCACAGGCGGTGATGATCATCAGGATGCCGAACACCTTCTCCACGTTGGCGAAGTGCATCTTGCTGTCATCTTTCGGGTTGTACTGCTGGCCGCGGATATAGATCCAGCCGGCAAACGCCACCGCGATGGAGATGGCGACGGAGAGCAGGACGCCCTCGCCATTGCTCAGGTGCAGACCGACGTGGGTCAGCCCCTTCTTGATGGTGACCAGGCAGATGACCAGGGACGTCAGGAACATGTAGAAGGGGACATAGCGCTTGGCGTTGTCCAGGGGGTTGTCCGTGTTGAAGATGAGCTTCTGCACGCTGATGAACATGAAGTAGGCGATGATGCCCGAGATGGCCGGCGTGATGATCCAAGAGCCGACGATGCCGCCAAACTTGTTCCACTGTACCGCTTCCGGACCGATGCTCACCACGGCGAAGCCCACGATGGCGCCGATGATGGAGTGGGTGGTGGAGACGGGCCAGCCGAAATAGGAGGCCAGGATCAGCCACAGACCCGCAGCCAGCAGGGAGGCGATCATGCCGAGCACGAGCAGATCCGGCGTGTCGGCAAAGGCGTTGCTGTCGATGATGCCGCTGCGGATGGTGGCCGTCACTTCGCCACCGGCCAGATAGGCACCGGCGAACTCGAAGATCATGGCGATGATGATCGCCTGACGGATGGTCAGGGACTTGGTGCCGACCGATGTGCCCATGGCGTTGGCGACGTCGTTCGCACCAATGCCCCAGGCCATCAAAAAGCCGAACAAGGCCGCCACGAGCACCAGGGTGGTGCCGTAATTTGCGATAATGTCCATTAGTAGTGTTTACCCAGTCAGTCGATTACGAACGAGCCAGCATCAATTCCAGACGGGCGCCAACGCGCTCTGCCTGATCAGCCAGGTCACCTACCCATTCGAGGATCTTGTAGAGGAACATAACGTCGATCGGATTGTATTTGTGCTCAACGGCTTGCAGCTGTTGGCGCAGTCCGATCTGCATGGTGTCAGTATCGTCCTCGATGAGATCCAGCTGGTGGATCATCTCGGCAACCATTTCAACTTCACGTCCTTTAAAGCCGGTTTCGAGCAGCTCATCGAGTTCTCCGATGGCTTTTTCGGCTTGGGCGGTCGCATCGATACAGCGTTTGAGATAGGCCATGAAATCGGCGCGCATCTCGGTGGGGAATTCCATCTTGCGGCCAAGCATGCGGCCGGAAATATCCTTGGCACGGTTGGCAATCTTGTCCTGCTGGGTCAAGAGCTCCAGCAGATCGGTACGGGCGACCGGCAGGAACAGGCCGCGGGGGAGTTTCAAGCGGATTTCGCGCTTGAGGATGTCCGCTTCTTTTTCCAGCTGGGCGATCTGTTGCCGGATCTTCTCGGCATCTTCCCAGCGGTCTTCGGCAACGGCATCAAAGAAGGGAATGAGCTGTTCGCAGCACACGTGAACCTTGACGATATGCTTCTGCAGCGGCTTGATGGGGGACTTGGCAAAAAGACCCAAAATAGTATTTACTGGCATGGCCAAACCTGTGTCGGTGAAAAAACACTCGATACGATTTTATGAGGGGCGCATGGTAACCGAACTGTGCCATCAATAAAACCGTGAATTAATCGTGAACTGTCGCTGGCATTATATCCTCGCGACCCTGAACATGCCCCCCAAAGTTGCCCGCCAGCCCGGAATGACTATGCAAACTGAGATCGAGATAAAGTTTTTCGTCACCAGCAATATTCAAGAATCCCTCTCCAACCTTCTGAATTCACTAGAGATTATTTCTTCCAATCAAGCCGCTCTTGGCAACGTCTATTTCGACACGCCCGATCTGGGTTTGCGTGGGCTCGAGATGGGGTTGCGCATTCGTCGCAGCGATGATTTTTCCGAGCAGACCATCAAGTGCCGGGGGCAGGTCGTGGGCGGATTGCACGCCAGACCCGAGTACAACGCCCCGGTGGAGGGCACCATTCCGACCCTGTCTGCCTTTCCTGCCGATATCTGGCCGAGTCTGGCGGTGCGCGATGAACTCCAGAGCCGTCTGGTGGCCCAGTTCAGCACCGATTTCCTGCGCCGCCACTGGCTGATCGCATTCGGAGATGCCGAGATCGAGCTGGCCTGGGATCAGGGGGAGATTGCCGGTGCCCTGGGGCGTACCGGGATCGACGAGCTGGAGCTGGAGCTGAAATCCGGCGATGCCCGCGCCCTGTTCACCCTGGCGAGCAAGCTGGCGGCGCTGGGAGGATTGCGGCTGGGTGCCCAGTCCAAGGCGCAGCGCGGATACAGGCTGGCTGGGCTTGGCAAGCCACTGGCCGTGCAGCCCCTGCAAAGGATTGAGGGCAAAGCTCAGAAGGCCAGCATTACCCTGGGTATGCAGCACTGGCAGTATCATGAGCAGCTCTGGCTCGAGAGTGACGATGCTGGCGAACAACAACGGGCGCTGCATGCCCTGCTCGAGGGGGTATCCCTGGTTGCCGAGGCGGCAGGCACGCTGACGGTGCCCCCCTCCTGGCTGGCCGACCTGCAGGCGCAACAGCGTCTGATGACGCAGGTGGCCGGGGATCGTGCATCACTGCATGCCCTGTTCCACCATGCCGACCTGGTGGGCCTGCAGCTGTCCATCGCGGCCTGGCTGCATCTGGGGGCGTGAATCCTCTGTAGTGCAGAGCGCAAAAAGGTGAGCCCGGGCTCACCTTTTTTATGGCAGTTGCACCTTGAGCGGCGCTATCAGTTCACCACGGCCACGTTGATCGTGCCGTTGCCCTGGGTCATGCGGACCCGGGCACCAGGCACAAAGGTGGGGCTGGCCTTTTGTACTACCACGATGGATTCGCCGTTCTCTTTCTTGATCTCGAGCTCGACCCCGTCAACCTGGTTGAGTTTGTCCCCTGCCGCCTTGCCGGCCGCCGCACCCGCGATGGCGCCACCGGCTGCCGCGATGTCACTGCCACGACCGCCGCCTATGGTGCTGCCGAGCAGGCCGCCGACCACGGCGCCGCCAATGGTGCCGATCAGGGAGTTCTCATCGGCCTGGATCTTGACGGGGCGGGTGGAGAGGATGGTGCCATAGCTGACGGTCTGTACCTGCTTGGCGCGATCCTTGGTGTAGACATCGCCGGAGTAGACGTCGCTGTTGGCACAGCCGGTGATGGCGGTGGTGGCCGCCAGCAGGGTGACGAGAGCAATACGTTTGAACATGATGGGCCTCCTGGGCGGGCATCGGATTAATCTGGTGATGAATTGCACTTTACGCCAACCAGATTGCGCATTAAACCCGCAAAGTGTAACCAATTATGTGGCCGGAAGGCTCCCGTGCCGGTGGCGGATGGTCAGGTCAGGGCTTTTTCCAGCAGCAGGCGATCCTCGCCCGGCCCGAAGTAGCCTCTCTCTTCTGCCAACTGCTGATAACCCAGCCTGAAGTAGAGGCGCTGGGCCGGATTGGCGGGATCAACGGTCAGTCTGACCCGCTCAACTTCCAGTTTCAGCAGTCCCTGCTCCACCTGCAACATCATTTGCTCGGCCAGGCCGAAGCCACGCGCTTCGGGGCGCACCGCGAGGGAGAGCAGCCAGCCCTGCGACCGATCCTGACCAAGTCCCCCCAGGGCATAGCCCAGTAGCCGGCCTTCCCGCTCCGCGACGACCAGCAGTTCGGGCCACAGATCCATGGCCTGGCGAAAGAAGAAACCGGGGTAGACATCCTCGCCGAAGACATCGGCATCTATCTGCCAGATGGCGTGCATGTCGGTGTGGGTGGCAAGGCGCAATACGGGGGACGAGTGCATCGGGGCTCCTCTCATCGGGTCTCTGCTGCGGGGCAGCCAAAAAGGAGGCACAGGGTAGAAGGGGCGGGGAGTCTATGCAAGGGGGGCATTTGTGGCATGCCGCAGATAAAGAAACAGGGCCCGCAGGCCCTGTGTCATCAGAGGAGGCTGGTTGCCTGCTCCAGCCAGGCGAGATCCTCGCCCTCCAGCAGCGGACTCAGACGGCGGTAGACCTCCGCATGGTATTCGTTGATCCAGCGGAACTCCGCCGGGCTCAGCAGGCTGCGATCGATGAGGCGGATGTCGAACGGCACATAGGTCAGTCGCTCGAAGCCCAGCATCGGCAGCTCGCCACGGGCCTCCTGTTCGGTCACCACCACCAGGTTTTCACAGCGGATGCCGAAGGCATCTTCCCGGTAGTAGCCCGGCTCGTTGGAGAGCACCATGCCCGGCTGCAGGGCCACCAGGCTGCCCTTGGGGGCGATGCGCTGCGGGCCTTCGTGCACGCTGAGGAAGTGGCCGACCCCGTGGCCGGTGCCATGGTCGTAGTTGTAGCCGGCCTGCCACAGGGGCATGCGGGCCAGCACGTCGAGCTGGATGCCGGCTGTACCGCGGGGGAAGCGGGCCTGATCCAGGGCAATATGACCCTGCAGCACCCGGGTAAACATGGCCCTGTGCTCGTCGGTCACCTCACCCACCTTGACGGTGCGGGTGATGTCGGTGGTGCCGTCCAGGTACTGGGCGCCGGAGTCCACCAGATAGATGCTGTCCTGGCCGAAGGCCCGCGGGGTACCGTTGGTGTGGCGGTAGTGGCACATGGCGGCGTTGGGGCCGAGTGCCGAGATGGTGTCGAAGCTCGGCTCCACATAGTGCTCCTGCTCGTGGCGGAAGGCTTCCAGCTGGTCGGCCAGGGTGCCTTCGTCCACACCGTCGAACTCGCCGCTGGCGATCAGGCGATCCAGCCAGGCCAGGAAGCGGGTGACGGCAACGCCGTCGCGCAGGTGGGCGGCACGCATGCCGGCCAGCTCCACGGGGTTCTTGCACGCCTTGGGCAGCATGGTGGGATCCTGGCCGGCCACCAGAATGGCGCCTGCCTCTTCCATCACGAGCTGGGTCCAGGCGTTGGCGGTGTTGGGGTCGGCCAGCACCTTCTGCTGATCCTCGCCGATGCGCTGCAACACGTCACCCAGCTTGTCGATGGGGTAGACGGAGACATCCTGTCCCACGTGCTGGCTGAAGGCGAAGCAGTCGATCTTGTCGGTATCGACGAAGAAATCCATGGTGGTGTTGGCGTAGAGCACCGCAAAGCCCAGCACCACCGGCAGGCGTTCCACGTCGCGACCACGCAGGTTGAGCAGCCAGTTGATGGGCTCGGCCTGGGTGAGCAGCACCGCATCCAGCCCGCGCTTGCGCAGATCGCTGGCCAGCATTTCGCGCTTGGCCTGGCTGGACTGGCCCGCCAGCTCCTCGCTGTAGAGGATGACAGGGCTCTTGGTCGGAGCGGGACGATCGCTCCAGTGCAGATCGATGGGGTTCTCGTCGATGCGCACCAGCTCGATGCCGTGATCGGCCAGCACGGCGTTGGCGTTCTGATACCAGGCCAGGCTGTGCAGGCGAGCATCGAAACCGACCCGGGAGCCTGAGGGCAACTGCTCCGCCAGCCACTGCACGTGGGGGTCTTCATTGAGGTGGAGAAGCTCGAACAGCTCGGCCGGCGCCTGCATGCGCGCCTGCACGGTATAACGACCGTCGATGAACAGGGCCGCCCGATGCGCCATGATGATGGCGAGCCCGGCGGAGCCGTTGAAACCCGTGATCCAGTCCAGCCGCTCGGCATAGGCGGGAATGTACTCCCCCAGATGCTCGTCGTCGTGAGGAACGATGAAGGCGTCCAGCTCCAGCGTGGCCAGTGTGGCCCTGACCTGGGCGACGCGGGTTTCAATAATCTCGAAATGGTTCATGTCGTTATTGCCAGCTTGTGGTGATGTGAGTGTTCATTGATGGTGGCCGCTTGCCAGGATCTGTCTGATCGACTGGCCTGCCGCCTCGATGTGTTGCTTGAGCAGTACCACTGCCTCGTGCTTGCGCCTGGCGCGGCACAGTTCAAGGAGTCGGGCGTGCTCCCGCTCGGCCTTGTCCACGCCGCCCTGGGCGAACAGCAGTTCGAAACGCACATAGCGGTCGCAGCTCAGATTGATCTGGGCGATCAGTTCCAGTGCCTGGGGGCGATTGGCTGCCTGGTAGAGGGTGGCGTGAAAGCGGTGATTCAACTCGGCCCAGTGTTCGATCTGGGTGCCAGACTCCAGCGCCAGATCAAACTGGGCAAGGATGGCTTGCGCCTGGGCGAAGGTCTCCTCCGTCATCAGGTCGACGGCGTGGAACAGGGTATCGGCTTCGAGCAGTGCCCGCAAATAAAAGAGCTCCTCGATGGCCGAGGCATCCAGCATGGTCACCACGGCGCCGCGATGGGCCTCGAACTTCACCAGCCCCTGCGCTTCCAGTTGCATCAGGGCTTCCCGCACCGGGATGCGGCTCACCGCCAGCTCCTTGGCGATGGCGTCCTGGCGCAGGGGGGCGCCCGCTGCAAACTCGCCACGCAATATCCGGCCGCGGAGGTTCTCCATCACCATCTGGGTTCGGGTCTTGTAAGGTGGGGTCATGCTGGGGTCACGGGCAGGTTGCAAAATTGTATATTGTATAAAGTTTGGCTGAATCTAACGCGCAAGGGCCGTCAAGGCAAGGCTTGGCGGGAGCCATATGCCGCGCATCGGCCAAAAAAATACCGGCCAGCAGGGCTGACCGGTACGGGATTGCGAGACGCGAGGCGCGTTTCTTACAACTGCGGGCCCGCCGCGACCAGGCGTTTGCCTTCGTCGTTGTCGGTGAAGCGCTCGAAGTTCTTGATGAAGCGCCCGGCCAGATCTGCCGCCTTGGCATCCCACTCTGCCTGGTTGGCGTAAGTGTCTCGCGGATCCAGGATGGCGGGGTTGACGCCCGGCAGCTCGGTCGGCACTTCCAGATTGAACACCGGCAGTACCTTGGTCGGCGCCTTCTCGATGGAACCATCCAGGATGGCGTCGATGATGCCACGGGTATCCTTGATGGAGATCCGCTTGCCGGTGCCGTTCCAGCCGGTGTTGACCAGATAGGCTTCAGCCCCTGCCGCTTCCATCCGTTTCACCAGCTCCTGGCCGTACTTGGTCGGGTGCAGGCTGAGGAAAGCCGCGCCGAAGCAGGAGGAGAAGGTCGGGGTCGGCTCTGTGATGCCGCGCTCGGTACCGGCCAGCTTGGCGGTGAAGCCGGACAGGAAGTGGTACTTGGTCTGCTCCTTGGTCAGCTTGGCGACCGGGGGCAGCACACCGAAGGCGTCTGCGGTCAGGAAGATCACCTTGGTGGCGTGACCCGCCTTGGAGACCGGCTTGACGATGTTGTCGATGTGATAGATGGGGTAGGAGACCCGGGTATTCTCGGTGCGGGAACCATCGTCGAAGTCGATGGTGCCATCGGCAGCCACGGTCACGTTCTCCAGCAGCGCATCGCGGCGGATGGCGTGGTAGATGTCCGGCTCGGCCTCTTCGGAGAGCTTGATGGTCTTGGCGTAGCAGCCCCCTTCGAAGTTGAACACGCCGTGATCATCCCAGCCGTGCTCGTCATCGCCGATCAGCTGACGCTTGGGATCGGTGGAGAGGGTGGTCTTGCCGGTGCCGGAGAGGCCGAAGAAGATGGCCACGTCCCCATCCTTGCCCACGTTGGCGGAGCAGTGCATGGAGGCGATGCCGCGCAGGGGCAGGAAGTAGTTCATCATGGAGAACATGCCCTTCTTCATCTCGCCACCGTACCAGGTGCCGCCGATGAGTTGCATCTTCTCGGTCATGTTGAAGGCGACGAAGTTCTCGGAGTTGAGACCCTGCTCCTTCCAGTTCGGGTTGGTGCACTTGGCACCGTTCATCACCACGAAGTCCGGTTTGAAGGTCTTCAGCTCCTCTTCGCTCGGGCGGATGAACATGTTCTTCACGAAGTGCGCCTGCCAGGCCACCTCGGTGATGATGCGCACCGCCAGGCGGGTGTCCGGGTTGGCGCCGCAGAAGCCGTCCACCACGAACAGACGCTTGCCGGAGAGCTGTTTGGTGACCAGCCCTTTCAGATGTGACCACACTTCCGGGGTAATCGCCTTGTTATCGTTTTTACCCTGGTCAGACCACCACACAGTATCCTGTGTAGTGGCATCTTTGACGATATATTTATCTTTAGGGGAGCGGCCGGTGAAGATGCCGGTGTTGACATTGACGGCGCCAAGCTCGGTGACGACGCCACGTTCGAAGCCCTCAAGGTCTGAGCGGGTCTCTTCAGCGAAAAGCTGCTCATAGGAGGGGTTGCGAACGATTTCCTGGCTGTTTTTGATACCGTATTGGTCCAGCTTCAGTTGTTGGGCCAGGGTGGGTTCTACCACGATTGTCATTGTATTCTCCTGGGTTCAGAGGTGTGTAGGGTTCTATCTGACGTTCATGCTACCACCTAGGTGGTAGTTTTTAGCGATCGCCATCAAACTTTATAAAATAGGGTATTTTTTTGTTATTTAAGTTAAAGGCGGGTTTTGCCCGCCTTTGATTAGTGTAACTGGTTTGCATCATTACCGGGAGCCCTGCTGAACAGGGTTTCGATGTCTATCCCGTCGAATTCGTAGTGGGCGCCGCAGTAATCGCAGTGCATGTCGATCTTGCCGAGCTCCTGCACCATGGATACCGCTTCCTCCTTGTCTATCTGCAGCAAGGCCCCTTCGCAACGGGCGCGGGAGCAGGTGCAGCGGAACTCGATGGCCTGGGGATCGAACACCCGTACCTTGTCCTGGTGGTAGAGGCGGTAGAGGATCTCTTCCGCGTCCAGACCGAACAGCTCTTCGTCCTTGATGGTGGTGGTGAGCTGGACCAGGTGGTCGAAATCGTCGCTGTGATCCTCGCTCTGGGCCGGCAGCTCCTGCAGCAGGATGCCCGCCGCACGGGGCTCGCCCTCGTGGTGGCCGGTGCGGATCCAGAGGCGGGTGGCCAGTTGTTCGGACTGGGCGAAGTAGTGCTCCAGGCAGGCCGCCAGGGTGTCGGCCTCCAGGGCGATGATGCCCTGATAGCGCTCTCCCTGATCCGGGGTGATGGTGATGACCAGATGGCCGTTGCCGATCAGGCTTTGCAGCTTGCCGTCCGTCGGCAGCTCCCCTTCATAGCGTGCCACGCCGCGCAATTGCTGGTTGTTGTCGCCGTTGATGACGGCCAGACGTACCGGACCGTCCCCCTGCAGCTGCACCGTGATGGAGCCTTCGAACTTGAGGGTGGCGGTCAGCAGGCTGGTGGCAACCAGCAGCTCGCCCAGCAGGTGCTGCACCTGTACCGGGTAGTTCTGGGCGTCGATGATGTGGCGGTAGGTACGATCCAGCTGGACCAGCTCCCCACGCACTTCGTACTCTTCGAACAGATAGCGATACAGGAGGTCTTGGTTACTCATCATGGTTTCCTAGGATGTTCTTGGGGGAAAATAAACACATTGTTAAACAGGTGGTTAGGAACTAATTCCTCCACCTGTCGTCATAAAGGGGCCACAGACGCGGATTAGGATTGCTTGACCCGGATAAGCTGGCGTCGCTCCTGCTTGTCAGGTCGGCGCTCCGGGCTTGGGGCAAACTGGCTGTTGAAGCGGCGGGCTTCGCTGTTTTCGGCCCGTTTCTTCAGGCTGGCCTCTGTCTCTTCATAGAGTTGCTGGGCCAGCGGGGCGGATTTGCGCTGCTCGCTCACCTCGAGCACCCGCACCTCCCGCTCGTCCTGGCCTTGCCAGAATCGCACCAGGGCGCCGACCTCGACCGCCTTGCCCGGCTTGGTGCGCTGGCCGTTGTAGTGCACCTTGCCGCCGTCGATCTGATCCCGCGCCAGACAGCGGGTCTTGTAAAAGCGGGCGGCCCACAGCCACTTGTCGAGACGGACCTGAGTGCTGCTTTGTGCTGGATTCGACATGGATCGGCTCCGGGATGGCTGAAAAGGTGCCTGATTATACCAGAGGCGGGCCCCGGGATAGAAACAGGGGGCATCCGGGTGTGACGGAAACTGAATTTTCACCCCTTGGTCCCATCCGGTCGGTTGTCTCTGGGTCCATTGCCGTACACAATAGCCAACCGACTTGGATGCCAGACAATTTTGAGAAAGATGACGCTACCGTTCAGGGATGATTTGTTGACTTCCCTTCTGGCTCGCTGCAAGGCCATGCCACTTTCCCGTTTCAGCCAGCCCCTGTTCTGGCTTCTGCTGCTGTTGCTGGCCCAGCAGTGTGCCGTGCTCACCTGGCGCCTGTACGAACTGGCCCAGCCCGCTCCCCTGACCCCCTGGCAACCCTCGGTCACCTCGGTGCAGGGGAGTGGCGGCGATCGCCTCGATCTTGGCAACCTCAGCCGCCTCTCTCTCTTTGGCAAGGCGCTGCAACCCCAGGCGGACAAGGCGGCAGAGACGGTGGCGGCGGATGCCCCGAAAACCCAGCTCAATGCCCAGCTCAACGGGGTGCTGGCAAGCTCGGATCCCGCCAAGTCCATCGCCATCATCGCCCACAACGGGACACAGAACTCTTACGGCATCGGGGACTACATCGACGGTACCCAGGCCAGGATACGCCAGGTGTTTGCCGATCGGGTCATCATCGCCCGGGACGGCCGTGACGAGACCCTGATGCTGGACGGGGAAGAGTATGGCAAGCCCCTGCCCAAACCGGCCCACCAGGAGGGGCTCTCCTCCGTGCGCAGCGAACTGCTGGGCAACCCGGGCAAGATCACCGATTACCTCAATATTTCTCCGGTCCGGGTGGACGGTCGCATGACCGGCTATCGCCTCAACCCGGGTCGCAATCCGGAACTGTTCAATCAACTCGGACTGGTCGCCAACGATCTGGCGGTCAGCATCAACGGCCTGGATCTGCGTGACAACGCCCAGGCCATGCAGGCGATGCAGCAGGTGGCGGGCGCCACGGAAATGACCGTCACCGTCGAGCGGCAAGGACAGCTCTACGACGTCTATGTCGGCTTGTCAGAATAATGAATTGGAGTAGCACCAAGAATGACAAATAAAGGGAAGGGCTGGCGTCTGGCCACCATGGCGGCAGCCTTGATGATGGCCGGTTCTGCCTGGGCCACCGAGTATTCCGCCAGTTTCAAGAACGCCGACATCGAGGAGTTCATCAACACGGTCGGCAAGAACCTGAACAAAACCATCATCATAGAGCCATCGGTGCGCGGCAAGATCAACGTGCGCAGCTATGACCTGCTCAACGAGGATCAGTACTACCAGTTCTTCCTGAGCGTGCTCGACGTTTACGGCTTTGCCGTGGTGCCCATGAACAACGGCGTGCTCAAGGTAGTGCGCTCCAAGGATGCCAAGACCTCGGCCATCCCCGTGGTGGATGACACCAACCCCGGCGTGGGTGACGAGATGGTGACCCGGGTCGTGCCGGTGCGCAATGTCTCGGTCCGTGAACTGGCCCCCCTGCTGCGTCAGCTCAACGACAACGCCGGCGGCGGCAACGTGGTCCACTACGAGCCCTCCAACGTGCTGCTCATCACTGGCCGCGCCGCCGTGGTCAACCGCCTGGTGGAGGTGGTTCGCCGGGTGGACAAGGCGGGGGATCAGGACATGGACGTCATCAAGCTCAAGTTCGCCTCCGCCGGCGAGATGGTGCGGCTGGTGACCAACCTCAACAAGGATGGCAGCAATCAGGGGGCCAACGCCTCGCTGCTGCTCTCCCCCAAGGTGGTGGCCGACGAGCGCACCAACTCCGTGGTCATCAGCGGCGAGCCCAAGGCCCGTGCCCGCATCATCCAGATGGTGCGCCAGCTCGACCGGGATCTGCAGAGCCAGGGCAACACCCGGGTCTTCTACCTGAAATATGGCAAGGCCAAGGATCTGGTGGACGTCCTCAAGGGGGTCAGCTCCAGCATCGCCGCCGACAAGAAGGGCGGGGCGGCTGCCACGGCCACGGGCGGCGCCAGCATCGGCGGCGGCCAGCTCGCCATCTCCGCCGACGAGACCACCAATGCCCTGGTGATCACCGCCCAACCGGACGTGATGGCCGAGCTGGAGCAGGTGATCGCCAAGCTCGACATTCGCCGTGCCCAGGTGCTGGTGGAGGCCATCATCGTCGAGATATCGGATGGTGACGGCATGAACCTCGGGGTGCAGTGGGCCAACACCAATGGCGGCGGCACCCAGTTCACCGACACCGGTCTGCCCATCGGCTCCCTGGCCATCGCCGCCAAGGATTACAAAGACAACGGCAACACCGACGGCCTGTCATCCCTGGCGGGCAGCTTCAGCGGCATGGCGGCAGGCTTCTATCACGGAGACTGGGCGGCGCTGGTGACGGCGCTCTCCACCAACAGCAAGAACGACATCCTCTCCACCCCGAGCATCGTCACCATGGACAACAAGGAGGCCTCCTTCAACGTCGGTCAGGAAGTGCCGGTGCAGAGCGGCTCCCAGAGCTCCACCACCAGCGATCAGGTGTTCAACACCATAGAGCGCAAGACGGTGGGGACCAAGCTGGTGGTGACGCCCCAGATCAACGAAGGAGATTCCGTGCTGCTCAACATCGAGCAGGAAGTCTCCAGCGTGGCACAGAAGCAGGCGACCGGGACCGCGAATCTGGGCCCCACCTTCGATACCCGTACCGTGAAGAACGCCGTGCTGGTCAAGAGCGGCGAGACAGTGGTGCTGGGCGGCCTGATGGACGAACAGACCCAGGAGCAGATCTCCAAGGTGCCCCTGCTCGGGGACATTCCGGTGCTGGGCTACCTGTTCCGTTCCTCCAAGACCTCCACCGCCAAGCGCAACCTGATGGTCTTCATCCGCCCGACCATATTGCGTGACGCCAATGTCTACTCCGGGGTCTCCAGCAACAAGTACACCCTGTTCAGGGCCGAACAGCTGAGCCGGGCTGCGGAAGAGGGCTATGCCACCTCGCCGGCTCGCCAGGTGCTGCCCGCCTATGGCCAGGACGTGATGATGTCCCCCGAGGTGCAGCAGCAGATCCAGAGAATGCAGGCACAGCAGCAGGCGACTGCCACCGGCGTGCGCGCCCAGGTGCAGGAGCAGCCCTTCGTGCAGAGCAAGCCCTGATGGCCGCCTACCAGCTCGATGGCAGCGAGCTGCCGGCTCCCCTGCCGGAACTGCCGTTCGCGTTTGCCCGCAACTTCGGGGCCATCCTGACCGAGCGCCAGGGTACCCCGGTGCTGCTCTGTCGTCAGGGGATCTCCCCCCAGACCCTGCTGGAGGTGCGGCGGGTGGCGGGCTGTGCCTTCGCGGTGGAGCAGCTTGGCAACGACGAGTTCGAGACGCTCCTGATGGCCCACTATCAGCGTGACTCCTCCGAGGCGCGTCAGCTGATGGAGGATCTCGGCAACGAGATGGACTTCTTTGCCCTGGCCGAAGAGCTGCCCCAGAGCGAGGATCTGCTGGATGCCGACGACGACGCCCCCATCATTCGCCTCATCAATGCCATGTTGAGCGAGGCGATAAAAGAAGAGGCGTCCGACATCCACATCGAGACCTTCGAGCGGGCCCTGGTGATCCGTTTTCGCATCGATGGGGTGCTGCGGGAGATCCTGCGCCCCCATCGCAAGCTCGCCTCCTTGCTGGTGTCGCGCATCAAGGTCATGTCGCGCATGGACATCGCCGAGAAGCGGGTGCCCCAGGATGGCCGCATCTCACTGCGCATCGGCGGCCGCGCCGTCGACGTGCGGGTCTCCACCATGCCCTCCAGCTACGGCGAGCGGGTGGTATTGCGACTGCTCGACAAGAACAACGTGCGCCTCGAGCTCAAGCAGCTCGGCATGACGCTGGCCAACCGCAACATCATCAGCGAACTCATTCGCAAGCCCCACGGCATCATCCTGGTGACGGGCCCGACCGGCTCGGGCAAGTCCACCACCCTCTATGCGGCCCTCTCGGAGATCAACTCCCGGGATCGCAACATCCTGACCGTCGAAGACCCCATCGAATATGACCTCGAAGGGGTGGGCCAGACCCAGGTCAACAGCAAGGTGGACATGACCTTCGCCCGGGGCCTGCGCGCCATTCTGCGCCAAGATCCGGACGTGGTGATGGTGGGGGAAATCCGTGACCTCGAGACCGCCCAGATCGCGGTGCAGGCATCCCTCACCGGTCACCTGGTGATGTCGACCCTGCACACCAACACCGCCATCGGCGCCATCACCCGAATGCGGGACATGGGGATCGAGCCCTTCCTGCTCTCCTCGTCGCTCCTGGCGGTACTGGCCCAGCGGCTGGTGCGCACTCTCTGCCCGGATTGCCGCGCACCGCACCCTGTCACCGAGCAGGAGCGTGTTGCCATGGGCATCGAGCTTGCGCCGGATCAGCAGATCTGGCGTCCGGTGGGCTGCGAGCAGTGCAACCACACCGGCTATCGCGGCCGGACCGGCATCCACGAGCTGGTGGTGGTGGACGAGGCGGTGCGCGAGGCGATCCACAGCGCCAGCGGCGAGCTCGCCATCGAGCGGCTGATCCGGGGTCACACCCCCAGCATCCGCCGCGACGGCATCGACAAGGTGCTCAAGGGGCAGACCAGCCTCGAAGAGGTGCTGCGCGTGACCCGGGAAGACTGAGATGGCGGCATTTGAATACAAGGCCCTCGACGGCAAGGGGCGCAACAAGAGCGGCGTGCTGGAAGGGGATTCCGCCCGCCAGGTGCGCCAGTTGCTGCGCGAGCAGGGGCTGACCCCCCTCGAGGTGAACGAGACCACCGAGAAGGCCAAGCGGGAGGCGAACCGCTTCGTGCTGTTTCGCCGTGGCGCCTCCACCGCAGAACTGGCCCTCATCACCCGCCAGCTGGCGACCCTGGTGGGGGCCGGTCTCACCATCGAAGAGGCCCTCAAGGCGGTCGCCGAGCAGTGCGAGAAGGCCCACCTGCGCAGCCTGGTGGCGACGGTGCGCAGCAAGGTGGTGGAGGGGTATTCCCTGGCCGATTCGCTGGGGGCCTTCCCCCATGTGTTCGACCAGCTGTTCCGCTCCATGGTGGCGGCCGGCGAGAAGTCCGGTCACCTGGAGAAGGTGCTCAACCGTCTCGCCGATTACACCGAGCAGCGCCAGCACATGCGCACCAAGCTGCTGCAGGCGATGATCTATCCCATCGTTCTCACCCTGGTGGCGGTGGGGGTCATCTCCATACTGCTCACCGCCGTGGTGCCCAAGGTGGTGGCCCAGTTCGAACACATGGGCCAGCAACTGCCGGGCACCACCCGTTTCCTCATCGGCACCAGCGAGCTGTTGCAGCACTACGGCCTCTGGTTCCTGCTGCTCCTTGGCATTGGCGGCCTGATCTGGCGCTGGTGGCTGACCGACGACAAGCGCCGTCGTCGCTGGCACCAGGTGATACTGCGCCTGCCTGTGGTTGGCCGGGTCAGCCGCGGTCTCAACACCGCCCGCTTTGCCCGCACTCTGAGCATCCTCAACGCCAGCGCCGTCCCCCTGCTGGAGGGAATGAAGATCGCCGGCGAAGTGCTCTCCAACGACTATGCCCGCATGCGCATCGGTGAGGCCACCGAACGGGTGCGGGAGGGGACCAGCCTGCGCAAGTCGCTGGATGAAACCAGAATTTTTCCGCCCATGATGCTGCACATGATCGCCTCGGGCGAGCAGAGCGGCGAGCTCGACAGCATGCTGGAGCGGGCGGCGGACAACCAGGACAGGGAGTTCGAAACCCAGGTGAACATCGCCCTCGGGGTGTTCGAGCCCATGCTGGTGGTCTCCATGGCCGGGGTGGTGCTGTTTATCGTGATGTCGATCCTGCAGCCGATCCTGGAGCTCAACAACATGGTGAATCTGTGAGGGTCAGGTGCCCGAATAGGCTTCGCCATTCGAACCTGCAAATTCAATCGAACGATCGTGATTTAACAGTTAATCGTTGATGGCTCATGCCATCTCATTTCGTTAGGGAGTCAGTCATGCAAAAGCGTCGTCAATCGGGTTTTACCCTGCTGGAAGTGATGGTGGTCATCGTGATCCTGGGGATCCTGGCCAGCCTGGTGGTGCCCAACCTGATGGGCAACAAGGAGAAGGCGGATCAGCAAAAAGCGGTCTCCGACATAGTGGCGCTGGAAAACGCCCTCGACATGTACAAGCTGGACAACAACCGCTACCCCACCACCGAGCAGGGGCTGGATGCCCTGGTCAACAAGCCGACCGCATCCCCTGAGCCGCGCAGCTACCGTGAAGGGGGCTACATCAAGCGCCTGCCGCAGGATCCCTGGGGCAACCAGTACCAGCTGCTGAGCCCGGGCCAGTTCGGCAAGATCGACATCTTCTCCATGGGGATGGACGGCGAAGCCGGGACCGATGACGACATCGGCAACTGGAACCTGAAGGACTTCCAATAAGTGATTCCGCCGCGTCGTGCTCACTGCGTCCCCCCGGGGCTGCCTGAATGAAGGTGGCGTCTTGGGCCCGTCACCAGGCCGGTTTTACCCTGCTGGAAGTGTTGCTGGTCGCCATGTTGATGGGACTGGTGGCGACCGCCGTCACCCTCAGCATGGGGGGCGCCAGGGGGGATCGGGAGCTCGACAAGCAGGCGCGCCGCTTCATGGCGACCCTGCAGCAGGCCCAGGAGTATTCGGTCATGGATGGCAGGCTGCTGGGGCTGCGGGTCGAGGAGAACGGCTGGCAGTTTATGTCCCGGGATCCCAAGGATCGCAAGTGGCGCGCACTGACCGGTGACAAGCTGCTGGGGCCGGTGACGTTGCCGGAGGGGATGACCCTGGCGGCGGAGCTGGAAGGTTTCAACTGGCGCACTGCGTCGGACGAACGCCAGGAGCAGGGTCGGGACGAGCGTGAGCGGACACCCCAGATCCTGGTCTTTCCGGGGGGAGAGCTCTCTCCCTTCGTGCTGACCCTGAGCCAGCAGGACGAGGATCTGCACTACCTGCGCACCGTCAGGGGGGACGAGTTCGGTCGTCTCTCCCTGTTGCAGGATGAAGAGGAAGAAGAGTGAAGAGCACCAGGCCCGCAGGGGGCGTTCTAGCGCGTCGCACCGCTCTGTCGGGCGGCCCCGCCCGGGGGCGCGGCATGACGCTGCTGGAGGTCATGGTGGCCCTGGCGGTGTTTGCCATCGCCGGGCTGGCGGTGATGAAGACCGCGAGCGAACACCTGGCCGGCCTCAATTATCTGGAGCAGAAGACCCTGGCGACCTGGGTGGTGGAGAATCAGCTGGTGCAGCAGAAGCTCGAAGGCAAGTGGCCGGGAGACAGCTGGGTGGAAGGGGACGAGGAGATGGCCGGGCAGACCTGGTACTGGCGCTATCGCGGCGTCGCCACGGCGGACAGCAACTTCAGGGCGCTGGACATGGAAGTGCGCACCGCGCCCAAGGCCGACAGCCCGGTGGCCATGATCCGGACCTATCTCAGCCGATGAACATTCATCAACGTGCGTCCATGATCCGGAGCCGGTGTCAGCCGATGATCCAGAGCAACACCCACCCATCGTGCCACCGCGGCTTCACCCTGCTTGAGATGCTGGTGGCTATTGCCATCTTCGCCACCCTGAGCCTGGGGGCCTATCAGGTGCTGCAAGGGGTGCTGACCAGCGACGAGGTGGCCAAGCGCAAGGAGGCCCGTCTCTCGGAGCTTCAGCTCGCCTTCAGCCTGCTGGAGCGGGATGTCACCCAGATGGTGCCGCGCAGCGGTCGCATCGACGGCGAGAACAACAAGGTGCTGCTGGCGGCGTCCCGCTTCGGCCAGCAGAGCGACGACTGGGGCATGGCCTTCATTCGCGGCGGTTGGCTCAATCCGGACGGCATACTGCCGCGCTCCGGCCTGCAACGAGTGGGTTGGCGTCTCAAGGGGCAGACCCTGGAGCGGTTGAGCTACCTCTATCCGGATCCGGCCATTGGCACCGAGCCGCGCATTCAGCCCGTGCTGACCGGCGTGACGGCGCTGCGCCTCTATTTCTACGACAAGGGACAGTGGAAGGAGGAGTGGACCCAGCGCGACCTGCTGCCCTATGGGCTGGCGGTGGAGCTGGAGCTTGAAGACTACGGCACCATCCGCCGCCAGTTCCTGATCGGAGCCGGTGGTCAGAGGGCAGAGAATGGTAACTGATCGTCGTTTTCCCCTGTCCGTCACGGAGGATGACGGCACTATTCGACGTCGCCAGTTCCTGATCGGAGCCGGTGGCCAGAGGGCAGAGAATGGTAACTGATCGTCGTTTCCCCCTGTCCGTCACGGAGGATGACGGCACTATTCGACGTCGCCAGTTCCTGATCGGCGCTGGCGGTCAGAGGGCGGACAATGGCAATTAAGCGCCCCCGCCATCCTTTGGCTCCCGGCAGACAGCGGGGCATGGCCCTGCTGGTGGTGCTGCTCATCCTCGCGGTGATGGTGATCGTCGCCAGCAACATGAGCGGCCGCCTGCAACTGGAGCTGCGCCGCACCGCCAACCTCACCCTGGGCAAGCAGGCCTGGTGGTATGCCATGTCGGCGGAGGCCCTGGTGATCAAGGTGCTGAACCAGGACTTCAAGGATGACCCGGACCGGGTGAGTCTGGGACAGAACTGGGCGCGGGAGGACGGGGTCTTCCCGGTGGAGGATGGCACTCTCTCGGGCCGGGTGCGGGATCTGCAATCCTGCTTCAACCTCAACAGCCTGAGCGTGCCCCTCAAGGAGGGGGAGAACGGCGACGATCTCGACGCCCAGCCTTACCAGTTCAAGGTGTTCCGGGCCCTGCTCGCCCAGCTCGAGGTGGATGATTACGAAGCGGTACAGCTGACGGACGCCATCCGCGACTGGACCGACAAGGATACCCAGCTAGTCTCGAGCAACGGGGCCGAGGATGCCTACTACGAGGGACTCAATCCTCCCTACCTGGTGGCTAACCAGCGGATGCTGGGCACCGACGAATTGCGGGCAGTGCGCGGGGTGAGCGCCAGCCTGTACGCCCGGTTGGCCCCCTATGTGTGCTCCCTGCCCAATGACAAGCTGGTGGTGAACATCAACACCATCCGGCCGGAGCAGGCGGCCCTGCTGGTGGGGCTCTACCAGGGGAAGATCGGGCTGGACGATGCCAAGCGGGTGCTGACCAGCCGCCCCAAGAAGGGGTGGAAGAACAAACAGGAGATGACAGAGCAGTTGCAGGTTCAGCCGGGTGCCATCACCGGGCTGGATGGCGCCCTGGACATCAAGAGCAGCTTCTTCGAGGCCCGCCTGCTGGCGGAGGTGGGGGAGACCCGCGCCAGGCTTGAGACCGTCTTCCAGCGTGGCAAGGACAACAAGCTGGTGATGCTGCGTCGCCTGAGCGGCGGCGCCGAATAACAAGGGGGCGTGGGGCGGTTCAGCCGACCTGCGCATCCCCCGATTGGACTGCAACCCATGGCTGTGCGCCCGCCCCCCTGAGGGAGGAGCGGGCATGGCAGGAGAGACATTAGTGAGCGAGAGTCTGGTCATCCGTCTGGGGACCAATGCGCAGCAGCCAGTGCACTGGCTGGTCTGGTCGGCGCAGGAGCAGGAGATCATCGCCTCCGGCATCCTGGCCTCGGCGCACGCCCTCGGCGAGCTGCAGGAGCGTGCCGGTGGTCGCCCCGTGGTGACCCTGGTGCCCGGCAGCGATCTTATCTTCCGGCGGGTCAATCTGCCGGGCAAATACAGCCGCCAGAGTGCGGCGGCCCTGCCCTATCTGCTGGAGGAGCAGATCGCCTCAGACGTGGACGATCTGCACCTGGTGGTGCTCGGCCATCAGGGCCGCGAGGTGGATCTGATGGCGGTGGACAAGGGGAAGATGCACTCCTGGCTCGGCTGGCTGGAGCAGGCAGGGCTCAAGACCCTGCACCTGCTGCCCGACGTGCTGGCGCTGCCGCTTGCCGCCGATGGCTGGTCAGCCCTGCAACTGGGGGAGGTGTGGCTGGTCCGCCAGGGCCCCCGTCAGGGCATAGTGGCGGAGGAATCCCTGCTGGCCATGCTGCTGGCAGCGCAGACCGAACCCGTCACCCTTCACTGCCATACTCCCATCCCCGCCATGGCGGCGGGGAACTGGCAGGGGGCTGACCCGGAACTGCCCATGCTGTTGCTGGCGAAAGGGGCGCTGACCTGCCAGGCCAACCTGTTGCAGGGGCCCTATCGTCCCCAGACCGAATACGCCCGCTACTGGTTGCAGTGGCGCAAGGTGGCGGTGCTGGCAGGCGTATTGTTGCTGGTGGCCCTGGTGCAGCGCGGTGTGCATCTGCACCAGCTGACGGAACAGGACAAGGCCCTCAAGGCGGAGATCCGGCAGGTCTACACCCGGATCTTCCCGGGGGAGACGCGGATCGTCAACGTGCGCAGCCAGATGACCCAGCACCTCCAGCAGTTGGGGCAGGCTCCCCAGGATGGCGTCCTGTTGCTCCTGACCGAGCTGGCCCCGGTGTTTGCCGAGGTGCCCGGCCTCAAGCCCGAAGTGCTGCGCTTCGATGCAGCCCGGGGCGAGCTGAGGTTGCAGGTGACGGCCCCCGGCTTCACCGAGATCGAACGTTTCCGCGAGCTGGCGGGCAAGCGCTTCGCGGTGCAGCAGGGTGAGGTGCGAAGCACCGAAGGCAAGGTCGAAGGGGCGCTGGTGCTCAAGGGGAGGTCGTCATGATGGACAAACTGCAGAGCTGGTGGCGCGGCATCAGTGCCCGCGAGCAGCGGCTGGTGGCGGTGGGGGGCAGCGTGCTGCTCATCGGGCTCTTCTACTGGGCGATCTGGCAGCCGGTGGCAAATCGCATTGCCGAGCGCGAGCGGCAGGTGGTGAACCAGCAGCAGACCCTGGCCTGGCTCAAGGAGAAGGGACAGGAGGTGTTGGCGATGCAGGGGGGACAGGGGCGCCAGATCGATACCGGCGGTACCCTGGACGGCGTGGTGAACCGCACCGCCTTCAACCAGAAGATCAAGATTGCCCGCTTGCAGCCCCAGGGTCAGGAGCTGCAGGTATGGATAGACACGGTGCCGTTCGATGATCTGCTGATCTGGCTTGCGACCCTCTCGGATCAATACGGCGTCCAGGTGCAGATCATCGAGCTGGCCCGCGAGGGGCTGGCCCCCGGGCTGGTCAAGGTCAGACGTTTGCAGTTGAGTCGTTCCCAATGAAGCGAAAAATAGTGATCGCCAGTCTCTTCCTGCTGGCCTATCTCGGTTTCCTGCTGGCCCAGTTGCCAGCATCCCTGGTGGTGCGCCATCTGCCGCTGCCCCCCAATCTGGTGCGGCTGGAGGGGGTGAGCGGCACCCTCTGGAGCGGTCAGGCCGCCCGGGTGCAATATGCCAGCGAGTCCCTCACCCAGTTGCGCTGGGATCTCGATGGCTGGTCCCTGCTGCGGCTGGCGCCCGAGGTGTCGGTGCGCTTTGGCGAGCGCAGCGGGCTCAACGGGCAGGGGATCCTGGGTTGGAACGGTGCCGCTTTCGGGCGCGACATCACCCTGAATGCGCCGGCCCCCTGGGTGCTGGAGCGGGTGCCGATGAGACCCCCCTTCCCGTTGACGGCGACGGGTCAGTTGCAGCTCAAGATCGATCAGTTTGCCCAGGGCACTCCCTGGTGCGACAACCTTTACGGGGATCTTCACTGGTATGACGCACAGGCGGACACCCCGGCGGGCAAGCTGGCCCTGGGGGATCCCGAGATCACGCTCACCTGCCTCGACTCCCGGCTGGTGGCCGAGATCAAGCAGGGCTCGGAGGCGGTGCAGGTGCTGGGCAAGCTGGAGTTGCAGGCCAATCGCCAGTACCTGTTCCAGGGTACCCTGAAACCGGGTCCCGAGCTGCCGGACCAGATGAAACAGGGGCTCCCCTTCCTCGGCCAGCCCGATGGGCAGGGGCGCTTCCCGCTGCGCTACCAGGGCCGTATCTGACGGCCTTGCTGTCTGATCTGGCAAACATTGACACCACCCCGCCCCGGCGGGGTGGTGTCGTTATGGGCGCGCGCCGGCTGGCGCCGTGATGAGGTGATTGAGGAAGAAGCTGAATAGCTCGGCCCGCGAGCGCAGGTGCAGCTTGGCGTAGAGGTGCTTGCGATGATTCTTCACCGTGCCGCTGCCGATGCCGAGCTCCGCGGCAATCGCCTCGGTGTCGAGCCCCTGCAACAGCAAACCCGCCACCTGGCGCTCCCGCCGGGTTAGTTGATCTCCCCCCACACTGGCGATAGCCTGCTCCACCGCCCCCTTGAGGTCAGTGCCATCTGACCTGGCCGGGCTGCGGGCCAGGCGGGGTGTCTCTTCCCGCCAGTGCTGGCGACACAGGGAGTGGACCAGCGGGAACAGTGCCTCCAGCCTGGCCAGCTCGTCACGGCTGAGGGAGCTGCGCTTGTCGAGGCGGCCCAGAAACAGCATCAGGGTGAGGCCGCCGCGCACCGGCAGGATCAGCCCCACCTCCTCCTGCCAGCCGGTGGCCTGATAGAAGTGGTGGCGATACTCGGGGTCGAGCCGCCCCCGTGACACCTGCGCCAGGGTCCAGACCCCGGCACCCAGCCCCTGCTCCAGCGCCTGCATGAAGGGATCCTGACTGAAGTGGCGGGTGAGGTAGCGGTCGAACAATAGGGCCCGCTGATGATGCAGGTTGTCGTAGAGGTAGACGGGGCGCAGCCCCACCCCGAGCAGCAGGGCACAGTCGAATGCCACCTGTTGCTGGATGAGGCGCACCAGGGCTGCCGGGAAGCCGCTGCCGTGCAGGGCATCGACGGCGGCGGTCAGGCTCAGGGTATCCGTGGCAGGAGACGGGGGCATGGCGATGGGCTCCGGGTCAGGGAATGGTTTCCCCACGATGGCAGGATGCTAGCACGGGAGTGGCAAAACTGTCCCCTGGGGGACATATCTGCCAGCACTGCAAACGGCGAGGATGGCCCTCTTTCTTTTGCTGTTGGAGCCCTCCATGACAAATCCTCACTTGCTCGATGAGCTGACCCAGCGCGGCCTGGTGGCCCAGAATTCCGACCCGGTGGCGCTGGCCGACCATCTTGCCACCCCGCGCACCGTCTACTGCGGCTTCGATCCTACCGCTGGCAGCCTGCACATCGGCCACCTGGTGCCACTGCTGATGCTGCGCCGCTTCCAGTTGGCGGGCCACACCCCGGTGGCCCTGGTGGGCGGGGCCACCGGCCTTATCGGCGATCCCAGCTTCAAGGCAAGCGAGCGCACCCTCAACAGCGCCGAGACGGTGCAGGGCTGGGTCGCCAGCCTGTCGGCCCAGATAAGCGCCCTGCTGCCGGCGAGCGACGGGCTGGCGGCGCCGCTGCTGGTCAACAACGCCGACTGGATGGGGCAGATGTCCGCCCTCGATTTTCTGCGGGACATCGGCAAGCACTTCTCGGTCAACGCCATGCTGGCCCGCGAATCGGTGCGCCAGCGCCTGGCCCGTCCGGATCAGGGGATCTCGTTCACCGAGTTCTCCTACGCCCTGCTGCAATCCCAGGACTTCGCCGTGCTCAACCAGCGCCTCGGCTGCACCCTGCAGATCGGCGGCAACGACCAGTGGGGCAACATCACCAGCGGCATGGATCTCACTAGGCGGCTGCATCAGACTCAGGTCCACGGCATGACGCTGCCGCTCATCACCAAGGCCGATGGCACCAAGTTCGGCAAGACCGAGGGGGGCGCTATCTGGCTCGACCCGGCGCTCACCTCCCCTTACGCCTTCTACCAGTTCTGGCTCGGTACCGCAGACGAGGATGTCTACCGCTTCCTGCGCTACTACAGCTTTATGCCGCTGGCCGAGATTGAGACGCTGGAAGCGGAGGATGCGAAGCGGCAGGGGCGCAAGCTGGCCCAGCAGGTGCTGGCGGACGAGCTGACCGAACTGGTACACGGCAAGGGGGCGCTGGCGGCGGCGCAGCGCATCAGCGAATTGTTGTTCAGTGGCGAGGTAGCGCGCCTTGGGGAGAGCGATCTGGCCCAGCTGGCCCAGGATGGCATGCCAAGCAGCCCCATCAAGGGGGAAACGGATCTGGTGACCCTGCTGGTGGAGTGCGGCCTGGCCAACTCGAAGCGGATCGCCCGCGAGCTGCTGGCGGCGGGGGCCGTCAGCGTCAACGGTGCGATCCGCCGGGATGAGCCGCTCACCGCTGACGATCGGCTGTTCGGCCGCTACCTGCTGCTGCGCCGGGGCAAGAAGCAGTACCACCTGGTGATCTGCTCATGAAGGGGTGAGCGCCTCGATGACGTAGTCGAGGAAGTGGCCGACCAGGGCCGACTCGGCCCGGCGCTGGGTATAGAGGGCGTAGAAATGGGCCCCCTTGGGGCGATAGTCCGGCAGCACTTCGCGCACCACCCCCTCGGCCAGCTCGGCCGCCACCAGGTAGCGCGGCAGGCGGGCTATCCCCAGTCCCTGGCGCATCCCCTGGTGAATCGCCTTCTTGCTGCTGAAGGCCAGCTCGCCCGCTACCTCGAGAGGGATCTCGCGCCCCTGGGCAAGCAGGGGCCAGCGCTCGTGGCGGCCGTACTCCTGGCTGCGGGTGATGAGGCTGTGCTGGTGCAGATCCTGCGGTGTGGTGAGGGGCGGGTGGCGGTCCAGGTAGTCGGCGCTGGCGCAGAGCACCAGATCGTCCACCGCGATGGGGCGCGCCAGGTAGGGCTGGGTGCCGAGCTCGGTGCTGCGAAACGCCACGTGCAGGTTGTCGCGCAGCAGGTCGGCCGGGGTATTGCTGAAGTCGGCGATGATCCGCACCTCCGGGTGGTCGGCGCGAAAGCGCAGCAGCACCGGAGTCAGCACCACTTCTCCCCAGAGATCCGGCGCCGTGATGCGCAGCTCCCCGCACAGTGCCGAGCGGCGGCGCTGCAGCCCGTCCAGCAACTGCTCGTGCAGGGCGATCATCTGGTCGGCCTGGCGGTAGGCGAGCTCTCCTGCGTCGGTCAGTTGCACCCGGCGGGTGGTGCGGCTCAGGAGCACGCTGCCGAGGCTTTGCTCCAGGTGGCGCAGATCTTTTGACGCCTTGCTCGGGGTGATGCCGAGCTGGGCCGCCGCCGCGGCGAAGGATCCACAGCGGACGATGGCGACCAGCAGGCGCATCAGGTAGAGGGTGTCGAGCTTGTGGTGACTCATGAGGGGTGGCCTATTGTGTCTTGCTGGGAATGAATGTCTTGCTTGTGTGCCTGATTATATCCTCCTGGCCCGGGTTTATAGTGGCCGCCATGCCATTGCGATCCCGGGAGAGGACGATGAACAAGACATTGGGCGACAGCTTCCACTTCGAGCGAGCCGGATTGCGGCTCAAGAACCGGGCCGTGCTGGCCCCTTTGACCCACAACATGAGCGGCGCAGGCGGTGATCCCGGCCAGGCCGAGTTCGACTGGCTGGCGCGCTGCGCCCGTGGCGGCTTCGGCCTGCTCATCGCCGCTGCCACCCAGGTGCAGCCCGGCGGACGCTGCTGGGCGGGGCAGCCTGCCCTGATGACGGATGTCCAGCAGCAGGCCTTCACGGCCCTGGCCGACAGTGCGCGGCAGGCCGGGGCGCTGGCGGTGGTGCAACTGCATCACGGCGGGATGCGGGCTCTGCCCGAGCTGAACGACGGGGTGCCGGTCGGCCCGTGCGCGCTGGCGCCGGGCGGGCGTTACCCTCTCGGGGTCAAGGGGCTGAGCGAGGAGAAGATTCTGACGCTCATTGACGCCTTTGTGAGCGCTGCGGAGCGGGCCCATGGCGCCGGCCTGCACGGGGTCGAGCTGCACGCAGCCCACCACTTCCTGCTCTGCAACTTCCTCAACCCCCTGCACAACCGGCGGACCGACCGCTGGGGGGGCAGCCTCGCGAACCGGGCGCGGATCCTGGTGGAGATAGTGCGCGGCATTCGCGCCCGTCTACCCCGGGGTTTCCTGGTCGGGGTGCGTCTCTCCCCCGAGAGCTATGCCCATATCCAGGGCATCGAACTGGCCCATCAGCTGGCGGTGGCGCACCTGCTGGCGAACGAGGGGATCGACTACCTGCACTTCTCCATGGGGGACAGCTTCAAGGCGGTGGCGGGGGATCCCGACGGCGGCGCCCTGCTGGAGGCGGTAAGGGTCGGGTTGGCCGGGCGGGTGCCGCTCATGGTGGCGGGCAAGATTAGCGACGCAGATTCGGCGGAGCGAGCTCTGGCCGGCGGCGCCAATCTGGTGGCGGTGGGCACGGCGGCCCTTGGCAATCCGGACTGGATGGAACGGGTGAGCCGCGGCCTGCCTCTGCATGCAGCCCCTTTCACGGCGGCGCACCTCACGGAGGTCGGCTTCACCCCAAGCGCCCTCGACTACCTGGCTGGCATGGGGGTGCTGGCTCCGCGCGATGCGGCCTGAGGGCTTTCATGAACGGGATGCGCTCGGCAGGCTGTTGAGCTGATGTGACAAGGCCCTCGTGAAGAGGGCCTTGTGCGTGTCAGGCGCCGAGAGGGAGCAGGTCGGCGTAGTCCTCGAGCGCCGGGAAGTGCTGGAAGGTGAGCGGCGGCATCTGGCTGTCGGGGTGACGGATGCCGAGCTGGTGGGCGATGCCGAACTCGGCCGAGGCGGCCAGGATCCGCTCGCTGTCATCCACGAAGAGGGTGCGGGCCGGGTCGAACGCCAGCCGCTCGGCCAGTGCCTGCCAGCAGTGCTGGCTCTCCTTCGACCACCCGAGCTCATGGGTGCTCACCATCAGATCGAGGTGCTGGGCGAGGCCGAGGCGTGCATCCTTCACCGACAGGCTGGCGGGATGGGCATTGGTGAAGAGCACCACCTGCTTGCCGGCGGCCTTGAGTGCGGCCAGGAAGGGAATGACGTTGGGGCGCCACTGGATCTTCTCCAGGATCTCCTGTTTGAGGGCGCGGATGTCGAGCCCGAGCGTCCGGGTCCAGTAATCCACGCAGTACCAGTCGAGCGTGCCGTTGACCGCATGATAGTGGGTGTCTATCTGCGCCTTCGCCTCGGCCAGCGGCAGGCCGAGTCGCTCGGCGTAGCGCACCGGCACCAGGGTTTGCCACAGATGGCTGTCAAAATGGAGATCGATCAGGGTGCCATCCATGTCGAGCAACACGGTATCAATCTGGTGCCAGGGCAGGGGAGTCGACATGGGGCCTCGCGATGTCTGTGATGATGGGAAAAACGGGGTGCATTATAACGGATTTTTCAGACATCTTTCCCCTCTTTGCCCCGTGGTGTTCGGCAGGGGAGTCGTTTACTCTTGAAACACGATTTTTTAACGAGCAGTCAGCCCCCGATGAGCGATCCCCACAAGCGCAATCCCGTCCACCTCAGTGTCGAGACCATGGCCCATGACAAGAGCAAGCCGGAGATCCTCAAGGCCGAGATCGTGGCCGAGAGCCGGTTGTTCAAGGTGGAGTCCCTTCACCTGAAATTCTCCAACGGCGAGGAGCGGGTCTACGAGCGGATGCGCGGCGGCAACCGGGGGGCCGTCATGGTGGTGCCCCTGTTCGATGCCCACACCCTGCTGCTGGTGCGCGAGTACGCGGCGGGCACCCACTCCTACGAGCTGGGTTTCCCCAAGGGATTGATAGACCCCGGTGAAAATGCCTTCGAGGCGGGCAACCGGGAGCTGATGGAGGAGGCGGGCTTCGGGGCGAGCAGCCTGACCCTGCTCAAGCAGGTGTCGCTGGCGCCGGGGTATTTCTCCAGCCGGATGGACATCTTGCTGGCGCGGGATCTCTACCCCGAGCAGCGGGTCGGTGACGAGCCCGAGCCTCTTGAGGTGATCCCCTGGCCCCTCAACCGGATCGACGAGTTGCTGGCACGACCGGACTTCACCGAGTCGCGCAGCATCAGTGCCCTGCTGCTGGCCAGCAAATGGCTGGCGGAGCAGGGAAATTAGCCCGCAGAGGGTCTGTTTGGTAATCAGAGGCAGAGGTAAGCACCATGCAGGAGTTGTTGGCCTGGATACCCGAGGTCAAGGAGATCGCCCGTGAGGCGGGCAGGATCCTTCACGAGATCTATCGCGGCGGTCAGTTCGAACGCCAGTTGAAGGAGGATGCGACCCCGGTCACCAGTGCCGATCTTGCTGCCGATGCCTACCTCAAACAGGCGCTGGCAGCGCTCACTCCCCATGTCCCCGTGCTGACCGAAGAGGCGGCCGACATCCCCTTCAGCCAGCGTGCGAACTGGCGCCAGTACTGGCTGGTGGACCCGCTGGACGGCACTGGTGAGTTCATCGCAGGCAGCGGCGACTTCGCTACCCTGATCGCCCTGGTGCGGGACAATGTCCCGGTGCTCGGGGTCATCTATGCCCCCGAATCCGATCTGCTCTACTGGGCGGTGCGTGGTCACGGCGCCTTCAAGGAGGCGAACGGCGAGAGCCGTCCCATCAGCGCCATCCATCATGAACACGATCAGCCTGACTCCCTGGTGGTGGCCATCAGCCGCCGCCAGAAACTGGAGAACCTGACCCGTCGCCTCAACCCGGCCATCCACTACGAGCTGATCCCGCTCGGCTCCAGCTCCCTCAAGTCCTGCCTGGTGGCGGAAGGCGTGGCGGATTGCTACGTGCGCCTGGGCCCCACCGGGGAGTGGGATACCGCTGCCGCCCAGTGCATCGTGGAGGCGGCGGGGGGCCGCATCCTCAGCCTGGCGCTGCAACCGCTGAGCTACAACGAGACCGAGTCGCTGGAGAACCCGGACTTCATCGTGATGGGGGACCCGGATCTCGCCTGGGGACGCATTCTGGCCCACTGACGGGTCGACCATCTCGCAGGGAATGCAATCAGGCGACCACAGGGTCGCCTGATTGCATTGGTGTGATCCACTGGCTGGTTACGGGGATTTCAGGGAGATTCGCTAGTGATGGCAATAACGGCAGTGGATCATCACATCCAATCTGGCTGCACTGGCATAAATTTCATTTAATTCTGAAAACATGCATTTCATCGAAACAAAAAATCGGCGTGGGTTTTAATTTTGGTTTTATATTCCTGGCTTTCGGTTAATGTCAGGATTAATTGAATAATCCGGGGTGAAATTCCCTCCCAATCTCACTGGTGGAACAGGGCTTTGCCAGTGAGATCTGCCAGTCTCCCTTTTTGAGAATTAAATGCTAAAGGAGCACAATCTTTTTAGATTTTAATACTACGTAAAAGTGATTTATCGATGAGTTTATCTGCAGACGTCTCGCGGGAGCTGTCCGGTTCCCCCTCCACCATGGCCAGCACCGGCTGGCGTCGCCACGACACCCACTGGGTCATCAGCCTGTTCGGCACCGCCGTCGGCGCCGGCATTCTGTTCCTGCCCATCAACCTGGGTCTGGGGGGGATCTGGCCCCTCATCATCGTCGCCGTGCTGGCCGGTCCCATGACCTTCCTGGCCCACCGCGGGCTGGCGCGTTTCGTGCTCTCGTCGTCGCGCCCCCAGGCCGACTTCACCGAGGTGGCCGAGGAGCACTTCGGCAAGATGGCCGGGCGCCTCATCTCGGCGCTCTATTTCCTCTCCATCTTCCCGATCCTGCTCATCTACGGCGTCGGGCTGACCAACACGGTGGAGAGCTTCATGGTCAATCAGCTCGGCCTGGCCTCCCCGGATCGGGTGATGCTCTCCGGCGTGCTGGTGTTCGCCATGATCGCCGTGATGCTGGCAGGCGAGAAGGCGATGCTGCGGGCCTTCGCCGTCATGGTCTACCCGCTGGCGGCTATCCTGCTGGCCCTCTCCTGCTATCTCATTCCCCAGTGGCAGTGGCCGGAAGTGACCGCCTTTGAAGGCACGAGCTTCCTCAACACCGTCTGGCTGGCGCTGCCGGTCACCGTGTTTGCCTTCAGCCACGCCGCCGCCATCTCGGGCTTTGCCAATGTGCAGCGCCGGGAGTACGGGGAGCAGGCCGAAACCAAGAGCGGCCTGATCCTGCGCAACACCACCGTCATGCTGGTGGGCTTCGTGCTCTTCTTCGTCTTCTCCTGCGTGCTGAGCCTCTCCCCGGCTCAGTTGGCCGAGGCCAAGGCCCAGAACGTCTCCGTGCTCTCCTACCTCGCCAACATCACCGACAACCCGGTGATCGTGACCCTGGGGCCGCTCATCGCCTTCATCGCCATCAGCTCCTCCTTCCTCGGCCACTTCCTCGGTGCCCGCGAGAGCCTGAAAAGCCTGATCGCCAAGCCCACCGGCCTGCCGCTGGCGAAGGCGGACAAGCTCGGCATCGCCCTGATGTTCTTCGCCATCTGGGGCGCCGCCATCATCAACCCGGGCATTCTGGGGTTGATGGAGACCCTCTCCGGTCCCGTCATCGCCATGATCCTCTTCATCATGCCGGTGGTGGCCATCTACAAGGTGGAGGCGCTGGCCCGCTTCCGTCACCGTTGGGTCAACGGCTTCATCCTGCTGACCGGTGCCCTGGCGGTCTCGGCCCTGCTGTTCAGCCTGCTGAAATAAGCCAGGCCGTCAGCATCAAACAAGAGAGGCGACCCCGGGGGTCGCCTCTCTTGCTTCTGCTTTCTGGTTGCCTTGCCGTGTCTCACCCCAGCTTGGCGCCGTTCTCCACCGCCTGCTCGGGGATGGCGATCACCACGGCGCCATCCGGGCGATAGAAGCCGGTCAGCAGAAACTCCGACTGGATGGGGCCTATCTGCTTGGGGGGAAAGTTCACCACGGCGACGATCTGGCGGCCCACCAGATCCTCCGGTCGATAGAGGTCGGTGATCTGGGCGCTGCTCTTGCGCACCCCGAGCTCGGGGCCGAAATCCGCCCACACCTTGTAGGCGGGGCGGCGCGCCTCGGGGAAGGGCTCGACCCGCACCAGGGTGCCCACCCTGAGCTCCACCATCTCGAAATCCTGCCAGCTTATGGTCTGCATCTTGGCTCCTCGTTGCTCATACCTTGCATGAGCCTCAGCATGCCTCGAATGCCCGGGGATTGTCTTCGGCAAAGAGCCGACCGATTACGGCAGGCAGCCGTTTTGCCGGCGCCAGAGGGAAGGGGTCAGTCCGGTCTCGGCCAGGAAGCGCTCGGCAAAGGCTCCCTGGTTCTGGTAGCCGCAGCGGCTGGCCACTTCGCCGACTGGCAGCCGGGTGCGAGCGAGCAGGGTGCGGGCCAGTGCCATACGCCGCATCCTGAGGTAGTGAGAGACGCTCGTGCCCACCTGCTGGCGAAAGGCGTGTTTGAACTGGCTCAGGCCGAGGCAGGCGATGGCGGCGAGTCCCTCGTTGGTGAGGGGGTCTGCGAGGTGGGCTTCCATATGACGCTGCACCTTGGCGATACGAGGGGCTATGCGGGGTGCGACGGCAGGGCCCATGCCGCGTCCCTCGGTCAGCAGCCCGAGCCACACCTGATCCATGCCGGCCACGTGGCGCCCCTCGGCCACCATGCGGTGCAGGAAGGCGAGGTAGTGGCGCTGGGCCTCATCCAGCTCGACGAAGGGGTGGTCCCCCAGGGCGGCCGGCAGCCAGTGGCTCTCCTGCACCAGAAACACGTGCGCCGGATCGGCGGCGTAGTCGTGGCGAAGGCCAGGGGCGATGATGCAGGCAAAACCGGGGGCGAGGCGACATCCCCGGCCCTGCACCTCGATCTCGAGGGGGCCGACGAGGGGGATCACCAGCTGGGCGTGGTCATGACTGTGGCTCTGCATGTCGCTCTGGTAGTGACGCAGGCTGAAGGGGGAGGCGGCAGATAAGCATGACGCGGCACCGGGCCGCGTCATTGAAAGGGATGCATCGTTTGCCATGGGCAGCCGCATTACTCGGCGTCGAAGTCTTCGATCTCTTTGCCAAGGGCTTCCATGATGGCGCGGGCCTCGGCGGGGACGCTGTCCGGGTGATCCTTGCGCAGATCGTCGTCACAGGGCAGCGGCTGGCCGGTGAAGGCGTGCAGGAAGGCTTCGCAGAGCAGCTCGCTGTTGGTCGCATGACGCAGGTTGTTCACCTGGCGACGGGTGCGCTCATCGGTCAACACCTTCAGCACCTTGAGCGGGATCGAGACGGTTATCTTCTTGACCTGTTCGCTCTTCTTGCCGTGCTCTGCATAGGGGCTGACGTAGTCGCCGTTCCACTCTGTACCCATGTTCCACCTGTAGTCGTTTGGCCGTGAGCGCGGATTTTAACCCTTAAGGAATTCAATGGCAATCCAACAGCAAAGCCATTTAGACGTCTAGAAGTGTTGACGGCTTTTTTAAGGTGGCGTAGTGTGGTGCACCATGGGCCGGCAGTCCGGCCAACGAAAATGAGAGCGGGGCTGGACGACCCACGAGGCGGACCGGCTCCGGCAACCCATCAAGGAGAGTGACATGACCCACAAGGCCACCCTGGCGGTACGCACCGGGATTGAGACAGACACGCAGCACGGTGCCGTGGTGCCCCCCATCTACCTCTCCAGCAACTACACCTTTGCCGACTTTGGCGAGCCCCGTCAATACGACTATGCCCGCTCCGGCAACCCGACCCGCACCAATCTGGCGGACGCCCTGGCGGCCCTGGAAGGGGGGGCCGGCGCCGTGGTGACCGGCACCGGCATGGGGGCCGTTCATCTGGTGACCACGGCTCTGCTCAAGGCGGGGGATCTGCTGATCGCCCCCCACGACTGCTACGGCGGTACCTGGCGTCTGTTCGAGTATCTGGCGGCCAAGGGCCACTACCAGGTGCAGTTCGTGGATCAGGGAGACGAGGTGGCGCTGGCCGCCGCGCTGGCCCAGAAACCCGCACTGGTGTGGGTGGAGACCCCCTCCAACCCGCTGCTGCGGGTGGTGGACATCGCCGCCATCGCCGAGGCCTCCCACGGGGTGGGGGCCCAGGTGGTGGTGGACAACACCTTCCTCTCCCCCTTGCTGCAACAGCCCCTGGCCCTTGGTGCCGACGTGGTGGTCCACTCCACCACCAAGTACATCAACGGCCACTCCGACGTGGTAGGGGGTGTGGCGATCGCCAAGGATCAGGCTCTGGCCGACTCCCTGGTGTGGTGGGCTAACTGCCTGGGGCTCACCTCCGGTGCCTTTGACTCCTACCTCACCCTGCGGGGCCTGCGCACCCTGGCTCCGCGCCTGCGCACCCATCAGGAGAACACGGATCGCATCCTCGCCTTCTTGCAGCAGCAGCCGCTGGTCAAGCGGATCTATCACCCCAGCCTGCCGAGCCATCCGGGCCATGACATTGCGCGCCGTCAACAGTCCGGCTTTGGCGCCATGCTAAGTTTTGAGCTCGATTGCAACGAGACGGGGCTGCGCGCCTTCCTCGCGGGGCTGCGCCTCTTCTCGGTGGCGGAGTCCCTCGGCGGGGTAGAGAGTCTGGTGGCCCATCCGGCCAGCATGACCCACAGGGCCATGACCCCTGCGGCCCAGCAGGCGGCGGGTATCAGTGCCCAGTTGCTGCGCCTGTCGGTGGGGATCGAACACGGTGAGGATCTGGTGGCCGATCTGGCCCAGGGGTTTGAACAGGCGCAGTTGGCACAACAGGCAGAGCAGGTGAAGTAATGGAACAACAACAAGGAGAGTGTGTGGTGGCAACAGAGGCAGTCTTCAAGCGGCGCCATGTACACAAGTTCGGCGGCAGCAGCCTGGCGGATCCGGTCTGTTATCGCCGGGTCGCCAGCATTGTCGAGCAACAGGTGGGGGGCAACGAGCTGGTGGTGGTCTCCGCCGCGGGCAAGACCACCAACCGGCTGATCCAGCTGGTGGAGCTGGCGGAAGCGGGGGATGAGGCCGCAGGCGAAGCCATCACCGCCCTGCACGCCTATCAGCAAAGCCTGATCGACGGCCTGCTGGAAGGGGAGCTTCACCTCGATCTGAGCCAGCAACTGACGGACGACATGCAGCTGATCGCCAAGACCCTGGAGGGGCAGTTTGACCGCTTCGAGCGCAACGGCCTGCTCGCCTTTGGCGAGGTGTGGTCCGCCCGCCTGCTGGCTGCCCTGCTCACCAGCCGGGGTGAGGCGGCCGCCTGGCTCGATGCTCGCAGCTTCCTGCGCGCAGAAGACGGCGCCCTCATCAAGGTGGATACCGCCCTCTCCAGCGAGCTGCTCAAGGCTCGGCTGGCCGAGCACGCCGGTCGCATCGTGGTGACCGGCTTCATCGCCGCCGACATGGAGGGGCGTTCCCTGCTGCTGGGGCGCAACGGCTCCGACTACAGTGCCAGCCTCCTGGCGGCGCTGGCGGACGGCGAGTCCACCACCATCTGGAGCGACGTGGCCGGGGTCTACAGTGCCGACCCGCGCCGGGTTAAAGAGGCGCGTCTGCTGGAGCGCCTGAGCCTGGCCGAGGCCAACGAGCTGGCGCGCCTGGGCTCCTCGGTGCTGCATTCGCGTACCCTGCAGCCGGTGGCCGACAGCCGCCAGCGACTCACCCTGCGCTGCAGCTACAATCCGGACGAAGGCTGTACCCACATCCTGCGCCGTGCGCCCCGCTCCGGCGGTGCCCGCATCGTCTCCTCGGTGGATCAGATAGCCCTCATCGAGCTCAAGGTGCTGCCGCAGACGGACTTTGAGCAGACAGTGGCGGCCATCGAGGCCCATCTGGCCCGCCATCGCCTCCATCCGCTCACCCTGCAGCGCCAGCCGGATCGGCGGGTCCTGCGTCTGGCCTACACCCTGGAGGTGGCACAAGGGGCCTTCGAGGTGCTCCGTGACTTCCAGTTGCAGGGCAACTTTACCGGCCTCATCCAGAAGGAGGGGTTCAGCCTGGTCGCCCTGGTGGGGGCCGGCGTCACCGACAACGCCGAGCAGTGCCACCGTTTCTACCAGCTGCTGGCGGATCAGCCCCTGGAGTTCGTGCAGGTGGCCAAAGACGGCCTGAGCCTGGTGGCCGTGCTGCGCCAGATCGTGCTGGAGCCGCTGCTCATCGCTCTGCACAGTGCCCTGTTCAGCCGCCCGACCCGTGTCGGGCTGGTGGTGTTCGGCAAAGGCAATATCGGCGGTCACTGGCTGGGGCTCTACGCCCGCGAGAAGGCGCGCCTCGAGCATGAGCTCAATCTGGCGCTCACCCTCTACGGGGTCTTCGACTCCAAGGGCGGGCTGCTGGACGAAGAGGGGCTGGATCCCCTCAAGGTACAGGACAACTTCAATCCCAAGCCGCTCATCTGGCCGGAGCTGCTCTCCCAGCTGGAGCAGCACAGTTTTGACTCCCTGATCGCGCTCGACATGACCGCCAGCGAGACGGTGAGCCGCTACTACCCGGACTTTGCCCAGCTCGGCATCCACATCATCGCCGCCAACAAGTTTGCCGGTGCCGCCGACAGCGAGTTTTACCAGCGCATCAAGCAGACCTGCCGCGACCATCAGGTGCAGTGGCGCTACAACGCCACCGTGGGGGCCGGGCTGCCCATCCAGTCCAGCATCCAGATGCTGCGTCAGAGCGGTGACCGCATCCAGGGGGTCTCCGGCATCTTCTCCGGCACCCTCTCCTGGCTGTTCCAGCAGTATGACGGCACTCGCCCCTTCTCCGAACTGGTGGACGAGGCGTGGCAACACGGCCTGACCGAGCCGGATCCCCGGGAGGATCTCTCCGGTCAGGATGTGCGCCGCAAGCTGCTCATCCTGGCGCGGGAGGCGGGCTTCGAACTCGACTCCGCCGACATCGAGCTGGAGAACCTGGTGCCGGTGGCCCTGCGCAAGGTGAGTGCGGATCAGTTCATGGACAGGCTCAAGGAGCTGGATGACCCTATCCAGACCGCCTTCGAGGGGGCGCGCCGGGTCGGCAAGGTGCTGCGTTATGTCGCCCGCTTCGAGCACGACGGCAAGGCCCGCGTCGGGCTGGAGGCGCTGGAGCCCCATCACCCGTTTGCCAACCTCTTGCCCTGCGACAACGTGTTCGCCATCGAGAGCGACAGCTATCGCACCAACCCCCTGGTGATCCAGGGGCCGGGAGCGGGCCGGGAAGTGACGGCCGCCGCCATCCAGTACGATCTCTGGCAGATCTGCGCCAGCCTCTGAGGCTGCGTGACACGATGCAATGAGAAGAGGCGCCTCAGGGCGCCTCTTCTGTTATCGGGTGGCGGAGTTACCAGAACAGCCGGCCCAGGAGGGGGGCGAGCAGCACGGTGGCCATGCCGGCGATCATCATCACCATGCTGGAGACCACCCCCTCCTCGTTGCCCATCTGATAGGCCCTGGCTGTCCCGGCCCCGTGAGCCGAGGCACCAAAGCCCGCGCCCTTGCCGAGGCGGCTGCGGATGGCGAGCACGGTGAGCACGCTTTCTCCCACCGCCATGCCGATGACGCCGGTCAGCACCACGAACAGGGCGGTGAGATCGGCGTTGCCACCCACGGAACGGGTCGCCTCCACCGCGAAGGGGGTGGTGATGGATCTCATGGCCATGCTGCGTTGCAACAGCTCGGAGAGGTTGAGCCAGCGGGCCAGCAGCACTGTGCTGCCCACCGCCATCACCACGGACGCCACGACCCCGACCGAGAGGGAGAGCCAGTGGCGGCGCATCAGCTGGCGATTCTCGTAGACGGGCACCGCGAAGGCGACGGTGGCAGGGCCCAGCAGCCAGAGCAGCCAGTGGGATTCGGCCATGTAGTCCCGGTAGGGAATGTGGAACAACATCACCACGGCCACCAGCAGGGTGGGGGCGAGCAGCAGCGGCATCAGGGGCAGGATGCGCTTTTTGCCATAGAGCCACTTGCTGGCGTAGTAGAAGAGCAGGGTCAGGGCGAAGCAGAGCAGGCCGAGCAGGGTGTCAGACATGGCGGCGACTCCGGCGGGCCAGCTTCAGCTCGAGGCGATAGACCCTGTCCACCACCAGCGCCGTGGTGCCGAGCACCAGCACGGTGCTGACGATCAGGACCACCATGATGCGCCACCCCTCCTGCAGCAGCAGCTCCTGATAGTTGACCACGGCCACCACGGCGGGGACGAAGAAGAGCAGCATCTCCGCCAGCAGCCAGCGGGCCCCGGCACTGAACCACTGGGCCTTGACCACCCCGAGCAGGATGCAGACCAGCAGCAGCAACATGCCGGTGAGGTTGGCGGGCAGGGGCAGGTGCAAGGTGCGCACTGCGATGTCGGCCAGCAACCAGATGGCCGCCAGCAGGGCGATTTGGAAGGGGGTTTGCAACCAGCGAAGGCAGAGGGTTTTCATGGCAAGCGTCTTTCTGTGAACCTGCTCACAGTATAGAGAGGGACCAAACCTGCAAAAAACGAATTTAAATTATCAATATCATGCCAAAGAGGCATGATTTAGCCAGCCATCCCCGTCAAGAGAGCACTATGGATATTCGAGCCCTGCGTTACTTCGTCGAGCTGGTGCGGGAGCAGAGCTTCACCCGCGCCTCCGAGAAGCTGTTCGTCACCCAGCCCACCATCAGCAAAATGATCCGCAACATGGAAGAGGAGCTGGGCCAGCCCCTGCTGAGCCGGGTCGGCCGCCGCTTCACCCTGACCGACAGCGGCCAGGTGCTGTTCAATCGGGCCCAGACCATCCTGGCGGAGATGCAGCAGCTGGAGGCGGAGCTGGCGGATCTGCAGAGCCTGCAATCCGGGCGTCTTGCCCTCGGCATCCCGCCCATGGTGGGCCATGTCTATGCGGATCTCATCCGTACCTATCGCAGCCGCTACCCCGGTGTGGAGCTCTCCATCGTCGAATATGGCGGGCGGCGCATCGAGCAGGCGGTGCTGGCGGGGGAGCTGGATCTCGCCATCACCATGCTGCCGACCAGGGAAGAGGGGGCCCTCTGCGCCCTGGATCTGGACAGTTACCCCATCCGGGTGGTGCTGCCGGACCTGCCCCGCTGGCGCGAGGGGGGCGAGATCCGGCTGGAGGCTCTGCGGGACGAACCCTTCCTGCTCTATACCCAGGCCTTCACCCTGAGCGAGCGGCTGGAGCAGGCCTGCGAGCAAGCCGGGTTCGTGCCCCAGGTGGCGGCCCGCAGCAGCCAGTGGGACTTTCTCACCGCCATGGTGCGAAGCGGCATGGGGGTCGCCTTCCTGCCGGAGCCCATCTGCCGGCGGCTGACGCCGGATGGGCTGGTGTTGCGCCCTCTGGCCCCGGCGCTGAGCTGGCGGCTCGGGGTGATCTGGCCAGGGGATCGCTACCTCTCCCGCACCGCCGAGGCCTGGCTTGCCCTGTGCCGCGAGCAGGGCTGAAGAGCGGGGCTGGGGTTAGGGGGTCCCCGGTGACGCCATGCCTGTGACGAAGCGGGCATAGGCTGCGGAGTGTCGCACCTCCTCAATCTCGTCCCACACCTGTTGGCTGAGATCGGGGTGGGCCTGATGGAAGGGGTGGGAGAAGATGAGGTAGTAGGGTTTTTCGACCAGGGGAGGGGTGATCCGCTCGAGTGTGGCCTGCAACTGCGGGTGGGCGGCCAGGGTCCGTTCTGCGACCCCGGTTTGCAGGGCGGCGGCAACGGCGCGCTGCATCGCGACCTTCTTGAGCAGGATCAGTGGTTCCCTGCTGGAGTCATCCACCCTGACACCGCTCTCCCGCAGTTGGGCGACGATGGAGAAACCGGACTGCGCCGCAATGACGCCATGGGCGACGAGCTGCCGGCCATCCCAGCGAACCTGTCCGCCTTTTGGCTGGTAGAGGCTGTAGCTCTCGGTGAGCAGGCGCTTGGCGGGATCAGGTGCCCCCTGTCGCATGGGATAGACCCCTATGGTGCGAGCACGCTCTTCGCTGTAGCTCAGCTTGACGGCGGCATCGAGCTGGCCCTGGCTGACGAGGGAGAGGCAGCGTTTCCAGGGCAGGGGGGTGAGAATGATGGGATGCCCGATCCGGTTTGCCACCTCCTTGAGGTGGAACTGCACTATCCCCTCGCCGGACATCAGCAACCAGGGAGGCGAATCGCTGTTCTCCATGCAGGCACGAATGCTGCCGGGAGCGGCCATGACGCAGGTCGGCAGCAACCAGAGCAGCAGCGCCAGGCAGAGAGTGCGCAAGGGGAGCCTGCCTGACAGGGGAGAACCGGCGAGCCAGTCAGGGAGCGATACCAAAGTCATCCCTCATCGGGTCATAGAGATAGGAGCGGTAGTCGGTGCTCTCGTCGGGCAACTGCGGGTTGGTCAGCCGGAAGATCTGGCGTGAATCGAGTCGGGCAAAGACCAGGGAAGGCTGGAAATGTTGGCGCCAGAGGCGCTGCAGGGAGCCATCTTTCCAGGCCAGTTGCAGGCCGCGCAAAAGGCGCTCGCGCTCCTTGCTGTAGGTGGCGTGGCTGTAGAGGGAGTGGATGAGCGGATAGAAGAGGGCGACATGGCTATCCACGGTCAGCCCCGGCAGGTCGGGTCTGTGGTTTTTCCACTCGCTCAATATCTCGTTGGCACCACGGCAGAAGAGATCGATCCGGCCACGGGCCACCAGGCGAAACAGTGACTCATAGTTATCCACCTCCTGCACTCTGAAGCCGTTGTAGCGAAGGATGTCGGCATCCCGCCAGCCTGTGCCCACCCCTTGCGTGAACTGCTGCAACTGGGACAGGGTGTGAACCCCGGCCAGGGCCTGGGCACGGGCGCTGCCGACAAAACAGACCCGGTAGCCGAGCACGCCCAGATCGATGGGGAAGGGGACCAGGCTGACACCGGGTTGAGGGATCTCCTGGGGCCAGCTGTCGACGATGAAGAGGGCATTCTTGCCCGGCGTTTGCACTTCGAGCCGCATCCTCGCCTTGTTCATCCTGATGGCGTCGAGCAGTTCATAGTCGCCGTAATCGGGCCGTGTTTTCTCCAGCGCCAGCT
Organism: Aeromonas sp. WP2-W18-CRE-05; assembly: GCF_014168615.1. Classification (NCBI taxonomy): domain Bacteria; kingdom Pseudomonadati; phylum Pseudomonadota; class Gammaproteobacteria; order Aeromonadales; family Aeromonadaceae; genus Aeromonas; species Aeromonas sp. WP2-W18-CRE-05. The sequence goes on along the minus strand of NZ_AP021917.1, from coordinate 4,180,639 downwards.
GCATCGCCGCCCGGTAATAATTCATGCGGACATCCTGTTGGGTTTCCCCGGTGATCAGGGTGAAGCGGGTGGCCGCCATCGTGAGGGACGGGAGGGAGAGGGCGAGCAAAAGGAGCAGGATTCGATGCATCTTGACCGGGTTCGGCAACGGGATTGTGCCCAGTATAGACGGGCCATTCCCGTCGACACAGCGCTATCAGGCTCTGGCAGATCTGACCTCTTGAGAAGGGGGTCATGCGGATTTCATCAAGAGACCCAGGCGACGACAGAGTTGGCGCAGCGTCTGGTTGTCGAGGCAGCCAAAGCCGAGCAGCCACCCCTCCAGCGTCGGCGGGCCCAGGTAGAACTGGCCCAGATGACGCAGCCCCAGCCCGCAGGCGTTGGCGGCATCGGTCCAGCGCGCCTCGCCACCGGGGGGCAGCAGCACGGCGCACTGCAGGCCGGCGCCGCTGTGGATGGGGGTGAGCCCCGGGCAGTGCTCGGCCAGTTCCGCCAGCAGCAGATCCCGTCTGCTCTGGTAGAGGAGGCGGCTCTGGCGCAGGTGGGTGGCGAAGTGCCCGCCCCGGATGAAGTCTGCCGTGACCGCTTGCTGCAACTGGTTGCTGTGGCCGTCGACGGCGGCCCGGGCGCGGCAGAAGGAGTCCATCAGCGGCCTGGGCAGCACCAGGTAGGCGAGGCGCAGTGAGCCGAACAGCACCTTGCTGAAGGTGCCCACATAGATCACCCGCCCCTGGCCGTCGAGCCCCTGCAGGGCGGGCAGGGGACGCTGATCATACTGGTACTCCCCGTCGTAATCGTCTTCCAGGATCCAGGCGCCGTGACGCTCTGCCTCGGCCAGCAGCGCCATGCGGCGGGGCAGGCTCATGGGGACGCCAAGGGGATACTGGTGTGCCGGGGTGCAGTAGATGAGGCGCGGTGCAGGATGATCCCCATGAGGGTTGAGCCCCTCTTCATCCACCGGCACCGGATGCACCCGGGCACCGGCGCTCTCCATGGCGGTGCGAGCCCCGGGATAACCGGGGTCTTCCACCCAGACGGTGTCACCGGCATCGATGAGCAACTGGGTCGCCAGCAGGATCCCCTGCTGGGAGCTGGTGAGGATCAGGATCTGATCCGGCTCGCACACCACGCCGCGGGACTGCACCAGATAGCTGCTGATGGCGGCGCGAAGTTCCCCAAGCCCCTGGGGATCCCCGTAGTTCATCCAGTCGCTGGCGCGCTGGCGCCACTGTTGCTGCATCAGCCGACCCCAGAGTGCCTGGGGGAAGAGACGGGGATCCGGCTGGCTGGAAGCAAAGGTGGTGCCCACCTCGGGCACGTCGTGACAGGCGCCACCCTGGGCCATCTCCTGGCCGCGACGGGAGAGGCCAGCCGCTGACTGGGGCGGGCGCGGCGCGGGGCGCACCGCCGCCAGGGCGACAAAGCTGCCGGCGCCCACCTTGCGCACCAGATACCCCTCCGCCTCGAGCCGGCCATAGGCCAGTTCCACCGTGCTGCGGGAGATACCGAGATCCCGGGCCAGGAGACGGCTGGCGGGCAGGCGGCTGTGCAGGGGCAGGTGGCCCGCCAGGATGGCCTCGCGCAGGGTACGCACCAGTTGTTCGTGCAGGGGCAGATCCCCTTGTTGCTGGCTGGCGAAGAGCGTTGGCAGAACGGTCATGATGCGCTCCCGTTGGCTCGGGGGTTGCGCCCCTTTCGAGGCAGGGATCCTGCCCGCAGGGCATGGCGCGGCTGTGGGGCTGGCGACCGACGGGCAGAGCGGGTGGAGTGGATGGTCATGGTGGCGGCTCGATGAAATTGGTCTGCCCATATTGGCAAAATTGGTCGGCGTGGCAAGGCCATTTTGTCGCTACATTGGTGGTCACAGGGTGGTGCCAGCGGGCGGCACGGATTGGCAACACAAGGAGTCTGCATGTCGGAATACAGTGCCACCATCAGTTGGCAGCGGGGGGAGCACGAGCCCTTCGTCGATCAGCGTTACAGCCGGGCCCATGAGTGGGCGTTTGATGGCGGGGTCAGGGTGCCGGCCTCCTCCTCTCCCCATGTGGTGCCGCTGCCTTACTCGGTGGCGGAACATGCGGACCCGGAAGAGGCGTTTGTGGCGGCCCTCTCCAGTTGCCACATGCTCACCTTCCTCTGGCTGGCGGCGAAGGCGGGCTATCGGGTAGAGAGCTACCGGGACGAAGCGGTCGGCATCATGGCGAAAAACGGACAAGGTCGCCTCGCCATGACCCGGGTCACCCTGCGTCCCAGGGTGATCTTCGGGGGAGAGCAGGAGCCCGCTCTGGCCGATCTGGAGCAGTTGCACCACCAGGCCCATGAGGAGTGCTTCATCGCCAACTCGGTCAACACCGTCGTCACCACAGAGATCGTCATCTAGTCATCAGGAGCGTTCAGGATGAGTCATGTATTGAGCACAGGGGTGGCAGGGGCCGCCGAAGCCAGCGCCTTTTTCGAGGCCCAACTGAAGTTTCGTACCGATCCGGCGGATCTGGCCGCCGATCTGCTGGCCGGGGTGGCGGGCATCGTGGTCATCGATACCCGCTCCCCCGCACACTATGCCGAGGGGCACATTCCCGGCGCCATCTCCTTCCCCCACAGGACCATGACGGCGTCGACCACGGCGGTACTGGACCGGAACCTGGTGTATGTCTGCTATTGCGACGGCATCGGCTGCAACGGTTCGACCCAGGGGGCCTACAAGCTGGCGTCCCTCGGGTTTGAGGTCAAGGAGTTGATAGGGGGTCTGCACTGGTGGCGTCAGGACGGTTTCGCCGTCGCCACGGGCAGCGAGCCCGGAGTGCTGCTGGAAGGGGGAATTGCCTGTGCCTGTTGAACGTTGCAATGAGGGGGGCGACGCCTCCCTGCCCGGTGCCGCCCTTTTCAACGACTTTGGGCAGCCTCTGGGGCGTGCGCTGCCAGAATGGCGCGGCGCCGAGTTCCCTCCCCACCGCGCACTGCATGGCTGGGGCTGTCGTCTCGAGCCCCTTGATCCCGAGCGCCACCTGGGGGATCTGTGGCAGGCATTCAGTGCCGACAGCGGGGCCATGTGGACTTACCTGACCAGCGGCCCTTTCGCGGACGAGGCCGCCATGGGGGTCTGGCTGCGGGAGGTCGCCACCAAGCGGGATCCCCAGTTCTACGGCATCATCGACGAGGGGAGCGGACGGGCGCTGGGACTGGCGAGCTACCTGCGCATCGATCCCCTGGCGGGCAGCATCGAGGTGGGCTGGCTGCACTTCTCCCCCGCCATGCAGCAGTCACGGCTGGCGACGGCGGCCATGGTGTTGATGATGGCCAATGCCTTTGCTCTGGGATACCGGCGCTACGAGTGGAAGTGCAATGCCCTGAACCTGCCTTCGCGCCAGGCTGCCCTGCGCCTGGGCTTCCACTATGAGGGGACCTTCCGTCAGGCGCGGGTGGACAAGGGACACAACCGGGATACGGCCTGGTTCTCCGTTATCGACAGCGAGTGGCCCGCCCTGAAAGGGTGCTTCGAGCGCTGGCTGGAGGACGGCAACTTCGACCATGCCGGGCGTCAGCGTCGCCGGCTTTCCGAACTGACCGCCGCCTGCCGCTCTGGGGCGTGTTGAGGGCGGCAGATCACCCGCCGGGACGGGGCGGTTTCCGGTGCCGGGGCTTTGGGTATCCTTCGCACACAAGGCGCCAGATCCGACATCCAGACGCAAGAGGCGCCAGTCATGGCGCCTCTTTTGTTTGTTCAGTCGTGGTGATCGCCGATGGGGGCCGCAATCCAGTTCATCAGCCGGACCATGTCCCCGGGGGCCACGCCGACCGAGAGCCCCCGCTTGCCACCGCTCACCAGGATCTCGTCGAAGGCCATGGCGGAGTCGTCCAGCACGGTGGGCAGCAGCTTCTTCTGGGCCAGGGGACTGATGCCGCCCACCTTGTAGCCGGTCAGCTTTTCGGCTTCCGCCGGCTTCATCATCTCCACCTTCTTGAGCCCGGTGGCCTTGGCGAGCTGCTTGAGGCTGCACATGCCCGAGGAGGGCACGATGGCCACCACCGCCTGCTTGTCGTGATGGGCGAGCAGGGTCTTGAACACCTGCGCCTCGGGCAGACCCAGCTGGGTAGCGGCATGCTTGCCGAAGTCGTCGTGGGCTTCACACTCGTAGGGGTAGAGCCTGTGGGGGATCTTGAGCTTTTTCAGCAAGTTGATGGCGGGTGTCATGGGGTCTCCTCGAACCGTGGCAAGGCCAGACAGTCTGCGCTCGGGAGCCGGATGTGGCAAGAACCAGTCTTCACACCCAATCGGGGCCTGTGTTAGCGTAACCGGGTGCCGGATCCTATGATTTGGGCACTTGTCCCCGCATTCCAATGCAATGCGCCGGCGATCGAAAGGAATCGTAGCCATGAATACCACAGCACTTTGCGCTCGCGATATCGACGCGATGGATCGATATGAGACCCTTGCCAGGCTGACCGCCCTTGATCGGGCCTATGGCATGGTCGAGTTCGATCTCGATGGTCGCATGGTGTCGGTCAACCCCCTGTTTTGCGACATGCTGGGCTATCCCCCCGAAGCGCTGGTGGGCCAGTCCCATCTCATGCTGTTGCCGCCGGATCTGCAGGCGGAGCATGATCTCTTCTGGCAGAAGGTATTGGGTGGCGAGATCCAGTCGGGGGAGTTTCGCCGGGTCAGGCAAGGTGGCAGCCCCCTCTGGCTCCATGCCACCTACATGCCCGTGAGCGACGAGGCCGGCACCCTGCTGGGGGTGGTCAAGCTGGCGCACGACATTACCTCGGCTGTGATGGCCAAGCAGCGGGTCGAGCAGCAGAGCCAGCTGTTTGACATCGTGGTGGCCGCGCACCAGAGTTTTCTGCTCGATCGCAATCTCGGCTCCGCCTGCGACACAGTCTTCGAGCGGCTGCTGAGCGTGAGCGAGAGCTCCTATGGTTTCATCGGCATCATCCAGTACGAGGATGGTTGCCCCAGTCTCTATGTCCCCTCCATCTCCAATGTCTCCTGGGACGAGGCGACCCACGCCTGGTATGAGCAGCAGCGCCAGAGTCGGGGCGGGCTCATCTTCAGCAAGCTCGACAACCTGTTTGGGCACGTGGTGACCCACAATACCCTGGTGTGCTGCAACGATCTGCCGAGCCATCCAGCCAGTCGCGGTGTCTCCCCCCGTGGTCATCCACACCTGGAGAGCTTCCTCGGCATTCCCATCCGCCACAAGGGGGAGGCGATCGGCATGATCGCTCTGGCCAACCGCCCGGGCGGCTTTGACGAGACCCATGTCAGCCTGCTCGAGCCCCTCACCACGGCCCTTGGCACCCTTATCCACGCCCGCAACCTGGAGGACGAGCGCAGCCGCATGGAGCGGGTGCTGCGCTTCAACGCCGAGCACGACTTCTTGACCAAGCTGCCCAACCGCAGCAGCTTTTTCCAGCAGGCCAACGTGTTGCTGGATCACGTCCAGCACCATCCCGCCGAAGGGGAGGCCTGCTGCCTGGCCTTGATAGATATCGACTTCTTCAAGCAAATCAATGATGTATATGGACACCTTGCCGGAGATGCCGTGCTGGCGTCGCTGGCGGGGCTCCTGATGCAGGCGGTGCGCAGCAAGGATCTGGTGGCGCGCTTTGGCGGGGAAGAGTTCATCCTGCTGCTGCGGGGCACGACCCTGGAGGAGGCCCACACCATCATGGAGCGCATCCGGCGCCAGGTGGAGCAGCACACCTTCCTGTACCAGCACCAGGCGATCACCGTCACCATCAGCGTGGGGCTCACGCCCTATCAGATGAGTTACAGGCGCATGGATGACTGGCTTCAATGCGTGGACCAGCGACTTTACGAGGCAAAACGTCGGGGTCGCAACCAGGTCTCCTGATGAGAGGCCATATCGCGAAATAAAACAGGGCGCCATCATGGCGCCCTGATTGTTGTGGATGTTTTTTTCCCTTAGAGGGGGCTGTGCTGGCGGCAATATCGGGATCCCCGTGCCCGGCAGAGACGAAAAAGGGCGCCGGGGCGCCCTTGTTTGCAACGGTCCGGGATCAGCCGGTGTTGCGCATGCCGGCGGCGATGCCGGCGATGGTGACCATCAGCGCCTGATCCAGCTCGGGGTGCAGGGTCTCCGGGTGGTTGCGGGAGCGATTGAGCAGCTCGGCCTGCAGCACGTTGAGCGGGTCTGTGTAGGGGTTGCGCAGCTTGATGGACTCCTTGATCCAGGGCTGATCGTCCAGCAGGTCGCCCTGCGGGCGCAGTTTCAGCACTACCTCGATGGAGTCGGCAAGCTCCTGACGCAGCTGCTTGCCGAGTGCCCACAGGTTCTCCGGCACCAGGCGGGTGTCATAGTATTCCGCCAGCCAGAGGTCGGCCTTGAGGAACACCATCTCCAGCATTTCGAGACGGGTGCGGAAGAAGGGCCACTGGCGACTCATCTCGTCCAGCACGCTCTTCTGGCCGTCGTCGATGGCCTGTTGCAATCCCTTGTGGGCGCCGAGCCAGGCCGGCAGCATCAGCCGGTTCTGGGTCCAGGCGAAGATCCAGGGGATGGCGCGCAGGCTCTCGACACCGCCGTTGGGCTTGCGCTTGGCGGGGCGGGAACCGAGCGGCAGCTTGCCGAGCTCCATCTCCGGGGTGGCAGCACGGAAGTAAGGCACGAAGTCCGGGTGACCGCGCACGATACTGCGGTAGTGATCGCAGGAGACAGACGCCAGCTGCTCCATCACGGCGCGCCAGCTCTCTTTCGGCTTGGGCGGCGGCAGCAGGTTCCCCTCCAGCACGGCGCTGGTGTAGAGGTTCAGGCTCTGGATGGCCACCTTCGGCAGGCCGAACTTGAAGCGGATCATCTCCCCCTGTTCGGTGACCCGCAGGCCGCCGCGCAGGGATCCCGGGGGTTGCGACAGGATCGCCTGATGGGCGGGGGCGCCGCCACGGCCGACGGTACCGCCGCGGCCATGGAACAGGGTGAGGCGGATGTTGTTGGCTTCAGCCAGCGCCACCAGGGATTCCATGGCGGCGTACTGGGCCCAGCCAGCGGCCATCATGCCCGCATCCTTGGCGGAGTCGGAGTAGCCGATCATCACGTACTGACGGCCCTGGATGTAACCGCGATACCAGTCCACCGACAGCAGGCGTTCCATCACGGCGGTGCCCGCCATCAGGTCTTCCTGGGTCTCGAACAGCGGGGCAACCGGCATGCGGAACTTGCAGCCAGCTTCCTTCAGCAACAGCTGGACCGCCAAGACATCGGACGGGGCACCGGCCATGGAGATGATGTAGATGCCGAACGCATCGGGGTCGTGCTGGGCGATGACGCGACAGGTGTCGATGGTCTCGCGGGTCTCGGCACTGGGATCCCAGTCGCTCGGGATGAGGGGGCGGCGGGAGTTCAGCTCGCGCAGCAGGAAGGCCTGCTTGTCCTCTTCGCTCCACTCGGCGTAGTCGCCCACACCCAGGTAGCGGGTCAGCTCGGAGAAGACCTGGCCGTGACGCTCGCCATCCTGACGGATGTCCAGCTTGACCAGGTGGATGCCGAAGCAGGCCAGCTTGCGCAGCACGTCCAGCAGCATGCCGTCGGCGATGTTGCCCATGCCGCAGGCGTGCAGGGAGTGGTAGCAGAGCTCCAGGGGCTCGCGCAGCTGGGCGGTGCTCTTGACCAGATCCCGGCTCTCGCTCGCCTGGCCCTGTACCTTGGCGGTCAGGTACTCCTGGGTCTCGCGCAGTTGCTCGCGCAGCTCGCGTACCAGGGCGCGATAGGGTTCCGGGTTATCACCGACCCGGGCACGCACGGCGTCAGTGCAATCGGCCATGGAGAGCTCGGAGGTGAGCTCCTTGATGTCCTTGTAGAACAGGCTCACCGCCATCCAGCGGCCCAGCTCCAGCACTTCGGCGGTCACCTTGGCGGTGACGAAGGGGTTGCCGTCGCGGTCACCGCCCATCCAGGAGGTGAACTTGACCGGCGCGGCATCCAGCGGCAGCCGCACACCCAGATGGTGTTGCAGGCGCTCGTCCAGATTGCGCATGAATTCGGGGATGGCCGGCCACAGGCTGTTTTCCACCACGGCGAAGCCCCACTTGGCTTCGTCCACCGGGGTCGGGCGCTGTTCGCGGATCTCGTTGGTGTGCCAGGCCTGGTTGACCAGTTGCTCGATGCGACTCTGGATCTTGTCCCGCTCGCGGGGCAGCAGATCGGAGAGTTCCAGGGCCTCGAGGCAGTCGTTGAGCTGCACGTGCTTGTGGATCAGGGTACGACGGGTCACCTCGGTGGGGTGAGCGGTCAGCACCAGATCGATGTCCAGCTCGCGCACGGCCTGGATGATGGCCTCCTGGGACAGGTTGGAGGCTTTCAGCTTGTCGAACATCTGCTCCAGCGGGTCCGGGGTGCAGACCTGCTCTTCGCAGCGACGGGAGATGGTGTGGAACTGCTCCGCCACGTTCGCCAGGTTGAGGAACTGGCTGAAGGCACGGGCCACGGGCAGCAGTTCGTCATCGGAGAGGGTACGCAGGGTGTCGAGCAGGCGCTCTCTGTCAGCCTCGTTCCCCTTGCGGGAAGACTTGGCCAGTTGGCGAATGGTCTCAATCTTGTCGAGGAAGGCCTGCCCCTGATGATCCTTGATGGATTTACCCAGCAGTTGGCCCAACATGCCTACGTTGGCCCGTAGTGCGGCGTACTTTTCGTTCATTCCACATCCTTATTTTGTTGGTGCCTCCTGACCTTCCAGGCGGGAGGCGACCTCACTTATTGTTGTGCGATTACAACATATGCTCCGTCATCTTAGGGGGACAATCTACCCAGATTGTCTGCGCAAGGTCAAATAACAAGCCGATTCAGAACATGTATTTCCCTCACCTGTCCCAAGGCGCCTGTCATGTAACTTACTTACATCCCTGTTTGGCTAGACGCAGAAGCGCCGGATCAGGTGCTGCAGCACCGCCGTGGTCGGTTTGACGAACGACAGATCCAGGTATTCATCGGGCTGGTGGGCCTGGGTGATATGGCCTGGGCCCATCACTATGGTCTCGCAACCCAGCTGCTGGATAAAGGGGGCTTCGGTGCAATAGTTCACGGACTCGGCGGCCCGGCCGCTCGCCTTTTCCGCCTCCCGCACCAGCTCGGAGTCATCCTGGCAGGCATAGGCCGGAATGGGTTCGTGCAGGTGCTGCAGGTGCAGGCAGCCGGACTGGTGGATCTCGATGGGGGAGAGCGCCTCTTTCAGCATGCCCATCAGCTCGTCGGGACCCACCTGCGGGGTGGGACGCATGTCGATGTGCAGCTCGCAGCAGCCGCAGATGCGGTTCGGGCTGTCGCCCCCCTGGATGTAGCCGAGGTTCAGGGTGGGCTGGGGCACGGCGAAACGGTGATCCGCGTACTTCTCCTTCAGATCCTGCTGGAGCCTGAGCACCTGACCCATGGCCTTGTGCATGATCTCCATGGCGTTGACGCCGTTGGCGGGATCCGAACTGTGGCCGCTTCGGCCTGTGATGCGAATGGCTTCCGACATGTGGCCCTTGTGGGCCACCACGGGCACCAGCCCGGTGGGTTCGCCGATCACCGCGTAGTCGGGTTTGAGTTCGGCTGCGGCGGCGATGGCGCGGGCCCCGGCCATGGTGGTCTCTTCATCGGCGGTGGCCAGGATGCGCAGCGGCTTGCTCAGGGTCTTGAGGTCGACTTCCTTGAGCGCTTCCACGATAAAGGCGAAGAAGCCCTTCATGTCGATGGTGCCGAGCCCGTACAGGCGGTTGCCCTCTTCGGTCACCTTGAAGGGGTCTTTGGTCCAGGCTCCTTCATCGAAGGGAACCGTATCCGTGTGGCCCGCCAGCAGCAGCCCCCCTTCTCCCTGACCATAGGTCGCCACCAGGTTGAACTTGCCCGGCAGATCCGGCAGGGCCGTCACCTCGCACTGGAATCCAAGCTGGCCGAACCAGTCGGCCAGCAGCCGGATCACCGCCTCGTTGCTCTGATCCCAGCGAGTATCCGTGCTGCTGATAGAGGGAATCGCAATAATATTCTTATAAAGTGAAAAAAAATCCAGTTTGGCCATCAGCTCCTCCTTGCGTCCCCGGAGTGTTTCTGTTAGAAAATACAAATGCAAAGTGAGTGCATGAATATTCTGTTCGAGTGCTCATCGACAAGGCCTCTAGTTGTAAGGGAAAGTTAATGTTCTGTCACCTGATCTGTAACCGACGACGCATATCCGCCTGAATTGCCCCTCCGCACTCGTTGCATCAAAGGGGCGATAGCCGACCCTTTGCACCGCAGCACCATGCTGTGAATTTCGAACCCAGACTTGGAATACTCAAACATGCTTAAGACCGTTATCGTCGGTGCCAGTGGCTACGCGGGGGCCGAACTGGCCGCTCTGGTCCAGAACCATCCACAACTCGAGCTGTTCGGCCTCTATGTTTCCGCCGGCAGCCAGGACGCCCACAAACGTTTCTCTTCCCTGCATCCCCAGTGGGTGGGCAAGCTGGATCAGCCGCTGCTGCCCCTGGACGAAGACGGCATGACCCGGATCCTGACCCAGGCCGATCTGGTGGTGCTGGCCACCGCCCACGAGGTGAGTGCGGAACTCGCGCCCAAGTTCCTGGCCAAGGGGTTGCCGGTGTTCGACCTCTCCGGTGCCTTCCGGGTCAACGATCAGCAGTTCTACTCTTCCTTCTACGGCTTCACCCACGAGAATGAGCAGTGGCTGGAGCAGGCCGCCTACGGTCTGGCCGAGTGGAATGCCGATTCCGTCAAGGCCGCCCAGCTGATTGCCGTGCCGGGATGCTACCCGACCGCCTCCCTGTGCGCCCTCAAGCCGCTGCAACAGGCCGGGCTGATTGCCCAGGGATGGCAGCCCATCATCAATGCGGTTTCCGGCGTCTCCGGGGCCGGTCGCAAGGCCGCCATCAACACCAGTTTCTGTGAAGTGAGCCTCAATCCCTACGGCACCTTCAATCACAGGCACCAGCCGGAGATCAGCCACCACCTCGGCAAGGAGGTGCTGTTCCAGCCCCACCTCGGCAACTATGTGCGGGGCATCCTGGCCACCATCTATGTGCAACTGGCGGAAGGGGTGACGCCGACCCAGGTGGATCAGGCCTACCTCAAGGCCTACGAAGGCAAGCCCCTGGTACGCCTCACCGGCCAGATGCCCTCCATCCGCGGCGTGGCGAGCACGCCCTACTGCGACATCGCCTGGCAGCAGCAGGGCAACATGCTGGTGGTGGTTTCTGCCATCGACAACCTGCTCAAGGGGGCCGCCTCGCAAGCCATGCAGTGCATAAATATCAAGTTTGGTTTTGAACCGGCCACCGGCCTGATTTAACGCTTTAAGAAAGGATCGAGAAGATGGACAAGCAGACGCTGGTAATCAAGTTGGGTGGTGCCCTGATCGAGAACGACGAGGCCCTGACCGCCCTGTTCGCCACCCTGAAGACCTTCCTGGATGATCAGCACCGTCCTCTGGTGCTGGTGCACGGTGGCGGCTGCCTGGTGGACGACCTGCTCAAGGGGCTGGGCATGACCTCCACCAAGAAGAATGGCCTGCGGGTGACCCCGTTCGAGCAGATCCCCGTGATTGCCGGTGCCCTGGCCGGGACCGCCAACAAGATGATGATGGCCAAGGCCATCTCCACCGGCATTCCTGCTGTGGGTCTGTGCCTCGCCGACGGCGGTCTGTGCCAGGTGACCCAGCTCGATCCGGATCTCGGTGCGGTCGGTGACTGCAAACCCGGCAACCCGGCGCTGGTGGCCGGCATCCTGGGGCAGGGCTTCCTGCCGGTGGTGAGCTCCATCGGCATTACCGCCGACGGACAGATGATGAACGTCAATGCGGATCAGGCGGCCACCGCCATCGCCGAAGCGCTGGGCGCCGATCTGGTGATGCTGTCGGATGTGAGCGGCATTCTGGATGGCAAGGGCAAGCTGGTGCCGCAACTGGACAAGCAGAGCGCGCTGGACCTGATGGAGAAGGGCGTTATCACGGACGGCATGGCCGTCAAGGTGAAAGCCGCCCTGCACGCCGCCGAAACCCTGGGCAAGCCGGTCTGTGTCGCCAGCTGGCGCTACCCGGATCAGCTGCTCAAGCTGCTGGCTGGCGGCGCGGTCGGCACAATCGTCACGAGTGCCGTTGGCACTGGGGTCACCCTCTGATCTCCACCGGGAAAAGGACAATCCGATGCAACATCTTCTGAAAGACAGTGATTTAAGCAAGGCCCAGATCGAGGCGCTGCTGGCGCTTGGCAAGGCGGTCAAGGCCGATCCGAAGAAATACAGCCAGGCCCTGGCGGGCAAGAGCGTGGTCACCCTGTTCGAGAAGCCCTCCCTGCGTACCCGGGTCACCTTCGACATCGGCATCGCCAAACTGGGCGGTCACAGCGTCTATCTGGATCAGCAGAACGGGGCGCTCGGCAAGCGGGAGTCGGTGAAGGATTTCGCCAGCAATCTGTCCCGCTGGTGTGACACCATCGTCGCCCGGGTGTTCGATCACCAGACCCTGGTCGAGCTGGCCGAGTTCGGCTCGGTGCCTGTGGTCAACAGCCTGTGCAACCTCTACCACCCCTGCCAGGGGCTGGCGGATTTCATGACCATCAGCGAGCACTACAGCGATCTGTCCAAGGTTAAGCTGGCCTATCTCGGCGATGGCAACAACGTGAGCCACTCCCTGCTGCTGCTGGGGGCGACCCTCGGCACCGACGTGACCCTGGTCTGCCCGAAAGGCCATGGCCCGGATACCCAGATCTTCCTGCAGGCCCAGGCGCTGGCAGCTCAATCTGGCGCGACCATACATATCAGCGATGATGTCGCGGATATCGAAGGCTTTGACGTGGTTTATACCGATACCTGGGTTTCCATGGGTGACAACACACCAATGGAGCAGGTAAAAGATATCTTCATGCCTTATCAGATCAACCAGGCCCTGCTCGATCGGACCGGCATCCAGCACGTGCTGCACTGCCAGCCGGCCCACCGGGAGCTGGAGATCACCTCGGAGGTCATGGACGGCCCAGCCTCCCTCATCATGGATGAGGCAGAAAACCGGATGCATATCCAGAACGCCGTGCTGCTGACCCTGTTCGGACAGGGCCAGAAGTAATCCGGCAACCGACCCGGAATCACCCCTTTTTATCGAATCATCACGGAGAGAAGTAAATGAGCGGAATCAACAAGATCGTACTGGCTTACTCGGGCGGACTGGATACCTCGGCCATCATTCCCTGGCTGAAGGAGCACTATGACGCTGAAATCATCGCCTTCGTCGCCGACGTGGGCCAGGAGCGTGACGATCTGGAAGGGATCGAGCAGAAGGCCATCGCCTCCGGCGCGGTCAAGTGCATCGTCAAGGATCTGCGGGAAGAGTTCGTCAAAGAGTATGTCTACCCGACCCTGAAGACCGGCGCCATCTATGAAGGCACCTACCTGCTGGGTACCTCCATGGCCCGTCCGGTGATCGCCAAGGCGATGGTCGAGGCTGCCCTGGCGGAAGGGGCTGATGCCATCTCCCACGGTTGCACCGGCAAGGGCAACGATCAGGTGCGGTTCGAAGGGGCGGTGGCTGCTCTGGCGCCCCAGCTGAAAGTGATCGCCCCGTGGCGGTTGTGGGACATGCGCTCCCGGGAAGATCTGCTGGCCTATCTGGAAGCCCGCAACATCCCCTGCAAGGCGACCCTGAAGAAGATCTATAGCCGTGACGCCAACGCCTGGCACATCTCCACCGAGGGTGGCGAGCTGGAGAGCACCTGGAACGAGCCGTCCGAAGCGGTCTGGCAGTGGACCGTCTCTGCAGAGGATGCCCCGAACGAGCCGGAATACGTCAAGCTGACCGTGGCCAAGGGCGAAGTGGTCGCCGTAGACGACCAGCCGCTCAGCCCGCACCAGATCCTGACCACCCTGAACGAGCGTGCCGGCAAGCACGGCGTGGGCCGGATCGACATCACCGAGAACCGGATGGTGGGCATGAAGTCCCGTGGCTGCTACGAGACCCCGGGTGGTACCGTGATGGTTGCCGCACTGCGCGCCGTGGAAGAGCTGGTACTGGACAGACCGACCCGCGCCTGGCGGGAAAAGCTGGGTGCCGAGTTCTCCCACCTGGTGTATGACGGTCGCTGGTTCACCCCGCTGTGCAAGGCCATTGTCGCCTCCGCCAACGCCATCGCCGAGGAGCTCGACGGTGAAGTGGTGCTGAAGATGTACAAGGGTCAGGTCACCGCGGTGCAGAAGAAATCGCCGAACAGCCTCTACTCCGAAGACTTCGCCACCTTCGGTGCCGACGAAGTGTACGACCAGAGCCATGCCGAAGGCTTCATCCGTCTCTACACCCTGGCGAGCCGGATCCGCGCCATGAAAGAGCAGCATCAAGCCATCGGTGGCGACCATACCCACGGCTAAGCAAGCGCTATCACCCGTTGATTCGAGGGGGCATGGCCCCCTCTTTTACAGGCAGAGAGGCCCTTTGCCGTCATCATCGGGTGTGACAAGAGCGGCTGCGCCCTGGCCGCTTCTGTGAGATAACAGGCTCGCAGAAAAACAGGGCAAGATTTCAAGTTCGACGGCGCAAGGCGCCGCCGACAACGCATTCAAGGAGAGCAGTATGGCACTTTGGGGTGGACGCTTCAGTCAGGGAGCCGATAGCCGGTTCAAGCAGTTCAACGATTCGCTGCGGTTCGATTACCGGCTGGCGGAGCAGGATATTCAGGGCTCCATGGCCTGGGCCAAAGCGCTGGTCAAGGTGGGCGTGTTGACCGAGGGTGAGCAGGCTCAGTTGCAGCAGGCGATGGAAGTGCTGCTCGCCTCCGTGCAGCAGGATCCCCAGCAGATCCTGAGCTCGGATGCCGAAGACATCCACTCCTGGGTCGAGAGCCAGCTCATCGACGCCGTCGGCGCCCTTGGCAAGAAGCTGCACACCGGTCGCTCGCGCAACGATCAGGTCGCCACCGACCTCAAGCTCTGGTGCAAGGCACAGGGTGAGCTGCTGCTCGGCTCCATCACCGCCCTGCAACAGGGGCTGGTCACCTCCGCCCGTGCCAATCAGGCCGCGGTGCTGCCCGGTTACACCCACCTGCAGCGTGCCCAACCGGTCACTTACGCCCACTGGGCCCTGGCCTATGTGGAGATGCTGGAGCGGGACCATTCCCGTCTGCAGGATGCTCTCAAGCGCCTCGACACCAGCCCGCTCGGCTGCGGCGCGCTGGCGGGTACCGCCTACGCCATCGACCGCGAAGCGCTGGCGCTCGACATGGGCTTTAGCGGCGCCACCCGCAACAGCCTGGATTCGGTCTCCGATCGGGATCACGTGGTGGAGCTGATGCACGTGGCGTCGCTGTCCATGGCGCACCTGTCGCGGTTTGCCGAAGATCTCATTTTCTACAACACCGGCGAGGCGGGCTTTGTCGAGCTGTCTGACGCCGTCACCTCTGGCTCGTCCCTGATGCCCCAAAAGAAGAACCCGGACGCGCTGGAGCTCATTCGTGGCAAGACCGGCCGGGTGGTCGGCGCCCAGATGGGCATGCTGATGAGCCTCAAGGCGTTGCCGCTGGCCTACAACAAGGACATGCAGGAAGACAAAGAGGGGCTGTTCGACGCCCTCGACACCTGGCACGACTGCCTCGACATGGCGGCGCTGGTGCTGATCGATCTGAAGGTCAATGGCGAGCGGACCAAGGCGGCGGCCCAGGGCGGTTACGCCAACGCCACCGAGCTGGCGGACTATCTGGTGGCCAAGGGCATCCCGTTCCGTGAGGCGCACCATATCGTCGGCGAGACCGTGGTCTATGCGATCCAGGTGAAAAAGCCCCTGGAAGAGCTCTCCCTCCCCGAGTTCCAGCGCTTCAGCCCCGTGGTGGGGGAGGATGTCTACCCGAACCTGGAGCTGGAAGCGACTCTGGCCAAGCGGGTTGCCAAGGGAGGCGTCGCTCGCGAGCAGATAGAGGCAGCTCTCACCGCCGCCGAGGCCTGGCTGAGCAAGCGGGCGGGTTAAGCCAACCGGCGCGCCATGGGAACAAGAAGGCAGAACGGCAACCCCAGGGTTGCCGTTTTTTATGGGCACGCCTCGGCGCCGTGGGGCGCGTTGACCAGAAGCTGTTCAGCCTCTGCGTCCGGCGCTGGCCTGATGCACGGCGTCCGTGAGCAGTCGTTGCAACTGGCATCTGGCCTCGTCGGTTTCATGGCTGGCAGCGAGCAGCACCACCCCCAGGGTACCCGGTGAGGGCAGCACGCCGCCGAGGGTGGCGAGACTGGCCGGCATGCCGATGGGGGAACGCACCGTGATCCCTAGCCCGGCCTGCACGGCGGCCCAGATCCCGCCCAGGCTCTGGCTGGTGAAGGCGATCCGCCAGGGGATCCCGGCATCGTCGAGGGCGCGGATGGCCCGCGCCCGCATCAGGCAGGGGGCATCGAAGAGCACCAGGGGCAGGGGCTCCCCGCGCGCGAGCAAAGGGGCGAGGTCCCACTCGGGGTGGGCAATCCAGGCCAGTTGCACCACCTCGATGAGGGAAAGATCCTCCCGCTCTCCCTGTGGCTGCCAGGCGAGAGCCATGTCGAGGGTGCCTTCCCTGATCCCCTGCACCAGGGCCCCGTTGCGATCGATGCGGGTCGTCATGCGCAGGGCCGGGTGCTGACGACAGAGGGGCCCCAGCACGGCGGGGAGCAAAGATTCGCCGAAGTCCTCCTGCACCCCGAGCCGGATCTCCCCTTGCAGCAGTTCCCCTTTGAGGGCGAGCACGGCTTCGTCATTGAGCGACAGCAGCCGCTTGGCGTAGCCCAGCAGGCGCTCACCGCTGGCCGTCGGCACCAAGTGACGTCCCTGCTTCATGACCAGATTGGTGCCGCACTGCTGTTCGAGTTTTTTCAACTGGGCGCTGACCGCCGAGGTGGAGCGGCACAGCCGCTGCGCCGCCAGCGCAAAGCTGCCGCACTCCAGTCCCAGCACGTAGCTGCGCAGGGCATCGAGATCCAGGCTGGGGGGAAGGGGTGACATAACTATCCTTTTAATCGGGATGATTGGTCTTAAATGTTTCGATTTTTTAAATTGTAGCAGTGAGGGAGAGTGGCTTCATCCACCAAGGAGATTGCCATGACACCCGATGTTCCCGATCGCGCCACCCTGGCGCAGCTTGCCCCCCGACTCGCCCGACTGGCGGAAGAGACGCTGTTTGGCGATATCTGGCAGCGCCCCACCCTCTCGGCCCGCGAGCGCAGCCTGATCACCCTGGCCATCCTGGCGTCACTGGGCCGGGTGCAACAACTGCCCTGGCATATTGCATTCGCCCGGCAAAACGGCCTGTCCCGGGATGAGCTGGAAGAGCTGTTCACCCATCTTGCCTTCTACGCCGGTTTGCCCGCCGCAGTGACGGCCGTGGGCTATCTGCCCCCCCGCGAGGAGGTGATCCCATGCCGCTGACCCGTATCACCCTGTGCGAGGGGATGAGCGACGCACACCTGCAACAACTCAGCGCCCTCTACCACCAGACCCTGGTGGAGGTGTTCGAGGTGCCGCCGAAGGATAAATTCCAGATCCTCGAGATCTTGCCTGCCAGTGCGCTCATCTATGACCCCCACTACCAGACCGGCCGCCGGGACCAGGGTTTCATCCTCTTCCAGATCCTGGCGGGCAAGGTGCGCAGCACCGCGACCAGGGAGCGGCTTTATGCACGTCTCGCCGAGCGCCTTGAGGCCGAGCTTGGGATCCACCCCGACAACCTCATGGTGGTGATCCAGCAGACCGATGCCGAGGCGTGGAGTTTCGGCCAGGGCCGGATGTTCAGACAGGAGGTGGCCTCATGATCGCCATGCACTACCGATTCACCCTGCCCGCAGACTACGACATGGCGCTGATCGAGCAGCGGATCGCCAGCAATGGCGCCAGACTGGACGGCTTTCCCGGTCTGTTGTTCAAGGCCTATCTCTACAGCCGTCAGGACGATGGGGCCCTGCCGGGGCAGGAGAACCGCTATGCCCCCTTCTATGTGTGGCACAGCGCCGAGGCGATGCACCGATTCCTGGCAAGCGAGGGATTCGCGGCGCTCACCCGGCATTTCGGATGGCCCCGCATCGAGACCTGGCATCTGCTGCGGGCGCCGGATCCGGCCTCCCTCGACGGGGCTTGCATGGCCAGGCTGCGGCGCACCAAGGTCGCTTCCCACGACCAGCTGGCCGACCTGCACGGCGAGGCCATGGTGAGCGGCTGGGATCTCACCCGATGGGAATGGCTGGAGGCGGATTTTCTCCCGTCCCTCTCATCGCCCTTGCCTGGCGGGGGCGAGATCTACCGTGTCGGCTATCTGGCGAAGGGGGGTGGGGTGTAAAGCGGAATTATCTTTGTTATTTATGTTGTTTTTCCATTCACTTGGGCTGTGAAAGTGATATTAGCATCGTGAACATAGGGTGTTATATCGCGCTTGTGGATGATGATGTGGCATTGCGGCCACCTGCGGCAATGAACTGGCTCAGTGGGGCACATTCAGGGTGACGGCCCGCGCCGGGCAGGGCATGATCCCGCTGCAATGCGTATGGACGCGTCAACCGGATCAAGGAGTTCCCATGTACCTGCCACCCCATTTCGCCGTTACCGACCCCGAGGCGCTGCACCAGCTGATGCAGGCGCACCCCCTGGGGGCCCTGATCACCTGTGGTGAAGGGGGGCTGGATGCCAACCACCTGCCGTTCGAGTTCGATGGGGCGCAGGGGGCCCACGGGGTGCTGCGGGCCCATGTGGCCCGCAACAACCCGCTTTGGCAGGAGGTGAAAGAGGGCGACGAGGTGCTGGTGATCTTCCGCGCCGCCGAGGGTTATATCTCCCCCAGCTGGTATCCGGGCAAGCAGGTGCATCACAAGCAGGTGCCCACCTGGAACTATGCCGTGGTGCACGCCCATGGCCGTATCCGGGTGAGGGACGATGCCCGCTTCGTGCGTCGCCTGCTCGCGACCCTGACCCGTACCCACGAGGCGGGAGAGTCCATTCCCTGGAAGATGGCTGATGCACCGAGAGACTATCTCGAGACCATGGTACAGGCCGTGGTAGGCATAGAGATCGAGATTGAGCGGCTGGTCGGCAAGTTCAAGCTGGGTCAGAACAAAGAGGCGGCGGATCGCCTGGGAGCGGCCAATGCCCTGCAGGAGCGCGGGCAGACCGCGCTGGCCGGCGCCATGCTGAACCCGCCTCCTTCACAGTCCTAGCGTGACACCTTGAGATTCGGCCCGACAAAAACGGCAACCGCTAGGTTGCCGTTTTTCATGGTTCCACTCTCGCTCACGCGCTGGCATTGAGCAGCTTGCCGACACCTTCCCCCGGGCCCTGGGGCAGGGTCTGTTTGAAGGCGTAGAGCAACTGATCGAGGTTGAGGTCGCTGTTGCCAAGGGAGCTCTTGAGGGTGTCGAGCTCGCTTTGCAGCGCGTCGAGGCGGGTGCTCTGGGTGCCGTCGGCCAGCTGGGTGCGGGCGGCATCGATGGCCTGGGGCAGGGGCTGGCCCGAGGATTCCTGACCCAGGGTCTGCATCAGCGCCCCCATGAAGTGGTTGATGGCGGGGCGGTTCTGCTCGCTGTCAGCCTCCTGGATGCCGAGGCGCTGGAACAGGCTCTGCACCGTGGGGGCAAGGTGCGCTTCCTGCACGACAGGCTCGGTCTGGGCGGGCGGCGTGCTGTCGCCCAGCAGCTTGCTGCCGAGCTTGATGGCAAGGGAGGCGAGGGGAAGCAGGGTGCCGATGGCGATCATGATGTCACTCTCCGTACGACTGATGTCATGACGGAGCAGGGATCGGGCCAGCTTGGCGAACATTCAACCGAAAAATGGCAGGGGATTGATCCTGCTGTGAATTTCGTTTTTGCCAGGCGGAGGACGGGCGGGGGCGAGCGGGGGCGGCGGCAAACCCTTGCAGCCCGGGGGCTGGCCGGTTTGCCGCCCGGCTTGCCGGATCAGAGCTCCTTGAACGGGCGGCGCTTCTCCTCCTCGATGACGATGGCCTCCAGATTGGCGATGCGCTCCTGCAACTCCTTGATGATCATGTCCTGCTTGCCGAGACGGTCGGTAATGCGGGCATCCCCCATCTGGTAGCGGGCGCGTTTGGTGAGATAGCTGAACGACACGCTGATAAAGACGATCAGGACGATACCTGTCCACATGGTCATGAATGACTCCTTTCAAGATTTGAACGAGAGGATCTGTCTCCCGCGCTGTCGTTGTCTCATACCCGACCTTGGGCGGCAATGCCCGCCTGGTTGTTCAGAGCGGCCAGATCGGCCAGCCGAGCCAGATCCCGAGCAGCAGCAACTGCCCCCAGACGATGGCCCAGAACCGCAGGCGGTAGCTCCCTTTCTGGGTCTTGTGGCGCAGCCACTGGCGGGCGACCAGGGCGCCGGGCCAGCCGCCGCACAGCTCAAGCAGGTGCAGGCGGGCCTCGGGCACGCGCCAGCCACCACGAATGGCCTGGCGCTTGTCCCAGGCGTAGGCAGCCAGGGTCAGCAGGCTCATCAGCAGGATCAGGGCCAGCGGCCACCAGTTCGCATCCAGCACCCCGAGCCAGCCTGCCCAACCCAAAGGCAGCAGGGCAAGGGCCATCATGACAGGCACGCCGGATCCCGGGTCTCGCCCGGGTGTAGCGTGCGGATCACCCGGGCCGGATTGCCCACCGCCAGGGAGTCCGCCGGGATGTCCCGGGTCACCACGGCGCCAGCCCCTATGATGGAGCGGGGCCCTATGGTGACGCCTGGGCAGATGATGGCCCCGCCGCCAATCCAGCAGTCATCGCCGATCCGCACCGGCTTGTTGTAGGCGGTCCAGTTGCGTCGCTCCAGATAGTCCATGGTGTGGGTGGCGGTGTAGATCTGCACGTTGGGGGCCAGCAGCACATGGTTGCCGATATGCACCTCGCCTACGTCGAGTATGGTGACGTTGAAGTTGAAGAAGGTCTTCTCGCCGATGTGGATGTTGCGGCCGAATTCGCAGGTGAAGGGGGTACTGATCCAGCAGGAGTCGGGACAGTGGGCGAAGAGGTCGCGGCAGATCTGCTGGCGCAGGACGTGATCCCCCGCCGGTGAGGCGTTGAGCCGGCTCAGCAGCGCCTGGCCGCGAATGCGGTCGTTCGCTATCTCCTCGCTCTGGCTGTCCAGGGCGCCCCCCGCCAGTACCTTGTCCCAGTCGCTTGCCATGGTCATCTCCTCCTGCTGCAAGAGGGGGCAGTATACGCGACAAGGGGAAAGGGTGTCAGAGTGAGTGCCGGGCCCGTCAGGTGATCCCCGTCATCCTGTCATCCTGTCATCACGTCATCACGTCATCACGTCATCACGTCATCAGGACAAGGGGCAGGATGAGCAGGATGGAGACGAGGTAGGGGAGCAAGACCCGCCGCCCCAGGCTGCGTCCGCCAATCACCAGTGCCAGCACCCCTTTCACCAGGGAGTTGACCAGCCCGGCGAGCAGTATGCCCCTGGCCGCCACCTCCAGGGCCAGCTCCTTCTGGGCGAGCTGGGAGAGGGAGAGGGTGATGGCGTCCACGTCCGTGATGCCGGAGACCAGCGACAGCAGATAGACCCCGGAGTTGCCCACCTTGCTTTGCAGCAGGGTGGCCATGAAGCCGATGAGGGCGAGCAGCAGGCCGAACTTGATGGCGGTGGCGAGATCCAGCGGGTTGCGGGTTTCGGGCTGTACCGGGCCGTCCGGCATCTCTTCCCGCTGGCGCCAGAACCAGAAGGCAAAGCCGTAGACGATGGCTGTCAGCAGCAGCAGGGGGGCGGCCAGACGCAGCGCCAGCTCTCCGTGGATGATCAGCACCAGTGTCAGCAGCCTGAGCCACATGGTGGCCCCCGCCAGCAGGATGCCGGTGGCCAGCAGCCGCTCCAGCCCTCCCTGCTCCTTGTTGAGGCGGGCAAATTGCAGGGTGAGGGCGGTGGAGGAGGCGAGCCCCGCCAGCATGCTGGTGAGCACCAGTCCGGAGCGGGTGCCGAGCAGGCGCACCGCAAAGTGACCACAGAACGAGATGCCGGCAATCACCACCACCATGAGCCAGATCTTGAAGGGATTGAAGGCATTGAGGGGACCCATCTCGGCATCGGGGAGCACAGGCAGCAGCACCAGGGAGATGAGCAGAAAGCGCAGGGTGGCGTGAAATTCCAGTTCGCTCAAGAACAGCATCCCCTGCTGGATCTTGCCCTTGAGCCCCATCAGGAGGGCCGCCAGCACGGCGCAGGCCACCGCCTCGCTCGGGCTCTGCAGCACCGACATCAGCCCCAGCAGGTAGGTGAGCACCATGGCCACCGAGCTGGTGAGGCCGAACTCCCCCTGCCAGCGCTGGGCCAGCCAGACCGAGAGGCCGCACCCCGTCACCACGGTCAGCAGACCGAGCAGAGCCAGCCAGGGCCCCAGGGTGGGCAGCAGCAGGGCGCAGACCCCGCCGAGCAGACCGATGAGGCCATAGGTGCGCATCCCGGCGATGCGCTGGTTGTCTCCGAGCTGGCGCACCTGCCAGCCCCGCTCCAGCCCAATGATGAGCCCGATGGCCAGGGACACCAGGGCGCCGTAGACGGGCTCGGCCTCTATCCACATGGGTTTCTCCTCCCGCTGCCGTTTCAGTGAGGATGGCACAGGGCATCCCGGGGCAGGGGGAGCTGGCTCACAGAGCGGGTGTCCCGCCTGCCGGGGTCTTGCAAACAAAAAAAAGGCGCCACCTGGAGGGGGCGCCTGGAAAGGTCAAACCTTGCGGTTTGCAGACCAACGGAACCAAAGATCACACACTTCACACTCAGCACTGCTGTGGGGGCAGGGCTCAACCCTGCCACTTGCCTCCTTCCACTATCACGTCGTTGGGATCGGTATCGGCGCTAAGCTTGTCGCGCACATACTGGTCGTAGAGTTTGAGCAGGTACTTCTCTTCCCCCAGCTTGGCGAGACGGTCGTTGACCCAGTCACGCAGCTCGATATTGCCCTTCTTCACCGCCGGGGCGATGGGGTCTTCCGAGCCCAGCTTCTCGGGCAGCACCCGATAGCCCGGGTTCTCCTTGGCCCAGCTGAACAACACCAGGTTGTCCTGGGCATAGGCATCGCCGCGGCCCTGGGCCAGCGCCTGCAGGGATTCGGTGTTCTTCTCGAACTTGAGCACCTTCCACTCCGGGTGGTTGCGGGTCAGCCAGATGTCGGCCGTGGTGCCGGTGGTGACGATAAGCCGCTTGCCGGCCAGATCGTCGAGCTTCTTGGCGTCGCTGCCTTCCGGCACCAGCACCTGCACCGCGACCTTGAGGTTCGGGTTGGTGAAGTCCACCACCTGCCGCCGCTCCGGGGTCACCGTCATGTTGGCGAGGATGAGATCCACCTTGTCGCTCTGCAGGAAGGGGATGCGGCTGGCGGGCTCCACCGCCACGAACTCGACCTTGTTTTCGTCCCCCAGCAGATCCTTGGCGAAGCGGCGGCCGAGATCGGTGTCAAAGCCGACGTAGTTGCCCTTCTCGTCCACATAGCCAAACGGCGGCTTGTCGGTGAAGACGCCGACGATGAGCTTGTCCCGCGCCTTGATCTTGGCGAGGGAACCGTCTTCTGCCTGGGCGGCGCCGCTGGCGAGGCCCAGGCCGATGAGGGCGCTAAACAGGACCGAGGTAATTATCTTCATGCTGACTCCTTTCGTTTGCTGACAGTTGTATAAGAAAACTTGGCGAGGAACTGGCGGGCACGCTGGCTCCTGGGATTGTCGAAAAATTGATGGGGGGCGGCCTGCTCCAGGATGTGGCCGCCGTCCATGAAGACGATGCGATCCGCCACCGCCTGGGCGAACGCCAGCTCGTGGGTGACGATGAGCAGGGTCATGCCGCTGCCGGCGAGATCCCGGATCACCTCCAGCACCTCCTGCACCATCTCGGGATCCAGCGCTGCGGTCACCTCGTCAAACAGCATCACCTGCGGGTTCATGCACAGGGCCCGCACGATGGCGATGCGCTGCTGCTGGCCGCCGGAAAGCTGGCGTGGATAGTCGTGGCGCCGCTCCCACAGGCCGATGCGGGTCAGCAGCTGTTCCGCCTGCAGCAGGGCCTCGGCCCGCTCTCGTTTTTGCACCTGAAGGGGGCCGAGCAGCACGTTCTCCAGCACCGTCAGGTTGGGGAAGAGGTGATAGCTCTGGAACACCATGCCGATGCGCTGGCGCAGCCGCTGCCAGTCGGTGCTGGCATCCAGCAACTCTCCGTCGAAGCGAATATCGCCCCCCTGAATGGGTTCGAGCCCGTTGAGGGTGCGCAGCAAGGTGCTTTTGCCGCAGCCGCTCGGCCCCAGGATGACGATCACTTCCCCGGCGTTCACCGTGAGGCTGACCTCGTCCAGTACCCGGTTTTGGCCGAATTGTTTGCTGACAGCATTGAGCTCAAGCAGAGGTGTCATACCGCATTACCCCATTGTTGCTCCAGCCGGCGCGAGGCGAGCGAGAGCGGATAGCAGACCAGAAAGAAAAACAGGAACAGCAGACCGTAGATGAGCAGCGAGCCATAGGTGCGCTCGATGATCTGCTGGCCCACCTTGATCACCTCCACCACCCCGATCAGCACCGCCAGCGAGCTGGTCTTGATGATGCGGGTGTAGATGTTGATGGTCGGCGGCGTCAGCCGTTGCAGCGCCTGGGGCAGCAGCACGTGGCGATAGAGCTGCCAGCGGGAGAGCCCGAGCGCCAGGCCGGCCTCCTGCTGGCCGCGGGCGAGGGATTTGAGGCCACCGCGCACCACTTCGCCCACCTCGCTGGCGCCCCACAGGGCCAGCACCAGCACGGCGCACCAGAAGGCCGGGATGTCCAGGCCAAAGAAGATCGGCAGCCCGAAGAAGAAGAGGTAGAGCCACACCAGCACGGGTACCACCCGAAACAGCTCCAGATAGACTCGCAACACTCCCCGAGTCAGCCTTCCCCCCTGCTGGGCCAGCACGCCATAACCGACCCCACCCAGGGTGGCGAACAGGATGGCGAGCAGCGAGATGGCGAGGGTCTGGCCCGCGCCCACCGCCAGCAGCGGCAGCGCCTGCGCCAACTGCTCAGTGATCTGACTGGCCATAGTGATCCCTCCTTTCTGGTGCATGGGTGGCGAGTGACGGCGGCAGCAGGAAGATAAGTCCCCACATCGGGATCCTCGCCTGCATCAGCGATTCAGTGACCGAACTGGCCATATTGATCCCTCCTTTCCTCTGCATGGGTGGCGAGTGACGGCAGCAGTTGGACAATAGGTGTCTGCATCAGTTGCTCAATGACCGAACTGACCATGTTGCAGCCTCCTTTCAACGACGCGCAGGGCAAGGGAGAGCGGCAGAAAGATCAGCACGCACATCAAGGTCAGCACCGCCAGCATCTCGTAGGTCTTGTAGTAGAGGGCGATGTAGTTCTTGGTGGTGTAGAGGAGCTCGGGCACCGCCACCGCCGAGGCCACCGTGGTCTCTTTGAGCAGAAAGATGAAGTTGGCAAACAGCGCCGGCAGGCTGGCAAGCCAGGCCTGGGGCAGTTGCACGTGGCGCAGCAGCTGCCAGCGGGAGAGACCGATGGCCCGCCCGGCCTCCAGTTGGCTGGGGGGGATTGCCTGAACGCCCGCCCGCAGCGCCTCGGTCAGGTAGCCGCCGCCGAGGAAGGTCATGGCGATCACCGCCGTGGCAAAGCCAGAGAGCGAGATGCCGAGCGCCGGCAGCCCGAAGTAGAGAAAGAACAGCTGGATCAAGAGCGGCGTGTTGCGGGCCAGCTCCACATAGGCACGGATCACCCCGTTCAGCCAGGGCTTGTGCAGGCTCAGCAGCGTCACGTTGAGCAGCGCCACGACGAGTGAGGTGAGGATCACGATGGCGCCGAGCTGCAAGGTGACCCAAACCGATTGGCCGAACGCCGGCAGGGTGGTGAGAACAAAGGACCAGTCGAAGCTCATGCCGGGATCCTCCCGTCACGGCGCAGCCGCTGGGGCACGACCGTGATGGCGTCAGGGTACTTGATGCCGGCGCCGGTGTTGAGCACCACCACCCGCTCGCCCCCCTGGATCCAGCCCGCTTCCCGCAGCTGGCGGGCAGCGGCGAAGGCGGCCGCCCCTTCCGGGCAGACGAAGCTGCCTTCGCGCGCGGCGAGCTGGCGGATCTCGCGCTGGATGGCGCTATCGTCCACCGCGATGGCGCACCCCTCGGTGCGATAGAGGGCGTCCAGCACCAGAAAGTCCCCCAGCGCCTTGGGCACGTTGATGCCAAAGGCGAGGGTCTGGGAATCGGGCCAGAAGCGCGATTCGCGCTCCCCCTGCTGCCACGCCTGGACGATGGGGGCGCAGCCACTCGCCTGCACCGCCACCAGTCGCGGCAGCGGCCCTTTGGCCCAGCCCAGCTCCTGCAACTCCCGCAGCGCCTTGTAGATGCCGATGAGGCCGACCCCGCCGCCGGTGGGGTAGAGGATGACGTCCGGCAGGGTCCAGCCGAGCTGCTCGGCGATCTCCAGCCCCATGGTCTTCTTGCCCTCGATGCGATAGGGCTCCTTGAGGGTGGAGGCATCGAACAGCCCCTGCTCGGCCACCGCCTCGGCCACCTGGCGACCGGCGTCGCTGATGAGGCCATCCACCAGATAGAGGCGGGCACCGGCCAGCGAGGTCTCCAGTCTTGTGATGGCGGGGGCCGCCTGGGGCATGACTATGGTGCTGCGCAGCCCGGCGCGGGCGCCATAGAGCGCCCAGGCCGCCCCGGCGTTGCCGTTGGTGGGCATGGCGAAGTGGGTGATGCCGAGCTCCCGGGCGCGGGAGACGCCGACCGCGGCGCCGCGGGCCTTGAAAGAACCGGTGGGGATGATGCTCTCATCCTTCATCCAGAGATCCGGAATGCCAATCTGCTTGCCGAAAGCGGGCAGGGGCAGCAGAGGGGTGAAGCCTTCCCCCAGGGTGATCACCTGGGCGGGGTCGCGCACCGGCAGCAGCTCGTGGTAGCGCCACAGGCTGGCGGGGCGGCCCAGCAGAGCGGCCGGGTGCCAGGCCTGTTTCAGGGCCTCGAGGTCGTAGCTGGCCAGCAAGGGGGCACCGACCGAGCTCAACTGCTGGGGCTGATCGGCATCCACTATCTCGCCGGTCTTGCTGCAACGCAGATGTGATAAGTAGCTGTACGGCATGCTTTATCCTGAATGGCTCACGTTGGCTGGTGTCTTATTCCATCCTGTGACCCAAGGGCCGGATAACAAACAAAATAAAGCGGCAAACTTAAGCGAAAAAATTCATATGGCTCCCCCGTGTCGGCGGTCCACCCTCTGTCACCGGTCGGGGGGTTGGGCCATCCGGCGCGCTTTGTTAACCTGCCCGCTCACTCAAACCGCAGGGAGCTGCCTCGATGCGAGCCATTGTCAGCCTGCTGGCCCTGTCACTGCTCTGTGCGTGCAGCGGCCAGCCAACCAGAGAGGATGCCATGTCAGGGAATACGCGCCTTCACTACCCCGTCACCCGCCAGGGTGAGCAGGTGGATCACTACTTCGGCCAGGCCGTGGCCGACCCCTATCGCTGGCTGGAGGATGATCGCAGCCCCGAAACCGAGGCCTGGGTCAAGGCCCAGAACCGGGTGACTCAGGGTTACCTGGCGCAGATCCCGTATCGCGCCGCCATCAAAGAGAAGCTGGCCGCCTCCTGGAACTACGCCAAGGAGGGGGCACCGTTTCGCGAGGGGCGCTACCACTACTTCTTCAAGAACGACGGTCTGCAGAACCAGAACGTGCTGTGGCGCCAGCAGGAGGGCAAGCCGGCCGAGGTGTTCCTCGATCCCAATACCCTCAGCCCCGACGGCACCACGGCGCTGGATCAGCTGAGCTTCTCCCGCGATGGCCGCATCCTGGCCTACTCCTTGTCGCTGGCGGGCAGCGACTGGCGCGAGATCCACCTGATGGACGTAGAGAGCAAGCTGCCGCTGGAGGCGCCCCTCAAGGACGTGAAGTTCAGCGGTATCAGCTGGCTCGGCAACGAGGGCTTCTTCTACTCGAGCTACGACAAGCCGGATGGCAGCGAGCTGTCGGCCAAGACCGATCAGCACAAGGTCTATTTCCACCGGCTCGGCACGGCGCAGGAGGATGACCGGCTGGTGTTCGGCGCCATCCCGGCCCAGCACCACCGTTACGTGGGGGCGACCGTCACCGAAGATGACCGCTTCCTGCTTATCTCGGCGGCGAACTCCACCTCGGGCAACCGCCTCTATGTGAAGGATCTGAGCCAGGAGAACGCGCCGCTGCTGACGGTGCAGGGGGATCTGGATGCGGACGTGAGCCTGGTGGACAACAAGGGCAGCACCCTTTATCTGCTGACCAACCGGGACGCCCCCAACGGCCGGCTGGTGACGGTGGATGCCGCCAACCCGGGCCCGGCCCGCTGGCGGGATCTCATCCCCGAGCGCCAGCAGGTGCTGACGGTGCACAGCGGCAGCGGCTATCTGTTCGCCGAGTACATGGTGGATGCCACCGCCCGGGTCGAGCAGTTCGACTACGAAGGCAAGCGGGTGCGCGAGGTGGCGCTGCCCGGCCTTGGCAGCGTCAGTGGCTTCAACGGCAAGCACGACGACCCCGCCCTCTACTTCGGCTTCGAGCACTATGCCCAGCCGCCGACTCTCTACCGGTTCGAGCCCAAGAGCGGCGCCATCAGCCTCTATCGCGCCTCGGCTGCGCCGTTCAAACCGGAGGATTACGTTTCCGAGCAGCGCTTCTACCAGAGCAAGGACGGCACCCGGGTGCCGCTCATCATCAGCTACCGCAAGGGGCTCAAGCTTGATGGCAGCAACCCGACCATCCTCTACGGCTACGGCGGTTTCGACGTGAGCCTGACCCCGAGCTTCAGCGTGTCGGTGGCCAACTGGCTGGATCTGGGGGGCGTCTATGCGGTGGCCAACCTGCGCGGGGGCGGCGAGTATGGCCAGGCCTGGCACCTGGCGGGCACCCAGCAGAACAAGCAGAACGTGTTCGACGATTTCATCGCGGCGGCCGAGTACCTCAAGGCCGAGGGCTACACCCGCACCGATCGGCTGGCGATCCGTGGTGGCTCCAACGGCGGTCTGCTGGTGGGGGCGGTCATGACCCAGCGGCCGGATCTGATGCGGGTCGCCCTGCCGGCGGTGGGGGTGCTCGACATGCTGCGCTACCACACCTTCACCGCCGGGGCGGGCTGGGCCTATGACTACGGCACCAGCGCCGACAGCGAGGCGATGTTCGACTACCTGAAGGGCTACTCGCCCCTGCACAACGTCCGGGCCGGGGTCAGCTACCCTTCGACCCTGGTGACCACGGCGGATCACGACGATCGGGTGGTGCCAGCCCACTCCTTCAAGTTTGCCGCCACCCTGCAAGCCGACAATGCCGGCCCCCATCCCCAGCTCATCCGCATCGAGACCAATGCCGGGCACGGGGCGGGCACGCCGGTGGCCAAGCTTATCGAGCAGAGTGCGGACATCTATGCCTTCACCCTGTACGAGATGGGCTATCAGCAGTTGCCGCGTCAGCCTTGATCCGGGCGAGGCGGGCGTCAGCCATCCACTATCATCAGGGCCCTGCGGGGCCCTTTTTATTGCCGCGCGTTGGAAGAGCTGCGCTGGCAGCACTAGCTGCGACCATCCCTGTCTCGCCGCTGGTCCGTTTTGGCAGACGGGCCCCATCTGTCATCCCCCCGGTGGTATAGTCAGCCACAAGATCCGCATTCAAGGAGTCCATCGTGAAGAAGATCATCTACATCCTGCTGGGGTTGGCGCTGGCGGCCGTGGTGGCCATCGCCGCCCTGGTGTCCCTCATCGATCCCAACCAGTTCAAGCCCCAGCTGGTGGAACAGGTGCGCAAGAGCACCGGCCGCGAGCTGGTGATACAAGGGGATATCGGCTGGCGTTTCTGGCCAAGCCTCGGCCTCTCCCTCGAGAAGGTGGCGCTGCGCAACCCCGCCGGTTTCGCCGAGTCCGACCTGGTGCGATTCGAGCAGGGTGAGGCCTCGGTAGGCTTGCTGCCGCTGCTCTCCCACCGGCTTGAGATCGGCAAGGTGACCCTGAGCGGCGCCCATCTCTTTATCCAGACCAAGGCTGACGGCAGTTCCAACCTGAGTGACCTGCTCAAGGCCTCCGCCGACCCCAAGGAGGAGGCGGCCTCCGAGCCTGCCGCAACGACGCCCCCAGCCGCCAGTGACAAGCAGCCCTGGCAGATCAGCCTGCAAGGCATCGCGCTGGTGGATGCCAGCGCCCTGGTGCGGGACGACCGCAGCGGTACCGTCTCCCGGCTCGACCGGCTGGATCTCGATCTGGGGCAGTTGACCCCGGGGGAGTGGGTATCGGTGACCCTGGCCGCCAAGGGGGCCCAGGGTGAGCTGGCGTTTGATCTCAAGGGGTCGGCCCAGCTCAAGCTAGCGTCCGATGCCAGCCGCAGCGAGCTGAAAGATGTCGCACTGGCGGGGAGCCTGAGCGAACCGACCCAGCGGCTGGATGCTTTCTCCCTCAAGGCCGACCGGCTGGCACTGGGGCAGTGGAGCAGCCTCACCCTCAGTCTGCAAGGGGCACAGGGGGCGGCGGACAAGCCGACCCTGGCCGGTACGCTGGAGGGGACCCTCAAGGCGCGCCTCGATGAAAACCGGCAACTGCTGGAGCTGTCGGATGCCGTGCTGGCCGCCAAGCTGAGCGGTGATGCCCTGCCGCGCCCGCAGATGCAGCTCAAGCTCGCTGGCTTTGCCCGCGCCGAGCTGGACAAGCAGGCCGTCACCCTCAGCAACCTGGTGCTGGGGGCGGACGATGCCCTGCTGAGCGGCAGCGGCGCCGTTCGTCTGGGGGCCGTACCCAAAGTGGACTTTGACCTCAAGGGGGCCAAGCTCGACCTGGACAGTTGGCTGGGTCAGCCAGCCAGGACGGCGTCCGCTGCGGCCACCTCGGGAGCGGCTGCATCGGCCGGAGCAAAGGATCAGGCAGCGGCGCCCGCCAACAGGGCGCTCTCCACGGTAGAGCCTGATCTGACCGCCCTCAAGTCGGTGGACCTGTCTGGCAGCCTGCAACTGGGCAGCCTGCGCCTCAAGGGGCTGGATCTGAGCGCCGTGGATCTGCAACTGGCCCTGGCCGGTGGTCAGCTCACCCTCAAGCAGTTCAGTGCCGGGGTGGCCGGCGGCCAGGTGACCGCCAGCGGCGTGCTCGATGCCCGTCAGCAGCCGGCCCGCTATCAGGTGCACAAGCGGGTGCAGGGAGTCGATGTGCGGCCGCTGCTGCAGACCCTGGCCCAGACCGACCTGCTGGAAGGCAAGGGGGATCTGGAGGTCGAGGTGCAGGGTAGCGGTCTTTCCGAGCAGGCGCTGCGCAGCCGGATGCAGGGCCAGGTGAAGCTCAAGTTGAGCGATGGCGCCCTGCACGGCATCAACCTGGCGGAGATGATCCGCGAGGCGCGGGCCACCCTGACTGGTAAGGGGGCGGATCAGGTGAAGGAGGTGCGCAAGACCGATTTCAGCGCCCTCACCGCCAGCTTCCAGATTGCCAACGGGATTGCCAGGAGCGATGACATCCAGCTCTTTGCCCCCGCCCTGCGGGTGAAGGGGCAGGGCCAGACCGCCCTGGTGCCGGAGACCCTCGACTTCCTGTTCCT
Organism: Aeromonas sp. WP2-W18-CRE-05; assembly: GCF_014168615.1. Taxonomy (NCBI): domain Bacteria; kingdom Pseudomonadati; phylum Pseudomonadota; class Gammaproteobacteria; order Aeromonadales; family Aeromonadaceae; genus Aeromonas; species Aeromonas sp. WP2-W18-CRE-05. Next base: position 4,149,159 of record NZ_AP021917.1, on the reverse strand, counting down.
CACCTCCGTGGTGGAGAGCAGCAAGGGGCAGGGGGGCAAGACGGTGGATGAGCTCAAGGACATCACTATACCGGTGCGCATCGGCGGCCACTGGCAGGCGCCGAGCTACAAGCTCGACGTGAAGGCACTGCTCAGCAACAACAAGGTGCTGGAGGAGAAGGCCCGCAAGGAGGCCGAGCGCGGTCTCAAGAAGCTGCTGGGTGACAAGGCCGACAACGAAGGGGTGAAGGGGGTGGCGGACCAGCTGCTCAAGGGCCTGTTCAAATAGCCAGCCTCCCGTTGTTGCCATCAAGAGCCCGCCCCGTGCGGGCTCTTTGCTGTGGTGCCGGGCGTTACGGGACGAGGTGTGGTCGGCAACATGAGGTACTATGCGAAACAGTCTTCGAAACCGGGAACCAGGAGGGTTCATGAACAAACGGGTGTTGATCACCGGCGGCGGCAGAGGTATCGGGGCCGCGACAGCCCGCTATCTGGCGGCGCAGGGTTACCATCTCTGTCTCAACTATCGTCAGGACAGGGCGTCCGCCGAGGCGGTGGTGGCCGAGATCCTGGCCACCCATCCGGTCGAGTGCATTGCGGTGCAGGCCGATGTCAGCGTGGAGGCCGAGGTGGTGCGCCTGTTCGAGGAGATGGACGCGCGGCTCGGCCCCGTCACTCATCTGGTGAACAACGCCGGCAGGTTGCAGCCCCAGATGCGGGTGCTGGAGATGAGCGCAGAGCGCATCAACCAGACCCTGACCACCAATGTCACCAGCTGCTTTCTCTGCTGCCGCGAGGCGGTGCGCCGCATGACGGCGGGGGGCGCCATCGTCAACGTCTCTTCCGCCGCCGCGCGCCTGGGCTCCCCCGGGGAGTACGTGGATTATGCCGCCGCCAAGGGGGCCGTCGACGTGCTGACCAGAGGCTTGTCGCTGGAGCTGGCGGCTCAGGGGATCCGGGTCAACGGGGTGCGTCCTGGTTTCATCTACACCGAGATGCATGCCGACGGCGGCGAGCCCGGCCGGGTGGACAGGATCAAGGGCAATATTCCCCTGCAACGGGGCGGCGAACCCCGTGAGGTGGCGGCCGCCATCGCCTGGCTGCTGTCGGACGAGGCCTCCTATGCCACCGGCACCTTTATCGATGTGGCGGGCGGGCGCTAGGTCATCTTCAACAAGCCTCTCGTCAACGAGAAGGGGCGCCATGGCGCCCCTTCTGCTTATTCTCCCAGCAGCTGTTGCCAGACCGCCAGCACATGGCTCCGCTCACTCTGCAGCTGATCGTCGCTCACCTTGCGGGAGATCTCCGAGAGGTTGAGGCGATGGCCGAGGTTGCGGATCTCCAGATAGGCCTGTTTCAGCCCCTCTGCCTGCTCCAGTGTGAGTACCCCCGCCATCACGCACTCATCGAAGATGCGCACATTGTCTGACCAGCGGGTGAGGGCGTCCGGCTCACCGCAGGCATGGGCCAGCACCAGGTACTGGGCGATGAACTCGATGTCCACCATGCCGCCGGGGGACTGCTTGAGATCGAACTCTCCCTCTCCCGCCTTGAGCAGGTGATCCCGCATCTTGTGGCGCATCTCCCGCACTTCGCGGGCCAGGGTGGGCAGATCCCGTTCCTTGGCCAGCACGTCGCGGCGAATGCGGGCAAATTCGGCGACCACGGCATCATCGCCATAGATGGGACGGGCTCGCACCAGGGCCTGATGCTCCCAGGTCCAGGCTTCCTGCTGCTGGTACTGCTCATAGGCCGACAGCGATGAGACCAGCAGGCCTGCGTCGCCGGAGGGGCGCAGCCGCATGTCGATCTCGTAGAGGATGCCGGACGGAGTGCGGGTGCTGAACAGATGCAGGATCCGCTGGGCCAGGCGCAGGTAGAACTGGCGGCTGTCGATGGGCTTGCGACCGTCGGTGTAGCTGTTGGGGTCGCCGCCGTGCAGGAACACCAGATCGAGATCCGAGCCGTAGCCCAGCTCGATGCCCCCCAGCTTGCCGTAGGCCACCACCGCAAAGCCGCGCTGGCCGCTCACCGCCACCTCGGGCGGCACCCCGTAGCGTTCGCTCATCTGGGCCCAGGCCTGATTGACCACCTCCTCGGTGATCGCCTCCGCCAGCCAGGTGAGGTGGTCGCTCACCTTCATCAGCGGCAGGGCGCCGGCGATGTCGGCGGCGACGATGCGCAGGAGCTGCACCTGCTTGAACTGGCGCAGCGCCTCCATCTGCTGCTCCACGTCCTCCTCGGGGATGCGCAGCAGGAACTGGCGCAGCTGGGGTTTGTACTGATCCAGCGGGGTGGGGTGGTAGAGGTGCTGGGGATCCAGCAGCTCGTCCAGCAGGATGGGGTAGCGGGCCAGCTGCTCGCTCACCAGGTTGCTCTCGTCACACAGGCGCACCAGCTGGCGCAGGGCGGCGGGGTTTTCCGCCAGCAGTTGCAGATAGGCGCTGCGGGTGAAGATGCGGGTCAGCAGGGTGCAGACCCGCTCGAACAGGCGGGCGGGCTCGCGGCTCGCCACCACCAGGCGCAGCAGCTCCGGCATCAGCCAGTCCAGGGCGATGCGCCCCTGGGGCCCCACCTGACGGCGCTTGTACTCCTCCTTGAAACGCAGCAGGGCGGCGCAGAGGGGGGCGGGCTCCACCACTCCCTGCGTGGTCAGCAGTTTTTCCAGCTCGGCGGCATCAAGCTCGGTGCGCCAGAGATCGAGCCAGAGCTGTTCCAGGTGGGCGGGGGCCTCCTTCTCTTCCCCCACCACGGCGACGAACTCCTGATGGACGGCGGCCATCTCCTCATCGAGGTGGGCCATGAAGGCGTCCCAGTCGGTAAAGCCGAGGGTGGCGATGAGCCGTTGGCGATCCCGCTCCTCGGTGGGCAGAGTCTGGGTCTGCTGATCGCCGATCTCCTGCAAGATGTTTTCCACCCGGCGCAGGAAGCGATAGGCGGTTAGCAGGCGTTCGCACTGGCTCCCCTCCAGGGCCCCCCCCTGGGCGATGGCGGCCAGCGCCTCGGGCAGGTGGCGTACCCGCAGGGCGGGCTCGCGCCCGCCACGGATGAGTTGCAGCGCCTGGGCGATAAACTCCACCTCGCGAATGCCCCCGGCCCCCAGCTTGATGTTGCCCTCCAGTCCCTTGCGGCGCACCTCGGCGGCGATCATCGCCTTCATCTGGCGCAGGCCGTCGATGACGCCGAAGTCGATGTAGCGGCGGAACACGAAGGGGCGCAGCAGTTCGGTCAGGGCCATGGCGTGTTCACACTGGGGGCCCAGCACCCGCGCCTTGACCATGGCGTAGCGCTCCCAGTTGCGGCCGTGATGCTGGTAGTAGTCCTCCATGGCGGCAAACGAGATGGCGAGCGGCCCCGCATCGCCAAAGGGGCGCAGCCGCATGTCGACCCGGAACACCTGACCATCCTGGGTGGGCTGGTGGAGGGCGTTGATGAGACGCTGCCCCAGCTTGATGAAGAACTGCTGGTTGGCGAGCTCCCGCCGCCCGCCAACGGTGTAGCCGTTCTCGGGGAAGGTGAAGATAAGGTCGATGTCCGAGGAGAAATTGAGCTCGCCGCCGCCGAGCTTGCCCATCCCGAGGATGAGCAGCGGCTGGGGGTTACCATCGCCGTCCATGGGGGTGCCCAGCTCGCTGCACTGTTTGGCGTAGAGCCAGTCGCGGGCTCCACAGATGAGGGCATCCGCCAGCCTGGTGAGATGGATGAAGCTCTCTTCGACCTCGGACTCCCCGAGCAGCTCGCGCCAGGCGATCACCAGCATGCGGCTGCGGCGGAACTGGCGCAGGATGCGCTTGAGCGCCTCCTCGTCCGCGACCTCGGCGAGCAGGGCTGCGAGTTCAGGTTCATAGGCGGGCCAGCGCTCGGCCCGGGTCAGTGCGTCCGATGCCAGGGTCTCGGCCAGCAGCCCCGGTTGCTTGATGAGGGAGTCGGCGACAAAGTCGGAGAGGCCGAGCAGGGTCAGCAGGGTCTGGCGGGTGGGCTCGGGCAGAGCGTCATACTGGGGCGCCAGGGCGAGCAGCCGCTGCCAGTGGCGCAGGGCCTGCTCCTGCAACAAGGGGGAGAAGGCGGAGAAAGAGGGAGAGTGCTGGGCCACGGTTGCCATCCTTGTGGTTGACGAGTCTGCAGGGAGAGTGAAATGCCGGCTGCCAATCTAGCACTCCCGGGCGCTGGCGTCACAGCGCCGCTGCCCGGAAGGTGATCCGGCAACGGATCTGGCGATCGGCCGGGCTCAGGGACGCCGGTAGATCTCGGGGTCGTAGATTTCCATCAGGCTGCCGGGGCTTCTCGGCGGCACAAAACCGAAGCCGGCGTAGAGGCCGTGGGCATCGGAGGTGGCGAGAGAGAGACGGCGCAGCCCTTGCAGCTCCGGGTGGGCGAGGATGGCTGCCACCAGGGCCTTGCTGTGGCCGCGCCCGCGATGTTCGGGCAGCACGAAGACGTCGGCGAGATAACCGAAGGTGGCCTTGTCGGTGATGACCCGGGCGAAGGCGACCTGCTGGCCGTCGAGATAGGCTCCGAAGCACAGGGAGTGGTTGATGGCCCGCTGCAGGGTGGCGAGGGGAATGCCGAGGCACCAGTAGGCCTCTTCACTGAGGAAACGGTGAATGAGCGGGACGTCGAGGCGTCCCTTGTCGTCGCTTATCTCAAGCGCACGTTCTGTGGTCTGCATCCTGGCTCCTTGCCGTGATGAAAAAAGAAAGGCCCCTAAGGGGGCCTTTCAGTGTACTCAAATCACGACCTCAGGCCAGCCTGAAGGTTTGACGATGGGCGCCAGCATCAGGCCAGCTTGAAGGCCTGGATATGGCTGTCCAGCGTCTGGCTGTGGTGTTCCACCAGTTCGGAGGCATCTTTCAGCTCCCGCAGCACCACGACGGAGCCTTCCACCACCTGTTTGACCTGCTCCAGGTTGGCATTCATCTCCTCGGCCACCGAGCTCTGCTGCTCGGAGGCGGCGGCGATCTGGCGGTTCATGTCGGCCACTCCCTGCACCCGTTGCACTATGGTGTCGAGCTGGGTACCTGCCTGGGTCACCTGCTCCACCCCCTTGTCCGCCTGCTGCACGCTCTCGGCCATCAGGCCGACGGCCTGGCGGGCGTTGCCCTGAAGCTGCTCGATCATCTTCTGGATCTCGACGGTGGCCGCCTGGGCACGGTTCGCGAGTTCGCGCACCTCGGAGGCGACCACGGCAAAACCGCGACCCGCCTCACCGGCGCGGGCGGCCTCGATGGCAGCGTTCAGGGCCAGCAGGTTGGTCTGCTCCGAGATGCTGCGGATGGTGTCCACCACGGAGCCGATGCGATCGACCCCGTGCTCCACCTCGTTGACCACGGTGGAGGAGCGCTGGATGTTGCCGGATAGGGTGTCGATGGTGTTGACGGTGGCGGCGACGCAGCGGCTGCCCTCCTCGGCCAGGGCGCTGGCCTCGAAGGTGGCGTGGGAGGCCTGCTCCGCATGGCTGGCCACCTCGCGGATGGCACCGACCATCTGGCTCATGGCGCTGGCAAGCTGCTCAATCTGGGTGAACTCCTCGTTGATGGCCTCGTTCGCCTCATCCATACAGAGAGTCACCTGGGAGGCGAGCTCGTTGAGCTCCTTGCAGGCGGCACGCTGGGTCCCGAACACCTCCTTGAGGTTCTCCTGGGAGTGGGCCACCGCCTTGGCGATGTCGCCGAACTCGTCCCGGGACTTGAGCAGCACGCTGTGGCTGAGATCCTTGTTGGCGAAACGCTCCAGCAGCCCCACCAGATAGTGCACCTGCTTGACCATGAGGCGGGAGCCGGTGAGCAGCAGCACCACGAAGACGACCCCCATGAGCGCCGTCTCCACCAGCCCGGTCCAGAGCAGGCGATCGGCGATGGTGTTGGCCATGGCGGCATCGATGCCCTCGCTGAGCAGGGTCGCTTCCAGGTTGCTGGCATCGAACCAGAGTTTGGCCAGCAGCAGCAGGGTGCTGAACACCATGAGCAGCACCACCTTGGGCACCAGTCGGATGTTGCTCATGCGCCTCTCCAGCGGGTTCAACTGCATAATTTTTCTCCTTTCAACGTCCATTATTCCTTTGCCGTCATAGCTATCGGCATTATCTTCCTTTTTATTAATTTGCACCGTGCTTAAAGTTGGAAAATGTATGCGACATCACTTAACTCATTTGCGTACCATGGATCTGCTGATGGGGTTTCTCTCCGTGATTTCGGTTTGCCTGGTGGCTGCTCGCTGGCTGGGGCACGGTGAACTGAGCCCCCAAACTTTGCAGCTCTTTTATGATGTCGACAGCCTGATCTGCTACTTCTTCCTCGCTCACTTCGCCTATGGCTGGGCGCGCGCCTCCGACAGGATGGCCTTCTTCAAGAGCAACTGGTTCTATCTGCCCGGCAGCCTGCCCATGGTGGAACAACTGCGCTGGGCGCGGCTCATCCAGCTGTGGCGGGTTTACCAGTTGCTCCGGGACAGACCGGATCTGCTGGCCATGTTCCGTCGTGAACGCAACGAAACCACCCTCTCCGGCATTCTCTTCCTCTTCTTTCTGTTGCTGGGGGTCGGCTCCGGCGTCATGTACTGGCTGGAAACGGGGCAACCCGGCAGCCAGATCCAGACTCCTTACGATGCCTTCTGGTGGACGCTGGTGACCCTCTCTACCGTGGGGTACGGGGATCTGGTGCCCAAGACGGAGGAGGGGCGCTTCGTCGCCAGCCTGCTGATCCTCTTTGGAGTGGGGTTGTTTGGCGCCCTCAGCGGCTTCATGGCCAGCCTGTTCGTCCATCCCGGCAAGACCAACGACGACACCGCGGTGTGGCGACGCCAGCAGAGCGAGCAGCAGGCGCAACTGCTCAAAGAGCTCAAGGCCCTGCGCGCCGAGGTACAGGCGCTGAAACAGAAGTAGGTACGACGTCTGGAATGGTCGCGTGGCAAACCGGCGGCGCTGCGAGACAGCTCTCACTCGGGGAGATGGCGCTTTTCTTTGCTTGTCCTTTGACCCGCAGGCGGCTTAACATTCGGCCTGCAACCTAATCCAACGAAGAGAATCGATCGACCATGCGCGCCCTTCTCGGGATCCTGATCTGCTTGTGTGCCCAACAGGCACTGGCCGATACCCGCTATGTTTCAGACAACATCTTTACCTATATCCACAACGGTCCGGGTACCCAGTACCGGATCCTCGGCAGCGTCAAGGCCGGTGAGCCGCTGGAGGTCAAGGCGGTAAACCAGGAGGCCGGATTCACCCAGGTGGTGGACGGTCGTGGCCGCGAGGGCTGGATCAAGAACAGCGAGCTGCAGGGGGAGATCAGCCTGCGTGAACGCCTTCCCCAGGTTCAGAAAGAGCTGGACGAAGCCAAGGCCCGTCTGCTGAACCTCAATGGCGACAACGAGAAACGCTTCGCCGAGAAGGATGGCAAGATCGCCGAGCAGAGCAAGGAGATCGCCAGCCTCAAAGCCCGTCTGGACAGCCAGAGCGCCGAGATGAGCAGCCTCAAGGAACAGAACGACGCCCTGACCCAGAGCTATGACAACCGTGAGCACGACATGCAGATGGACTGGTTCATCCGCGGTGGTGCCATGGTGGGGGGCGGCATCCTGCTCGGGATCCTCCTGCCCATGCTCCCGCGCCGTCGCAAGAGCAGCGAGCGCTGGATGAACTGATCGCCCGGGCGGTCAACAGGATGAAAGGTCGCCAGAGGCGGCCTTTTTTCATGGTGTGTCTGGCGAGAAGAGGGCCATGTCGGGGGTCGCCATCGGCCCTTCCCGCTCGTAAGATGAGGTGAACGATCCTGTGCCGCGCGCATTCTCAACAAGAGCCTTCATCATATGTCATCAACTGAACAGGCCTTCTGGTTCGTGCTGGGGGGCGATCACCTCGTCCTGCTGGATGAACAGGGGCGCATTCCACAAGGGGCCCGCGCCGTTTTGCCCACCCATCTGCACACCGCCCCCTTCGAGCGCTTCGACGAGTGGGACGGCCTGCCTTGCCATCTGCTGGATCTGGGGGCGGAGGCGGAGACCGGGGCCATGGCCCCGCTGCGCCAGCTCATGGTGGCGGGGGACGAAGAGGGCTTTCGCCTCGCAGGACGGGCCTGGCAGCTCGCCACTTTTCGCCGTACCCATCGTTTCTGCGGTGAGTGCGGCGCCCCCATGACCCCGAGGGAAGGGGAGTGGGCCCAGGGGTGTCATCACGGCCATGTCGTCTATCCGCGCATCTCCCCTTGCATCATCGTCGCGGTGCGCAAGGGGCCGGCTATCTTGCTGGCAGCCCACCGCCGTCACTATCAGGCGGATGATCCCATGTATACCGTGCTGGCCGGCTTCGTGGAGGCAGGGGAGAATCTGGAGCAGTGCGTGGCGCGGGAGGTGTTCGAGGAGAGCGGCATCCGGGTGACCAATGTGCGTTACGTGGCGAGCCAGCCCTGGCCCTTCCCCCACAGCCTGATGATGGGCTTCACCGCCGACTACGAGAACGGCGAGATCCGGGTGCAGGATGACGAACTGGTGGCGGCCGATTTCTTTGAGGCTGACCGGCTGCCGCGCTTGCCCCCTCATGGCACCATAGCGCGCCGGCTCATCGAACAGTGCCTCGCCGAGGCGCGTTGAGGGAAAACAGGGGCGCTTGTATGCGCCCCCTCACATCTTTGCACTCCTGCGGCGATGTGCGGCGTCAGGGGCGCCCTCAGCCTTGCACAAAGTGGTATCATGTCCGCCATTTTATGCGTGACATGACTCAGGAACTGGGATGAAAGAGCTGAAAAACGATCGATACCTGCGTGCCCTGCTGCGCCAGGAAGTGGACATGACCCCGGTATGGATGATGCGTCAGGCTGGCCGTTATCTGCCGGAATACAAGGCGACCCGCGCCGTTGCGGGGGATTTCATGTCCCTGTGTCGCAACGCCGAGCTGGCCTGTGAAGTCACTTTGCAGCCCCTGCGCCGCTATCCACTCGATGCTGCCATCCTCTTCTCCGACATCCTGACCGTGCCCGATGCCATGGGGCTGGGCCTCTACTTCGAACACGGGGAAGGCCCGCGCTTCGAGCGCCCGATCACCTCCATGGCCGACGTGCAGGCCCTGCCCATCCCGGATCCGGAAGACGAGCTCGGCTACGTGATGAATGCGGTGCGCACCATCCGCCGCGAGCTCAAGGGCGACGTGCCGCTCATCGGCTTCTCCGGCAGCCCCTGGACCCTGGCCACCTACATGGTGGAGGGGGGCAGCTCCAAGGCGTTCACCAAGATCAAGCAGATGATGTATGCAGAGCCGCAGACCCTGCACCTGCTGCTCGACAAGCTGGCGGACAGCGTGATTAGCTATCTCAACGCCCAGATCAGGGCGGGTGCCCAGGCGGTCATGGTGTTCGATACCTGGGGCGGCGTGCTCACCCCGCGGGATTACCGCGACTTTTCCCTGCAGTACATGCACAAGATCGTCGATGGCCTGATCCGTGAACATGAGGGCCGCCGTGTGCCGGTCACCCTGTTCACCAAGAACGGCGGCCAGTGGCTGGAGCAGATCGCCGCCACCGGCTGTGATGCCCTGGGGCTGGACTGGACCACCGACATCGAGGACGCCAAACGCCGGGTGGGCGACAAGGTGGCGCTGCAGGGCAACATGGATCCCTCCATGCTCTACGCCACCCCGGAGCGGATCCGCGAAGAGGTCGCCACCATTCTGGCCGGTTTCGGTCATGGCAACGGTCATGTCTTCAACCTGGGGCACGGCATCCATCAGGATGTGGACCCGGAACATGCCGGCGTGTTCGTCAACGCGGTGCATGAGCTCTCCGCCCGATACCACGGTCGCTGAGGGCGGCATACAGCGTGATGAACGGGGCCTGCGGGCCCCGTTTTGCTGTCCGTGACACAGGGGGCTGCATCCTGGTCGCGGCTCGGGTTACACTGCACCCCCATGTTGGCCGTCGTGGCCGGGATGGGGTCGTTGAAGGGCAGGAGGCTGGATGGAGAAGCGGGCGTGGGATTGGGGCATCGACCTTGGCGGGACCAAGTGCGAGTGCGTGGTGCTCGATGGCGACGAGGTGTTGCTGCGCCACCGCATTCCCACTGAACGGCACGGCGGCTACCAGCACATGCTGGGCCAGATCGCCAAACTGGTGGACGAGTGTGCCGCCAAACTCGGTCAGCGTCCTGCACTCATCGGCATGGGGACGCCGGGGGCCCGGGACCCCCAGACCGGGCTGCTGAAAAACAGCAACACCACCGAGTTCAACGGCAAGCCGCTCAAGGAAGATCTGGAGCGCAGGCTGGGCGTCCCCGTGCTCATCGCCAACGACGCCAACTGTTTCGCCCTGGCGGAAACCCATCTGGGGGCGGTGCGCCAGCAGCATCCCGATGCAAAAGTGGTGTTTGGCATCATCATGGGCACCGGGGTCGGGGCCGGCATCGTCATCAACGGCCAGATCCTCAACGGTCACCACGGCATCGCCGGGGAGTGGGGGCACAACGTCCTGTTGCCGGAGGGGCCAGAGTGCTACTGCGGCAAGCGCGGCTGCGTCGAAACCCTCATCAGCGGCCCGGCGCTGGAGGCCTGGTACGAGGCCAGGACCAAACGCCGTCTCTCGCTCGCCCAGATTGCTGCGGCCAGTGCCTATGATCACGTCGCCAGGCTCACCATGGACAGGTTGCACCTGCTGTTCGGCCAGGCGCTGGCCAACGTGATCAATATTCTCGATCCGGACGTCATCGTCATCGGTGGCGGCGTGGGCAATGTGCAGAGCCTCTATCGCGCCGGGCGCGAAACGGTATTGCCCTTCCTGTTCAACCCCCGTTTCGCCACCCCCATGATAGCGCCGGCCCTGGGGGACAGCGCCGGGGTATTTGGTGCCGCACTGCTGGCCCGCGGCGTCTTTCGCGAGGCACTGCTCTCGTGAGTCGCCCCTTCCTCCCATCCCTTTGTCGCAGCTAAGGACACAACGTTTCCATGATCAAGATTGCCATCAACGGCTATGGCCGCATCGGCCGCAACGTGCTGCGGGCCCTCTACGAGAGCGGCCGCGACAAGACCATCAAGATAGTGGCCATCAACGAGCTGGCGGCCCCCGAGGCCATGGTGCACCTGACCCGCTTCGACACCAGCCACGGCCGGTTCCGCTATCCGGTGCAACTGGCGGGCAACAGCATGCAGGTGGGGGAGGATCTCATCGCCCTGTTTGCCGAGCGGGATCCGTCGAACTTGCCGTGGCGGGCGCTGGGGGTGGACGTGGTGCTGGACTGCACTGGGGTGTTCGGCTCCCGGGCCGATGCCGAGCTGCATCTGGGGGCGGGAGCGGGCAAGGTGCTCTTCTCCCATCCGGCGGACGCGGATGTGGACGCCACCATCGTCTACGGGGTCAACCACCAGGTGCTGACCGGGCGGGAGCGGATCGTCTCCAACGCCTCCTGCACCACCAACTGCGTGGTCCCCGTCATCGAAACATTGCATCGAGAATTCGAGATAAATTGTGGTACTATTACGACAATTCATTCGGCCATGCACGATCAGCAAGTCATCGATGCCTATCACGGCGACTTGCGCAGAACCCGGGCAGCCAGCCAGTCCATCATCCCGGTGGACACCAAGCTGGCAAAGGGGTTGGAACGTATCCTTCCCCACTTCGCCGGCAAGTTCGAGGCGATCGCGGTGCGGGTACCCACCATCAATGTAACCGCCATGGATCTGAGCATTACTGTTCGTAAAAAAGTGACAGTTAGTGACGTAAATCAAGCCCTGCAACGGGCATCCAGAGGTACATTACACGGTATTCTGGACTACACGGAAGAGCCACTGGTCTCCGTAGACTTTAATCATGATGCACACTCCTGCATCATTGATGGTACCCAGACCCGGGTCAGCGATGCCAACCTCGTCAAGATGTTGATGTGGTGCGATAACGAATGGGGCTTCGCCAACCGCATGCTGGATACCACCCGGGCCATGATGGCCGCAGGCTGAAAGTCTGCACCGGGCGCAAGGTTACTGTTTTTTTAACATTACCTGAAAATATATAGAGGACTGAATATGTCTGTTATCAAGATGACCGACCTGGATCTGGCGGGCAAACGCGTTCTGATCCGTGCTGACCTGAACGTGCCGGTAAAAGACGGCAAGGTCACTTCCGATGCACGTATCGTTGCGACTCTGCCGACCATCAAGCTGGCTCTGGAAAAGGGCGCCAAGCTGATGATCACCTCCCACCTGGGTCGTCCGACCGAGGGTGAATACAACGAAGAATTCTCCCTGGCTCCGGTTGTCAACTATCTGAAAGACGCACTGTCCTGCCCGGTTCGTCTGGCCAAAGACTACCTGGATGGCGTAGACGTCGCCGCCGGTGAGCTGGTTGTGCTGGAAAACTGCCGCTTCAACAAAGGCGAGAAGAAGAACACCATCGATCTGGCCAAAAAATACGCCGCCCTGTGTGACGTCTTTGTAATGGATGCGTTCGGGACTGCTCACCGCGCCGAAGGCTCCACCTACGGTGTGGCTCAGTTCGCTCCGGTCGCTTGTGCCGGCCCGCTGCTGGCTGGTGAACTGGAAGCGCTGGGCAAAGCCATGCTGAAGCCCGAGCGCCCCATGGTTGCCATCGTGGGCGGCTCCAAGGTCTCCACCAAGCTGACCGTACTGGAATCCCTCTCCAAGATCGCTGACCAGCTGGTGGTCGGTGGTGGCATCGCCAACACCTTCATCGCTGCTGCCGGTCACAACGTCGGCAAGTCCCTGTGCGAGCACGATCTGATCGACACCGCCAAGAAACTGGCTGCCGAAACCAACATTCCGGTGACCACCGACGTGGTTGTGGGTAGCGAATTCTCCGAATCCACCCCGGCCACCATCAAGTCCGTGTCCGACGTGACTGACGGCGACATGATCTTCGACATCGGTCCGGATTCCGCCAAGGCCCTGGCCGACATCATCATGAACGCCAAGACCATCCTGTGGAACGGCCCGGTCGGCGTGTTCGAGTTCGACCAGTTCGCTGAAGGCACCAAGGTGATCGCCGAAGCCATCGCCGCTTCCCCGGCCTTCTCCATCGCTGGCGGTGGTGACACCCTGGCTGCCATCGACAAGTTCGGCATCGCCGACAAGGTCTCCTACATCTCCACCGGCGGCGGCGCCTTCCTGGAGTTCGTAGAAGGCAAGGTACTGCCGGCTGTCGCGATTCTCGAAGAGCGCGCCAAAGCCTAATTGACCCGGGACGGGGGGCAAAAGCCTCCCGTTTCGTTTATCATGTGGCCGCTGTGCCGGTTCATGATGAACCCCCCACTTTTTATTAACGGCATACGAGACAGGACGATTAAACATGTCTAAGAAAATTTTCGACTTCGTAAAACCCGGCGTGATCACTGGTGATGACGTTCAGAAAGTGTTCGCCATCGCCAAGGAAAACGGCTTCGCTCTGCCGGCCGTCAACTGCGTCGGTACCGACTCCGTGAACGCCGTGCTGGAAGCTGCTGCCAAGGTCAAAGCCCCGGTTATCGTACAGTTCTCCAACGGTGGTGCCGTGTTCACCGCCGGCAAGGGTCTGAAGCTGGAAGGCCAGCAAGCTGCCATCCTGGGTGCCATCTCCGGTGCCAAGCACGTGCACGCCGTTGCCGAAGCCTACGGTGTGCCGGTGATCCTGCACACCGACCACGCCGCCAAGAAGCTGCTGCCGTGGATCGACGGTCTGCTGGACGCGGGCGAGAAGCACTTTGCCGAAACCGGCAAGCCGCTGTTCTCCTCCCACATGCTGGATCTGTCCGAAGAGTCTCTGGAAGAGAACATCGACATCTGCTGCGAGTACCTGACCCGCATGGCCAAGATGAACATGACTCTGGAGCTGGAACTGGGCTGCACCGGCGGTGAAGAAGACGGCGTGGACAACAGCCACCTGGACCAATCCTCCCTGTACACCCAGCCGGAAGACGTGGCCTACGCCTACGAGCGTCTGTCCAAGATCAGCCCGCGCTTCACCATCGCTGCCTCCTTCGGCAACGTGCACGGTGTGTACAAGCCGGGTAACGTCAAGCTGACTCCGAAGATCCTGGACAACTCCCAGAAGTACGTCTCCGAGAAGTTCGGTCTGCCTGCCAAGTCCCTGGACTTCGTGTTCCACGGTGGCTCCGGCTCTACCCTGGAAGAGATCCGCGAATCCATCTCCTACGGCGTGGTGAAGATGAACATCGACACCGACACCCAGTGGGCGACCTGGGAAGGCGTGCTGAACTTCTACAAGTCCAACGAAGCCTACCTGCAAGGCCAGCTGGGCAACCCGGAAGGTGCCGACAAGCCGAACAAGAAGTTCTACGATCCGCGCGTATGGCTGCGTGCCGGTCAGACTTCCATGATCGCGCGTCTGGAGAAGGCCTTCTCCGACCTGAACGCCATCGACGTACTGTAATTCGCAGCACCTTGATTGCATGAAAAGGCGCCCTTCGGGGCGCCTTTTGCATTTCTGTGATCCTGACGGGCTGGATTGGGGATGGGGGGCTGAGTATTATCGATGACACCCGTTTAATTTAGTAAACGAATGCAACCAGGCAGGATGCTGAGCATGCAGACAGGAAGACAGGGACATCAGGAACACACGGCCTCCTATTACGCGGCCACTCGCAACGACCATCGGCAGTGGCCCGAGCTCAGTGGTGAGCTGGATGCGGACGTCTGCGTCATCGGTGGCGGTTTCACCGGCCTCAACACCGCCATCAACCTGGCCGATGCCGGCTACAAGGTGATGCTGCTGGAGGCGAACCGCATTGGCTGGGGAGCGTCGGGGCGCAACGGCGGCCAGCTGATCCGCGGCATCGGCCACGATACCAGCCAGTTTGCCCGCTGGATTGGCGAAGCGGGCGTGCGGGAGCTGGATCTCATGGGGATCGAAGCGGTGCAGCTGGTGCGCGAGCGGGTCGAGCGTTTCAATATCGAGTGCGATCTCACCTGGGGCTATTGCGATCTCGCCACCAAGGCGCGCCACCTGAGGGGGTTCGAGGAGGATGCCGAGCACCTGGCTAGCCTGGGTTACCGGCACGCACTGAAAATGGTGGCACGGGAGGAGATGCACACCGTGGTCGGGTCGGATCGCTATATCGGCGGGATGATCGACATGGGCTCCGGTCACCTTCATCCTCTCAACCTGGCCCTCGGCGAAGCGCGTGCGGCAGCCAGTCTCGGGGTCTCCCTGTTCGAACACTCAAGGGTGACCCACATCGATTACGGCGAGCGGGTCGAGGTGACCACGGCCCACGGCCGGGTCAGCGCGGACTACCTGGTGATCGGCTGCAACGCTTATCTGGGCGACCTCCAGCCCGATCTCGGGGGCAAGGTGCTGCCGGCGGGCTCCTACATTCTCGCCACCCAGGTACTGGAGAAGCGCCTGCGCCAGCGCTTGCTGCCACAGAACATGGCGGTGTGCGATCAGAATGTGGCGCTCGACTACTATCGGCTGTCGGCGGACGGTCGCCTGCTGTTCGGCGGGGCCTGCAACTACTCGGGCCGTGACCCCCGCGATATCAAGGCCTTCATGCAGCCCAAACTGCTGCGGGTTTTCCCCGAGCTCGCGGGTACCGCCATCGAGTTCCAGTGGGGGGGCATGATAGGCATAGGCGCCAACCGGCTGCCCCAGATAGGCCGCCTCGAGCAGCATCCCAACGTCTTCTATGCCCAGGCCTATTCGGGCCATGGCCTCAATGCCACCCACATGGCGGGCAAGCTGGTGGCGGAGGCGATCAAGGGGGAGAGCCGGGGCTTCGATCTCTTCAGCCGCGTCCCTCACATGACCTTCCCGGGTGGCCCGGCGCTGCGCTCTCCGTTGCTGGCGCTAGGGATGCTCTGGTATCGGCTGAAGGATCTGCTCTAGGGGGACGGGGGCTCGGGATTATCCCTGCTGCGTCGCGTCTGGCTCGGCCAGGCGCCAGCCCTGCTCCGTCTTCATCATCCAGACCTGGGTCTCCTGCGCCAGGGCCTGGCCTGCCTCGAAGTCGCCATATTTGCGCTCGAGCTCCATCAGCCCCATCTCCTGCTGGAAGGGGCCGACCCTGTCATAGACGAGATCCTCGTCGTGCAGCACCTGCAACTGATCCAGTCCCTGCTTGAAGTGGAGCTGGTAGCTCACCTTGACCAGATAGACCCCCTCCATCCGCTCCTCCTTGCCGAGCACGGCGAAGTCGCGGATGTCGAACAGGTCAGCATCTGTGCCCGCCTGCAACCTGGCGGTGACCTGGCTCTGGATGGTCTCTTCACCGGGACCTGCGTTGCAGCCATAAAGCCAGAGGGCCAGCAGGGGGATGAACCACTTTTTCATCAAAACTCCGGATGATGCGAGACAGGAGGGGCAAAGTTTGCCACGGTACGGGCCAGATACAAGGGATAGCCAGAAAAATCAGCAGTCTATGGCAGGCCCGAGGGAAGGGGACGGCGAACGATGCAGGTCATGACCAGGGTATCGCCGCTGAACCCGGCGATCTGTTTGCGATCTACTTGCTGGAAGCCGTGCTTGGTCCAAAAATGCAGGGCTGGCAGGTTGGTTTCTATGACCCCGAGCCGCATGTTGGTGCAACCCCAGTTTGCCGCCATCTCCATGAGCCGTAGGACGACTTGGCTGCCGATGCCACGGCCTTGCCTGCACTCCTTCAACAGCAGCAGACCGAGATAGGCGGTATCCGGTGTGGGATAGCCACGGATGAGATCGACGCAGCCAAGCAATTCTTCCCCCTCCAGCACGGCCAGCACAAACTTGTCCTCTTGCCCCATCCCCGGTGGACAGACCTTGAGTATCTCTTCGGCATCCGCAGGGGCAGGCCCCTTGCTTTCGGTCAGCCAGCTGTAGGCTGGGGCTGCCATGACAACTTCCTCCAGCCAGCCCCTGTGCTCTGGATGAAACGCTGACAGTCGCCGAAGCTCCATCTAGCGCAGCTTGTCCAGCTGGCCGAGAAATTCGACGGGCCCCATGAAGCCGGTCACCCGCTGGCCGTTCACCTCGTTGCCATCGCGATCGAAGAAGATGAGGGTCGGCAATCCCAGCACGTTGAGGCCGTTGAGCAGATCCACGTCGGCGTCGTCGTTGGCGGTGACGTCCGCCTGCAGCAGCACCATCTCGCTGAAGCGCGCCTGTACATCGGGGTCGCTGAAGGTCTTGTGCTCGAACTCCTTGCAGGCCACGCACCAGTCGGCGTAGAGATCCAGCAGCACCGGCTTGCCGCGGGCGGCGGCAAGCTGCACCTTGAGATCGTCCAGGGTCTTGATGCGAATGAAGCGGGGGGCCTGGGTCTGGGCGGCGGCATTGGCCCCCTCGGGTGGCAGCAGCAGATCCTTGCCCACCACCACAAGGCCCATCATCCCCAGCAGCAGGACGAAGCCGCCAAGGCTCTTGCCCACCGAATGGGCGCGATGCTGGTTGTGGTGATAGAGATAACCGCACAGCACCAGCCCCCAGCCGAGCCAGAGCAGGGTGGACATCTGGTCGCTCAGGAGCCTTGAGAGCAGCAGGATGGGTACCGCCAGCAGCGCAAAACCAAAGAGTTGCTTGATCACATCCATCCAGGCGCCGGCCCTGGGCAGCAGCTTGCCGCCAGAGGTGCCGAGCAAGAGCAGCGGCAGCCCCATGCCCAGGGAGAGGGCATAGAGGGCCGCACCGCCGAGCCAGAGATCGCCACTCTGGGCCACGTAGATAAGGGCCCCGGAGAGCGGCGCCGTGGTGCAGGGGGAGCAGACCAGTCCCGAGATCATGCCCATGATGGCGACGCCGGCCACGGATCCGCCCTGCTGGCGGTTGGAGAAGCCCGAGAGACGGGTTTGCAGGCTGCTCGGCAGTTGCAGGGTGTAGAGCCCGAACATGGAGAGGGCGAGCAGCACGAACATCACCGAGAGGCCGATGAGCACATAGGGGTGCTGCAGGGCCGCCTGGAATTGCAGGCCCGCCGAGGCGACGACGAGCCCGAGCAGGGTATAGGTGACCGCCATCCCCTGCACATAGACAAAGGAGAGCAGGAAGGCGCGACGGGTGGAGAGGCGATGCCCGGCCCCGGCGATGATCCCGGTCAGGATGGGATACATGGGGAAGACGCAGGGGGTGAAGGCGAGGCCGAGACCCAGGGCGAAGAAGGCGGCGACGCTGATCCAGAACCCCTGGCTGCCGAGGGCGGCCGCCAGCCTGTCCTGCTGGCTGCCCGGCACGTCTGTGCCCTGAAGGCTGGCCGCCGCTTCCGCCCGGGCGGGGGCGGTGAGGGGCTCGACGGCGATCCGCTTGTCGGTGGGTGGGTAGCAGAGTCCCTCGGTGCAGCCCTGGTAACTCAGGGTGAGGCTGGCCGCGTCCCCGACCTGGGTCAGCGCCACGGGGATCTGCACCTCCTGGTAATAGACCCGGCTCTTGCCGAAGAAGTCATCCTCGTGCTCGGTGCCGGGGGGCAGGACGGGCTCGTCGAAGGCGAGGTTCTCTCCCTTCACACGGATGCTGTGGCGATAGAGGTAGTAGCCGTCGGCGATGCGTATCCGGAGCAGCAGCCGATCACCCTGTTGTTCGCTCTCGAGGGCGAAGGCCTGATCCACCTTGAGGAATCTGGGCTGGGTCTCGATGCCGAGGCTGCCGAGCAGATCCTGGCTGCTGGCCCGGGCGGGGGCCGTCGTCAGGACGCAGAGCAGGCCCAGCAGCATCAGCAGGAAGGAGAGGGGGCGAGAGGCGGTCATGAGGTCTCCTGTGTCAACCAGTCGAGATAGGCAGGGTGGCCCTGGCTTGCCGGGAGCGCCAGGATCTCCGGTACCTCGTAGGGATGGTGGGCGAGAATGCACTGGCGCAGGGGCTCGAACAGAGCGGCCCGACTCTTGATGACGAGCTGGATCTCCCGGGTTCGTTCCGTCTTGCCCTGCCAGCGATAGACGGAGGTGACCCCGGGCAGCTGGTTGATGCAGGCGGCGAGGCGCTGGTCGAGCAGCTGCTCGCAGAGGCGGTCTGCACTGGTCTCGTCGGGGCAGGTGCAGAGCACCAGAATGGCGTCGGTCATAGGGATGGACGGTCTCGGCAACGGGGCGCACGGGCCCCCTGGATCAGCCGTTACTATACCGGGCCGGGGGGCAAATAGCACCCGGCCCCCCGCACCCGGAATAAGTCATGCGCCCGAGATGGACGCTGTGAAAAGGACAGGGCAGAATGAGCGGGCTTGTTCCAATTCTACGTAAGGAAATGTATGACCCAACAGAATGAGCAGCAGAGAAACCGCATGTTGAGCCTGTTGCGTGAAGGGGAGCGCCGCATGCTGGTGCAACTGGCCGGTCTGCTGCGTACCAGTGTCGACGAGATCAATGCGGAGCTGGAAAAAGAGGAGCTGTTGTCGGCGTTGGAGCAACCCATCACGGTGGAGTACCTCAACGGCGTGGTGCAGCATCATCTGTTCGAGCGCCTGCACAAGGGGGACATGGTGGCGGCCCAGCGCATGCTGAACCAGTACCAGAGCGACCTCGAAACCATGATGCGCCAGGAAGCCAGGCAGGACGACACCCCGCCGGAAGAGGTCAAGGCCCAGGCCTGACCCCGCGAGGCCCTCTTCAGCACCATCATGCCATCGCATGATGGTGCCTCGCCCTTACCCCTCGAATCGCTTATCCCAGCGCTTTCTGCACCTGTCCCATGGGAATGGGGAACACCTTGTCGTAGCTCCAGTTGTAGACGAAGGCATAGACCAGGTAGAAGAGCACGAAGCCCATATCCAGCACCAGCGCCTCCAGCAGGCCGATGTCGAGCCACCAGGACATCACCGGCAGGGCCACGATCAGCAGGCCCCCCTCGAACCCCAGGGTGTGCAGCACCCGCTGCCACAGCGCCTTGTGGGTGTGGCCCTGATAGCGCAGCAGCAGCTTGTCCACCCCGATGTTGTAGACATAGTTCCAGACGGTGGCGACCACCGAGAAGAACAGGGCCAGGGGGCCCATGTGGTTGAGCCCGACGCCGGTCACCCAGCTGGCCAGCGGGGCGGCGATCAGCAGGCCAATCAATTCGAAGCCGATGGCGTGGCGCAGGCGGTCACGGGTCGTACGCATGGTCTGTCTCTCTCTTTGGTCAGGGAATGGCGGCAATGTATCGCCAAAACCGGATAGATTCACGTTGGTATCTATCGCTAAAATAGATAGATGTGACGACACAACAGCACAGCGGAGCAGGCTCATGACCCCTTCACTGGAACACTTCAAGGCATTGCTGGCGACGGCCGAGACCGGGTCGTTCTCGGCGGCGGCGCGCAGGCTGGGCAAGGCCCAGTCGGTGGTGAGTGCCGCCATCGCCAACCTGGAGATCGATCTCGGCCTTGCGCTGTTCGATCGCAGCGGCCGCTATCCCGTGCTGACCGAGGCGGGTGCCCGCATCTGTCAGGAGGCGGGGGTGCTGCTGGCCCAGAGCGAGCGACTGCAGGCCATCGCAGGCGAACTGGCCAACGGTGTCGAGTCGCGCCTCACCCTGGCCATCGACGATGACTCCCACCTGCCCTGGCTTGGTTCCCTGCTGGAGGAGTTCGCCAGCCGCTACCCGGCGGTGGAGCTGGAGCTGTTGTTCCCGCTGATGGAAGACGTGACCGAGCTGCTCAAGAGCGGCCGTGCCCAGCTCGGCATCAGCTATCAGAAGGCGCACCCCGAGCGGGAGCTGGTCTCCCGCTCCCTGGGAACGGTCACCATGCCCCTGGTGGTCTCTCCGGATCACCCCCTGGCCCACAAGACGCCGTTGAAGGAGAGCGACCTGCAAGGGGCTCGCCAGTTGATGGTGACCGGACGGCGGGAGGGGACGGAGCGTCATCGCTTCCGTCTCTCGGCGCAAGTGTGGTGGGTGGAGGGGGATCTCGGGATCCTGGAGCTGGTGAAACTGGGGCTGGGATGGGCGGCGGTGCCCGAGTTTCTGCTGCACCGGCCCCTGGCGCGGGGGGAGCTGGTGGTGCTCAAGCCGGACTTCATCGCCGAGGCGGAACTGGCGCTGGAGTTGCAGTGGTATCGCGCCCGCCCGCTCGGGCAGGCGGGGCGCTGGTTGCAGGAGGCACTGCTGGCGCGGGTGCCTCGCTAGGGGGGATTCAGTCGATCAACGCATAGGGCAGGGGTTGCAGACTGAGGCTGGAGCCCTCTTCCAGCTTGAGGCGGAAGCGGGCGTCGGCCTCGGTGTCCTTGGGTAGCACGGCGGTGAGCCACACCTGACCCTGCTGCTGCCAGGCATTGAGCACCAGACCGCTGCGACGCCAGTTGTCACCGAGCTGGATCTCCAGGGTGTCACCGCTGGCCACCTGCGTTGCGGCAGTGCCGCTCAGCACGAAGAGGGCGCGGTTGTTGGCGCCGCGATACTTGGCGCGCGCCACCGTCTCCTGCCCCATGTAGCAGCCCTTGTTGAAGCTGATGCCATCAAGGGCTTGCAGGTTCAGCATCTGGGGGATGTATTCCCCCTGATGGACCGCTTCCAGATGGGGGAGACCGGCTTTGATTTCCAGCCCCCACCAGAGTCCTTCGTCGCCCACCGGCAGGTTCAGGGCCAGCGGAGATGTGCTCGCCAGCAGCCAGCGGTCCGCCTCCACCCTGACTGCCATGCCGCCCTCCACCAGGCCGGTGCCGGTCAGCGCGAAGTGCTGTGCCATCCAGTCGTCCGTCCCCTGACCGGCCAGTCCGGTCAGGCTGCCCTGAAACTCGCCGATCTCGACCTTGGCAAAGATCGCAAACTTCTTGAGCTCCGGCAGCTGGCGGGCCAGCACCGAGGGCTTGGTCAGCATCAGCAGGCTGTCTTCCAGGCAGAGCAGGCGAAAATCGCTCCACAGCTTGCCCTTGGGATCGCAGTGGCCGCCGAGGGTGCTCTGGCCCGGTTGCAGGGCGTTGACGTCGCAGGTGACCTGACCTTGCAGATACTTGGCGCGATCCGGGCCGCCGAGGCGGGTGATGGCCAGATTGGTCAGGGAAAACAGGGTCGGCTCGGCAGGAAGAAGAGGGGTCGGCAGGCTCACGATGGGATTCCAGAGACAGAAAGTATGTGACCTGCATGGTAAAGACGTAAGGAATGTTTGTCAGCCGGAAAATCCTGCTGCTACCATTCCCCGGTCTTTGTAAGGAGAGTTCCATGTTGAACCCAAGTGAGAAGTCCCGCCTGAAGTGGGCCTGCCGTCGCGGCATGCTCGAGCTGGATGTGATCTTTATGCCCTTTTTTGAGCACGAGTTCGATGGCCTCGGCGAGGCCGAACAGCGCACCTTCATCCGCCTGCTGGAGTGCGAGGATCCCGAGCTGTTCCGCTGGTGCATGGGTCACGGCGTGCCCGAGGATCCCGATTTTGCCGCCATGATCCCCCTGATCCTCGAGCGCAACCAGGCCCGCCACGACAGCCTGCGCTGAGCCCGACTCGCGACCGCCACCCCTCATGGCCAGCCTCGCGTCTTCCCAGCGGGTAGTGATGCCCGTGATCGCCTCCCGCCAGCAGCGTCTGCTGCTGTGCATCCTGTTTCTGTTGCTGCTCTTGCCCGTCGCCAGCCTGATCCAGGGCTGGCAATGGGGGCTGTTCCTCCCTGTCTGGGGGCTGAGTCTGTGGCGCGCGTTGCGCCGCCATCCGGCGGCGAGCGGCGTGCTCGTCTGGGATGGGGAGTGGCTCGAGTGGCAAGGGGCGCGCCATCGGCTGGATCCTCGCAGCCGCATCCTGCCCGGGGTGCTCTGGTTGCGACTGAAGACGGTGGAGGGCTCCGAGGGGCAGCTCTGGCTCTTCTCCGATGCCCTGGCCCCAGCACACTACCGCGCCCTGGCCCGCGCCATCCACCTCGCTGTCCGCTAGGGGCGTCTCTCTCTACCTGCCACATCTGCCGCTCATAGCAGATGACCCCGCCTGGGCGGGGTCATCTGGGGGAGGGCATACGCCCGAATCGAACGCAACGGCCTTATTCCTGATCCGGCGTCATTCCCGATCCGGGGTCAGCACGGTTGGCTTGGAGTCCGGCTGCATGTCCGGATAATCCAGGTTGTAGTGCAGACCGCGAGACTCCTTGCGCTCCAGGGCGCAGTTGACGATGAGCTCGGCCACCTGCAACAGGTTGCGCAGCTCCAGCAGGTTGTTGGAGACCCGGAAGTTGGCGTAGTACTCCTGCACCTCCTGCTTGAGCAGATCGATGCGACGCTTGGCCCGGGCCAGGCGCTTGTTGGTGCGCACTATGCCCACGTAGTCCCACATCATCAGCCGCAGCTCGTGCCAGTTGTGCTGGATCACCACCTGCTCGTCCGAGTCATCCACCTGGCTCTCGTCCCAGGCCGGCAGGCTGGGGGGCGCCACGCTGGTGGGCAGCTTGGCCAGGATGTCGGCTCCCGCCTGGTGGGCATAGACCACGCATTCGAGCAGGGAGTTGGAGGCCATGCGATTGGCGCCGTGCAACCCGGTATAGGTCACCTCGCCGATGGCGTAGAGGCCGGGGATGTCGGTCTGGCCGTTGTTGTCGATCATCACGCCGCCACAGGTGTAGTGGGCCGCCGGGACGATGGGCATCGCCTCCTTGGTGATGTCGATACCGACCGCGAGGCAGCGCTCATAAATGGTCGGGAAGTGCTTGATGATGAAATCCGCCGGCTTGTGGCTGATGTCCAGATACATGCAATCCGCCCCGAGGCGCTTCATCTCGTGGTCGATGGCGCGGGCGACGATGTCCCGCGGGGCCAGCTCGGCCCGCTCGTCAAACTCCGGCATGAAGCGGCTGCCGTCCGGGCGGCGCAGATAGGCCCCCTCGCCACGCAGCGCTTCGGTCAGCAGGAAGTTGGGGTCGTCCGGGTGGAACAGGCTGGTGGGGTGGAACTGGTTGAACTCCAGGTTCGCCACCCGGCAGCCAGCCCGCCATGCCATGGCGATGCCGTCGCCAGAGCTTACATCGGGGTTGGAGGTGTACTGGTATACCTTGGAGGCCCCGCCGGTGGCCAGCGCCACGAAGCGGGCGCGGATCACCTCGACCTGCTCGGCGTTGCGATTCCAGACATAGGCTCCCAGTACCTTGTTGCCCGGCAGACCCAGCTTGCGGGTGGTGATGAGATCGACCGCGTTGAAGCGCTCCATCAGCTGGATGTTGGGGTGGGCGCGCACCTGGTCGATCAGGGTGAGCTGCACCGCCTTGCCGGTGGCGTCGGCCGCGTGGAAGATGCGGCGATGGCTGTGGCCCCCTTCCCGGGTCAGGTGATAGTGGGATTCCCCCTCGGCATCCTCTTCCTGATCGAAGGGGACTCCCTGCTGAATGAGCCACTGGATGGAGTCGCGTGCGTTGCGGGCGGTGAACTCCACCACTGCCGGGTCGCACAACCCGGCGCCGGCGTTGAGCGTGTCGCTCACGTGGGATTCGATGCTGTCGGTCTCGTCGAACACGGCAGCGATGCCTCCTTGCGCATAGAGAGTGGCCCCCTCACTGATGGGCCCCTTGCTCAGAACCAGGACTTTGGCCTGGTCTGCCAATCGCAACGCGAGGGACAGACCGGCGGCACCGCTGCCAATGATGAGTACGTCGCAAAGGTATTCAACACTTGCTTTCATAAGTATCATTGGCCTGGATTAAGAACTGGCCCCATGGTAGCCCAAGGGGGGTTGTGATGCAGCCCGCATCACATTTTTTTCAATGCAAGCGAACTTTCCCTGATTCCTCCTGTCTGAACTTGTGCGCTTAGAAGGGGCCGGAAAAGAAAAACGATAACCTGATGGGGGTTTTACGGCTCTGATGAGCGACCAGAATCTACTGGACGAACAGCTGGTTGAACGGGTCCAGCGTGGCGATAAAAATGCATTCAACCTGTTGGTACGCAAGTACCAGCACAAGGTGGTCAACCTGGTGGCCAGGTATGTCAACAATCCGGGCGATGTACCGGATGTGGCGCAGGAGGCATTCATCAAGGCCTACCGTGCGTTGCCGACATTCCGTGGCGAGAGCGCGTTTTACACCTGGTTGTACCGGATTGCCGTCAACACGGCCAAAAACTACCTGACGTCACAGGGGCGCAGACCGCCCAGCAGTGATGTCGAAGCGGACGAGGCTGAATATTATGGTGGTGGTGAAGCCCTGCAAGAGGTGGCCACCCCGGAAAACCTGGCGCTGACCGACGAGATCAAGCGTACCGTGTTTACCGCCATAGAAGCCTTGCCAGAAGATTTGAGAACGGCGATCACCCTTCGTGAAATGGAAGGGCTGAGCTACGAGGAGATTGCGGAGATCATGGATTGCCCTGTGGGTACGGTGAGATCCCGCATCTTCCGGGCGAGGGAAGCAATCGATAAAAAGCTGCAACCTCTGATCGAGCATTAACTGGGGAAAGACAGGCAAACTTATGGCAAATAAAGAGCAACTTTCAGCCCTGATGGATGGCGACCTCAGCGAAATCGAGGTACTGAACGAGCTGGGAACGGATCCCGCTCTGCAGGATACCTGGTCGCGTTACCATCTGATCGGTGATGCCATGCGGGGTGACCTGCCGGTCAATCTGCAACTGGATCTCAGCGACAGCATCATGCTGGCGCTGGAGGATGAACCCGCCATACTGGCGCCCAAGCCGGCACAGCCTGCTGCGCCCCAGGTGCAGCCCGCCGGCAAGGTGATCCCCTTCGTTCGCCGCTTTGGCCAGCAAGTGGGGCAGTATGCCATTGCCGCCTCCGTGGCTGCCGCCGTCATCTTCGGCGTGCAGCAGTACCAGGGCAAGGATGGTGTGCCGACCAGCCCGGTGCTCAATACCATACCCGTGGGTGGCAGTGCTGCGCCGGTGAGCGTGCACTATCCCCAGGATGGCAGCCGGACCGGTGTGCGTCAGCAAGGTCTGAGCGAGCAGCAGATGCAGGAGCAGCGCGAGCGCATCAATGCCTTCCTGCGCGACCATCAACTGCAACAGCGTCTGCTGCAAGACAAGCAGATTCAGGAATAACGCATTTTTAGGGATCAGATCGTGCGCCAGTCCAGCCGTATCCTGCTGGCCTCTCTCCTGTTGATTTGTGCCAAGGCCTCGGCCGACGATCTGTCGGCCGAGGCCTTGTTGCAGCAGATGCAGAGTGCCGTTTCGCAACAAAACTTCGAATTGTCCATGGTCAAGGCCCGCCAGGGGCGCCTCGAGCCTATCCGTTTCAGCCACGGGATCATCGATGGCAAGGAGGTGGCTCACCTGAGCTATCTCGACGGCAAGGCCGTGGAGTTCCTGCAACGCCAGAACGAATACACCTTCTTCGAAAACACCCATGAACCCTACACCCTCAAGGGGGCGCGTTTCCCCGGGGTGTGGTCGAGCCTGGTGAGGATGCCGCTGCCCCGGGTGATGGAGAGCTATGACCCCGTGCTGGCGGGCCGCAGCCGGGTGGCCGGCCTGGTGGCACAAGTGGTGCGGCTGGTGCCCAAGGAGGCGGACAAGTACGGCTTCGTGCTCTGGATTGACGAACAGAGCCATCTGCTGCTGCGGGTGGACATGGTGGATCGAGAGGGCAATCTGGTGGAGCAGGTGCTGGGGGTGGATCTGGACAGGCAATCTGCGCCGGCCCCCTGGCTGGTCACCCTGGCACGCAGCAAGCTGCCGGATGCGCTGGCGCTGGAAGATGCCTATCCCGCTCCCCAGCAGACCCTCAACTGGCACCTGACCTGGTTGCCCGATGGCTTCAAGGTGCTCTCTCAGGATCGGCATCAGCTGGTCAGCACCAGTCTGCCGGTGGATTACATGATGCTCTCCGACGGGCTGGTGGATCTCTCCGTCTACGTCTCACGGGTCGATCCCAAGCAGGCGGTGCGCCAGCAGTTGATTCGCCAGGGGGCCACCTCGCTGGTGAGCTTCGTCAACGAGGTCGGGGTGGAGATCACCGTGGTGGGCGAGGTGCCCGCCGAAACTGCCAAGCGCATCGCCGAGGCAGTGCAGCCCCTGGCTCGCAACGAGGCGGTGCAGTGAGTCTTTGCCGTGAGACTTGCCCTGAGGGTGCCGCCGTGCTGAGATCTGGAGCATCCACCGCCCCCTGTGAGGAGTCATCAGGTGAGTAACATGAGTGAAGAGCTGGCCACAGTAGTGGCCATCGACGGCAATCACGCCTGGGTGGAGTGCGAGCGGCGATCCGCCTGCAGCGGTTGCCACCAACAATCCAGCTGCGGGACCGGCACCGTCGCCAAGGCCTTTCCCATGAAGGCGCAGCGGCTGCGGGTCGCCCTCACCGGCGATGTGGCGGTGGGCCAGCAGATCCGCCTGGGCATCCCTCAGGCCAGCATCCTGCGCGGTGCGGCTCTGGTGTACGTGCTGCCGCTCTTCTGTCTGCTGCTGGGCGCCCTGCTCGGCCAGCTCTGGCTGGTGCCGCTCTTGTCGGCGGGAGAGGGGGTGACCATCCTCTGCTGTCTGCTGGGCGGCGCCATCGGATTTTTACTGGTTCGTTACTTTTCTGACCGGCTCGAGCAGGGGGAATACGGTCCCCGCATGCTCGGGGTGGTGCTCAATACCCGTCATCTCTCTTGAGGAGCCGGGTCTGGCGGAGGGCATCCAGGTGCCCGACGCCCGCCAGACAAGGCGCTATTTGTGGGGCCCGCCGACTAAAGATTGGCCGTCGACCGGGTTATCCAGTAAAATCCTGCCCTCATATCCGACCCTAACTTAATTTTGAGTGATTCTTGCTCGATGAAACACATTCGTAACTTTTCGATTATTGCGCACATCGACCACGGTAAGTCGACCCTGTCGGACCGTCTGATCCAGACTTGCGGCGGCCTGTCCGATCGCGAGATGCAGGCCCAGGTGCTGGACTCCATGGATCTGGAGCGCGAGCGCGGCATTACCATCAAGGCACAGAGTGTGACCCTGAACTACCAGGCACAAGACGGTAACACCTATCAGCTGAACTTTATCGACACCCCGGGCCACGTGGATTTCTCCTACGAGGTTTCTCGCTCCCTGGCTGCCTGTGAAGGGGCACTGCTGGTGGTGGATGCCGGTCAGGGGGTTGAGGCACAGACTCTGGCCAACTGCTACACCGCCATGGAAATGGATCTGGAAGTGGTGCCGGTGCTGAACAAGATTGACCTGCCGGCCGCAGAGCCCGAGCGGGTTGCCGAGGAGATCGAGGACATCGTCGGCATCGACGCGGTGGACGCGGTGCGCTGCTCCGCCAAGACCGGCCTCGGTGTCGATCTGGTGCTGGAAGAGATCGTCGCCAAGATCCCGTCCCCGGAAGGGGATCCGGAGGCGCCGCTGCAGGCGCTGATCATCGACTCCTGGTTCGACTCCTACCTCGGGGTCGTGTCGCTCGTGCGGATCAAGAACGGTTCCCTGAAAAAGAACGACAAGATCAAGGTGATGAGCACCGGTCAGGTATGGGGTGTGGATCGCATCGGTATCTTCACGCCGAAGCAGGTGGACACCGACGGCCTGGGTTGTGGCGAGGTAGGTTGGGTCGTCTGCGGCATCAAGGACATCCACGGTGCGCCGGTGGGGGATACCCTGACCCTGGCCAAGCACGGTGCCGAGAAGGCGCTGGCCGGCTTCAAGAAGGTGAAGCCCCAGGTCTATGCGGGCCTGTTCCCCATCTCCAGCGATGACTACGAGTCCTTCCGCGATGCGCTGGAGAAGCTCTCCCTCAACGACGCCTCCCTGTTCTACGAACCGGAGAGCTCCACGGCGCTGGGCTTCGGCTTCCGCTGCGGCTTCCTCGGGATGCTGCACATGGAGATCATCCAGGAGCGTCTGGAGCGTGAATACGACCTGGATCTCATCACCACAGCGCCAACCGTGGTCTACGAGATCGAGCTGAACGATGGCTCCACCATCCACATCGACAGCCCGGCCCAGATGCCCGCCATCAACAACATCAAGGAGATGCGCGAGCCCATCGCCGAGTGCCACATCCTGCTGCCGCAGGAGTACATGGGCAACGTCATCACCCTCTGCATCGAGAAGCGCGGCGTACAGACCAACATGGTCTACCACGGCAAGCAGGTGGCGCTGACCTACGAGATCCCGATGGCGGAAGTGGTGCTCGACTTCTTCGACCGTCTGAAGTCCACCAGTCGCGGCTACGCCTCCCTGGACTACGGCTTCAAGCGTTTCGAAACCTCCGACATGGTCCGTCTGGACATCATGATCAACGGCGAGCGGGTCGACGCCCTGGCCATCATCACCCACAAGGAGAACGCCCAGTATCGCGGTCGCCAGGTGGTGGAGAAGATGCGCGAGCTGATCCCGCGCCAGATGTTCGACATCGCCATTCAGGCCGCCATCGGCAACCAGATCATCGCCCGCAGCACCGTCAAGGCATTGCGTAAAGACGTCACCGCCAAGTGCTACGGTGGTGACGTGAGCCGGAAGAAGAAGCTGCTGAACAAGCAGAAAGAAGGCAAGAAGCGGATGAAGTCTCTGGGCCGTGTGGACGTGCCGCAAGAGGCCTTCCTCGCCATTCTCCACGTCGGAAAGGATTAATCGATGGCAAGCACCTTTTCCCTGATCCTCGTCGTCGTCACCCTGCTGACCGGCATCATCTGGACGCTCGACAAGCTGGTCTGGGCCAAGCAGCGGGCGGCCAAGATTGCCGCCGCCCGTGCCAATGCCGGTCCGGATGTGGACGAGAAGACACTGGCCAAGGTGGCCCCCATGCCGGTCTGGATCGAACAGACCGGCGGGGTTTTCCCGGTGATCGCGCTGGTGCTGATCCTGCGCTCCTTCATCTTCGAGCCGTTCCAGATCCCGTCCGGTTCCATGATGCCGACCCTGCTGGTGGGCGACTTCATCCTGGTGGAGAAGTTTGCCTACGGCCTCAAGGACCCGGTGACCAACACCAAGTTCCTCGAGACCGGCGAGCCGAAGCGCGGTGATGTGGTGGTCTTCAAGTATCCGCTGGATACCCGGGTGGACTACATCAAACGGGTGGTCGGCATGCCCGGCGATCGGGTCATCTATCGCAACAAGGAGCTGATGATCCGGCCCAAGTGCGATGAGCAGGAAGGGAAAACGTGTCCTGGCTTCCAGAAGCTGGACGTCAAGTTCGAACAGCGCGGCGAGTTCAGCCAGATGGGGATCCCGCTGGATCGCTACACCGAACAGCTGGGTGATGTCTCCCACGAGACCTTGCGCAACCCGCTGATGCCGGACCTGGTGGACCGCTACTATCGCCAGCCCGGCACCTACCCCGACGAGTGGGTGGTGCCGGAAGGCCACTATTTCGTGATGGGTGACAACCGCGATAACAGCACCGACAGCCGTTTCTGGGGTTTCGTGCCTGAGCAGAACCTGGTGGGCAAGGCGGTCGCCATCTGGATCAGTTTCGAATTCGAGCGCGAGGAAGGGTCCAGCTTGCCGAGCTGGGTGCCGACCGGTGTGCGCTTCAACCGCATTGGCGGAATCAAGTAAATGAATATCAAGATGAACAGACTGCAGTCCCGTCTCGGGCATGTCTTTCAGGATCCTGAGCTGCTGACCCGGGCACTGACCCATCGCAGCGCAGGGTCCCGTCACAACGAGCGCCTGGAATTTCTGGGGGACTCCATCCTGAGTCTGGTGATTGCCGATGACCTCTTCCACCGCTTCCCGCAGGCGGCGGAAGGGGATCTCAGCCGGATGCGCGCCACCCTGGTGCGCGAGAAGACGCTGGCCGAGCTGGGCCGGGAATTCGACCTCGGGGATCACCTGATCCTGGGGCCGGGGGAGCTGAAAAGCGGCGGTTTTCGCCGCGAGTCCATCCTGGCCGACACCGTCGAGGCGGTGATCGGCGCCATCTATCTGGACACGGATCTGGAGCGGGTGCGCAGCCTCCTGCTCGGCTGGTATGCCAGCCGCCTTGGCGAGATCAAGCCCGGGATCGAACAGAAGGATCCCAAGACCCGTCTGCAAGAGATCCTGCAGGGCAGCCGCAAATCCCTGCCGACCTACACGGTGACCAACGTCAAGGGCGAGGCCCACAACCAGGAGTTCACCGTCCAGTGCGAAGTGGATGGGCTGGATGGCCCCCTGGTCGGGATCGGTTCCAGCCGCCGCAAGGCCGAACAGGCCGCGGCGCAGCAAGCACTGGAACGGCTGTCATGAGCACCATGACGGATCCGGCACTGTGCGCTCATTTCACTCCATCAGCATTGGGAACGCGGTCATGACAGATACCACCTATTGCGGCTTTGTCGCCATCGTGGGCCGCCCCAACGTGGGCAAGTCCACCCTGCTCAACAAGTTGCTCGGCCAGAAGGTCAGCATCACCTCGAAGAAGCCCCAGACTACCCGTCACCGGATCCTGGGGATCGACACCGAGGAGAACCATCAGACCATCTATGTGGATACCCCGGGTCTGCACATCGAGGAGAAGCGGGCCATCAACCGCCTGATGAACCGCGCCGCCACCAGTTCCCTGGGGGACGTGGCCATGGTGGTGTTCGTGGTGGACGGCACTCACTGGACCAAGGATGACGAGATGGTGCTGGGCAAGCTGCGCCACCTCAAGTGCCCCGTGGTGCTGGCGGTCAACAAGATCGACAACGTCAAGGAGAAAGAGGATCTGCTGCCGCACCTCGAGTGGCTGGGTCAGCAGATGAACTTTGCCCACATCCTGCCCATCAGCGCCGAGAAGGGCACCAACGTGGAGAAGATCCGCGAGTGGGCCAAGGATCTGCTGCCGGAGAACGTCCACTTCTTCCCGGAAGATTACGTGACCGACCGCTCTTCCCGCTTCATGGCCTCCGAGATCATCCGCGAGAAGCTGATGCGCTTCACCGGCGAGGAGCTGCCCTATTCGGTGACGGTGGAGATCGAGCGCTTCAAGGTGGAGGAGACCGGTCTTTACCACATCCACGGGCTCATCCTGGTGGAGCGCGAAGGCCAGAAAAAGATGGTCATCGGCAACAAGGGCGAGAAGATCAAGACCATCGGCACAGAGGCGCGCATCGACATGGAACGGCTGTTCCAGAACAAGGTGCATCTCGAGCTGTGGGTCAAGGTCAAGTCCGGCTGGGCCGACGACGAGCGGGCCCTGCGCAGCCTCGGGTATGGCGACGACTGATTGCTGACCCCGGCTTTCGTCATCCACAGTCGGCCCTATCGGGAGACCAGCCAGCTGGTCGAGGTCTTCACCCAGGATAGCGGTCGATTCACCCTGGTGGCTCGCGGTTCCCGCGGGCCACGCTCCTCTCTGAAGGGGCTGCTTCAGCCCTTCACCCTGCTCACCATTGCCTGGCGCGGCAAGGGGGATCTCAAGAACCTCACCCAGGTGGAGTGCCCGGATCACTCGTTGCGCCTCGGCGGGGATCGTCTCTTCTACGGCCTCTATCTCAACGAGCTGGTCTACTACCTGCTGGAAGCGCACACCCCCTTCCCCGAGGTGTTCGACGCCTATGCCCGTGCCATCATGGCGCTGGCGGACGGCGAGACCCCGGAGGTGCCCCTGCGCCGCTTCGAGTTCCTGCTGCTGCAGGCCCTGGGCTACGCGGTGGACTTCGAATATGCCGCAGACGACGACTCCCCCATCGACCCCACCCTGCTCTACGGCTTCGAGCGGGAGCTCGGCTTTGTCGCTTGCGAGCGGGCGCCGGATCCCCGTACCCTGTTCCTCGGCGCCCACCTGCTGGCCTTCGCCGAGGGGCGCTTCGACACGCCCCCCTTGCTGCAGGCGGCCAAGCGTTTCAGCCGGCTGGCGCTGCAGCCCTATCTCGGCAAGCGTCAACTGAAGAGCAGGGAGCTCTTTTTGAAGCGAAAAGGCAGTGTTTCAAGCTGATTTTAATTATCTGGTGATGTTTTGTGTTTATGACATCGCCTTTCATGAACAATAATGCTGTCGCCGTGGCCATAACCGGGCTGCGGCGGCACATGGACAGAGGAGCGGGCTCCACCCGCTCCGGCATTCACAGATGACCTGTATCAAGGAGTAAGCAATGAGCGAGATCTACCTGGGTGTGAACATCGACCATATCGCCACCCTGCGCAACGCCCGCGGCACCCAGTATCCGGATCCGGTACAGGCCGCCTTCGTGGCCGAGCAGGCCGGTGCCGATGGCATCACGGTCCACCTGCGGGAAGATCGCCGCCACATCACCGACCGGGACGTGGAGATCCTGCGCCAGACCATCCAGACCAGGATGAACCTGGAGATGGCGGTGACCGAGGAGATGATCGGCATCGCCTGCCGCATCAAGCCCCACTTCGTCTGCCTGGTGCCGGAGAAGCGCACCGAGGTGACCACCGAGGGTGGTCTGGACGTGGCGGGCCAGCTGGACAAGGTGACCGATGCGGTGACCCGCCTGGCCGCCGTGGGCTCCCAGGTGTCGCTCTTCATCGATGCGGATCCGTTGCAGATCGATGCGGCCGCCGCGAGCGGTGCTCCCTTCATCGAGATCCACACCGGCCGCTACGCCGATGCCACCACGGATGCCGAGCGCAACGCCGAGTTCAAGCGCATCGCCGCCGGTGCTTCCTACGCCGCAGGCAAGGGCTTGAAGGTCAATGCGGGTCACGGCCTGCACTACCACAACGTCAAGGCCATCGCCGCCATCCCCGAGCTCTATGAGCTCAACATCGGTCACGCCATCATCGGTCGCGCCGCCTTCGACGGTCTGGCCAAGGCGGTCAGCGACATGCGTGCGCTGATGCAGGAAGCCCGTCAGGGGATCTGATGCCGCTTCGCTGGTATGAAAACCACAAGGGACGCTTCGGCGTCCCTTGTGGTTTTCAGGAGTGGAAGGCGGGGTGAACCCCGTGCTCATCTGGCATGGGGCCGGGCATCCGTGTGCAGAGGGCGAAAGGGAAGGGGCGTCTCAGCCTGGTTCCGGGAAGTAGCGCTCCAGCAGGGCGGTGAGGATGGCCTGGCATTCGGCATCCGGCTCGCCGGTGACCAGGGCGGGGCGAAAGTGAAGCTGGAAGGCGCGCAGGACGGCGCGGCTCTGCTCATCCCAGGCGCCGTGCTGGGGGAGGCCGTAGCCGTAACGGGCAAGCTGCTGCTGCCATTGCAGCGCATCCCAGGGGATGGGCTGCGTCTGGCGCAGCTCGGCCACCCGGGCCTCGTCGGGCCAGGCGCCGACACCGTAGCGCAGGGCGAGCTCGCGCCAGGGGAACCGGGGGCCGGGATCCTGCTTGCGCTCGGGGGCGACGTCGCTGTGGGCCAGCACCTGGGTGGGGGGGATCTGGTAGCGTTCGACCAGATCCCGGGCGAGGGCGCCGAGGGCGGCGATCTGGGCAGAGGGATAGGGTTGCCAGTGTCTCAGATGGGCTGGCAGGGCCGCGTCTTTCTCGTCATACCCGAGATTCACTATCTCGATGCCGAGCGAACTGGCGTTGAGCCCGGCGTAGTGATGCCAGCGACTGCGTCCGGCGTGCCAGGCCCGCTGGCTGTCGGGCACCAGCTGGTAGACCGGGAACGGTTGCTCGTCGGTGTCGCGGGGGATCAGGTAGTGGGCGCTCACCTTGTGCTCCGGCTCGGTCAGCAGGCGCAGGGAGCGGGCATCCTCTTCATCCGTGTAGTGCAGGATGAGAAAGGCGATGCGCTCGTTCTGGCTGGCGCTATGATGCTCCTGATTGAGCCGATAGGGCGCAGGCTGGCAGGCGCCGAGCAGCAGGATGAGGGGCAGTGACCAGAACCAGCGCGCCGCGAACCGACACGCACCGCCGCTCGCCGACGGGCGTGGAGTCAGCAGGCGGCGCCAGCCCATGGTCTAGCCTCGCACCTGGCCGGAGGCGGTCATCAGGGCCCGGGCCTGTATTTGGCGGTGAGGCCAATCAGGAAGTTGCGCAGGATCTGATCCCCGCAATCCTGATAGTGCTTGTGATCCCTGGCGCGGAACAGGGCGCTCAGCTCGGACTTGGAGAGGTTGAAGTTCGCGAGCTTGAGGGTGCCCAGCATCTCCTCTTCCTTGTAGTTGAGGCCGATGCGCAGCTTGCGCAGGATCAGGTTGTTGTTGATCCGGTTCGGGATCACCTGGGGCGGGGCATCTTCCCGCACACCGCGGCGCAGGGCGATGAAGCCGTCGAGGAACTGGCTCAGTGCCGAGTCCGGGCAGGCGGCGAAGCCCGCTTCCTGTGCCTCGCCCTCTTCGGCCTCTTTCATCAGCCAGCCGTGCAACTGGGCATGGGTGATGGCCAGATTGCCCTTGGCAAAGATCTCGACCATCTGGTCGTTGCTGATGCTGAGGGCATAGCGCAGGCGGCGCAGAATATCGTTGTTGGTCATGTTGACTCCTGTGGAAACGGCGCAGATGTTACCACCTGCCGCCTGTCCAGTCAGAAAAAGCGCCTCAGTCGGTCAGGGCCAGGTAGCGGGGGGCCTCTTGCCTCACCTGCTCCAGGGCATCCTGCAGCTCCAGTAACTCGGGCTCCAGATCGCTCACGGCGACCCCGTCGCGCAGCTGCTGCTCGAGCTGGGAGAGCAGGCGTTGCAGACCCGGCACCCCGGAGTAGGCGCAGCCACCGTTGAGGCGGTGGAGCTGGGCCAGCACATCTGCATCCTCGGCACTCCCTTCCAGCGCCGCCGCCAGGATGGGCTCCACCTCGTCGAAGCTGGCCAGCAGCATGGTCAGCATCTCCCGGGCGAGGGCTGGCTTGCCTGCGGCCTGACGCACGGCAAGGGGCCAGTCTATCTGCTGATCCCCGTGATTCTGGTGCCGCCGGTGGGCGAAGTCGGTGATGAGCTGTGCCAGCATCCCCTCGTCGATGGGTTTGGCCAGGTAGTCGTCCATGCCCTGGCGAATGAGGCGCTCCCGCTCACCGGGAATGGCATGGGCGGTGACCGCGACGATGGGGGTCTCGGTGTTGAGGGAGTGGTGGCGGATCGCCTGGGTGGCGCTGATGCCGTCCATGACGGGCATCTGGATATCCATGAAGATGATGTCGAACGGCTGGCTCTGGGCCAGGTTGACCGCCTCCTTGCCGTTCTTGCACACCACCACCTCGGTCACCATCTCCTTGAGCATGGCGGCGATGAGCTTGAGGTTGGCGGCGTTGTCATCCACCGCCAGCACCTTGACCGCCTGCACGCTGCGCGGCGTCGGCGCGGGCAGGGGGGCACGGCGTACCGCCTCGGGGGAGAGCAGGGCGTGCAGCAACTTGCGATGGTTGATGGGCTTGGAGAGGCAGTGGACGGCGCCGTGGGCCAGCATGGCGTCGTAGAGGGCCGGCTCGTGGCTGCTGAGCAGCACTATGGTGTTCTGCTGGCCGTCCAGTTCGTCGAGACGGGCAATCACCTGCTGCGGGCTGTGCAGGGTGCTGCTGCCGATGAGCACCATGTCCTGGCTGCTCATCGGGGGCCACTCCTCGTCCACCGTCAGGGAGTGCACATCCAGGTGCCACTCTCCCAACAGGGTGAGCAGGGAGGCGTGAGTGAAGGGATCCGGCTCCAGCAGCCAGACCCGCTTGCCCTGGATGCGATCCAGCGGAAGCCGCTCGCTCTGGGGCAGGGGCGAGACATCCAGATCCAGGTGGAACGAGAAGACCGACCCCTTGCCGAGTTCGGATTCGAAGCGGATCTGGCCCCCCATCTGCTGCACCAGCTTCTGGGTGATGACGAGCCCGAGCCCGGTGCCCCCATAGCGGCGGGAGATGGAGGAGTCTGCCTGGTTGAAGGCCTGGAACAACTGGCGCTGCTGCTCTTCCGAGATGCCGATGCCGGTATCGCGAATCAGCACCCGCAGGCGCACCTTGTTGCCGTTCGATTCCCCGGTCTGCTCGACACGCACGTCCACGTTGCCTCGCTCGGTGAACTTGATGGCGTTGCCGGTGAGGTTGGTGAGCACCTGCTGCAGGCGCATGGGGTCGCCGGTGAGGTAGTCCGGCACGGCGGCATCCACCTGGAGGGAGAGTTCGAGCTGCTTGTCGTGGGCGCTCGGCCCCAGCAGGTGCATGGTCTCGTTGAGGGTGTCCCGCAGGCTGAAGGGGATGTGCTCGAGCTGCAGCTTGCCCGCTTCCAGCTTGGAGAAGTCGAGGATGTCGTTGATGATCCCAAGGAGGTTGCGCGCCGACTTCTCGATGGTCTGCATGTAGTCGGTCTGGCTCGGGGTCAGACTGGTCTTGAGCAGCTGGCGGGTGAAGCCGATGACCCCGTTGAGCGGGGTGCGCAGCTCGTGGGACATGTTGGCGAGGAACTCGGACTTGACCCTGGCCGCCTCCTGGGCGCGCTTCTTCGCCATGTCGAGCTCGACGTTCTGGATTTCGATCTGCTCGAGGGTCTCCCGCAGATCCGACGTCGCCTGATCGATGTTCTGCTGCATCTCCTCGTGATATTCGGAGAGCGCCTTGGCCATGGCGTTGATGCCGTTTTTCAGCATGTCGAGCTCGCCGGTGAGCTGGCCGCTGACCCGGGTATCGAGTCGCCCCTCCCTGATCCGGTGCACCGCCTGCACCATGTCGGTGATGGGCTGGGTCACGCTCTTGACCAGACGGAAGCCGAACAGGGCGCTGATGGCCAGCCCAATGAGCACGATGATGACCGCGAAGAAGGCGTCGCGGTACTGCAGGACGATGGCCCTGTCCGTGGCGAGCTGCATGGAGATGTAGCCGATGACCGGCGGCTCCAGATCGCTTGGCAGCGGGAAGCCGTCCAGGCTGGTCTCTGCCTGGATGGGGGTGCGCAGTATGATGTCATCGCCGTTGAAGGAGACGCTGGTCAGGGCCGGGATGACGCTGCCGTCCGGCAGACGAAGCTGGCTGA
Organism: Aeromonas sp. WP2-W18-CRE-05; assembly: GCF_014168615.1. Classification (NCBI taxonomy): domain Bacteria; kingdom Pseudomonadati; phylum Pseudomonadota; class Gammaproteobacteria; order Aeromonadales; family Aeromonadaceae; genus Aeromonas; species Aeromonas sp. WP2-W18-CRE-05. The sequence goes on along the minus strand of NZ_AP021917.1, from coordinate 4,111,662 downwards.
AGTCCCTGTGGTAGTTGGACGTCACGAACAGCTGGTTCTCCTGGGTGAAGACGGCGATGGACTTGATGAAGGGCGAGTTCTTGCGATGGGTGAGCCCGATCAGCCGCTTGAGGGATTCGCGGCTGTGCTGTGTCATGCCGTATTCGCTGGCGATGGCCAGGGGCTCGATGATGTTGATGCCCTGATCGATGAGGTTGTTTTCCAGCTGCTGATAGCGGTGGAAGGTGAAATAGCTGGCGATGAGGCCGCCAATGATGAGGGTCGGCAAGATGGTGAAGGCCAGCACCCGGGCCCTGAGACCGTACTTGGTCATGCCGCCGACCCGCCTTTCGCAAGAGAAGCCATGACCCGGTGCGCATGCAGGCACCGGGGTCGGGCAGGCAATACAGTCATTGTCGCTGTACGGGGTCTCAGGCCGTATCCGGTCATATCAATGGGCCACTTTTGGTCAGAATGGACGATGGGGCGGATGCCGCGGCTGGGGCCCTCAGGCCGTATTTGGTCATACGATTATTCTTGTGGGACAATGGTCTGCCGCAGATTCCACAATCATGACATAGCCACCTATAGGCACCAAGTTTTATGGCCCAGTTTTTCAAGCCCCAAAAGAAATCCACCCAGCCCCAACGTATTGAATTTACGGTAGACAGTCTGGATCACCACTGTGTCGGCGTCGGCCGTCATCAGGGCAAGGCCATCTTCGTCGAAGGGGCGCTGCCCGGCGAGGCCATCAAGGCCCGCATCATCGACGACAAGAAGCACTATGCCCACGCCGCCCTGCAACAGGTGGTGACCCCGGCGGACAACCGGGTCGCCCCCTTCTGCGACCACTATCGCGAGTGTGGCGGTTGCAGTGCCCAGCACCTGGGAGAGGGAGATCAGCTGGCGGCCAAGGAGGCGGGACTGGTCAGCCTGTTCGAGCGCCTTGGCAACATCCAGGCGCCTACACTGGCACCTGCGCTGACGGGGGAGTCCCGCGCCTACCGCCGGGTCTGCCGTCTGGCCATCAAGTTTGACAAGAACGGTCGCTGCACCCGGGTGGGCTTTCGTCGTCGCCAGTCGAACGATCTGGTAGAGATTGCCAGCTGCCCTGTGCTGGCCGAGCCCCTCTCCGCCCTTATCGCCCCTCTGCGCGAATGCCTCAACCGGCTGAAGAGCCAGCGCGAACTGGGCCATGCGGAACTCATTCAGGGGGAGCAGGGCATTCTGATGCTGCTGCGCCACACCGGTCGCCCCACCGAGGCAGATCGGGCGCACTTGACCGAGTTTGCCACCGCCCAGGGGATAGACCTCTATCTGCAGGCGGCGGACGAGCAGATCGAACCTCTGCGTCAACAGTCTCAGCCAAGTTACACGCTGGATGGCCTGTCTCTTGCATTCGCTCCCGGCGACTTCATCCAGGTCAACGGGCCCGTCAACCAGCGCATGGTGGAGCAGGCATTGAGCTGGCTCGACGCAGGCAAGGATGACAAGGTGCTGGACCTCTTCTGCGGCATCGGCAACTTCACCCTGCCGCTGGCCCGTCAGGCCCGCGAAGTGGTGGGGGTGGAAGGGGAGCTCGCCATGGTGACGCGTGCACAGGAGAATGCCCGCCGCAACGGCATCGACAACGCCCGCTTCTACAAGGCGGACTTGAGCGGTGACATCGTGGGCATGTCCTGGGCCCGGGAAGGGTTCGATCTGGTGCTGCTGGATCCGGCCAGACCCGGGGCGCTGGAGGTGATGAGCCACGTGGTGGCACTTTCCCCCAAACGGGTGGTCTATGTTTCCTGTAACCCGGTCACCCTGGCCCGTGACAGCCAGGTGCTGGTGCAGGGGGGCTACAAGCTGACCCGTCTGGGGATGCTGGACATGTTCCCCCACACCGGTCATCTGGAGTCCATGGCGCTGTTCGAACGGGGCTGAGTCGAGGCGACCGCATTATCAAGATGCGGTCGTGATGATTTTTCGATGTGCATGATGCTGCCAGAGTGAGGTAAAACAGGTGTTTCTCGCTGCCTTCAACGGGCAGGGCAGCATGCGGTTATCTTGGTTTTCCAGCGGCGGCAGCGCTGTTTGAGCGGGAGTGATTAGGGTAATCTAGGTCGTCGATAGTGGATCGGATGCGGGGAAGAGCCCTGTCACCTTGCGCGGTGACATGCCTTGAAAACTCTTTCATGCATCCCCATTTGAGGCAGTCATCAGTTGATGAGGGGATGAGGAGAGCATCGGCTTTCGACCCCACACTTTTAAGGATTGATACCATGGTTGCGGTGCGCGATATTCATTTGAAAGACAATTTCACTCTGGATGAGTGGGTCAGTTCCCTTACCCTGAGTGAAAGTGACAAGAATCAGCTGCGAACCGTCTACCAGTATTGCCTGACCCTGGGTGACGAAGCGCTCACCAACCGCCTGCTGGTGCGCGGGGTCGAGATGGTGGGCATCCTGCTGATGCTCAGCATGGATCTCGCCACCCTCAAGGCCGCCATTCTCTATCCCTTCGTCGAAGCCGGTCTCATCAGCCAGGAAAAGGTGAACGAGGACTTCGGCCCCAAGATCGCCAAGCTGGTGGAAGGGGTGCTGGAGATGGAGGCCATCCGCTCCCTGCAAACCCTTCACCGCAGCGAAACCTCGCCAGAGCAGGTGGACAACGTGCGCCGCATGCTGCTCGCCATGGTCGAGGACGTGCGCGCCGTGGTCATCAAGCTGGCGGAGCGCATCGCCTGCCTGCGTGAGGCGAAGAAGGCGGATGAGGAGACCCGGGTGCTGATGGCCCAGGAGATCACCAACATCTATGCCCCCCTTGCGAACCGCCTCGGTATCGGTCAGCTCAAGTGGGAGCTCGAGGATCTCGCCTTCCGCTACCTGCACCCGGACACCTACAAGCAGATCGCCAAACAGCTGGATGAGAAACGGCTCGACCGCGAGCGCTACATCCGCGAATTCGTGCAGTCCCTGCGCGATGCCCTGGCCGAGGCCGGCGTCGAGGCCGAGGTCTATGGCCGACCGAAACACATCTACAGCATCTGGCGCAAGATGCAGAAGAAGCACCTCGAATTCAACGAGCTGTTCGATGTGCGCGCGGTGCGGGTGATCACCAAGCGGCTGCAGGATTGCTACGCGGCGCTCGGTATCGTTCACACCCATTTCCACCATATTCCCCGCGAATTTGACGACTATGTCGCCAACCCCAAGCCCAATGGCTACCAGTCCATCCACACCGTGGTGGTGGGGGAGGAGGGCAAGACGGTGGAGATCCAGATCCGTACCGAGCAGATGCATCAGGATGCGGAGCTCGGTGTGGCCGCGCACTGGCGCTACAAGGAAGGGGCCCAGGCCGCTGCCAAGACCAGCACCTTCGAAGACAAGATCGAATGGCTGCGCAAACTCCTCGCCTGGCAGGAGGATCTCTCGGAGAGCGGCTCCTTGCTGGACGATCTGCGCAGTCAGGTGTTCGAGGACAGGGTTTATGTCTTCACTCCCAAGGGCGATGTCATCGACCTGCCGGCAGGGGCGACGCCGCTCGACTTCGCCTATCACGTGCACAGCATGATCGGTCACCGCTGCATCGGCACCAAGATCGACGGTCGCATCGTGCCCTTCACCTATACGCTGCAAACCGGTGATCAGGTGGAGGTGATCACCCAGAAGGAGCCGAACCCGAGCCGCGACTGGATGAACCCGAACGCCGGCTTCCTGCGCTCCAGCCGGGCGCGGGCCAAGGTGGCCACCTGGTTCAGAAAGCTGGACCGGGACAAGAACATCGCCGCCGGCAAGGAGTTGCTGGAGAAGGAGCTGGACCGCCACAACCTCACCCTCTCCAAGGTGGACAAGGTGGTGCTGGAGCGCTTCCATGCGGAGGAGCTGGAAGATTTGCTGGCCGGTATCGGCAGCGGCGACATCCGCATCAACCAGCTGCTCAATTATCTGGACACCCGCTACAACAAGCCGACGGCGGAAGAAGAAGATCGCCGTCTGCTGGAGAAGCTGGAGCAGAAGGCCAATGTGCCCTTCCGCCCCAAACCCAAGGATCACATCGTGGTGGAAGGGGTGGGCAACCTGATGACTCACATCGCCCGCTGCTGCCAGCCCATCCCGGGGGACGCCATCCAGGGCTTCATCACCATGGGACGGGGGGTTTCCATCCACCGGGAGGATTGCGAGCAGTTGAAAGAGCTCTCTCGCCGCAACCCGGAGCGCTTGATCGATGCGGTCTGGGGGGAGAACTACTCCGGCGGTTACGGTCTCACCATCCGCATTCTCTCCAACGACAGATCCGGCCTGCTGCGCGACATCACCACCGTGCTCGCCAACGAGAAGATCAACGTGATGGGAGTGCGTTCGCGCTCCAACGTGCGCGAGCAGACCGCCGAAATCGACATGGAGCTGGAGATTTACAACATCAACGCCTTCAACCGGGCGTTGGCTAAGCTCAGTCAGCTCAACGACGTGATCAGCGCCAAGCGGCTGTAATGCTCAACCGACCGGCCCCAGTGGCCGGTCTGCATTTTCTCCCTCCTTGTAGAGCATTGAAGACGGATATCACGCGCCCCATCTCCGTCCGCCATGGCGCCACATCATGTGGAACAGTGGCGTGAGCGGATATTGATGAACCCCATTTACCGAATCGAAAGTGAGTTGCCCATGTCCCAACGCTACGACCTTCCCCAACTGCTCGACATCATGGCCAGATTGCGTGACCCGAACGGGGGCTGTCCCTGGGATCTCAAGCAGAGCTTCCAGACCATAGTGCCGCACACCCTGGAGGAGGCCTACGAGGTGGCGGATGCCATCGAGAGCGAAGATTGGCAAGGGCTGAAGGGGGAGCTCGGTGATCTGCTGTTCCAGGTCGTGTTCTATGCCCAGCTCGGCAAGGAGCAGGGATTGTTCGACTTTGCCGACATCGTCGATACCGTGAGCGAGAAGCTCATTCGCCGCCACCCCCATGTCTTCTCCGATGCCGACCTGGGTGACGAGCAGGCGGTCAAAGCGAACTGGGAGGCGGAAAAGGCCAAAGAGCGGGCCGCGCTCGACAAGGAGAGCGTGCTGGACGATATCCCCCTCTCCCTGCCTGCCCTGACCCGGGCAGCCAAGATCCAGAAGCGCTGCGCCACCGTCGGTTTCGACTGGAAAACGCTGGGGCCCGTGGTGGACAAGATCCACGAGGAGATCGAGGAGGTGATGGAAGAGGCGCTGATGGTCGACGTGGACGAGGCTCGGGTGAGCGACGAGCTCGGCGATCTCTTGTTTGCCACCGTCAACCTGGTGCGTCATCTGGGCAAGGATCCCGAGCAGGTGCTGCGGGCTGCCAACACCAAGTTTGAGCGTCGTTTTCGTCAGGTTGAACACTTTATTGCCGCAGAAGGTCTGAAAATGACGGATTGCTCCCTGGAGAGGCTGGACGAGGCCTGGAACAAGGCCAAGGAAACCGAACAAAGTTGATTTGGCGCAAGACGGGGCGGCGGGGAGCCTGATAGATTTTTGTTCATTGTTTGGGAGTGGGGGTTTTGGTATACTGTTTCCCCGTCCTGCTTCATCCCCGAAGCACCCCTTAAAATTCCCTAAACTTCTTTCAGGTTCAGCATGACGACCAAATATATTTTTGTGACTGGTGGCGTTGTTTCATCCCTCGGCAAAGGCATTGCCGCAGCTTCTCTGGCAGCCATTCTGGAAGCCCGTGGTCTGGATGTGACCATCATGAAACTGGACCCGTACATCAACGTGGATCCGGGCACCATGAGCCCGACCCAGCATGGTGAAGTGTTCGTAACCGAGGACGGGGCCGAAACCGATCTGGATTTGGGCCACTACGAGCGTTTCATCCGCACCAAGATGACCCGCCGCAACAACTTCACCACCGGCCGCATTTATGCGGACGTGCTGCGCAAGGAGCGTCGTGGTGACTATCTGGGCGCTACCATCCAGGTGATCCCGCACATCACCAACGCCATCAAGGAGCGGGTGATTGCCGGTGCCGAAGGTCATCAGGTTGCCATCGTCGAAGTGGGCGGTACCGTGGGCGACATCGAGTCCCTGCCGTTCCTTGAAGCCATTCGTCAGCTGGCGGCCATCGTGGGTCGCAACAATGCCATGTTCATGCACCTGACCCTGGTTCCTTACCTGGCCGCCGCCGGCGAGGTGAAGACCAAGCCGACCCAGCACTCCGTGAAGGAGCTGCTCTCCATCGGTATCCAGCCGGATGTGCTGATCTGCCGCTCCGACCGCGCCATTCCGGCCAACGAGCGTGCCAAGATCGCCCTGTTCTGCAATGTGCCCGAGCGCGCCGTCATCTCTATGAAGGATGTCGACTCCATCTACAAGATCCCGGCGCTGCTGAAATCCCAGGGGCTGGACGGCTACATCACCGAGCGCTTCGGCATCGAGTGCAAAGAAGCCGACCTGGCCGAGTGGGAACAGGTCATCTATGAAGAGGCCAACCCGACTGCCGAAGTCACCATCGGTATGGTGGGCAAGTATGTTTCCCTGCCGGATGCCTACAAGTCCGTCAACGAAGCGCTCAAGCACGGTGGCCTGAAGACCCGTCTCTCCGTCAACATCAAGTACATCGACTCCCAGGACATCGAGACCCGTGGCGCCGAGCTGCTGGAAGGTCTGGATGCGATCCTGGTACCGGGTGGCTTCGGCGAACGCGGTGTGGAAGGCAAGATTCTGGCCGCCAAATATGCCCGCGAGAACAAGATCCCGTACCTCGGTATCTGCCTGGGCATGCAGGTTGCCTTGATCGAATACGCCCGCAACGTGGCGGGCATGGAAGGGGCTCACTCCTCCGAGTTCAAGAAAGACAGCCCTTACCCCGTGGTCGGTCTCATCACCGAGTGGGTGGATGACGAAGGCAACGTCGAGACCCGGACCGAGAAGTCCGATCTGGGTGGTACCATGCGTCTGGGCTCCCAGCTCTGCCACCTGGTGGAAGATTCCAAGGTCCGTCAGATGTACGGCAGCCCGACCATTTACGAGCGCCACCGTCACCGTTATGAAGTGAACAACAAGCTGCTGCCGCAGATTGAAGCGGCAGGTCTGAAGGTGACCGGTCTCTCCGCCGACAAGAAGCTGGTGGAAATCATCGAGATCCCGGATCACCCCTGGTTCGTGGCCGCGCAGTTCCACCCGGAGTTCACCTCGACTCCCCGTGATGGCCACGCCCTGTTCGCCGGTTTTGTGAAGGCGGCGGGCGAGTATCAGAAGCGTAATTTGAAGTAATTGAAAATAAATGCGGTTGGGGCTCTGTGCCACAGCCGCTTTTTTTGGCATATTTTTGTTGTTTTTTTACGAAACCTGAGGAAATACACATGTCCAAGATCGTTAAAGTGATCGGTCGTGAAATCATCGACTCCCGTGGTAACCCGACCGTTGAGGCCGAAGTTCACCTGGAAGGTGGTTTTGTTGGTATGGCAGCCGCTCCGTCTGGCGCGTCCACCGGTTCCCGCGAAGCGCTGGAACTGCGTGACGGCGACAAGAGCCGTTTCCTGGGTAAAGGCGTGCTGAAAGCCATCGAAGCCGTCAACGGCCCGATCGCTCAGGCTCTGCTGGGTAAAGATGCCAAGGACCAGGCCACTGTCGACCAGATCATGATCGACCTCGACGGTACCGAGAACAAATCCAAGTTCGGCGCCAACGCCATCCTGGCTGTTTCCCTGGCCAACGCCAAAGCTGCCGCTGCTGCCAAAGGCATGCCGCTGTACGCCCACATCGCCGAGCTGAATGGCACCCCGGGTGTCTACTCCATGCCGCTGCCCATGATGAACATCATCAACGGTGGTGAGCACGCCGACAACAACGTCGACATCCAGGAGTTCATGATCCAGCCGGTTGGCGCCAAGACCCTGAAAGAAGCCGTTCGCATGGGCGCAGAAGTGTTCCACAACCTGGCCAAAGTGCTGAAGTCCAAGGGCTACAACACTGCCGTCGGTGACGAAGGTGGTTTCGCTCCGAACCTGAAATCCAACGCCGAAGCGCTGGAAGTGATCGCTGAAGCCGTTGCCGCTGCCGGTTACAAACTGGGCACCGACATCACCCTGGCCATGGACTGCGCTGCGTCCGAGTTCTACGACGCAGAGAAGAAAGAGTACAACCTGAAGGGCGAAGGTCGTGTCTTCACCTCCAACGGTTTCTCCGACTTCCTGGCTGACCTGACCACCAAGTTCCCGATCGTCTCCATCGAAGATGGCCTGGACGAATCCGACTGGGAAGGCTTCGCCTACCAGACCGCCGAACTGGGCAAGAAAATCCAGATCGTGGGTGACGACCTGTTCGTAACCAACACCAAGATCCTGAAGCGCGGTATCGACAACGGCATCGCCAACTCCATCCTGATCAAGTTCAACCAGATCGGTTCCCTGACCGAAACTCTGGCTGCCATCAAGATGGCCAAAGACGCTGGCTACACTGCCGTCATCTCCCACCGTTCCGGTGAGACCGAAGACGCGACCATCGCCGACCTGGCTGTGGGTACCGCTGCTGGCCAGATCAAGACCGGTTCCATGAGCCGTTCTGACCGTGTTGCCAAGTACAACCAGCTGATCCGTATCGAAGAAGCCCTGGGTGCCAAGGCCCCGTTCCGTGGTCTGAAAGAAGTGAAGAACCAGGCTTAATTTTCGCCTGCGTTCATGCTTCACAAAGCCCCGCCATCTGGCGGGGCTTTTTCGTTCTGCGCTTATGGGCGTGTGCGACCTGCATTTTTTATTCCGACCAACCCATCCGGCACACAGGCTTTCTTTTGTCTTGCCTGCGAATATGGGAAACTAGGCCGCTTGAAGGAGACTCAGTGCATGCGGCTACTCACTCTTATCCTGCTCCTCCTGTTGGGAGGGCTGCAATATGACCTCTGGCTGGGGAAAAACGGCCTCTCCGACTATCGGGAACTCTCCACCGCCATCGAGCGGCAGCAACAGGACAACCTGGTACTCAAGGATCGCAACAGTCTGATTTACCGGGAAATCGACGATCTTACCTCTGGCCTTGAGGCCATCGAGGAGTTGTCGCGCAACGATCTTGGCTACATCAAGCAGGGCGAGACCTTCTACCGAATCATTCCCAAAGAAAAGGATCAGGTGACGGAGCCTGATGGTGCCCCCTACGATGACTGATAGCCTGAGCGGCCTGACCGCCATCGTCCCGGCTGCCGGTATTGGCAGTCGCATGGGGGCCAGTTGCCCCAAGCAGTACCTGTCCCTGGCAGGGAAATGCATTCTGGAGCACACCCTGGAGCGTCTGCTCTCCCATCCCGCCATCGCCCGTGTGATCGTGGCGCTGGCGCCCCACGACCGCTGGTTTGAGACCTTGACCGTGGCCACTGACCCGCGGGTGCTGCGAGTGGAAGGGGGAAGCGAGCGCGCCCTCTCCGTGCTCAATGCGTTGCACGTGGCAGAAGGGGAGTGGGCACTGGTGCATGACGCCGCCCGGCCCTGTCTGACCCACGAGGATCTCGATGCGCTCATTGCTGCCGCCATGGCCTCTGGCGGTGCCATCCTCGGCAGCCGGGTGCGCGATACCATGAAGCGCACCGATGCGGCCGGCAATATCCTCGCCACCGTGGATCGCGAGCAGCTCTGGCATGCCCTGACGCCCCAGATGTTTTTGGTCCGCCCCCTCAAGCGGGCGCTGGAGGAGGGGCTGGCGCTCGGCGCTGCCATCACCGATGAAGCCTCCGCCATGGAACGCTCCGGTTTCCCCGTGCGCATGGTGGAAGGGCGGGCCGACAACATCAAGGTGACCCGGCCGGAAGATCTCTCCCTGGCCGGGCTCTATTTACAGCAACAACGTGCGTGCCGGTCGGCACGACCCGATTCATCCCCAGAGGAGCAGGCATGATCCGCACCGGACATGGTTTTGATGAGACAGATTTCCGTGTATTGAGGAGGGCGCAGGCATGATGCGGATCGGACATGGTTTTGATGTTCACAAGTTTGGCGGGGTCGGTCCCTGCATGCTGGGCGGGGTGGCAGTGCCCTATGAACAGGGCCTGCTGGCCCACTCCGATGGCGACGTGGTGTTGCATGCGGTGAGCGATGCCCTGCTGGGGGCCATCGGCGCTGGCGACATCGGCCGCCACTTCCCCGATACCGCCGCCGAATTCAAGGGCATCGACAGCCGCATCCTGCTGCGGGATGTCTTTGCCCGCGTGCAGCTCGCAGGTTATGCCATCGGCAACCTGGATGTGACCATCATCGCCCAGGCCCCCAAGATGGCCCCCCATATCGACGCCATGTGCGCCGTGCTGGCCGCGGATCTGCAATGTGATTTAAACCGGGTGAACGTCAAGGCGACCACCACCGAACAACTCGGATTCACGGGGCGCAAGGAAGGGATCGCCACCGAAGCCGTCGTCTTGCTGGTGAAACAATGATGCTTGAACAACTTGCCTATCTGCACGGGACGCCCACTGCTCGCGGCATCCTCAAGGCCGAGGCCGCCGACTTCGTGGTCAATGAAGATCTCGGGTTCGAACCTTGCGGCGAGGGTGAACACATCTTCGTCCGGGTACGCAAAACCGGCGAGAATACTGCCTGGGTGGCTGGCCTGCTGGCCGATGCGGCCGGGGTTGCCCGCAATACAGTGACCTGGGCTGGTCTGAAAGATCGCCATGCGGTGACCGAACAGTGGTTCGGCATCCATCTGCCGGGCAAGGGCGAGCCGGATCTCTCGGTCATCGAGAACGACAACATCCGGATCCTTGAGGTGAAGCGCCACAACAAGAAGCTGCGGGTCGGCTATCTCAAGGGCAACCACTTCACCCTGCGTCTCACCGGGCTGGAGCAGGCCGACGGGCTGGAATCCCGTCTGCAGGCGATAGCAACCCAGGGGGTGCCCAACTACTACGGCGAGCAGCGTTTCGGCCGTGGTGGCAACAACCTGGAGGCCGCCAAGGCGATGTTCGCCGGCAAACGGATCAAGGATCGCAACAAGCGCTCCCTCTATCTGTCCGCCGCCCGCAGCATGCTGTTCAATGCCATCGTCAGCGCCCGCATCGAGCAGGGACTGGCCCATCAGCTGCTGGCCGGCGACTGCGTGATGCTCAAGGGCAGCCACTCCATCTTCAGCGAAGAGAGCGTGACTCCCGAGCTGGAGGCTCGCCTTGCCTCCGGAGACGTGCAGCTGACCGCTCCCCAGTGGGGCCGTGGCCGTCTGGCGAGCCAGGGCGCTGCTGCCGAGTTCGAGCAAGAAGTGCTGGCTCCTTATGGTGACTGGTGCGAAGGACTGGAGAAAGCCGGGCTGGATCAGGACAGGCGCCCGCTGCTGCTCAAGCCGGAGCAGATGAGCTGGCAACGGGAGGACGAGGTGCTGACCCTGTCGTTCTTCCTGCCTGCCGGCGCCTTTGCCACCAGCGTGGTACGAGAGTTAATGCTGGCCGAAGAGGCCGATCACGGTTTCAGGAACTCAACCGATGCGAATTCTGGTCAGTAATGACGATGGGGTACACGCCGAGGGTATTCGCGCCCTCAGCGAGGTGTTGCGTGCCTGTGGCGAGGTCGTGGTGGTGGCTCCGGATCGCAACCGCAGCGGTGCCAGCCACTCCCTGACGCTGGAAGTACCGCTGCGGGTCACCCGCCTCGATGCGTCCAGTTTTCACGGCATCAAGAGTTATGCGGTCAAGGGGACGCCGACCGACTGCGTTCATCTGGCGGTCAACGAACTGCTGCGCCCTGAGCCCGACATGGTGGTGGCCGGTATCAATCACGGGGCCAACCTGGGGGATGACGTCATCTACTCGGGGACGGTCGCGGCCGCGACGGAAGGGCGTCATCTTGGTTTCCCCTCCATCGCCGTATCGCTGGTGGGCAAGACCCATTTCGCCAGTGCGGCCCACTACGCCGCCCAGCTGGTGCGGGGGCTGATGGTGCATCCGTTGCCTGCGGATCAGATCCTCAACGTGAATGTGCCGGATCTGCCGCTCGAGCAGATAAAGGGGATCAGGGTGACGCGCCTTGGCAATCGCCACCGGGCGGAGTCGGTGATCCGCACCGAGGATCCCCGTGGTCAGCCGGTCTACTGGATTGGTCCCCCCGGCAACCAGCAGGATGCGGGAGGGGGAACGGACTTTGCCGCCATCGAGCAGGGTTATGTCTCCATCACTCCCCTGACCATCGACATGACGGCCTACGGCAGTCTGTCGACCCTGGGCGCGTGGCTGGATCTGCAGGGATGACGTTGTGATAGTACAGCGCCTGTTGAATCAACTGATTGCCCAGGATGTCCGCGATTTCCGCGTATTGGCGGCGATCGCGAAGGTGCCGCGCCAGCTGTTTGTGGACGAGGCCATGGCCCACAAGGCCTGGGACAATACGGCCCTGCCCATCGGCCATGGGCAGACCATCTCCCAGCCTTACATCGTGGCGCGCATGACCGAGCTGCTGATCCAGAACGATCCGGCCCATGTGCTGGAGATCGGGACGGGATCGGGCTACCAGACGGCGGTACTGGCCCACCTGGTGGAGCATGTCTACACCATGGAGCGGATCAAGTCGCTGCAGTTTCAGGCCCGGCGCAGATTGCGCCAGCTCGATCTGCACAATGTGTCGGCCAAGCACGGCAATGGGTGGCTAGGTTGGCCCAACAAGGGCCCTTTCGACGCCATCCTGGTGACGGCGGCGGCCAGTGAGGTCCCCAAGGCCCTGACCGATCAGCTGGCTGACGGTGGTCGTCTGGTGTTGCCGGTGGGTGATGGCCAGCAGACTCTGCAGCTCATCGAGCGATCGGGCTCCCAGCTCACCAGCCGGATCCTGGAGCCGGTACGTTTCGTTCCCCTGATTGACGGAGATGTCGAGTGAAGTTGTTTTCCCGCCTTTATGTTCTGGTTATGCAGTGGGCACGCCACAAGTATGCCCCCTGGTATCTGGCCATCACCGCCTTTATTGAATCCATCTTCTGGCCCATCCCGGTGGATGTGATGCTGGCACCCATGGCGCTCGGCAAACCTCATCGCGCCTGGCACTATGCCGCGCTGGCCACTCTCTTTTCGGTGCTGGGCGCCCTGTTTGGTTATCTGCTCGGCTATGCCCTGTGGGAGCCTGTGGTGCAGCCGCTGGTGACCTCGGTTGGCTATGAGGACAAGATTGCCCTGGCCGAACAGTGGTTCGCGCAGTGGGGCATCTGGGTTATTTTTATTGCCAGCTTCACGCCGATCCCCTACAAGGTGTTTACCGTCACGGCTGGCTTGCTCCACATGGCACTGTTGCCTTTCATCCTGACCTCGCTGATCGGTCGTGGCATGCGCTTCTTCCTGGTTGCAGGTCTGATGCGCTGGGGCGGTGAGAAGATGGAGCGCAAGCTGATGCACTATGTGGATGTGCTGGGCTGGCTCTGTATTGGTTTGGCCGTTGCGGCCTATTTCTGGTTTAGTCGTTAAGGATCCACTATGTGTTCGCGTGTTTGGCAAGGTAGCGGTGTCGTCGTGTTGTCATGGCTGCTGCTTGCCTGTTCCTCCAGCAAGACTGCGGCTCCGGTGCACAGCCTGGGCAATGATCAGGTCGCTTCGACCATCCCCGTGCGTCAAGGTATGACCAAGCCCGGCATTGCAGGCAACGGGTACACCGTGGTCAAAGGAGACACTCTCTATTCCATTGCATTTCGTTCTGGCATGGATGTGGCTTCGCTTATCAGCATCAATGGCATCACTCCCCCCTATAACATTTATCCCGGCCAGCAGCTCAGGCTCGATGGCGCTTCCGCCCCCATGGCGGTGGCAACCGTCGGCAGCCCTGTCAGTCGTGGCAGCGTGACGGGGTCTGGCAGTTACGAGGTGCGCCGTGGCGATACCTTGAGCAGCATCGGTCGCCAGTTCGGTCTCTCCAACCAGGCCTTGGCCCAGCGCAACAACCTCCAGGCTCCTTATGCATTGCACGTGGGCCAGGTGCTCAATGTGGGGGGCTCGGGTTCCTCGGGTGGTCAGATGGTGGCAGCAACCACACCGGTGGTGACCAGCACGGGGCCCAAACCCCTGGCCACGGCTCCGGCAGGTACGACCACACCATTTATTGCTCAGAAAACGATTGCTCCTGCCTCGTCAACAGCATACGCTCAGGCGAAAGAACAAAAAACCGTCAGTTCCTCGTCAACACTCTCCTGGCATTGGCCGACCAAAGGGCGGATCGTTGAAGGCTTCTCCGTTGCGGAACAAGGCAACAAGGGCATCGACATTTCCGGCCAGAAGGGCCAACCCATTTACGCTGCGAGCAGCGGCAAAGTGGTCTATGCGGGCAGTGCACTGCGAGGGTATGGCAAGCTGATAATTCTCAAGCACAACGATGACTACCTCTCCGCCTACGCTCACAACGATGAGTTGAGGGTCAAAGAGGGAGACACCGTGAAGGGCGGAGCGGTTATCGCCAATATGGGTAGCACGGATGCGCCGGATGTGCGCTTGCACTTTGAAATCCGGTACAAAGGCAAGTCGATCAACCCGATGGGCTATTTGCCAAAGCGTTAACTCAGAGAGCTGAGTCTTACTCTGGTGTAGGTCAGGGAGAGATATCATGAGCCAAGAACAACTGGTAATGCAGGATGCAGAGTTAGAGTTCGACGAGGAGCTGGAGGTTCAGGAGGAAGAAGAGGTTCAGGAAGTGGCGGCCGAAGCCGAAGAGACCATTTCCGATGAACTGATGGCGCCAGAGCTGAACAAGGTAATGGACGCCACCCAGCTCTATCTGGGGGAGATAGGTTTCTCCCCCTTGCTCACGGCCGAAGAGGAAGTCTACTACGCCCGCCGTGCTCTGCGTGGCGACAAAGCGGCGCGCAAGCGCATGATCGAATCCAACCTGCGCCTGGTGGTCAAGATTGCCCGGCGCTACAACAACCGCGGCCTGGTGCTGCTGGATCTCATCGAAGAGGGCAACCTCGGTCTTATTCGCGCGGTCGAGAAGTTTGACCCCGAGCGAGGCTTCCGTTTCTCTACCTATGCCACCTGGTGGATCCGCCAGACCATAGAGCGGGCCATCATGAACCAGACCCGGACCATTCGTCTGCCCATCCATGTGGTCAAGGAGCTGAACGTCTATCTGCGCACTGCGCGCGAGCTTTCCCATCGTCTCGACCATGAGCCGACCGCCGAGGATATCGCCTCTGCACTGGATCGCTCTGTGGACGATGTGAATCGCATGCTCAAGCTCAACGAGAAGATCACCTCGGTGGATACTCCCATTGGTGGCGATCGCGACAAGGCGTTGCTGGATGTACTTTCCGACGAGCGCGGCATGGGGCCCGAGCTGGAGTCCCAGGAAGATGACATGCGCAGCAGCATAGTGCACTGGCTGGAGGAGCTGAATCCCAAGCAGCGCGAAGTGCTGGCCCGCCGTTTCGGTCTGCTCGGCTATGAACCGGCCACCCTGGAAGACGTGGGCGCCGAGATTGGTTTGACCCGCGAGCGGGTGCGTCAGATCCAGGTGGAAGGGTTGCGCCGTCTGCGGGAAATCCTGCTAGGGCAGGGGCTTTCCATTGAGGCGCTGTTCCGCACCAACTAAACGGGTATGAATATTGTCATCAAGATGAAAAAAGGGGCCGCAGGCCCCTTTCTTTTTGTCGTGGATCGTCAGGATCACACCGGATCCAGAGTGTCCAGCGGCCAGCGCGGCACGGCCTTGACGACGAGGGGTTCGAAGACTCCCGCTTTCAGGCGTTGCATGCCGGCATAGGCGATCATGGCGCCGTTGTCGGTGCAGTATTCGGTGCGCGGGTAGAAGACTTCACCTTTGAGGCTCTCCATCAGCTCGGCCAGCTGGGCGCGCAGATGACGGTTGGCACTGACGCCGCCCGCCACGACCAGACGATTGAGACCGGTCTCTTTCAGGGCACGGCGGCACTTGATGGCCAGGGTGTCGACCACCGCATCCTCAAACGCTCGGGCGATGTCGGCACGGGTCTGTTCATCATCACCGTTGGCGGCAATGGTGTTGGCGGCGAAGGTCTTGAGACCGGAGAAGCTCATGTCGAGCCCGGGACGGTCGGTCATGGGACGCGGGAAGGTAAAGCGTCCAGTGGTGCCCTTCTCCGCCAGCCGGGAGAGCAGCGGGCCACCGGGGTAGTCCAGACCCATCAGCTTGGCGGTCTTGTCGAACGCCTCACCAGCGGCATCGTCGATCGATTCGCCCAGCAGCTGGTAGCTGCCGATGCCATCGACCCGGACCAGCATGGAGTGGCCGCCGGAGACCAGCAGCGCCACGAATGGAAACTCGGGGGCTCGCTCTTCCAGCATTGGGGCCAGCAGGTGGCCTTCCATGTGATGTACGGCGATGGCCGGCTTGTCCCAGGCCATCGCCAACGAGCGGCCTATGGTAGCCCCGACCAGGATGGCACCAACGAGACCTGGCCCCGCGGTATAGGCGATGCCATCGATGTCATCCTTGCCAAGTCCGGCCTCTTTCAAGGCGGCCTGGATCAAGGGGATCGTCTTGCGTACATGGTCCCGGCTGGCGAGCTCGGGAACGACGCCGCCGTAGTCCGCATGCAGCTTGACCTGGCTGTACAACTGGTGGGAAAGGATCCCTTTTTGATCATCGAAGATCGCGATCCCGGTTTCGTCACAGGATGTCTCTATGCCCAATACACGCATTGCTAAAAAATTTCACTGCTAAAATGAGACGGCTATGGTAACCTTCGCGGGTTTTTTAAACCAGAGCGATCTCTGCGGGTTTACTTTCATTCCCTGTCCAGAGTATAATTTCGCACCATTTTAAGACATGCTGATCGATTGAAGGTCAGCTAACAATTTATCACTGAGGTGAAAGGCACATGCCAGTAATCAAAGTCCGTGAAAATGAGCCGTTTGACGTTGCTCTGCGTCGCTTCAAGCGTTCTTGCGAAAAGGCCGGTATCCTGTCCGAAGTTCGTAGCCGTGAGTTCTACGAGAAGCCGACTACCATTCGCAAGCGTGCCAAAGCGTCCGCTGTCAAGCGTCACGCCAAGAAGCTGTCCCGCGAAAACGCACGTCGTATCCGCCTGTACTAATCAAGGGATCATGCCGTGTCTCTGAAGGATCAACTCAAGGATCAGCAAAAGCTCGCCATGCTTGCCAAAGACAAGCCTCGGTTGGGTGCTATCCGCTTGTTGATGGCAGAAATCAAGCAGCGTGAAGTCGATACCCGTGTCGAGCTCAATGATGAAGAGATCCTCGCTGTCGTGACCAAAATGGTCAAACAGCGTCGCGATTCCATCAGCCAGTTTGAAGCTGCCGGTCGCCAGGATCTTGCCGACAAAGAGTCCGCCGAGATCGTTGTGCTGCAGGAGTTCCTGCCACAACAGCTGACCGCAGACGAAATTGCCGCCCTGATCGAGCAAGCCATCACTGAAAGTGGTGCTGCCGTCATGGCTGACATGGGTAAAGTCATGGCTGTCTTGAAGCCAAAAATTCAGGGGCGTGCCGATGTCGGCGCCGTCAGTGCTCAGGTGAAAACCCGCTTGGCGTAACAGGCAACTCTCTTGTTTGGTCGAAGAAGCCGTGCTTCCCATTGGAATGCGCGGCTTTTTTATTTCCTATGCAATGAAACAGGACGGTTATGGCTGGCAGGATCCCGCAATCCTTTATCGATGATCTGCTCGTACGCACGGACATAGTCGAGTTGATCGACTCCCGTGTGCGGTTGAAGAAAGCCGGTAAGAACTACCAGGCTTGCTGCCCTTTTCATAACGAAAAAAGCCCCTCCTTTACCGTCAGCCAGGAGAAGCAGTTCTATCACTGTTTCGGTTGTGGTGCCCACGGCAATGCCATCGGCTTTGTCATGGAGTACGACGGCCTGGAATTCCCCGATGCCATCGAAGAGCTGGCAAGCCTGCACGGCATGCAGGTCCCCCGTGAGCAAACGGCGGGTGGATCAAGCCATAGCCAACCAGCCGTCAGCAAGGATCTGTTCGAGCTGATGAACCAGATTGCGCGCTTCTACGAGAGCAATCTCAAGAACGCGCCTCAGGCGGTGGAGTATCTGAAAGGCCGGGGCCTGACTGGCGAGGTGGTCAAGCGCTTCAACATCGGTTATGCCCCTGGGGACTGGGATCAGGTGCGTCGCCGCTTTGGCGCCAGTCGGGATCACGAACAACTGCTGATTTCGGGCGGTATGCTGATCCCCCGTGACAACGGCCCGGGCAGCTACGATCGTTTCCGCGATCGCATCATGTTTCCGATCCGGGACAAACGAGGCCGGGTCATCGGCTTCGGTGGCCGAGTGCTGGGGGATGGCACGCCCAAGTACTTGAACTCCCCGGAAACCCCCATCTTCCACAAGGGGCGAGAGCTGTTCGGCCTTTATGAGGTCAAGCAGGCACACAAGGATCCGCGCCGGATCCTGGTGGTAGAAGGTTACATGGATGTGGTGGCGCTCGGCCAGTACGACATCGACTATGCGGTGGCGGCACTGGGGACTGCGACCACCAGCGATCACATCCACACCCTGTTCCGTACCACGGCAGAGGTGGTCTGTTGCTACGACGGCGACAACGCCGGTCGGGAAGCGGCCTGGCGGGCGCTGGACAACGCGCTCTCCCACCTGCAGGACGGCCGTGAACTCAAGTTCGTCTTTTTGCCGGATGGCGAGGATCCCGACTCGCTGGTACGCCAGATCGGCAAGGAGGGGTTCGAAGCGCTGCTCGACAAAGCCCAGTCGTTTGCGGATTTCATGTTCGAACGCCTCGGGCGCGATGCGGCTCTTTCCGGTGAGGCAGGCAAGTTTGAAGTGGCCAACAAGGCCGCCGAGCTGATTCGTCGGGTGCCGGAAGGTTTCACTCGCGAGGGGTTGATTACCCGACTCTCCAGCATGATGCGTTGGGGAGAAAACAAGCAGCGGATTACCGAGCTGTTTGCCCGCAACAGCCAGCCCAAGGTGGAAGTCAACAAACCCAAGGCGACCAAACTGACGCCGATCCGCAGGGCTCTGGCCCTGATGGTGCAGTATCCGGCGATCACCGCCGAGCTGCCGGCCATGCCCGAGTTGGCCGGGCTGCGCCTGCAGGGGATCCCTTTCCTGCTGCAGTTGCATCAACAGATCCTGACTCAGCCCGGGGTCACGACGGGTATCCTGCTGGAGCATTGGCGCGGCACAAAAGAGGGAGAAATACTTGCCCAACTGGCAATGCATGACCTGTTTGAAGAGGTAAAGCTCGACCAGGAGCCCGATATTCTGGGAGAATTGCAGGATACCTTTGTCGGTTTCATCAACCTTTTCCTGAAGCAACGGATCGAAGAATTGCAGGCCAAGGTGGCGCAGGAAGGGCTAAGCTCTGAGGAAACTCAGGAGCTGATGATGCTGATCAGAGAGGTGCAGATTGAGAAAAGAAATGAGAGTGGGGCTTGATATTTGAGTGAGCAGTCCCAATATGAATAGCGTTGCCCGAATCGACGGGATTGAAAGCAAACACTTTATAACCACCTGGCCCCGACAACACTGCGGGCAGGGGTTTCTCATGACCGACGCCGCAACCAGACATAGCATGTCTGGCGGTTTTCTATTAGAATTGGCTATTTGCGCAGCAGCGCACTGTACGCGCAACCTAGCAACACCAACCGGATGAGTTCTATGGAGCAAACCCCGCAGTCTCAGCTTAAACTCCTCGTTGCCAAAGGTAAAGAACAGGGCTACCTGACCTATGCCGAGGTGAACGATCACCTCCCGCAAGACATTGTCGATTCAGACCAGATCGAAGACATCATCCAGATGATCAACGATATGGGCATTCAAGTGGTTGAAAACGCTCCGGATGCCGATGACCTTATCATGGCTGAAGGTGGTACCGCCGATGAGGACGCTGCCGAAGCAGCGGCCCAGGCTCTGGCATCTGTTGAATCTGAGATTGGTCGCACGACCGATCCCGTCCGCATGTACATGCGGGAAATGGGTACCGTCGAACTGCTGACCCGCGAAGGCGAGATCGACATCGCCAAGCGGATTGAAGACGGTATCAACCAGGTACAAAGCTCCGTCGCCGAGTACCCTGAAGCCATCACTTACCTGCTCGAACAGTATGACAAGTACGAAGCCGAGCAGCTTCGCCTGTCCGACATCATCTCCGGCTTCATCGATCCGAACGAAGTGGATGACGTGGCACCGACCGCCACTCATATCGGCTCCGAGCTCAGCGAGGACGACCTCGCCGACGAAGACGAAGATGAGGACGAAGACGAAGACGAAGACGGTGACAACTCCGACGATGATGGCGACGGTGGTCCGGATCCGGAAGTCGCTCGCGAGAAATTCGGCGAACTGCGTGCCCAGTACGAGGTGACTCGTCTCTCCATTCAGCAGAATGGCCGTGCCCACGACGACACCCAGAATGCCATCGCCCAGCTGGCCGATGTCTTCCGTCAATTCCGCCTGATGCCCAAGCAATTCGATCGCCTGGTCAACAACATGCGGGAGATGATGGAGCGTGTCCGCGTGCAGGAACGCATCATCATGAAGCTCTGCGTTGAGCAGGCCAAGATGCCGAAGAAGACCTTCGTCGCGGCCTTCACCAACAACGAGTGCGAAACTGCCTGGTTCGAATACCAGAAGCAGGCCGGCAAGGCGTGGTCTCCCCGCCTGCTCGAGATGGACGAAGAAGTCCTGCGTTCCATCGGCAAGCTGCAGCAGATCGAAGAAGAAACCGGTCTGTCGATTGCCCAGATCAAGGATATCAACCGCCGCATGAGCATTGGTGAGGCCAAAGCCCGCCGTGCGAAGAAAGAGATGGTTGAGGCTAACTTGCGTCTGGTTATCTCCATCGCCAAGAAGTATACCAACCGCGGTCTGCAGTTCCTGGATCTGATCCAGGAGGGTAACATCGGTCTGATGAAGGCGGTCGACAAGTTCGAATATCGTCGCGGCTACAAGTTCTCGACCTATGCCACCTGGTGGATCCGTCAGGCCATTACCCGCTCCATCGCGGATCAGGCCCGTACCATCCGTATCCCGGTGCACATGATCGAGACCATCAACAAGCTCAACCGTATCTCCCGCCAGATGCTGCAGGAGATGGGTCGTGAACCGAACCCGGAAGAGCTGGCCATGCGTATGGGCATGCCGGAAGACAAGATCCGCAAGGTACTGAAAATCGCCAAGGAGCCCATCTCCATGGAGACGCCCATCGGTGATGATGAAGACTCCCACTTGGGTGACTTCATCGAAGATACCACCCTGGCTCTGCCAGCGGATGCGGCCACCAGCGAGAGCCTGCGCAACGCGACCCGCGAAGTGCTGGCCGGTCTGACCGCACGGGAGGCCAAGGTACTGCGCATGCGCTTCGGTATCGACATGAACACTGACCACACCCTCGAGGAAGTGGGCAAGCAGTTCGACGTCACCCGTGAGCGTATCCGTCAGATCGAAGCCAAGGCCCTGCGCAAACTGCGCCATCCGAGCCGCTCGGAAGTGCTGCGCAGTTTCCTGGACGAGTAGTCCCGGGTTCTGTCAGCCTGACATTGCAACAAAAAGCCCCGCCATGCGGGGCTTTGTTTTATCCGTGCTGGCATGGGCGTGAAGAGGGGTCATGGAACCGCTTGAATATGGATGAAATCTCGCCAAGTGGTTGATCTGACTATGGACGGGGTATCCGCCATCCCCTATAATCCACGCCGCTAACCAGCATCAATGGCCCCTTAGCTCAGTTGGTCAGAGCAGTCGACTCATAATCGATTGGTCGTGGGTTCAAGTCCCCCAGGGGCCACCATTTTCAGAAAAAGCCGCTCTTTTGAGCGGCTTTGTCGTTTCTGGCGCTCACCAGCGCCTGTCCAGATCCTCGGCATAGAGTGCCATGGCGCGCCGGTAGGGGAGCAGGGCGGGATCCGTGGTGGTGGTCGCGAGGATCCCCAGCAGCGTCTCCATCCCCTCCTTGCTGCGCCCCAGGTTGTAGCAGGTCATGGCACGAAACACCTTGAACTCCAGGGCATCGGGGAAGCGGGACAGGGCCTCGTCAAAGGTGGCCAGCGCCTCGGGATGACGGCCCGTGGTGCGATAGGAGCTGCCAAGTCCAAGCAGGGCTCCGCGCAGCGACGACTCGCCAAGCCCCAGCGACACGGCCTTCTGATAGAGCGGAATGGCCTCGGCCTCTCGCCCCAGCATGTCGTGCAGTCCGGCCACTTCGTAATGTAGCTCGGCGTGGGCCGGGTACGCGATGAGTTGCAGCAGACCGTGCTGACGGGCTTCCTCGATCCGTCCCTCGGCCTTGAGGGTGTTCAACTGTTTCATATGCGCTCCTGCATGGGGATGAAGGATCAGTATGCCTGCCGACAGGCTGGCGGGGAACGGGTCATGGGGCCATGAAAAAGGCCTCCCGCCGATGGCGGGAGGCCTGGTTCGGCACCGGGGCGCAATGGCCCTGGCGTGTGTCCAGCCTTACTGGGCGCTCAGGCTGTAGGCCAGGGTCTGGTCGTTGAAGCGCACCACATAGGCACCGACCACTGCCGTGGTGATGTCTGCCCCGGCCAGCTCGGCCACGCCATCCTTGTTGGTGTCGCCGTAGTTCTGGGTCCAGTCCCCCTTGACGTCGAACTTGAAGCGCTGGCTGCCGTTGCCATCACCGCTGCCGGTGAAGGTGACGCTGGCCTGCCAGAGGTGATCCCCGACCAGGGACATGGGGGTGGTGCCCCAGTTGTTGGTGGTGCCGCGAATGTTGAGGCTGGCGACATTCTTGGCATAGGTGACGCTCACCGGAATCAGGCTGTATTGCAGGGTCTGATCGTTGAAGCGTACCCGATACTGGCCGGTGACCGAGGTCAGGATGTCACTGCCGGCCAGTTCGGCCACTCCATCTTTGTTGGTGTCACCATAGTTCTTGCTCCAGTCCCCCTTGACGTCGAACTTGAAGCGCTGGTTTGCCTGACCATCGAAGGTGACGAGAGCCTCCCACTGGTTGTCGGCGACCAGCGTCATGGCAAGGGATCCCCAGGCATTGGCGGTGCCGCGGAAGTTCAGGGTGGGCAATACGCTGGCGAAGGTGCCGTTGTCATCGGTGACGGTCACGGTGGCGCTGGCACTGGCGGTCAACCCTTCCGCATCGGTCACGGTGACCGTCACGGTATGGGTACCCGGGGTATCGAACCGGACTGTCTCCGTGGCGGCGGTGCCCCCGCTGGACCAGCTGTAGCTCACCACGCCGCCGTCATCGCTGGAAGCGGAAGCGTCGAACACCACGCTCTCACCCGCCTTGATGCTGAGGGTTTTGGGAGAGAGGGTGGCGACCGGTGCCTGGTTGCTGGTGAGGGGGGTGACCGTGTAGCGCAGATCGCTCTCGCTCAGGGTGATGCGGTAGGTGCCCGCCCCGCTGACCAGGATATCCTTGCTGCTGCCCTTGTCGGCGATGCCATCCCCTTCGTTGTCGCCGTAGTTCTCGGCCCAGTTGCCGAAGACGTCGAACTTGAAGCGCTGGGCACCGGTGGCGTCACCGTTGCCGGTCAGGGTGAGGGTGGCGGACCAGACACGGTTGGCATCGACGGTCATGGGGGTGTTGCCCCAGGCGTTGTGGGTGCCGCGCAGGTTCATGCTGCTGAACTTGTTGCCCGGCAGGACGGAACCGCCGCAGGGGCTGGCCTTGGTGCAACCGGCGATGATGGCGGCCGCCTTCATGCCGGGGACGTTCAGGCTGGCTTTGCCGCTGCCATCGACGGTGACATAGCCGCCGCTGCAGTAGTCATTGCCCCCTAGGAGGTTGCAGTACTCGCCGGCCGGCAGGCCGGTCTGCACCGAGGCCACCAGGCTGCCGCTCTCGTTGTTGATGGCGACGAAGCCCTTGTCACCGCGGCTGAAGGCGATCTGGTTGTTGCCGTTGTCCCACCAGTTGCTGACGGGCTGGCCTTCGGTCCGGTTGTGGAACAGGGCCATGTTCATGATGGTCGGTCGGCGCTGTTCGCAGTTCCACTGGCTGTCCGTGCAGGGCGTGCTGCCCGGCGCCCCCTTGTCGGTTTCATAGGTGCCCATGTTTTCAAAGCGATAGCCCGACATCACCTGCTTCCAGCCATAGGGCCAGGCCATCATGAAGGTGTTGGCCAGATCGTAGCGGGCACCGCTCATGAAGGTGAGCATGCCGCCACCGCCGTGGCCGCGTTCGCGGTCGTGGTTGACCACGAAGACGAAGGCCTTGTTGGAGGGGAGCAGGCCCCAGCTCTCGCCCAGGGTCTTGAGGTTCTTGATCTGGCCGTTGAAGTTGGCGGCGAGATCGGTGCCGTATTTGAAGTCGGTGACGGTGTCGATGTAGGTGTAGCGGCCCGGCTGAATGTCGGAGGACTCCCCGCCTGCGCCGATCACCTCCAGGTAGGCCCTGGGGCTGCCTGCCTTGTCGAGGATGGCCTTCACATCGGCCGGCGCCATGTGCTTGGCCGCATCGATGCGAAAGCCCGCCACGCCCCAGCCGAGCAGGGTCTTCATGTAGGTGGCGATCTGATCCTGGACGTAGGATGAGCCGGTATTGAGGTCCGGCATGCCGTAGAGGGCGCCGTTCCAGACGTTGTTGCTGTCACCGTAGTTGGTGATGTCGCCGCTGTGATGGAAGTCGTTGTAGCCGAACTGGGGATATTGGTATTGCCCCGAGTTGTAGCTGCCGCCGCCGGTGGCGGTGCCTGAACCCGATGCCAGCTGGTTGAAGACGGCGTCGGCATAGACCTTGACCCCGGCCGCGTTGCAGCGGGCGATCATGCTCCTGAGCTCTGCCTCGCTACCGCCGAAGCTGTTGAAATTCTTGAAGCTGACCGGTTGATAGACTGTCCACCAGACCTGGCTGCCCTGCTTGTGCTCGGCGGGTGGGGTGATCTGGACGCCACCGAACCCCTTGGGCCCGAGCACGGTCTCGCACTCGTTGGCGATGTCGTTGAACTTCCATTGGAACAGGTGAACCATGACTCCTTCGGCGCTGGCAGTGTGGCTGAAAGAGCCGAGTGCTGCCGCCAGCAGGGCGGTTCGAAACAGTGTGTTGTGCATGACGATTTTCCCTTCGATCTTGTTATTGACGTATCACTGTCGTGTAGTCGAACGGACAACAAACAACCTCGTTCAGCTCCGTAGCATTCATGAAATCGATGTGGTTGAAAATCGAACAAGCTGAATTAATTAAGAAATGTGAATGAAAATGCTTTCATGCCATTCGGTGGCAGCAGGAGGGGGCAGAGGGGGGCAGATCGGTGCGAGATCCCGTCAAGCGGGTAGCGAAGGGGATGAACAGGGGCCCCGCAGGGCCCCGTGAACGTTCAGACGTTGGGTTCCTGCTGCTGCCCGGCACTGGCCCGGGCACGACGCCCTGGCAGCATGCGGGTGACCAGGTTGCTGCGCTGGCGCCAGGAGGTGTAGGCGATGGCGCACAGGTGCAGGGCGATCATGCCCTGGAGTGCCCAGGTGCACCACTCGTGCCAGTCGTCCGCCCCCAGATCGAAGCCGGTCTCGGTGTTCTGGAACCAGCCGGTCCCTGCGGTGGCGAGTACCAGCAGCCAGAGTGCCCAGACCGCCAGCTTGCCGCTGCCGTGATGGCCAGGGGTGGGCGGGGTCCGTTCGCGCAGGGCGTCGGCCTGATGGCGAAAATCCTCCCGGCTCGGGATGAGGGCGCGCAGGCGGGCGTGGCCGCGAGCGAAGGTGAGCCCCCACAGCAGGCGTATGCCGATGAGCACCATGACGGCGTATCCCATCCGCTCGTGCCACTCCTCGCCCGCCTCGTTGAGCCAGAGGTTGCCGATACAGATGGCCGCCACACCCCAGTGGGTGAGGCGCACCAGAGCATCCCAGTGGAAGGGATCAGCCTTTCTGCTTGGCATATTTGTGGTACTCCTTCTTCAGGTCGTTGACCTTGGCCAGGTGCTCGCGCGCCTTGGCTTCGTCACCGGCCTGGAGGGCTGCCAGGCTGGCATCCAGCTCGGTCTGCACTTCGGTCATGCCTTCCAGGAACTTCTCCTTCTTGGCGGCGGGCATGTTCTTGCCCTTGGCGACATCCAGCTGGGCCTTCATCTCCTTGATGTATTTCTCCATGGTGGCCGCGTCGTCGGCCTTGACGGCCTGCTTGTAGTTGAAGCCGATCTTCTTCATCGGCTGCTCCAGATCGCCGGCCATGGCAGGCAGGGCCATCAGGCCGAACATCAGGGGCAGCAGCAGGGGACGCACAGTTTTCAGCATGGGATTTCCTTATGAGACGACGAGATTGCAGGTTGTTATAGCACTCATTTGAGTGCGGTTTCACGCATCATGATGCCATGAAAGGGCGATCATTGTATGAAGAAAGTGCGACCAATTGTGACGAATTGTGCAGGGGATTGCTGTGGGAATGTAGCCGAAAGAGAACGGCCACCGGATCTCGCCTCCTGCAGGGGATACAAGGGCGCGCATCTGGCCCGGGAAGGGGTCCGCAGGCAGTGAATCATGCTGCCATTTTTTATCACACATCGGTTTTTTAAAGTCAGGTGAGTTTTTCAGGTGTTTTTGTTTTTGAAAGCCACCACCCATGGACGATTCCACTGCTCGCACAGACGCCGTGCAACAAAAAAAGGGCCCGCAGGCCCTTTGAGTGATCGGGATCCGGCCCTTATTCGGCCTGCTCGCGCTCGATGGCACGCCAGCCGATGTCCTTGCGATAGAAGATGCCGTCCCACTGGATGCGACCAGCCAGGGCATAGGCCCGCTGCTGGGCTTCCTGCACCGTGTGGCCGAGGGCGGTGGCGCACAGCACGCGGCCACCCTGGGTCAGGCTGGTGTGTCCTTCCAGGCGGGTGCCTGCATGGAACACCTTCTCCCCTGCCACTTCGTCCACCGGCAGACCGCTGATGGGGTGGTTGCTGGCGTAGTCGCCGGGATAGCCACCCGCTGCCAGCACCACGCCGATGGCGGCACGGGGGTCATAGACGGCTTCCTTCTGATCCAGCTGGCCGGCGCAGGCGGCGAGGCAGAGATCCACCAGGTCGGACTGCATCCGCAGCATGATGGGCTGGGTTTCGGGGTCGCCGAAGCGGCAGTTGAACTCGATCACCTTGGGGTTGCCCTCGGTATCGATCATCAGGCCGGCGTAGAGGAAGCCGGTGTAGACGTTGCCCTCGGCCGCCATGCCGCGCACGGTCGGCATGATCACCCGTTCCATCACGCGCTGGTGCACTTCGTCGGTCACCACGGGCGCCGGGGAGTAAGCCCCCATGCCGCCGGTGTTGGGGCCGGTGTCGCCGTCGAAGGCGCGCTTGTGATCCTGGCTGGTGGCCATGGGCAGCACGTGCTCGCCGTCCACCATGACGATGAAGCTCGCCTCTTCCCCGTCCAGGAACTCTTCGATCACCACCCGGGCGCCAGCATCGCCGAAGGCATTGCCGGAGAGCATGTCACGCACCGCCGCTTCCGCCTCGTCGAGGGTCATGGCGACGATCACCCCTTTGCCGGCGGCCAGACCGTCGGCCTTGATGACGATGGGGGCGCCCTTCTCGCGCAGATAGGCCAGCGCCGGCTCCACCTCGGTGAAGTTCTGGTAATCGGCGGTGGGGATGGCGTGGCGGGCCAGGAAGTCCTTGGTGAAGGCCTTGGAGCCTTCCAGCTGGGCGGCGGCGGCGGTCGGGCCGAAGATGGTCTGATCGGCGGCGCGGAAGGCATCGACCACCCCTTTCACCAGGGGGGCTTCCGGTCCGACGATGGTGAGGCCGATCTGGTTCGCCTTGGCGAAAGCCAGCAGGCCCTCGATGTCGGTGGCCTGGATGGCGACGTTCTCGATGCCAGGCTCAAGCTGGGTGCCCGCATTGCCCGGTGCCACGAAGACCTGGGTCACCAAGGGGGAGTGTTTGGCCTTCCAGGCCAGGGCGTGTTCACGGCCGCCGTTGCCAATGATCAGTACTTTCATCGTCTCGCTCGCTTCTGTCTGAGTTCACTGGCGTTGTGGTGGCACTGCCAGTGGAAAGGATCCGGTGCTAAAGAGGCAGGGCCGCCATCGGCGGCCCTGGGCTGTCAGTGACGGAAATGACGCATGTTGGTGAACACCATGCACACGCCGTGTTCGTTGGCGGCGTCGATCACCTCCTGGTCGCGCATCGAGCCACCTGGCTGGATGACGCAGGAGATGCCCGCGGCAGCGGCGGCATCGATGCCGTCGCGGAACGGGAAGAAGGCGTCGGAGGCCATGACGGAGCCCGCCACGGTCAGCCCTTCATCCTCGGCCTTGATGCCGGCGATCTTGGCAGAGTAGACGCGGCTCATCTGGCCGGCGCCCACGCCGATGGTCTGGCCGTTCTTGGCGTAGACGATGGCGTTGGATTTGACGAACTTGGCGACCTTCCAGCAGAACAGCAGATCCTGCAGCTCGGCCTCGGTGGGCTGACGCTGGCTGACCACGGTCAGATCCCCCAGCGTCACCATGCCCAGATCGCGCTCCTGCACCAGCAGGCCGCCGTTGACGCGCTTGAAGTCAAAGCCTTGCGCCGGGGCAGTCCACTGGCCGCACTCCAGCAGGCGCACGTTCTGTTTGGCGGCGACCGCCTCGCGGGCTGCCTGGCTGATGCTGGGGGCGATGATCACTTCCACGAACTGGCGGGCGACGATGGCCGCGGCGGTCTCGCCGTCCAGTTCGCGGTTGAAGGCGATGATGCCGCCAAAGGCCGAGGTGGGGTCGGTCTGGTAGGCGCGATCGTAGGCTGCCAGCAGGTCGTCACCGATGGCGACGCCGCAGGGGTTGGCATGCTTGACGATGACGCAGGCCGGTTCGCTGAACTCCTTCACGCACTCCAGTGCCGCATCGGTGTCGGCAATGTTGTTGTAGGAGAGGGCCTTGCCCTGCAGCTGGATGGCGCTTGCCACCGAGCCCGGCGCGGCCTGCTCTTCGGCGTAGAAGGCGGCAGCCTGGTGGCTGTTCTCGCCGTAGCGCATGTCCTGCTTCTTGATGAACTGGCTGTTGAAGGTGCGGGGGAAGCGGGACTCTTCGTCGCCTTCCTTGTTTTCGCCGTAGGAGGGCACCAGGGTGCCGAAGTAGTTGGCGATCATGCCATCGTAGGCGGCGGTGTGCTCGAAGGCGGCGATGGCCAGATCGAAACGGGTGGCCAGTTTCAGGCTGTTACCGTTGCCATCCATCTCGCGGATGACGCGGTCATAGTCGGCAGCCTTGACCACGATGGCCACATCTTTGTGGTTCTTGGCAGCGGAGCGGACCATGGTCGGGCCGCCGATGTCGATGTTCTCGACGGCGTCTTCCAGGGTGCAACCGGCTTTGGCCACGGTGGCGGCGAAGGGATAGAGGTTGACGACGACCATGTCGATGGGGGAGATAGCGTGCTCGGCCATGATGGCGTCATCCCGGTCGCGACGGCCGAGAATGCCGCCGTGTACCTTGGGATGCAGGGTCTTGACCCGGCCGTCCATCATCTCGGGGAATCCGGTGTAGTCGGACACCTCGGTCACCGGCAGGCCCGCATCGGCCAGCAGCTTGGCGGTACCACCGGTGGAGAGCAGGGCCACACCACGCGCGTCGAGTGCCTTGGCAAATTCCAGGATGCCAGTCTTGTCAGACACACTCAGCAGTGCACGGCGAATGGGTCGAGCTTGTTCCATCACACTATCGTCCTCAGCATAACGGGGACCGTTCCATGGGAGGCGAGGCTCAACACACAGAGAGTCCCCAAATAAATGGAAGTGGGGGATTTCGCAAACCACTCTCGCCCGGGGCGGCCGTTGGCAAAAGCGTTTTAGGAAATGCCCGCTTGACGCGACGCTCTCTTGTGGGCGCGTATTCTACACAAAAAATGTGACCTGTGGTGGATTTTTTAAAGAGACAAACCCTTGTGGGATGCGGCGTTAAACGTTTTCTGGTGAATTTTTGTGAAACGTTTGTCTTTTCAGTGTTTTGGGGATAAATGGCCGGCAAGTGAGGGGTTAGCTGCTGCTTTCCTGCCTTTGACTGGCAATCGCCGGGCAAAGAGGTGATAGTGGAGGCCGGTTTATATTGAGTACCATGTCGGGAATGTCATGCGGGGGGAGAGGACCATGTATCGGATCGGTGAACTGGCCAAGGCGTGCGGGGTGAAGGCCGACACCCTGCGCTTTTACGAGAAGAACGGCCTCATCTCGCCGGGCATTCGCAACGAATCCGGCTATCGCCTCTACGGGGAGCAGGACAGGCGGCGGCTGGAGTTCATCATCCGCGCCAAGTCGGTGGGCTTTTCCCTCGCGGACATCGGCGAGCTGCTCACCCTGGACACCAACAAGGCCAAGGTCACCTGCCAGGAGGTGAAGGCGGTGGCTGACACCAAGCTCGAACAGGTGGAGCAGAAGCTCCTGGAGCTGACCCGTTTTCGCGAGAACCTGAAGGCCCTCTCCGACATCTGCTGCGGCGGCCCGCGCTCGGCGGAGCATTGCGCCATCCTCGAGACCCTGGAGTCCGGCGCCCCTTCCCGCCACGAGCACCACGACCATGAGCACTGAGCTGCGCCGGCCCCGGGTCTCCGCCTTTCTCGCCCTCTCCCTCGACGGTTTCATCGCCGGGGAGGGGGGCGATCTGGCATGGCTGGCCCCCTATGGTGGTGACGGGCCGGAGGAGACCGGCTACAGCGCCCTGATGGCGAGGGCGGACACCCTGCTGATGGGGCGCAACACCTACGATATCGTGAGCGCCTTTCCCGAGTGGCCCTACGGGGACAAGCCGCTGGTGGTACTGACCCACAGGCCCGCCGACCCCCGTCCTCGAGTCGCGTTCAGGCAGGGGGCGCTGGCGCAGGTGCTGGACGAGTTGTGGCAGGGGGGAAGCCGTCACCTCTATCTGGATGGCGGGGAGCTGGTGAGGCAGGGTCTGCAGGAGGCCCTGGTGGACGAGCTGACCCTGTTCTGGGTACCGGTCACCCTGGGGGGCGGGATCCCGCTCTTTACCGGGCCTCTCCCCGCAGGGTTGAGACCGGTGTCGAGCGCCGTGCTGCCAAGCGGCCTGGTGCGGGTTATCTATCACCCCGCCTGACAGCTTGCACGGGGGAGGCAAGAGGTGCACAATCGGCGCGTTTTTCGCCATCAGCCCTTCCAGACAGGGGCGACAGGCAAACACGGCAACCCCATCAAGGAGCCCATATGGCCAAGAAGAAGGTGACCTGTGTCACCGCCGAACCCGCCTGCGAACATCAGCGCGGCATCATTCAGGACAACCACCTCAAGGCACTGGTGACCTCCCCCCTGTTCCAGGCCCGGGTCGAGCCGAGCAAGAAGGGCAAGGGCAGCTATCAGCGCAAGGCCAAGCACGGCAAGCGGTGGGAGCCCGGCCAACAGCAGATGGTAAGCGTCTGCTGCTGAGCGGGTTTCTACGCCTTGTAACGAAAACAATCAGGGCGCCCATGGGCGCCCTGATTGTTATGTAGAAACACGGTTTTACAAAACTGGCTCACGACCTGTCGCGAGAAGCTGTCAGCAAGGTGAAGAGCAGCGCAGGAACCGGAGCGTATAGACATACGTGAGGATTCCGAGCAGTGCATGAACCTTGATCACGGCTTCGCAGCAAGATCGTGAACAAGTTTTCACTCATCCATAAAGAGTTCGAGCAGCACGTTGAGGTAGCGATGCCCGAGGGACGTGAGCTGCCAGCTGTCGCCAAGATCCTCGATAAGCTCCTTGGTCCGGGCGATGGCGAGCATGGTCTCTACCCGCTCCAGCGGTAGCCCCGTGAAAGCCTCGAACTCCGCCTTGGGGGCGGGTTCAAACAATCTGAACCGGTTCATGAAGTATTCCAGGGGCAGATCGTCCGCACTCACCTGCCATTGGCTGTCCAGATAGTGGCGGCTCGGATCCAGATAACCTTTCGGATGCTTCACCTTGGCGGTGCGCAGGATCTGCTGGCTCGCGAGATCCGTCACCTTGCCGTGGGCGCCGCAGCCGATCCCCAGATAGTCGCCAAAGCGCCAGTAGTTGAGGTTGTGGCGGCACTGATACCCCTCTTTGGCATAGGCCGAGATCTCGTACTGCTGATAGCCCCGGGCGGTCAGCATGGTGTGGCCCTGCTCGTAGATGTCCCACAGGGTGTCATCTTCCGGCAACGTGGGGGGCTTGGAGGCGAATGCCGTGTTCGGCTCTATGGTGAGCTGATACCAGGAGAGGTGCGGCGGCGTGCAGTCGATGGCCTGCTGCAGGTCGTAGAGCGCATCGTCCAGGCTCTGATCCGGCAGGCCGTGCATCAGATCCAGGTTGAAGGTGGGAAGCGCGATGGCGTGGGCCAGTTCGGCGGCCTTGCGCGCCTCCTCGGGGCCGTGGATGCGGCCGAGCCGGGTCAATTTCTCCTGCTGGAAGCTCTGTACCCCGATGGAGATGCGGTTGATACCGGCCCGCTGGAAGCCGGCGAACTTGTCCGCCTCCACCGTGCCCGGGTTGGCCTCCATGGTGATCTCGCAGTCCGGGGTCAGTGCGATGCGTGCGCGCACCCCGTCCAGCAGCGCCTGCATGGCGTCGACGGAGAGCAGGCTCGGCGTGCCGCCACCGATAAAGATGGAGGAGAGGGGGCGCCCCTGGGCCCAGTGCAGATCCTGCTCCAGATCCTCCAGCAGGGCCGCCACGTACTCGAGGTGGGGCAGCTCCCCCTTCTGGGCGTGGGAGTTGAAGTCGCAGTAGGGGCACTTCTGGACGCACCAGGGCACGTGGATATAGAGGGAGAGGGGCGGCAGTTGCAGCATGGGATTTCCAGTATTCAACAATCAAAAGGGGTCGGGTGGCCCTGGTTGCCGGTGACAACGGGCGGGGCGCCGCGAACGAAACGGGGGCCGACGGCCCCCATTGTAGATGACAACGCGGCGGGAGACAGCGCTTTAGTTGACCGCCGCCAGGGCCGCTTTGAGCTTGGCCAGGGCCTGGCCACGGTGGCTGAGCTGGTTCTTGAGCTCTGCCGGCATCTGGGCCGAGGTGCAGTCGTGGTCGGGGACGAAGAACACGGGGTCGTAGCCAAAGCCGTGCTGGCCGCGGGGTTCGTCGATGATCATCCCCTCCCAGCTGGCCTGGCAGATAATGGGGGTGGGATCGTCGGCGTGGCGCATGTAGACCAGCACGCACCAGAAGCGGGCGCTTTTCAGGTAATCCGGCGCGCCCTTGAGCTCGGCCAGCAGCTTGTCGATGTTCTCCTTGTCGCTGGCACCGCTACCTGCAAAACGGGCGGAGTAGACGCCGGGGCGGCCGTGCAGCAGATCCACTTCCAGGCCGGAGTCGTCGGCCACGGCGGGCAGGCCGGTGACGCGGGCGGCGTGGCGGGCCTTGATGATGGCATTCTCGACGAAGGTGGTGCCGGTCTCGTCGGCATCGGAGACTGCAAACTCGCTCTGCGGGATCACCTGGATCTTCATATCGGCCAGCATGGCGGCCAATTCCTTCACCTTTTTCTGGTTCCCTGTTGCCAGGACAAGCTTGTTCATCACACACCTCCGCAAAAATAATCTGCGCATTCTATGCGGGGGAGGGGTTTAGTAAAAGCGCCAATTGCCCGGGATCCGGTGCCAACGGGGGATCCTGGTTCCACCCCCTGAGAGGTAGAAGAGATACATGTTTCCAGCAGGGAATAACCGAAGTGATTAAATACCATTTCAATTCATTACTCTGAGTCAGTAGACTCGCGGCCCAATCGATATTCCTAGGGCTTGAGGTGACTGGTGCCATTGATTCTTTTGCTTGTACTCCTGGTGTTGTTCAGCCCGCTGGCCATCGACATCTATCTGCCTGCCATCCCCCAGATGGCCGAGCAGCTGGGGGCCGAAGTGACCCTGATGCAGGGCACCATCACCTGGTTCCTGTTCAGCATGGGGCTGGGGCAACTGCTGGTGGGGCCGCTGGCCGATCGCTACGGGCGCAAACCCATCGCCCTGGGGGGCGTGCTGCTCTACGGCCTGAGCGCCCTGGCAGCCGGCTTTGCCGCCAGCCTGGGTGAGCTGATGCTGGCGCGAGTGCTGCAAGGCTTCGGGGCCTGCGCCACCTCTGTGGCCGCCTTCTCGGTGGTCCGTGACAGCTATGGCCCCAAGAAGAGCGGTCAGATGATCTCCTATCTGAACGGTGCCATCTGCTTCATCCCCGCACTGGCGCCCCTGCTGGGTGGCTGGCTCACCGCCAAGGCGGGCTGGTCGGCGAACTTCTGGTTCATGGCGGGTTACGCCGTCGTGGTCGGCAGCTGGCTGCTGTGGCGGATGCCGGAAACCCGCCCTGAGGAGACCAGCAGTGCTGGCCCGCTCATCAGTTGGTCCCGCTACAGCCCGGTGCTGCGCTCCCCGAGCTTCCTGTTCAACGCGGCGCTGTGCATGCTGGCGATGGCGGTGATCCTCGCCTACGTGACGGCGGCGCCGGTACAACTGATGGTGACCCTGGGGCTGGACATGAGTGGCTTCAGCTACTGGTTTACCGCCAATGCGGCCCTCAACATCCTGGCCTGCTTCCTGGCCCCGCGCTTCATCGCCCGGGTAGGGCCAAGGCGGACCCTGCGCATCGGCCTGCTGGTGGTGCTGCTCTCCGCCATCACCCTGACCCTGGCCATGCACATCCCGCACCCGCTGGCCATGATGGGCCCGGTGTTCCTCTCCAGCATCGGCTTTGCGATGATCCTGGGCGCCGCCGCCGGTATGGCGCTGGCCCCCTTCGGCCACTGCGCCGGCACTGCGGCCGCCCTGCTCGGCCTGTTCCAGATGAGCGGCTCCGGCGCCCTGGTGGGGATCACCGGTTGGCTGATGCCGGATCCCCTGAGCCAGCTGGCCCTGCACATGTGGCTGCTGCTGCCCCCGCT
The DNA here is from genome assembly GCF_014168615.1 of Aeromonas sp. WP2-W18-CRE-05. NCBI lineage: Bacteria > Pseudomonadati > Pseudomonadota > Gammaproteobacteria > Aeromonadales > Aeromonadaceae > Aeromonas > Aeromonas sp. WP2-W18-CRE-05. Next base: position 4,077,052 of record NZ_AP021917.1, on the reverse strand, counting down.
GGTGATGCTGATGACCCGCCAGGGCCGGCGCTTGTGTTTGCAATAAATCCTGTGCTCTGATGAGCACACTCAGGGGGCCTTGAGCCCCCTTCTCTTTTTCAGGCGACCCGCCTGCCTCGCATGATCACAGACCCGTGGAGAAAACCGGATGAGCCACACAATCAACGCCGCCCTGGTGGGATACGGCTTCGCAGGACAGACCTTTCACGCCCCCTTCCTGGCCACGACCCCGGGCCTGACCCTGCGCTGGGTGGTGAGCCGGGATGCCGCCAAGGTACAGGCCGCGTTGCCCGGCACCCGGGTCGGCACCCTGGAGCAGGTGCTGGCCGATGACAGCCTCGATCTGGTGGTGATCGCCACCCCCAACGACACCCACGCCCCCATCGCTCGCGAGGCCCTGCTGGCGGGCAAGCATGTGGTGATCGACAAGCCGTTCGCCCTGGATCTGGCCGAAGCGAAGGCGCTGGTCGAGTTGGCGGAGAAGCAGCAACGGCTGCTCAGCATCTTCCACAACCGACGCTGGGACGGGGATTTCCTCACGGTGCGCCGTCTGCTGGCGGAGGGGGCGCTGGGGCAAGTTGCCCAGTTCGAATCCCACTTCGACCGTTATCGCCCCGAGGTGCGCCAGCGCTGGCGCGAGGCGGGCGGCCCGGGCTCCGGTCTCTGGTTCGATCTCGGCCCTCATATCCTGGATCAGTCGCTCCAGCTGTTCGGCCAGCCGGACTGGTTGCAGGCGGATCTGGGCAAGCAGCGCCCCGGGGCCCTGGCGGACGACTACTTCCATGTGGTGCTGGGTTACGGCGAGATGCGGGTCATTCTGCACGGCAGTTGTCTGGTGTCGGCCGTGATGCCCCGCTTCGTGGTGCACGGCAGTCAGGGCTCCTTCATCAAGTTCGGCATGGACGTGCAGGAGGATCAGCTCAAGGAGGGCAAGCGGCCCCCGGCGGCGGACTGGGGCGTGGATCCCGCCCCCGGCCAGCTCAGCCAGATCCGGGACGGTCAGCTCCTGCAGCAGACCGTGGCTGGCGAAGCGGGGGACTACGGCGCCTACTATCGCGGTGTCTGCGCCGCCATCCGGGGAGAGGGGGAGAACCCGGTGCCGGCCGACGAGGCCCTGGCGGTGATGGCCTTGCTGGACCTGGCCCGGGAGAGCGACCAGCAGGGGCGGCGCCTGCCTTGTCAGAAGCTGTCTGACTGACGGCGTTATCCGGCAGCGCCGAGAGCCTGACAGAAAGACAATGGCTGACTGGCAATCGCCAGGTAATTGGCGATTTGTTGTGCGAATTTGGCGATGAATGGGTGTTTTATATTAATATTTGTCGTTGCAGCAGTGTTTCTTATCATGCCAACGAGAAAATATCATTGTGATACGCGTTTTCATCGGCCGCATATGGGGATATATTTCGCGCGCCTTCGGGCTCCAGCGGCCGGTGTGCCGACAGGAGCCGGGGCGTACAGTGATGGTCCCTGCACCATCTCTCCATCTTTTTTTGAGGGTATGCACATGAACAAAGTACTGGTAGCCGGTATCCTGGGTCTGATGTTGACCGCCTGTGGTCAGAAAGAAGAAGCTGCCGCTCCGGCTGCGACCCCGGCCGCAGACGTTGCTGCCACTGTCGAGAAAGCCGCTAGCGAAGCGTCTGCTACCGTCGAGAAGGCTGCTTCCGAAGCTTCCGCTACTGTCGAGAAGGCTGCCGCTGACGTGGCCACCAAGGCTGAAGCTGCCGTGAGCGATGCCAAGGCCAACTAAGCCAGCACCTCATTGAAAAACGGGCCCGGCGCACTCGCGCCGGGCCCGTTTTTTTATGGCCATGGCGGGGCGTTGCCCGGTCAGCCGAGGGGTTCCACCAGCAGGATGTGGGAGTCGGCCCCCACCACCTTGACCCGGCTGCCGGCCGGCAGCGGCGCGTTGCAGCGCACCGTCCAGACGGTGTCGTCCAGATGCACCCGGCTCATTCCCTGGCTGACCTCGTCCAGCAGGGTCAGCTCGCGGCCCATGTAGCTTTGCATCCGCTCGTTGATGGGAGCGGCGGCATCCAGCCCGGAGCGATCCCGGCGATGCTGCCAGCGCCACCAGGCCCAGGTGGTGAGCAGGGATTGCAGGGCGAAGAGCAGCAACTGCGCCTGCCAGCCGAAGGGCCAGACCAGCAGCAAGAGTCCCACCTCCAGGGCGGCGATGCCGGTCCAGAGCAGAAAGCCCACCGACCCCATCACCTCGATGGCCAGCAGCACGAAGCCGAGCCCCAGCCAGTGCCAGTGGGTCAGCCCCTCGAACAGGGCTGTCATGATTTGCCCGCCTTGCCGTCTTTGTTGAACAGCTCGGCCATGCCCGCCACCGAGCCTATCAGGCTGCCCGCTTCCAGGGGCATCATGATGATCTTGCTGTTGGGGCCTTCACCGATGCGGGCCAGGGCCTCGGTGTATTTCTGGGCCACGAAGTAGTTGATGGCCTGCATGTCGCCCTCGGCGATCGCCTGGGAGACCATGTGGGTCGCCTTAGCTTCCGCCTCGGCGGCCCGCTCCCGCGCTTCAGCGGCGAGGAAGGCGGCCTGACGTTCACCCTCGGCTTTCAGGATCTGGGACTGCTTCTCCCCCTCGGCCTTCAAGATCTTGGACTGGCGCACCCCTTCGGCCTCCAGCACCTCGGCCCGCTTCTGGCGCTCGGCCTTCATCTGGGCGTTCATGGCTTCCACCAGGGCGAGGGGCGGGCGCACATCCTTGATCTCGATCCGGGTCACCTTGATGCCCCAGGGGGCGGTGGCGGCATCCATGGTGCGCAGCAGCTTCTCGTTGATGGTGTCGCGCTGGGAGAGCATTTCGTCCAGTTCCATGGCGCCGAGCACGGTCCGCATGTTGGTCATGGTGAGATTGCGGATGGCGCTGGTGAGATCATTGACCTCGTAGCCCGCCTTGCGGGCATCCACTACCTGCACGAAGCTGATGGCGTCGATGGTGACGTTGGCGTTGTCCCGGGAGATCACCTCCTGGGCCGGGATGTCCAGCACCTGCTCCATCATGATGATCTTGTGGCCGATGCGGTCGATGTAGGGGATCAGCAGATTGAGGCCCGGGGAGAGGGTGCGGGTGTAGCGGCCGAAGCGCTCCACGGTCCAGTTGTAACCCTGGGGCACTATCTTGATGCCGGCACTCAGGGTGGCGAGTACCAGGAATATGAAGATCCCCAATACAATCAATGACTCATTCATGATTAAGCTCCTTATGAAACACTTTCACTAGCCTAGGGTCTGGTGCCATCCACCACAAGCAGATTCGCTTCTCTATTGCCGCCACACGGCTTTACTAATTACCAAAACGCATTAAAGAGCATTTTTTATTATTTTGAGGGATAAGCGCTCCTGCCTATAGTCGCCCCAGATGTCGCGATGCCGAGGAGCGGGCCCTGATGGATTATTTACCTATGTTTGCCAGGTTGGAAGGCCGCCCGGTACTGCTGGTGGGCGGGGGCGAGGTTGCCCTGCGCAAGGCGCGCCTGCTGCTGGCGGCAGGTGCCCGGATCACCCTGGTCTCTCCCGCGATCGAGCCCGAGTTCCATGAATTTGCCGGTCGCTTCACCCATGTGGCGGCGCGTTTCGACCCGGCTCACCTGGCAGGGCAGATCCTGGTGGTGGCCGCGACCGACGATCTCGAGGTCAACGCCTTGGTCTACCAGAGCGCCACCGAGCGCGGTCTGTTCGTCAACCTGGTGGATGACCCCGAGCGCTCCAGCTTTATCTTCCCCTCCATCATCGATCGCAGCCCCATCGTGGTGGCCGTCTCCAGCGGCGGCAAGGCCCCCGTGCTGGTGCGTCTGTTGCGCGAGCGGCTCGAGAGCCTGCTGCCCCGCCACCTCGGCGGTCTGGCGGAGCTCTCCGGCCGGGTGCGCCGCCGGGCCAAGCAGGTGCTGGCCTCCCTCTCCGATCGCCGCCGCTTCTGGGAGCGCGCCTTTGCCTCCAACACCCTGGCCGGTCTGATTGAGAAAGCCGATTGGCAAGGGGCCGAGCAGTGGCTGAACGAGGGACTGGACAAAGCCCGTACCGAAGTGGGCGAAGTGGTGCTGGTGGGGGCGGGCCCGGGGGATCCTGGCCTCTTGACCCTCAAGGCGCTGCAACAGATCCAGCAGGCCGAAGTGGTGCTCTATGACCAGCTGGTCTCCCCCGAGATCCTGGACCTGGTGCGCCGCGATGCCACCCTGGTGTCGGTCGGCAAGAAGGCGGGGGCCCACAGCGTGCCCCAGGAAGAGACCAACCGCCTCTTGGTGGAATACGCCAAAGCGGGCAACCGGGTGGTGCGCCTCAAGGGGGGCGATCCCTTCATGTTCGGTCGTGGCGGCGAGGAGCTGGAAGTGCTGGCCGAGGAGGGCATTCCCTTCTCCGTGGTGCCCGGCATCACCGCCGCCGCCGGTGCCACCGCCTATGCGGGCATTCCGCTCACCCACCGCGACCATGCCCAGAGCGCCGTCTTCATCACCGGCCACTGCCAGAAAGAGGGCAAGGAGCCCGACTGGCAGCAGCTTGCGGCCACCAACCAGACCCTGGTCATCTACATGGGGCTGATGCGCTCCGAGCATATCCAGCAGCAACTGGTGAGCCATGGCCGACGCGCCGCCACCCCCATCGCCATCATCGAGCGGGGCACCACGGCCCGTCAGCGGGTGCTGACCGGCACCCTGGCGGAGCTGGCCGAACTGGCCCAGCAGGCGGTGAGCCCGTCGCTTATCGTCATCGGTGAAGTGGTGGCCCTGCGCCAGCAACTCGCCTGGTTTGGCGAGCAGGGGCAAGGGCAGGAGGCAAAAAGCGGCCACGAGCTCAAGCTGGTGAGCCTGGCCTGAGAGGCGAGACCCGAATCGATTTGACGGTGCGGCCAAGGCGGCACCGAACTGAACCAACACCGCGCCCTGACCAGGCGCGTTAGCAATGAACCGAGGACCCAGACATGGACCGTGAAAGACTGACCCAACTGCAGCCATCCGATGCACAGAGCATCCGTGCAGGTGTCACCCGCGAGCGACTGACTCACCTGCAGCAACTGGAAGCCGAGAGCATCCATATCATCCGCGAGGTGGCCGCCGAATTTGAAAACCCGGTGATGATGTACTCCATCGGCAAGGACTCCTCCGTCATGCTGCACCTGGCCCGCAAGGCCTTCTACCCGGGCAAGATCCCCTTCCCCCTGCTCCACGTGGACACCAACTGGAAGTTCAAGGAGATGATCAAGTTCCGGGACGAGACCGCCAAAAAGTTCGGGCTGGATCTCATCGTCCACAAGAACCCGGATGGTCTGGCCATGGACATCAACCCCTTCGTGCACGGCAGCAGCAAGCACACCGACATCATGAAGACCGAGGGGCTCAAGCAGGCGCTCAACAAATACGGCTTCGATGCCGCCTTCGGTGGTGCCCGTCGCGACGAGGAGAAATCCCGCGCCAAGGAGCGTGTCTACTCCTTCCGCGACAAGTCCCACCGCTGGGATCCGAAGAACCAGCGCCCGGAGCTGTGGCGCGTCTACAACAGCCAGGTCAACAAGGGGGAGAGCATCCGTGTCTTCCCGCTCTCCAACTGGACCGAGCTGGACATCTGGCAATACATCTATCTCGAGAACATCGACATAGTCCCGCTCTACTTCGCGGCCATGCGTCCTGTGGTGGATCGCGGCGGCATCAAGATCATGGTGGATGACGATCGCATGCCCATCGGCCCGGAAGACGAAGTGAAGCAGGAGCTGGTGCGCTTCCGTACCCTCGGCTGCTACCCGCTGACCGGAGCCATCGAATCCAATGCCACCACCCTGCCGGAGATCATCGAAGAGATGCTGATCACCACCTCGAGTGAGCGGCAAGGGCGGCTCATCGACCACGATCAGGCCGGCTCCATGGAGCAGAAGAAGCGTCAGGGCTATTTCTAAAAAAATGTTCTAAGGAATCGCAACATGAACAACCACATTCAGACCGCCATCAGCGAACAGGGCATTGAAGCCTACCTGCACGCCCAGCAACACAAGAGCCTGCTGCGTTTTCTCACCTGCGGCAGCGTGGACGACGGCAAGAGCACCCTCATCGGCCGCCTGCTGCACGACTCCCAGCAGATCTATGAAGATCAGCTCAAAGCGCTGGAGTCCGACAGCCAGAAGCTCGGCACCACCGGCGAGAAGCTGGACCTGGCCCTGCTGGTGGACGGCCTGCAGGCGGAGCGCGAGCAGGGCATCACCATCGACGTGGCCTACCGCTATTTCTCCACCGCCAAGCGCAAATTCATCATCTCGGACACCCCGGGCCATGAGCAGTACACCCGCAACATGGCCACCGGCGCCTCCACCTGCGATCTGGCCATCATCCTGATCGACGCCCGCAAAGGGGTGCTAGATCAGACCCGCCGCCACAGCTTTATCGCGAGCCTGCTCGGCATCAAGCAGTTCGTGGTGGCGGTCAACAAGATGGACCTGGTGGAGTTCAGCCAGGAGGTGTTCGAGCGCATCAGCTTGGAGTATCGCGAATTCGCCAAGAAGCTCAGCGTCGAGACCATCCACATCGTGCCGGTCTCGGCCCTGGACGGTGACAACGTGGTCAACCCAAGCGACAAGCTGGCCTGGTATCAGGGCGAAACCCTGCTCTCCTTGCTGGAGTCTGCCGAAGTGGAGCGCGAGCTGGAGCGTCACCCGGTGCGCCTGCCGGTGCAGTACGTGAATCGCCCCAACCTCGATTTTCGCGGCTTTGCGGGCACCCTGGCCTCCGGCATCCTGCGGGTGGGCGACAAGCTGGCGGTGCTGCCGTCCGGCAAAGAGAGCACGGTGACCCGCATCGTCACCTTCGACGGGGATCTGGAGTACGCCCTGCCGGGTCAGGCCATCACGGTCACCTTCGCGGACGAAATCGACATCAGCCGGGGCGACCTGCTGGTGGATGCGGCGAAAAAGCCCCAGGTGACCCAGAACGTGCTGGCTCACATCGTCTGGATGGGGGAAGAGTCCCTGCAACCGGGCCGGGTCTATGACGTCAAGCTGGCCACCAAGAAGAGTCGTGGCCAGGTGGAGGCCATCCGCCACCGCATCGAGATCAACAAGCTCGACGAGCTGCCCGCCTCCGAGCTCAAGCTCAACGAGATCGGCCTGTGCGAATTCAGCCTGACCGACCCGGTGGCGTTCGACCCCTACAAAGAGATCCGCGACACCGGCAGCTTCATCCTCATCGACCGGCTGACCAACGTCACCGTGGGTGCCGGCATGATAGTGGAAGGGCTGGCGGCCAAGGTGATGGCAGGGCAGTACAGCGAGTTCGAAGTGGAGCTCAACGCCCTGGTGCGCAAGCACTTCCCCCACTGGCAGGCGCTGACCATCAGCAACGATTCCGGCAAGGAGTAAGCCCATGACCTGGCAACAATCCCTGGTGCTGGGTCTGCTGGCTGCCCTCGTCGCCCTGCTGATCCAGGGCAAACTCCGGCCGGCGCTGCTCTTCTCGGGCGCCGTGCTCATCACCTACCTGAGCGGCCTGGCGGACATCAACGCCGTGGTGGCGGGCTACACCAACAGCGCCCTGCTGACCCTGGTGTTGCTGCTGCTGGTGTCGCTCGCGGTGGAGAAGACCCGGGTCATGAGCTGGTTTGCCAACCTGGTGGGCACCGGCTCCTTCAACAAGGTGCTGGTGAAGGTGTGGTTTTCCACCGCCTTCCTGTCGGCGTTCGTCAACAACACCGCCGTGGTGGCGTCCATGCTGGGGGCGGTCAAACGCAACCCCAACCATGCGCCCTCCCGGCTGCTGTTGCCCATGTGCTTCGCGGCGACCTTTGGCGGCGTGCTGACCCTGATCGGCACCTCCACCAACCTCATCGTCAACAGCTTCCTCATCAAGATGGGGGCCAAGCCGCTCGGCATGTTCGACTTCTTCATGGTGGGGGCGGGGACTCTGCTGACCGGCCTGGTGGCCGTGCTGCTGTTTGCCCGCCACCTGCCGGAGCAGGACACCGAGATGAGCCGGGAATCCGGCTATTTTCTCGAGGCCAAGGTGGGCCCCGGCTCGCCGATGGCCGGGCGCAGCGTCAAGGAGAACGGCCTGCGCAGCCTGAAAAGCCTCTATCTCGCCGAGATCATCCGGGGCAACCAGGTGATCTGCCCGGTTCAGCCGGAGCACGAGCTGCACGAGGGGGACATGCTGCTGTTCTGTGGCGACGTGGAGAGCGTCGGCGTGTTGCAGGAGCTCAAGGGGCTGGATCTCTACGGCCAGCACCGCCTCAACGGCCAGCACCTGGTGGAGGTGATCGTCAGCCACAGCTCGCGCCTGGTGGGTCAGACCATCAAGGATGCGGAGTTTCGCACCCACTTCGATGCGGTGGTGCTGGCGGTGCGCCGGGGCGAGACCCAGCTCACCGGCGGCCTCGGCCAGATTGAATTGCACGCAGGGGATACCTTGCTGCTGGCCCCCGGCCCCAAGTTTGCGGGCAACAAGTCCCTCTCCCGGGAGTTCGTGGTGGTGAGCGGGCTGGAGGCCTCCACCCGGCTCGATGCCACGCGCAGCGCCGCCGTGGTGGCGGGGTTCCTTGGGGTGCTGACCCTGTCGGTGCTCGATCTGGTGCCGCTCTTCAAGGGGCTGCTGGTGATGCTGGTGGTGCTGCTCTTCTCCCGCATCCTGACCCTGGACGAGATCCGCCGTCGCTTTCCCCTGGATATCTGGCTGGTGGTGGGCGGGGCGCTGGCCATCGCCGATCAGCTGGAGAAGAGCGGGCTGGCCAAGCTCATCGCCGACTGGCTGATGGGGGAGTTCAACGGGGCCAGTCCCTTTATCGCCTTCGTGGGGATCTATCTGTTTACCCTGGTGCTGACGGAGCTGATGAGCAACAACGCGGCGGCGGCCTTGGCCTTCCCCATGGGATTCCAGCTGGCGCTCAGCATGGACGTCTCCACCATGCCGTTCATTCTGGCGGTGCTGTTCGGGGCGAGCTCCAGCTTTATCCTGCCCTACGGCTACCAGACCAACCTGATGGTCTATGCGGCGGGCAACTACAAGATGCCGGATTATCTCAAGCTGGCCCTGCCTGTCTCCCTGGCCTACAGCATCGGGGTGATCGTCATGGTACCCCTGCTGTTTCCGTTTTAAGGTCTGATACCGGGGATGTGTTAAGGGCTGCTTATGTTAACGCGGCTTTTATCAAGGCTACTTATGATGCAGGGGAGTGCCAGGGCACTGGCATCCAGGCGTGAGCGCCAATCAGGGGGGGTTGCATGCGCAATAGCAGGGCATCAGCACCTTGCCGCCTCATGGTGCGAGGCGGCTCCCCGCGGTAGCGGACAGTGTCAGTATTGAGGCGTGAGCGCCAATCAAGGAGTGTTGGGTGAGCAAAGCCATGGCATCAGCACGTTGTCGGCTGATAGTCCGACGTGGCTCCCTGTGGTGCCGGACAGTTTAAGTTTTGAGGCGTGAGCGCCAATCAAGGAGTGTTGGATGAGCAATATCGTGTGGCATGCCCATGCCGTCGACAAACAGAGCCGGGCCGAGCAGAAGGGGCAAAAGCCCTTGGTGATCTGGTTTACCGGGCTCTCCGGGGCGGGCAAGTCCACCCTGGCGGGGGCGCTGGAGCAGGCGCTGGCCGCCTCGGGCAAGCACACCTATCTGCTGGATGGGGACAATGTGCGCCACGGCCTGTGCGGCGATCTCGGCTTCGATGACGCCGCCCGCCAGGAGAATATCCGCCGGGTCGGCGAAGTGGCAAAACTCATGGTGGATGCGGGCCTGATCGTCCTCACCGCCTTTATCTCGCCGTTCCGTGCCGAGCGACAACTGGTGCGCAATCTCGTGGGTGAAGGGGAGTTCGTCGAGGTGTTTGTGGATGCGCCGCTCGCTGTCTGTGAAGAGCGCGACCCCAAGGGGCTCTACAAAAAGGCGCGGGCAGGGGAGATCCGCAATTTTACCGGTATCGACTCCGCCTATGAGGCCCCGGAAAACCCGGAAATCCACCTGCTCAATGCCGGTAAACCGGTAGAGGTGCTGGTGGATGAGTTGCTGACTGCTCTGAGGCTGCGGGGGCTGATCGGCTGAGGTCGCTTATCCGAACCGAAATTTGATAAACAAGGGGGCGTTTGCCCCTTTGTCTATTGCTGGCTGAACTTGGGCGCAATAAACGTGAAAATAAAGGATTCCCTCCGCAGATTAGCTCTATATTGTCGAGCGCCTCTAATTCCCCCTGATACAGTTCCGACAGTGTTGGTCAAAGGGATTTCATTTACTTCCATCTCTCGAAATTCCTGTCTCACGACACTGCATTGTTGCCTCAGTGCAGGTGGTCAAGGAAAAGAAAATCTGTCTGTGACCGAGATGAGTACTTACCAAGCTGTATGCAAGATTGTTGCATTCAGACGGTGGCGGATACTAGGTTTTTTTTAGTGTCTTTGTGATTTCGCATGATATTTTGGCCATTTCAAGAATGAACTCACCCTCAAGTTCATCATCAATAAACAAGGGCTTGATATTATCTAGTTTCCTCCATGTCTCATGCTGATAGATGAAGTCAAGGTAATTTTTAAGTAAAGCTTGGTTGGTTGTTTTTCTTGATAACTGTTTTTTTAGCGAGTCAATGGTGAGCTTTGATTTATATGAGTGATACTTATCATACTCCATGACAAAATCATTAAGGCTCCAGCCGATCCTAGACATCTCATTTTTAATTTTTACTGCAAAATCATCTTGTTGCATCTTTGTCTCCAAATGTCCCCCACATCATCATTAATGTTTACATGTCCAGTATGACTCTGGATATGTGAACTTATATAGGGAGTGATGAGATATGGCAAAAGGTAGCACTTCACATTCAGGTAATGCAGGTAATGCAGGTAATGCAGGTAATGCTGGTAAGGGGGGCAGTAGTCGAGGTCCTTCTTCACACACCGGAACAGGTGGTAACTGGCCGTCGACGACGGGTAATCCCTCAGGAGGAGGAAGAGGAAACGCACCTTCAAAAAGTGGCAAATAACTCTAGATAAGAAAAGGCGGTGAAGCTAGCCTTCCCGCCTCATACACTCATTAGAGTTTTTTCTAAATGCTGATAAAAAGCTTTCTTTATCAACCTTGTATCTAATGTATGAAATCTCATTCATAGTGTCTTGCATTGCACATAAACAAACATTCCTTCTATCAATATAGATATTTTTACTTACCAGCTCTGGACTTGAGTTGGTACATGCATCAACAATAGAATGCTCGACGTGCATTGGATATCGATTATCAAATAAAGCATAGTCAGCCACTTGTCCACTCACAAGGCCAAAGACTAATATAGCGCCACCTGACATAATAGGTTTTTTGAAAGTGCTACCTGTTAATTCTTCTTGGCAATGGCCACATTTAACTTTTGCTTCCAGATGTAAATCATTTTTTTTAAAACATTTAGGACATTCAATTATCATACTTATTCCATGTATTGGTGGTGTATCAAGATAAGGCTCTCATAATTCTCTTTCTGATAGGTTTTCCTTTACCTTGTATCAGCTAATCGGGGGTAAAAATATAGTGTTACTAATGACTAAGTAGGGCCTGCAAAATTAGATAAACCCATCAACTTGACTGATGGGTTTATCGAGGAGAATGTCGATGCACTGCTCGCCGCTATCCCAAGGGGCCTACAAGAAGGCGCGAGGGCAAAATCCGCAATTTCACCGGTATCGACTCCGCCTACGAGGCACCGGAGCTGCCGGAAATCCATCTACTGAACACCGGCAAGCCGGTGGAAGCGCTGGTGGATGAGTTGCTGACGGCCCTGCGGCAGTGGGGGCTGATCGATTAAGGGGTATTTTCTGAGCGCATTATTGATAAACAAGTGGGCATTGGCCCCCTTTTTTATTGCCTACCAAATATTCCTCTTGAGAAGGTGCGAACAAGTCATATGACACGGAAACCCCACCGGTAATCCGTTGATTTTTAATAGCTAAAATTATAATGTTTTGTTCATAGGATGCTTATTCACTTTTCCCTAAGTGTATATGTATTTCGCATTCAGGGCAGATGTTTTTGAATCGATTTGTTTTACCAGGTATTTCTTCGAAAGGTATGTATACATTCCAATTGTCTTCGATTGATAATTTAGAACAATAAATGCATTGGTATGTCCATCTTTCTATGGAGCATACATAACATTTTCTATTTTCCAGATTAAATGTTTCACGCTGACAAGCAGGGCATTGGCAGATTGAAGCAGATGAAATATCTTCAAGCTTAAAACGTTGCCTTGCCCTTGTTTCTAATTCATCAAGATATTTAGACAATGCCAGTAATTTTTTATGTAATCCAGTGGTTAACTCTGCAAGCACATCAAAGTCAAGATGAGAATTACAGAATGAAGTATAAAAACCCATAAGGATTATATAGTGAGATTTAATTTGCTCTAGTGGAACTTCAAACTCAAAATGTACGATCTGATTGCGAATTTTTGCTGCGCTTTCTAATGTTTCTTTATCGGCAGTTGTCAGTATGATATTATCAATTTTTGCCAATCTATTAATTGCTGAATTTAAGTCTACAGTATGCTTTGGGGAGTCAATATTGCTATAGATGAGAATTTCATGAGTGTTTTTAAGTTTTTCCTTAAGGATTAATTCTATTGCTTGCACGAGTAAAAATATAGCCAGCTTCCAATCTTGAGTTGCAGTTTCTGCATTGATTGCTTTTTTAACTGATTCGATGAAAAAACTTACTGAATTTTCTAGTAGAGTCATTTTAAGTTTTGACACAGATTGATCCTCAAGAGGCCAGCCCTAAATTTTAGGGCCACGAAGTGGCCCGCATTGATTTTTGTTGGGTTTTACATTTTATGTTATAAATCGACAATAAGTGATGGCGAAGAGAGTAGTAGATTAATAAGAGACTTATCGCCAGTATAAAGAGAGGATTTGCCGGATAGCCCAACTGGGTTTATTGGTTAGGGTTGCTTAATTTCGATTTTAACCACATGTTAATATCGTTGACGACCTCTTTGCGTTGGCTTTTCCCGTCACTGTTTTTCAATCCATGATCAAGTGCTTCATAACGCCGATACTCGATATTTCTTTTCCCGAGTTCTTTAAGGCGCTGCACCAACTCATCTGTTTTCTGAGGGGATACCGAAGTATCCCTGCCTCCCTGAATGATCAGTAAAGGAGATTTTACTTTTTTAAGAGTATCAAGCTGATCGATGGAGAGCATCTGCTGCCACCAATGATAGCCATGCCCGCTGTAAGTATTCACCGGAACAGTATTGACACAGGAAAAATGAGACGATCGTCTCTTGATCCCACTTTCCTGCTTGCTTGATCCTGCTCCTTAGATACGCTCCCCCCATGAGCAAAAACACCATGCATTCCGCGGGAATGCCCACCACTCTGGAGCAGGCCAACGAGCTGATTTATAAGCTCCTCGACCGCATCGCCGAGCTGGAGGACCGCCTCAATCAGCACAGCGGCAACTCCTCCAAGCCGCCTTCCAGCGACGGCCCCGGTGCACCGCCGCCGGCCCGCAAGCGTCCGGCGTCCGGCAAGCAACGGGGGCGCAGCCCGGTCACAAGGGACATCGCCGCGAGCGGCATCCGCTTGATGCCCGCCTGACCCTGGTCCCGCATTACCCTGCCGCCGATTGCGCTTGCTGTGGCGGGGACATGGTGGCCCATGCCAAACCCTATCAGGTTCATCAGGTGTTCGAGCTGCCCGAGGTGAGCTATCTCGTCACCGAACACCAACTGTATCGTGCGACCTGCTCACGGTGTATCGGCACGACCCAGGCCGCACTGCCAGACAACGTCAGCAGCAGCCAGATGGGGGCCAATCTGCTCAGCTACATCGCGCTGCAAAGCGGCCAGTTTCACCAGAGCGTCAGCCAGATACAGCAGCAGCTCAAACAGCATTTCGGCCTGAGTTTTAGCCGGGGCGCCATCAGTGAGGCGCAGGGGCGGGTGAGTGCCATGCTCACCCCGACCTACCAGGCCATCAAGCAGCAGGTGCAGACGGCCACCCACGTTCATGCCGATGAGACCCGGCATCAGCGGGGTGGAGAGCGCCGCTGGATGTGGCTGGCGCTGAGCAAGATAGCCGTCTGCTTCATGACGGCCTATGGCCGTGGTCAGGAGGCGGCCAAGCGGCTGCTGGGCGCCGAGTTTGACGGGGTGCTGGTGACCGACCAGTACGCCGGCTACCGGTTTATCGACGCCGACCAGCGGCAACTGTGCTGGGCCCACGTGGCCCGCAATCTCGCGGCCATCGCCGAGAGTAGCGAGCAGTGCAACCAGCCCATCGGTGCCCGGTTGGTCTTGCTGGCGGATGCGGTGTTTCGTACCCGGCACCGTTGGGAAAGCGGTGCGTTGAGCAAGCAGAAATACCTGCGCAGGCTCGCGCGTTACCGGCAAAGCTGGCGAAGCCAGTTGGAGCGCGGCGCCCTGTTGTGCAGCAAACGCTACCGTGGACGATGCCAGTTGCTGCTGCGGGATGACGAGATGCTGTGGCGGTTTATGACTGACGACGAAATAGCGCTGACCAACAACGAGGCGGAGCGGGCGCTGCGTGGCTATGTGCTCTGGCGCAAGGGTAGCTACGGCGTGTGGTCTCACCGGGGCGAGCTGTTTCGCCAGCGCATCCTGTCGTTGGTGGAGACCGGCAAGCGATTGGGCCGCTGCCCACAGGAGTGGTTGAGGGCCGTGGTCAGGGCGTGCATCGAGAAGACAGATTATCCCATCCCGGCAGAACTGATGCCGTCAACCCCGTCCTGGTGAATAGATACTGCCCGCTCACCTCAAGCTCGAAGGGTTTGCTGTTAAGCACATGCTCGGCAAACCCTTTAAAGTCATCGACCTCTTTTCTCGCCGCTGCGGGGTTCTTATGCTTTACCGCGATGCTGTGTGAAACGTCATCGATAAACCAGCGGCCACCGGCATTAAAGGCGATGGTCGAATCGATAGAGTCAATATCTGCGCTCACCAGGTTGGCGATAACGGCCCCTTCACTACCGCCCAAGAGTATAAATGTCTTGTATTGCCCATCTTTTCGAACGATATCGAGCACAGTGTTGATATCCGCGACCCGCTGCGCAGGATTGTCATTTTCAAGGTACTGAGCTGGGCAGTCTTTGCGTGCCGGGTCGGTACTGTATTTTAACTTGCGATTGATGCCGTACTTTTCGATTAGCAAAACATCAGCTTCTGGCCAGACATTTTTATACTCGGTGAGTATGGAGTCTATTTTCAACACACTATTGCAATCAGAGCCTTGCAGGATCAACAGCAGTGTATCTGTGTCATGGAGATGTTGGACAAGATAATAGGAGATAAACGAACCATCATCCCTGCTGGCTGTGCGAGTCATGATCTCCTGAGAGTTCACCGAACTCGTCAAAAAGAGAAAACCAAAAAATATTAATAGAACTTTCATGTTGAATATGATGGTTGTGTTTTTTTAATGATTGATACTAAGAAGAATGTGGCAATCACATGCTATCAATCTTATCGGTTTATCTATTTGGGAATATTGAATTATTTAAATTTCATAGGCTAAACCTTGCTTGTTTCTGAGCACTAGCTGATAGGCGTGATCTCGCAATAAAAACATCATCAACTCAATATCCTTAAGTTGGGATAATTTGATAGGATGGGCTTCCCATCGAGGTGGGGGGTGACCGGCATTGTTACAATGAGCAAGATATATTCGTTGTTTGCTCCGATACAGGGCGAAAAAGCTCATGTCACATTGCTTAGCTATAGATAAATAAGGCTCAAAAGAAAGTTCATACAAATTCATTTCATCATATTCAGTTGAGCTTATATAACGAGACATCTCGTAATGTGAATCAGGTAAGCTCGCGTCTTGGCTTATTGAATTAAATAACTTGATAACTTCTTGAATATGAGAAAGCCTTATTATTGGTTTTCTTTTCAAATTTTTACCTCTTTGGCCGTGATCTTCCCAACATTCAGGCAAGGCTACCGCCCCTGAATTTCAGCCTCCAGCCTGCTGCGCTTTTCCTGTGGCTCCGGTCTGGTTCATGGCTGACTCCGACAAGAGGTGATCCTGATGGCCATGTTACCGAACGGAGCTGGTTAGGGAAGAGGGATCGGGTAATTTCTCGGGCAAGATCAATAAATTGGGGGGGTATGCGGGGGCCTGCGGCAGGTTGGATAAGAGGGATCTCAAGGCGCGACGCTTTCCCGCTCAACGCTCAACGCTCAACGCTCAACGCTCAACGCTCAACGCCCAACATTCACGGTGTATGGATGGGAGAGTGAGCAAGGCCATTGCCCTGCCGAGGGCCATGCGGTGCAGCCGAGAGGGTCGGCCTGGCAAGGGCGAGCAGGTGGTTGGGATGGGGACGAAAGATCCGCGGGTTCAGTCGAGGACTCGAATTTGAAACCCGCTCAGACGCCCATTCACCACCCAAAGGAGGGGCCCGCTGCCGGTGACGGCAGGGGCCCGTTTTTATTGTTAGCGCACGGTCTTTGGGTCTGGTTTCCTCCGTGAAGGCTTAGCGGGCGAGCAGGGGTTGGCCGCTGGTCAGGGCGGTGCTGGTTGGCCGGGTGGCGGGATGCTGCTGGAACTGGCGTACCAGCCGATCCAGCTCGCCGAGTTGGCGCACCAGCTGGACTATGCCCTGCACGGCGTGGCGGCTGCCCTGGCTGGAGTCGTCGGCCAGACGCTTGATGTCCAGCACGCTGTGGTGGATGTCCTGGGTGACCAGGGATTGCTCCTGCACCGCCTGGGCTATCTGGTTGCTGCCTGCGGTCACCTGCAACAGGCGTTCGCTTATCTGTTGCAGGATATCACCGGTGGCGGCGGCCTTGAGGCGGCAACTGGCGGAGAGCTGCTCCCCTTGCGCCATGGCCTGCTCCGCATCCCCGGCGCTGGCCTGCAAGAGGCTTATCATCTGCTGGATCTCGCCGGTGGAGGATTGGGTCTTGATAGCCAGGGTGCGGATTTCGTCCGCCACCACCGAGAAGCCGCGACCGGACTCGCCTGCCCGGGCCGCTTCGATGGCCGCATTGAGGGCCAGCAGGTTGGTCTGGTTGGCGATGTTGTTGATGACGTCCAGGATGCCGTCGATGGCGCGGCACTGGCTGGCCAGCGCCTCTATCACGGCGCGGGAGGTGATCAGCTCGCCGTGAACCCCTTCCACCGCCGCCACGGTATCGAGCACGCTGCGATTGCCCTCCCGAAACAGCACGGCGGTGTTGTCCAGGCTGTCCGAGGAGGCGCTCGAGCTGTGGGAGACTTCGCGAATGGACGCCGTCATCTCGGTGATGGCGGTCGCGACCTGGTTGGTCTGGGCCTGCTGTTGTTGCAGGTTGCCGGTGATGGACTCGGCATTGTTCAGATCCGTCTGCGCCGCCTGCACGATCTGCTGGCAGGTCTGCTGGGTGCGGGCCAGCACCGCATTGAACTCGGCCTGGTTCATCTTCATGGCGAGCTCGACGGCAGCCAGACGATCGACCCGGCCGGTATACAGCAGTTGCATCAAGGGGTTGTCGAAACGGTGGCGGGCCAGGGTCTCCAGCCGGGCGAGGCGCCGGGAGAGGGTCTGGCAGATGACGAGCGCAACCACCAGGGGCAGGGCACCGATGAGCCGAGGCCAGCCCGGGCCGTGCTGATAGCCGAGGGTGACCAGGCTGGCCAGCAGTGCCATCAGGCAGAGGTGGATCCCCAGGGTGTGGCAGCAGGGGGGCAGGCGCAGGGCCCGGGGGGTCTTGCCGCGGCGCATCTCGTCATAGACCCGCTCCGCACGCTGTTTGACCGCGTCGTCCGGCGCCGTGCGCACCGACTGGTACTCCACCACCTTGCCGCTTGCGTCCTGAATGGGGGTGACGAAGGCGTTGACCCAGTAGTGATCCCCGTTCTTGCAGCGGTTCTTGACCGGGCCCATCCAGCTTTTGCCTTCCCGCAGATGGCGCCACATGTCGGCAAACGCCTGGGGCGGCATGTCGGGGTGGCGGACCAGGTTGTGCGGCGCCCCTTGCAGCTCCTCCAGGGTGAAGCCGGCTATCTGGCAGAACTCGTCGTTGGCATAGGTGATGCGGCTCTCCAGATCCGTGGTGGAAATCAGGTTCTGGTGCGACGGGTAGAGGCGCTCACGCTGGGTAACGGGTTGATTGACTCTCATGGTACTTCCTGCCTGACAGAGGAAAGAGAGTCTGGTTGCAATTCGTACACCAGAGTGCCCAAAAACGCTTAAATTGCGTTCTATATGTCTCTTTTGTGCTCAAAGCCCGTAGTGGGGGGGAACATGGCCCGGGCTCGCGTCCGCCCCTGCCGTCAGGATTCGCTTTTTGGGAGCCGTTTTGGCAATGGCGGGGCGGGTTTCGCAATTTGGCAAGGCGGGGCCTGGGCCTCCGCCAGCCTCAGGCGGGCAGATCCGGCTCGCTGACCGGGGCCGGTATCTGGGTCTCTATCTGCAGATGGGTGGAGAGCAGGGTCTTCAGATCCTGCAGGTACTCCTCCAGGGGGGGCTCGTCCAGCAGCAGGGCAAGCTCGTTGCCGATGGGGGTGAGCCGGTAATAGAGCAGGGTGAGGTTGCTCTGGCGTTGGCGCAGACGCCAGCGCTGGTTGCCAAAGGCCAGCTCGACCCCGTCGGCGGGCAGGGGGCCGGATTCGAGCTCGCCACGGTGCAGCAGCCCGAGATCGCACAGCAGCAGCAGGGCGCTGTAGGGCACCCGGTATTTGCCGAGCCCCATCCGGGTGACCTTGGCGCGACTGAGCAGGCTGGCCCCCTTGTGCATGCCCAGCAGCAGGCGCTGCTCGTCGCTGCCCTCGTAGTGGCAGGAGAGGGCGCAGATGCGCTGGAATAGCTGGGCTTCGCGCTGGGTCATCTCCTTGAGGGTGTTGAGGGCACGGATGGAGAAGCGGCCCGGGGTCGCCACTTCCAGGGCGAAGATGCGGCCCCACAACTGCTGCATGGGGGTCATGCTGATGTCTTCGGCCAGTTGCAGGAAGCGGGTGAGCCAGTCGCTGTCTATCTCGCCGCCGGCGGCGGTCTCTTCGCAGTGGCGCGCGGCCATCACCATGATGGATTCCAGATTGCGCTGGCGGGTGGCCTGCTCCGCCAACTGGCGGAAGGTGGCGCGCTGCTCGAAGGTGCTGTCGCTGTTGCGGGTGAGCATGCCATCGATGCCGCGGTTGCGGGCCAGGCGCAGGGTCTGCTCCTGGCTGCTCAGGATGGAACTCTCTTTCTTGGGGGGCAGGTCAGCCATGCTGGCTCCGTGATGGCAAGGTCTGGTAGTGAATGTTACTCCAACCAGATCCATGAACAATCCCTTTGCCGGGGTCGTCACGGGATAAAAAATGGCCTCCCGGGGGAGGCCATCAGGGGCTCACTCTTCGTAGACGCTGACCTCGACCGCGTCCATGGAGTAGGAAGCGGTGGCCATCTCGTGGCTGGAGCTGACGGTGTGCATCTTGCCCTTGACCCAGATGGCGTCCCAGAGGTCATCCACCGGCGCTCCCTTGGGGTAGCTCACGTAGATCACCTGGTTGGTGGGCGGGGGCGGCACGTGAATGCAGGCACCGAAGTAGGGGACCAGCAGGAAGGCGGTGATGGTCTTGGCATCCCCTTCCAGGGGCACCACGAACCCGGGGATCCGTACCTCCTGATTGTCCAGCTTCTTGTTGACGCCCCCCACCGGCTGGGGCACCGAGGAGAAGTCGCCGTCATGGCTGACCTGGGGCGGTGGCAGCAGTTTTTCCCCCTCCGGGATGAGGATATCCCAGTCGATGGTCTTGTAATCTGCAGCCATGGCAGGCAGCACCAGCAGGCTGGCCAGCAGCGCCACTATTTTCCACTTCATCATCTGTTCTTCTCTCTTGGTCGGATGCGTCGGGTCAGACGCGAATGCTCATGCCGTCGCTCAGGCTGTAGCGGTAAGCGCGGGCGGCAGGCAGCAGCCCGATCACCATGCCCGCCAGCCAGACCAGGCCCAGCAGTTGCCACTCATAGGCGCTCGGCAGACCCAGGCTCATTTGCAGGCCATAGTGGCTGAGCAGCCAGGGGCTCGCAAGCCCCTGACCGAGATAGAGCGCGGCCACCCCGAGGGCGATGCCCGCCGTGGTGAGCGCCATCGCCTCCAGCGCCAGCAGCAGGAAGAGGTGGGCAGGGCCCGCCCCCAGGGAGCGCAGAATGGCGAGCTCGCGGCGCCGCTCGTTGAGGCCGGCGAGCAGGGTGGTCAGCATGCCGATGAGGCCCGCCACCACCACGAAGCCCGCGATCACCGACAGGGCGGTCTCCGCCACGCTCATCAGCCCCCAGAGCTCCTGCAGGGCGGCTCCCGGCAGGATGGCCATCAGGGGCTCCCTGGGATAGGTGTTGACGCTGCGCTGCAACTGGAACGCCAGGATCCGGTTGCTCAGCCCCACCATGAAGGCGGTGATGGTCTTGGGGGTGAGATCCAGCGCCATCGCCTGTTCCGGGGTCACGTTCTTGCTGTGACGACCGGTGTCCCAGCCCAGGTGGATCGCCTCTATGCCCGCCAGCGGCACATGAATGGTGCGATCGATGGGGGTGCCGGTGGGGGCCAGGATCCCCACCACCTTGAACGGCATGTTGTCGTGCTGGCTGAACGAGGTGTTGCCGGCGCCATGGGCGATGACGATGGATTGATCCAGGTGATAGCCGAGCTTTTCGGCCACCTGGGCACCCAGCACCGCTTCAAACGGTGTTTCGAAGGGGCGACCTTCGCGCATGACGAGCGCCTGCTGCTGGCCGTACTTCAGGTGGGTGAAGTAGTCCCCATTGGTGCCGAGCACGCGAAACCCCTTGTGGGAGTCGCCGAGGGAGAGGGGGATGGTCCAGGCGATACCGGGCCTAGCCTTGATGGCCTGGTAGGAGTCCCAGCCCACGTTGTTGGTGGGGTTGCCAATGCGAAACACCGAATAGAGCAGCAGGTTCACCTGGCCGGAGCGGGCGCCGACGATGAGATCGGTGCCGGAGACGGTGTTGGCGAAGCTGTCCCGTGCCTGACTGCGCACCCGCTCCACCCCGAGCAGCAGGGTGACGCTGATGGCGACGGCCAGCAGGGTGAGCCCGGCAGTGAGGCGACGGGCCCAGAGACTTTGCAGGGCGAGTTTCAGCATGAGAGCCTCCGCAGTGAAGGGGAGATGGCCGGACGGGCTGCGAGATGATGGCGTGTGGTCATGCCGCCCTCCGGTTGAGCTGTTGCAGGTTCTCCACCCGGGGGAAGAGGGGCTCCAGATAGGGATCGTGACTGACGAAGACCAGGGTAGACCCCTGCTTGTCGCACTCCTCGAACAGCAGCCGGATGAAGGCGGCCCGGTTGTCGGTGTCCAGGGCCGAGGTGGGCTCGTCGGCGATCACCAGAGGAGGGGAGCCTATCAGGGCGCGGGCGGCGGCGACTCGCTGCTGCTGGCCGATGCTGAGGGCGTGGACGGGGCGATGGAGCGCTTCATCCGGCAGTTGCAGTTCTGCCAGCAGGCGGCGCGCCTCCTGCTCGGGGCTCCCTGTCAGGCGGGCCCGCTTGGCGGGTGAAAAGGTGAGGGCAGCGGTGACGTTGTCCTGCACCGAGAGAAACGGCAGCAGATTGAACTGCTGGAAGATGTACCCCAGATTGGCCGCCCGGAACTGGTCACGGGCGCGGCCGGAAAGCCGGGCCAGGGGCTGGCCCAGCACCTCCAGGGTGCCGTGGTTGGCGGTCTGGATACCGGCCAGCAACCCGAGCAGAGTGGACTTGCCACAACCCGATGGGCCCTTGATGAAGACGCGCTCACCCTCGTGGATGCGAAGGGCGGGCAGATCGAGGACGGCTTCGTGACCCGGCCAGGCAAAGGCCAGATCACGGATCTCAACCACGGCATGTTTCATGGTGTTACCAGCCCAGTTTGTTGGCGGACGGAGTCAGTTCGGCGGCAGTCTGGCCGGTGGGCAGTATGCCCTGCACGCTCAGCTTCTCCAGGCTCGGGTAGAGGCTGAACAGGGTGGCCTCGAGACCGGTGAGCTTGGCCGGGGTAGCGCAGGTGTAGGTGTACATGGCCCCCATGTCCACATGTCCCGCGTCGTCGTGATGGTGTTCATCGTGAGCGCCATCAGCCTTGTCGTGCTCGTGCTCGTGCTCGTGCTCATGGTCATGATCTTCCTTGGCGGCCTGCAGCTCTTGCTGGGTCAGCTTGCAGCCGGCGGCCGGGTCGAAACGGAAGAGGGCGTCGGGCTGCTGGAGGCGGGCCACCGCCTTGGCATACTGCGCTTTCTCCTCATCGGTGTTGGCGGCATGCTCGAAGCCCACCAGATCGGCGGCAGGGGCCTGCAACTCGATCATCAGCTGGTTGCCGTCGAGTACCAGGTTGAGGTGGCCGTGACCGTGCTCATGGGCACCGTGGCTGTGGCTTTCGTGTTCGTCGTGATGGGCCTGGGCGCCGAAGGCGGCAGCGGCCAGCAACAGGGTGACTGCTTTCATCGTTAATCCTTTTGAATAAATAGAGAAAAGATTGGTTCAAAAAAAGAAACAATGAAGGGGCGGCGGGGCGCGGATACGGCGATGTCCCGTGGTGCCGGTGGCCGCCCTCGGTTGGGGAGTGCCGATATACCGGTCGATGCCAGAGGAGAGGGGAGGGAGAACGGGGGTCGGCGTCAGTGCCAGCTTGCCATCCAGATGCAGGACGCAGAGGGTGCAGGCATGACCGTGATCGGGCAGGGCTGCTTCAAGGGGGTGCTGTGCCAGCGCCGGTTGCATCCACAACCAGCCCAGCAGCAACACCCAGATTGTCAGTGTGGAACGACCCATAGACCCTTGTGGAAAGGGCGCCATCAGCGCCCTTCTCTCTGATTCAGAGATGGGACTGGATGAGCCCCATCACCTTGGTTATCTCGGCGGCATCGAGCTGGCCATCTTTGGCAAACAGCACCTTGCCCTCTTTATCCAGCAGTATGATGGCCGAACTTTCCGGCGTGAGCGCCCAGGCGTTGCGGGCCATCCCCTTGGCATCCAGCACCATGGCGGACCAGGGGAACTCTTTCTTGCTGTCCTCGGCACTGCTCTTCACGAAACCGGACGTGCCCCAGATGGCGTCATTGCTGTTGATGATGGTGACGGTCTGGTACTTGTCGTGGGGCAGCTTGGCCGCCTTGATCGCCTCGATCATGGGGGCATTGAGCTCCTTGGCGCTGGAGCGACCCGCGATGTGCTGGATCAGGAAGACCTTGCCGGTCAGGACCTTGCTCTGCCAGGGCTGATAGCTGATCTCCTTCTCCTTGAGCACCAGCTCCCCCTTGTCGCTGATGTTGACCAGCGGCACCTGGGTTGATTCCTTGATGTTGTGGGCCATGACCAGGGTTGGCAGCAGCGCCAGAGTAAGCACGAGATGTTTCATCCGGATGACACTCCTTTGTGATGTTATAACGATTTTTGGGTCGAGGGAATGGGACCCTGAACATCCTAAACTGATCGGATCTGTTTAAAAAGTGTTAAATAATGCAGGGTGCGACGGTGATCTTGTCAACATGGTCGCCATCCCCCCAATGACGGCGGCAAGGATGGCATGCCATCCATCAAAAGCAAGTGATGGTCAGAAGAGGCTAGTAGAGCGGTTCGCTGATCAAGGGAATCTGGGCCATGGTCATCTGCTGGGCCAGCAGGGGAGAACCGGTGAGCAGCACGTGGCGCTGATTGCCGATCACCAGGGTGTCTCCCTCAAGGCCGCTGTCGGCCGTGATGGCGAGCCAGGCCGGCGAGACGCTGCCGATGCTGATGTTCGGATAGATGATGCTGAGGCTGTACTGGGGCGCCAGCTCCGCCAGCAGACTGGCCATGAGCAGCGCCTTCTCGTCGCTGTCGGCCTTGTTGTCCTGCAGGGCCTGCAAGGGCGGAGCGAAGTGGTCCATCTGCTCGGGCGGGGTGGGGATGCCGCTCAGCCACTCCTGCAGCAGGATGACGCTGGTGGCGAGATCCTTGGCCGAAAACTGCTGTGCCAGGGGTTTGAGGTCTCCCTTGAACTGATAGAACAGCTGGGAGTAGTTGGGGCGCACACAGGGCAGCTTCTGGTTGGCCGGGTGAACGCAGGGCTGGACCCGCATCTCGTAGAAGGCGTCCTCCTGATATTGCCGGTAGGCCTGCCAGAACTGGGCGGATTCGAGGCTGCTGTCGTGCAGGGTAAAGGCCTGTTCCAGGTTGCGGAACTTGGTGGCCGTCTCCGGGCTGTGCTGGTTGATCTGGTTGATGCTGTTGTAGAGGCGCGGACTGATGTAGGAGTAGAGTGTTTCCAGCGGGAAGTTGAGGGCGGTGTCGAGCTGTGTCATCTCGTGACGGCTGGCTGAAAAGGTGCGCTCATCCGCCGTCAATTGCAGGTGCTTTTGCTGACCATCCGCAGATTGCCACTGCCAGCTCAGGTTGATCTCGTTGGCCTGCGCCATGGTGCCGAAGAGCAGACTGCACAGAAAGCCTTGTGCCAGTTTCATGGTGCGCCTCCGCCTGGGTTGATAATAAACAACTAGGTGAGTGACCGGCATTTGGATTGGTCTGGTGACAGATATATTGGTAATTATCTGATCTGACTTTAAATTTAATTCAGGAAATAAGTCATGGGGGAAATCATCATGAAGCTTGTTTCACGGTTTCTGCTGATATTGGTGGCCACGCCGGCGCTGGCGGGGCAGGTCATCGTCAATCAGGGATTGTCCAGCGCGGATACCTTCGCCCTGCGGGATCAGCTGGCCCGGGAGCATGAATGGCAGGAGTGGCTGCGCTTCCAGCAGGCCATCAAGTGGCTGGAGGTGCTGCCGGTCAACTGCGATCTGGTGGGAGGTGCCGGTCAGGAATATCGCTGCGGTGATGACTATTACCGCCCCTATCGGCAAAACGGGCGCGACCTCTATATCCAGGGGGATCCCCCCGGAGCGTCCCCGCAACGATCCATAAAAAAGGCGCCATAAGGCGCCTTTTTGCGAGGAATACGCTTATTTTGCAGCGTAACGCTCGGCAGAGGTCTTGATCTCGGCTTCGGCAGCTGCCTTGTCGCCCCAACCTTCCACCTTGACCCACTTGCCCGCTTCCAGCTCTTTGTAGCGCTCGAAGAAGTGCTGGATCTGGGCTTTCAGCAGCTCGGGCAGATCGTTCACATCCTGGATGTGATCGTACTGCTTGGTCAGCTTGGAGTGGGGAACGGCCACGATCTTGGCGTCTTCGCCTGATTCGTCGGTCATCTTCAGCACACCGACCGGGCGGCAGCGGATGACGGAGCCGGCCAGCAGTGGGTAGGGAGTCGGAACCAGCACGTCGACCGGATCCCCGTCCAGGGACAGGGTGGCGTTCACGTAACCGTAGTTGCACGGGTAGAACATCGGGGTGGACATGAAACGGTCAACGAAGATGGCGCCGCTGTCCTTGTCGACTTCGTATTTGATCGGGTCGGCGTTCTGCGGGATTTCGATGATGACGTAGATGTCGTCAGGCAGGCTCTTGCCGGCCGGTACCAGGTTCAGGCTCATGACGTTTCCTTTGAGTGTTGGAGTCAAGTTTGCAGGCCGACATTATAGCGATGTCCCGTCAAATGACCATATTTCAAGGGCCGGGTGGCGTGGTGGAGGGTGGCTTTTCCCCGCGCTTGCCCGATTTCTGTCGTCTGCGGGCGCCGATGCCTTCGCTCCCCATGGGCGCGGCTTGTGCCACCGGGTCAACAGACCCTAGAATGCGCACTCCCTTTACTGGAAAAGGCAGCGGTATGCACATTCACATTCTCGGGATCTGCGGCACCTTCATGGGTGGTCTGGCGGTGTTGGCAAAACAGCTTGGCTATCGGGTGACCGGTTCCGACGCCAACGTCTATCCCCCCATGAGCACCCAGCTCGAGCAACAGGGCATCGAACTGACCGAAGGCTACGACCCCTCCCAGCTCGATCCTGCGCCGGATCTGGTGGTGATCGGCAACGCCATGAGCCGTGGCAACCCCTGTGTGGAATATGTGCTGGACCGCAATCTGCCCTATATCTCCGGCCCTCAGTGGCTGCTGGAGCACGTGCTGAAGGATCGCTGGGTGCTGGCCGTGGCGGGCACCCATGGCAAGACCACCACCGCCAGCATGTTGGCCTGGGTGCTGGAGTATGCCAAGCTGGAACCCGGTTTCCTCATCGGCGGCGTGCCGGGCAACTTCCCGGTTTCCGCCCGTCTTGGCTCGGCTCCCTTCTTTGTGATTGAAGCGGACGAATATGACTGCGCCTTCTTCGACAAGCGATCCAAGTTTGTCCACTACCACCCGCGCACCCTGGTGATGAACAACCTGGAGTTCGACCACGCGGACATCTTCCCGGATCTCGCCGCCATCCAGCGCCAGTTCCACCACCTGATGCGCACCGTGCCGAGCAACGGCCGGGTGCTCTTCCCCAAAGGTGATGACAACCTTACCGCCGTGCGCGAGATGGGCTGCTGGAGCGAGGTGGAGCTGGTGGGCCAGGACGACGCCAAGTGGAAGGCGGTGAAGCTGGCCGATGACGGCTCCGCCTTCGAGGTGTGGCTGGATGGCGTGAAACAGGGGGAGGTGCACTGGGAGTGCATCGGCGAGCACAACGTCAACAACGGTCTGATGGCCATCGCCGCCGCCCGTCATGCCGGTGTCATGGTGGAGCACGGGATCAACGCCCTCTGCCAGTTCAAGTCCCCCAAGCGGCGCATGGAGCTGAAAGGGGAAGTGGCCGGCATCAGCGTCTATGACGACTTCGCCCATCACCCCACCGCCATCGAGACCACCCTGGGCGGCCTGCGCGCCAAGGTGGGCAAGGCCCGCATCCTGGCGGTGCTGGAGCCCCGCTCCAACACCATGAAGCTCGGAGTTCACAAGGAGGAGCTGGCCGGTTGCTTCGACGGTGCCGACGAGGTGTTCTTCTTCCAGCCCCCCAACATCGGCTGGGATCTGGGGGAGGTGACGGCCCACATGACCCGGCCTGCCCGGGTATTCGAGGCCCTTGATGCCCTGATTGGCGCCCTGGTGGCCGAGAGCCGCCCAGGGGATCATATTCTGATCATGAGCAACGGCGGCTTCGGCGGCATTCACGACAAGCTGATCGCCCGCCTCAAGGAGCTGCAGAGCGCATCATGAACAAGGCCATCACCCTGGCGCTGACCGGCGCCTCCGGCGCTCCCTATGCCCTGCGCCTGCTGGAATGCCTGGTGCAGGCGGACTATCGGGTCTTCCTGCTCGCCTCCTCGGCGGCCAGGGTTGTGCTCAAGACCGAGCAGCAGCAGGATTGGCCGGGCTCCCCCAGGGAGCTGTCGGCGTACCTCTGTCGCCAATATGGTGCCAAAGAGGGTCAGATCGTCGCCTGCGGCAAGGAGGAGTGGTTCTCGCCGGTGGCTTCCGGCTCGGCGGCCCCCAAGCAGATGGTGGTCTGCCCCTGCTCCATGGGTACCGTCTCGGCCATTGCCAACGGCACTTCGGACAACCTGCTGGAGCGCGCGGCAGACGTGGTGATCAAGGAGCGGGGCCAGCTGATTCTGGTGCCCCGGGAGAGCCCCTTCTCGGCGATCCATCTGGAGAACATGCTCAAGCTTGCCCGTCTTGGCGTGACCATCATGCCGGCGGCGCCAGGGTTCTACCATGAACCCAAAAGCATCGAGGATCTGGTGGACTTCATGGTCGCCCGCATCCTCGATCATCTGGGTGTCGAGCATGAGTTGACCAGTCGCTGGGGTTATGCCAGCCACTGATACGGCGGGGAGCGGACAAAAAGCGGCGCCGGGCTGTAAAGCCCGGCGCCGCTTTGTCAACATCTGCGCGAGTCAGCTGGCCTGGATGGGGGCCGTCACGTACTTGAACAGGAAATCAGTCACCTCTTCCCGGCTCGGACGCTGTGGCTGATTGATCATCTGCATCATCACATAGCCAAAACCGGTCAGGGAGCGGGCCAGATCCTGCGCCGACAGCACGCTCTGGATCTCGCCGTTGTCGATGGCCCGTTGCAGGTGGGGGGCAATGCGCTCCAGCGCCTTGTCCAGCAGCCTGGTGTAGCGAGGCCACACTTCTTCCCGCACCGAGGAGCTCCACTCCAGCCAGATGCTGGCGTGATCGGGCTTGTCATAGGCGGCGTCAACGAACAGCTTCACGTGGCGGTGAATGCTCTCCCTGGCGGAGCCCTGACCGTTGTAGGCCTGTTCGAGGATCTGCTGTACGAAGGCTTCGATTTCTGTCAGCACTTCGTCGACCAGATCTTCACGAGTATTGAAATAGTTAAAAACGGTCGCAACCGAGACCTTTGCCTGTTCGGCTATTTCGGCATGCCCCGCACGGCCGATGCCGCGACGGGAAAATACCTCGACGGCACACTCCATCAATTGATCACGGCGAGCCTCCGGCGAAAGCCGGGTTCGACGTCTTATTTCTGCGCGTGGTTCCATAGTTTTTTCATCTAATAGTTATTGATTATGGTGTTTATAGTATTGTCACCGATAATGCCCGAAGGCTTGCTAACTCTATCAATTAAAATAAGCCGATAAAAGCATCACGTATGCCTGACGCCCACTGGTTGGAGTGGTAGAATCCTCGGTTTTGACGTTAATGAACGGCCAATAACCCTTTGGTCATTATTGGAGTATGTGATGAAACACATTGTCGAGGTGATGATCCCCGAGGCCGAGGTTGCAGCCCGGATCGCCACGCTGGGTGAAGAGATTACCGCCCGTTACCAGGGCTCCGAGGAAGTGGTCATGATCGGCCTGTTGCGCGGCTCCTGCGTCTTCCTGGCGGATCTCTGCCGTCAGTGCCAGTTGCCCATCACCCTGGACTTTATGACTGCCTCCAGCTATGGCTCCGGCATGCACAGCACCCGTGACGTGCGCATCCTCAAGGATCTGGATGACGACATCAAAGGCAAGGACGTGGTGATCGTCGAGGACATCATCGACACCGGTTACACCCTCAACAAGGTGCGCGAGATCCTCTCCCTGCGCGAGCCGAAATCCCTGGCCATCTGCACCCTGCTGGACAAACCGTCCCGCCGCGAGGTTCAGGTGCCGGTGGACTGGCTTGGCT
The DNA here is from genome assembly GCF_014168615.1 of Aeromonas sp. WP2-W18-CRE-05. Classification (NCBI taxonomy): domain Bacteria; kingdom Pseudomonadati; phylum Pseudomonadota; class Gammaproteobacteria; order Aeromonadales; family Aeromonadaceae; genus Aeromonas; species Aeromonas sp. WP2-W18-CRE-05. The sequence goes on along the minus strand of NZ_AP021917.1, from coordinate 4,048,114 downwards.
TCTCCATCCCGGACGAGTTCGTGGTGGGCTGTGGCATTGACTACGCCCAGAAGTACCGTAACCTGCCTTTCATTGGCAAGGTGGTACCGCAAGAGTAAGCCGGGTCCGAAGTAGCAAGGCAGGCTGGCCGGCCCGCCATCGACTGTCTTCAGGCGGCGTCACAGCCGCCTTTTCTGTCTCGAGATGGGCTCATCCATCACAGGGGTTGCAATGAACGCATTGGAAATCAGCGGTCTGAAGAAGACCTATCAGGGGGGCGTCGAAGCCCTCAAGGGCATCGATCTCACCGTCAAACAGGGGGATTTCTTCGCCCTGCTCGGTCCCAACGGGGCGGGCAAATCCACCACCATCGGCGTGATCAGCTCACTGGTCAACAAGAGCGCCGGCAAGGTGAAGGTATTCGGTCATGACATCGATACCGATCTGGAGCTGGCCAAGTCCCAGCTCGGCCTGGTGCCCCAGGAGTTCAACTTCAGCCAGTTCGAGAAGGTGAGCCAGATAGTGACTCACCAGGCCGGTTTCTATGGGGTGCCGCGGGCCGAGGCCAAGGTGCGCGCCGAGAAGTACCTGCGCCAGCTCGATCTGTGGGACAAGCGCGACATGGCCGCCCGCACTCTCTCCGGTGGCATGAAGCGCCGGTTGATGATTGCCCGCGCCCTGATGCATGAGCCCAAGCTGCTGATCCTGGATGAGCCGACCGCCGGGGTGGACATCGAGATCCGCCGTTCCATGTGGAGTTTCCTCAAGGATCTCAACGAGCAGGGGGTGACCATCATCCTGACCACCCACTACCTGGAAGAGGCCGAGATGCTGTGCCGCAACATCGGCATCATCGACAAGGGCCGTCTCATCGAGAACACCAGCATGAAGAGCCTGCTCGGCAAGCTGGGTCGCGAGACCTTCCTGCTGGATCTGGTGCCGGGTTCCACCGTACCGGCCCTGCCCGAGTTCAACGGCCGGATGCAGGATGAGAACACCCTGGAAGTGGAGCTGGAGAAGAGCCAGTCCCTCAACAGCCTGTTCGAGCAGCTCTCCGCCCAGGGGGTGAAGGTGCTCAGCATGCGCAACAAGGCGAACCGGCTGGAAGAGCTGTTCGTCAATCTGGTAGAGGAGGGTCGCAAAGCATGAACCCCATGACCTATTACATCGCCTTCAAGAGCATTCTGGCCAAGGAAGTGAGCCGCTTCACCCGGATCTGGATCCAGACCCTGGTGCCGCCCGCCATCACCATGAGCCTCTACTTCGTCATCTTCGGCAACCTCATCGGCTCGCGCATCGGTGACATGGGTGGCTTCAGCTACATGGAGTTCATCGTGCCCGGCCTCATCATGATGTCGGTCATCACCAACTCCTACTCCAACGTCGCCTCCTCCTTTTACAGCGCCAAGTTCCAGCGCAACGTGGAGGAGCTGCTGGTGGCGCCAGTGCCCAACTACATCATCATCGCGGGGTATGTGGGCGGTGGCGTGGCGCGCGGCCTCTGTGTCGGCCTCATCGTCACCCTGGTGTCGCTGTTCTTCGTGCCGCTGCAGATCCATCATCTGTTCAGCGTCTGCGTGACCGTGCTGCTCACCTCCATCCTCTTCTCCCTGGGGGGGCTCATCAACGCGGTGTTCGCGAAGTCGTTCGATGACATCAGCATCATCCCGACCTTCATCCTGACTCCCCTGACCTATCTGGGGGGCGTCTTCTACTCCATCACCCTGCTGCCGCCGTTCTGGCAGGGGGTTTCCCAGGTGAACCCCATCATCTACATGGTGAACGCGTTCCGCTACGGCTTCCTCGGGATCTCAGACGTGCCCCTCGGCACCGCCTATCTCATCATCATCGGCTTCATCCTGGTACTCTACGGGATGGCCTGGTGGCTCATCTCCCGCGGTACCGGTCTGCGCCACTGAGGCGCACACCCGCCAGCAAAAAGGCGCCCTCGGGCGCCTTTTTATTTGCACGTTTCGGCCTCAGAGGGCCGGGGCATCGTAGTCCGCGGGCTCGTCGCTGTAGACGCAGACGTTCCACTTGGCCGCGAGGCCATCATCCGCGAGGCAGTAGCGCTCGAAGAAGGCCTTGATACCGGCGCGCTGGCAGTGGGCCTCGAAGCTCGCCATGTCGCGCCAGATCTCGTTGAAGACGATGGGGAAGCTCTCCCCCTCGGCAAAGGGGCTCTGGATATGGCGGGTGACGATGTACTGCAGGCAGCCATCTTCACGCAGGGTGTCGGGTTCGAGCCCTTGCAGGACGCGGAACAGGGCCTGCTCCTGGCCCGGCTTGGGCTGGAACTGGGCGATGCAGTAAACCTTCTTGGACATCGTGGTCTCCTTGCCGTGTCTCAACCCCGCAGGGCGACGACCCGGTTGTCGATGAGGCGGGCCTTGCCCAGATAGGCGGCCATCAGGATCACCAGGCGCTGGCTCTCGGCGCTGGCGGATTCCAGGGTGTCGGCATCGACGATGTCGATGGCATCCGTCCTGAATCCCGCGTTGTCGAGGCGTTGGCTGGCCTGGGCAACCAGGGAGGGGAGGTGACTGTTCCCCGCTTCAATCTGCCCGGCAATCCAGTTCATGGTGCGCGCGAGCTCGGGGGCGATGGCCCGTTCGGCAGCGGTCAGATAGCCGTTGCGCGAAGAGAGGGCCAGCCCGTCTTCGGCCCGCACGGTCGGCACGCCCACGATCTCGATGGGCATGGCCATGTCGGCCACCATCTTGCGAATGAGCGCGAGCTGCTGGTAATCCTTCTCGCCAAAGCAGGCCACGTTCGGCTGTACCAGATTGAACAGCTTGGTGACCACGGTGCTGACCCCGCGAAAATGCCCCGGACGCAGCGCCCCTTCCAGCAGGCTGGAGATGCCGGGCACCTCGACGAAGGTCTGGCTGGCGAGCCCCTGGGGATACATGATCTCCGGCGTCGGGGTGAAGACCAGGTCCACACCGGCGGCCTCCAGGGCGGCGCAATCCTGCTCCAGGGTGCGGGGGTAGTTGGCGAGATCCTCGGCCTTGTCGAACTGCAAGGGGTTCACAAAGATGCTGACCACCACCTTGTCGCCATGGCGGCGGGCCTCCTCGACCAGGGTGAGATGACCCTGATGCAGATTGCCCATGGTGGGCACGAATGCGATGGCGCGGCCTTCGCGATGCCATTGACCGATCTGCTTGCGCAGCGCGGCGGGATTGTTCACAACCAACATCGTCAGTTCACCTTCAGATGAATCAATAAAAGAGGGGGTCGTCAGGGGGGAGGGCGAGACGGGGGCACAGGCCCCCGCGCTCATGACGACAGAAAGTCAGTTGAAGCAGTGCTCGGGGCCGGGGAAGGTCCCCTCGCTCACCTGCTGCACGTAGAGACGAATGGCGGCACGCATGTCACCGGTCTCGGCCAGGAAGTTCTTGGTGAACTTGGGCACATAACCGGAGGTGATGCCGAAGGCATCGTGCATCACCAGGATCTGGCCGTCGGTGGCAGGGCCGGCACCGATGCCGATCACCGGAATGCGCAGCGCCTTGGTGATGCGCTCTGCCAGAGAGACGGGCACGCACTCGAGCACCAGCAACTGGATGCCAGCCGCTTGCAGCTCCAGCGCCTGGCGGTAGATCTCCTGGGCGTGGAACTCGTCGCGCCCCTGCACCTTGAAGCCGCCAAACACGTGGACGGATTGCGGGGTCAGGCCGAGATGGCCGCACACCGGCACCCCGTTACGGGTGAGGTGGCGGATGGAGTCACACAGCCAGTCCCCCCCTTCCATCTTCACCATGCGGGCACCGGCCGCCATCAGGCGCGCCGCGTTCTGGTAGGTCTGCTCCGGGGTGGCGTAGCTCATGAACGGCATGTCGGTCACCACCAGGGCATTGGTGGTACCGCGCACCACGCAGCGGGTGTGATAGACCATCTCGTCCATGCTGACCGCCAGGGTGTCGTCTCCGCCCTGCAATACCATGCCGAGGGAGTCGCCGATGAGCAGCACCTGGGCGCCCTCGTCGTCGAACAGCTTGGCGAAGGTGGCGTCATAGGCGGTGATGGCGGTGATTTTCTGTCCGTCCTGCTTCATCTTCTGCAGGTGGGTAGTGGTGATCTTGCTCATTACGTTGTTCCTACTCTTCTCTACTCGCCTGCTGCACCGGCCAGGATCGCGAGTCCATTGCGCGGGCAGCGGGCAACCAGTTCGGTGAGCGGGGTGCCGCAGGGCAGCACCAGGGAGGGGGCTATCTCGGCAAGGGGGAGCAGGACGAACTCCCGCTCCTTCATGCCATAGTGAGGCACCGTCAGGCGCTCATGCCGGATGACCTCGTCGCCGTACAGCAGCAGATCGAGATCCAGGGTCCGGGGGCCCCAGCGCTCATCCTTGCGCACTCGCCCCTGTGCCTGCTCGATGCGCTGCAGCTCGTCCAGCAGCGCCAGAGGGCTGAGGCGGGTGGCAAGGCGCGCCACGGCATTGACGTAGTCCGGCTGATCCGCAGGGCCCATGGGGCGGCTGCCGTAAAGGTGGGAGGTCTGCAGCAGCTCTGACTCGGGCAGGGTCGCCAGCGCGGCGATGGCGCGACGAGCCTGGCCGAGGGGGTCGGCCAGGTTGGAGCCGATGGCGACGAAGACCTCGATCATCGGCGGATCCTTACTCTGCCGACTTCGGCTTGCGGCGACGGGGGCGACGGCGGTTGCGGCCATTGCCGCTGCGCTTCTCGCCATCACCGCTGCGGGAGTCGGCGCGCTCGCCGCTCGCCGGGCGGCGGGTCGCCTCCCGTTGCAGTTGTGGGCGCACGTCCGGGTTGGAGGCCACATAGCGCTCCCACCAGCTCGCCAACTCGCCGAGGCCGCGCTCGACCCGGTTGCGCAGCAACAGGAAGTCGAAGGCCGCACGGAATTTCGGGTGCTCCATGGCGCGCTCGGGGTGCTTGCCCTGGCGGCGGGTCAGGCGCTGCTGCAGGGCCCAGATGTCGCGCACGTCCGTGGTGAAGCGGCGCGGCACGGCGATGATCCGCACCTGGTTGTCGAGCACCTCGTTGATAGCCAGCATGAAGGCATCGTACCAGGGCAGACCGCTCTCGTTTTCCAGCACGCGGCCGCGGGCCTCGACGGCGCCCCACAGCAGGGTGGCGTAGAGGAAGGCGGGGGTGACGCGCTTCTCTTCACGGACCCGGGTATCGGTGTCCATCAGCGCCTGCTCGATGAACTGCTCGTAGGGCGAGTTGCCGTGGGGGGTGAACAGGGCGGCTACCTGGGGGAACAGCGGCTGGAACAGCCCGTATTCCCGCAGCAGCTTGTAGGTGGCCAGACCGTCCCCCGCCAGGAACAGCTTGAGGGTCTCTTCGAACAGGCGGGCGGCCGGGATGTCCTGCAGCAGCGGGGCCAGCTCCCGGATGGGGGCGGCGGTACGCGGGCTGATGGTCATGTCGAGCTTGGCGGCGAAGCGCACGGCGCGCAGCATGCGCACCGGATCTTCCCGGTAGCGGGTCTCGGGGTCGCCGATGAGCTCCAGTCTGCGCGCGGCCAGGTCTTCCAGCCCACCCTCGAAATCGTGCAGGGTGAAATCCTTGGCGCTGTAGTAGAGGGCGTTGACGGTAAAGTCGCGACGCTCGGCATCCTCTTCGATGGTGCCGTAGACGTTGTCCCGCAGCAGCATGCCTTCATCGGACTGGGCCGACACATGCTTGCTGGTATTGACCTGATGGTGGTGGCCCCGGAAGGTGGCCACTTCGATCACGTCACGACCAAAGACGATGTGGGCCAGGCGGAAACGGCGGCCAATCAGGCGGCAGTTGCTGAACAGCGCCTTGATCTGTTCCGGCGTCGCGTCGGTGGCGATGTCGAAATCCTTGGGGGTCTTCCCGAGCAGCAGGTCACGGACGCCGCCGCCGACCAGGTAGGCCTCATGGCCCCCCTTGTTCAGGCGATAGAGCACCTTGAGGGCATTCTCGCTGATCTCTTTGCGCGAAATCGGGTGCTGGTCACGGCTCAAGGTACGGCGCTGTCCGGCGACACGGGCCGGAATGGGGGACTCCACCGACTGCTCGCCGTCTTCCTTGCCGAGCACTTTGCGGCAAAAGTTTGCGATCTGGGAAAAAATGGTACACCTCGTTATGACTTCAAATTGACGGGAGGCCAAAAAAATAGCGGCCTATCATAGCTCAGCCCCAACCAAATGAGAAACGGTGTGGCCTGCTTCCCCTTGATTGGTCCTTTTGGGGCAAGAAATGCAGCCGGGGCTAGCTTTGCCCTTGCGGGATCTTCTGCTGGCGGGGCACCCGGGCCAGCTGCCAGTGGGCGATGCCCCAGCCGATGATCTCGTCGATCCGGCTCGCCATCAGCTCGGGCGGCGGGCACTGACCGAGAAAGTGCAACGCCTGCCACAGGGCCGGTCGTGCCTCGTCCTGCGACAGCGCCGGCGCATGGTTCTGCTTGGAGAGCTTGTTGCCATCCGCTTGCACCGCCAGCGGCAGGTGCACCCAATCGGGGACGGCAGCCCCCAGAGTCTGGTAGAGGGCAATCTGGCGCACCGTGGGTTCCAGCAGATCGGCGCCGCGGACGATCTCGGTGATGCCGCTGTCCATGTCATCCACCACCACCGCCAGGTTGTAGGCATAGAGCCCGTCCCGGCGGCGCACGATGAAGTCCTCCTCCGCCAGCGCCGCGGGGACGGAGATCTCTCCCTGAAGCGCATCCTCGAACCGATAGACCGGGTGGTGCTGGCGCAAACGGGCGGCACACCCCTCGGCGGTCAGCCCCAGGGCGCGGCAATGACCGTTGTAGAATCCCCCTGCGGCCATGATTTCGCGCCGGGTACAGCGGCACCAGTAGAGATCCCCGGCCCGATAGAGCTGATCGATGATCTCGTCATAGCGGCCATGGCGCGCGCTCTGGAACATCACCTCCCCATCCCAGCCAAGACCGTGTGCCTCCAGGGTGGCGAGGATAAGGTCAGCCGCTCCCGGCATCTCCCGCGGGGGGTCGATGTCTTCGATGCGCACCAGCCAGCGGCCCTGCTGCGCCCTGGCCTGCAAGAAGCTGCCAAGGGCGGCGACCAGGGATCCGAAGTGGAGCGGACCGGACGGTGAGGGGGCGAAGCGGCCCACATAGGGGCGTCGGGAGGGGGGGGAGGTCATGACCATGGCAATTCGGGTAAGCGATGCATTGAGGCTGCATTCTGGGACGGCCCGACCAAAAGCTCAATAAAAAAGGGAGCCTGGGCTCCCTTTTCGTTTCTGTGGATGGGCGGCATCAGCCAGCCATCTGTTTTTCCTTGATCTCGGCCAGCGTCTTGCAGTCCACGCAGAGGTCTGCGGTCGGACGGGCTTCCAGACGGCGGATGCCGATCTCGATGCCGCAATGCTCGCAGTAACCGAAGTCATCTTCTTCGAGCAGCAGCAAGGTTTTCTCGATCTTCTTGATCAGCTTGCGTTCACGGTCGCGGGTGCGCAGTTCGAGAGCAAACTCTTCTTCTTGCGCGGCGCGATCCACGGGATCCGGGAAGTTGGCAGCCTCATCCTTCATGTGGTCGACGGTGCGGTCAACTTCCTGCATCAGTTGGTTGCGCCAGGCTCCCAGGATCTTGCGAAAATGTACCTTCTGTTGGTCATTCATGTACTCCTCACCGGCTTTCATCTGGTAAGGCTCTACACCCGCAATGGCCAGGGGGCCCAGAGATTTCCTGTTTTCGCCTGTTGGCATGCCCTGTCTCCTAATTCAGCACGCTACCCGTGCCATCCATAAATTGAGGGCGACATCTATAGCAGAAGGGTCAACGGGAGGCAAACAAGCCTTATCAATAATGTTACCCACTTCTGCATTTATTCTCTGCCCTCGGGTAGCATATGGTCAGATTCAAATGGGATAAAATCCTGAGCCACCATGCCCTGCACCCCAACATGGGGGCGATAGCATAAAATTTCAACCCCTGCCGCCATCGCCTGTTCAACAAGCTGACTATAGTGCGGATCGATATGGGCTGCAGGGCGCATTCTCGCGATGCCGGAGTGCAATACCATGAACAGCAGCACGGCCCGGTGCCCTGCCGCCTTCATGGCCATCAATTCACGCAAGTGCTTGGCGCCGCGGGTGGTGACCGCATCGGGGAAGTACCCCATGCCGGGTTGCTCCCGCTCGTCGAGCAGGGTGACGGATTTCACCTCGATGTAACAATCCGGCCTGTGGTCATCTTCCAGCAGCAGGTCGATGCGGCTGTTCTCTTCCCCGTATTTCACTTCGGTGCGCAGCCTGGCATAGCCTGCCAGGGGGGCGAGGGCGCCCTGTTCGATGAGCTCCCGGGCGATCTGGTTGGCACGGGCCGTGTTGACGCAGATGAAGTGACCCGCCGGGCTCTCGGCGATTTCCCAACTGTTTGGCAGCTTGCGCTTGGGGTTGTCGGATGTGGAGTACCAGACCCGGGTGCCCGGCAGGGCGCAACCGGTCATGGCGCCGGTATTGGCGCAGTGGATGGTGATCACCTCGCCGTTGTCGAGCGCGACATCCGTCAGAAAGCGCTTGTAGCGGGAGATCAGCTGCCCGGACTGCAGGGGGGGAGCGAAGATCATGGGGTGAGCTCCTCGCGGTGCGGGTTTTTGACACGGGCCCGCAGGGGCCAGCAGGCGAGCGGTTCGTAGTGGACGCCATCCGGCGTGCTGACGGATTGATAGAGGCAGAAGCGATCGGCCCTGAGCAGAAAATCCGGCGCAGGCAGCTCGTCGGGGGCCTCGCCCGCCTTGCGCGACAGGGTGACGTGGGGGCGATAGCCCTGCTCGCCGTTGCCCAGCCCGAGTTTTTCACCGTGGCGGCGCAGCGCCTTCGCGAGCACGGTCAGCTCGTTCGGCCACTCACCGGGCCCCACCCAGGCGGCTTTGGCGCGCTGAAACCAGCCGGTCTGATCCAGATGGACGGTGAAAGGGGGGCAGTGCTGTCGCTCGGCGGCCGCGATCAGGCGAGCCTGGGTCGTTTCGTCGGTCTCCCCGAGAAAGGCCAGGGTCAGGTGCAGGTTGCTCTCGGGCACCGGCTGGCCGGGCCAGGGGCGCTGGTCTCGCCAGGTCGCAAGCTCGGGGGCAAGCTCTGGCAGGGGCAGGGCAAAGAAGAGTTTGGGCATGCGGCGTGTCGGTCCTCGTGATGGGCATCGGATAAGGGCCATTCTATGGCAGCCGCTCCCGGGATGTCTTGCCGTGTTGCATCTGGCACCTCCTGCCCCTGCCCGGCAGGGGCGCTTACGGTGGCCGGGAGGCTGTGGCAGAATGGACCCCTTTTCAGAAGTGTCACAGAAGGTGCCCATCGCTTTGTCTTCCCTCCCCATCGTCCCGGTGTTGCCCGAACTCTTTGCAGCCCTCGACAACCATACCAGCGTGATCCTGCAGGCGCCCCCCGGCGCGGGCAAATCGACCCTGCTGCCCCTGGAGCTGGTGCGCCAGCACCGGCTGCCCGGGCGCATCATCATGCTGGAGCCCAGGCGCCTTGCTGCGCGCAACATCGCGAGCTTCCTCGCGCGTCAGCTGGGGGAGAAGGTGGGCGAGCGCATCGGCCTGCGAGTGCGCGGGGAGAGCCGCACCAGCAGCCAGACCCGGCTCGAGATCGTGACCGAGGGGGTGCTGACCCGGATGCTGCAGCAGGATCCTGAGCTCAGCGGCGTGTCGCTCGTCATCTTTGACGAGTTCCACGAGCGCAGCCTGCACGCCGATACCGCGCTGGCCTTCGCCATCGAAAGCCAGCAGGGGTTGCGCGATGATCTCAAGCTCTTGGTGATGTCCGCCACTCTGGATGGCATGGCCCTGGAGCGCCTGCTGCCAGGTGCCCCCGTGGTGCGCTCCGAGGGGCGCTGCTTTCCCATCGAGTACCACTATCGCCCCGCCAATCGCCAGCAGTGGTTGGAGCCCCAGGTTGGCGCCGTGGTGCTGGAGGCGCTCGCCAGTCAGGCTGGCAGTGCCCTGGTGTTCCTGCCGGGACAGGGGGAGATAGAGCGGCTGGCACAGTGGCTGGAAGGGCGGTTGCCAGGGGATGTGACCCTGGCTCCCCTCTATGGCCGTCTTGACCTCGCGGCCCAGCAAGCGGCCATCGAGCCTGCGCCTGCGGGTCGTCGCAAGCTGGTGCTCACCACCAACGTGGCGGAGACCTCCCTCACCATCGAGGGGATCTCCGTGGTCATCGACAGCGGATTGGAGCGGCGCGCCACCTTCGATATCAAGAGCGGCGTCACCCGGCTGGAGACCCGGCCCATCGCCAAAGCCTCCGCCACCCAGCGGGCGGGGCGGGCAGGGCGGCTTGGCCCCGGCGTCTGCTACCGGCTCTGGAGCTGCGAGGTGCAGGAGCGCCTCGCCGAGCAGAGTCCCCCCGACATCCTGACGCAAGAGCTCACCGGCCTGCTGATGGACGCCGCCCAGTGGGGGGCCCGGGTGGAGGCGCTGCCCCTGCTGGACATGCCGCCCCCTGCTGCCGTGGCCAGCGCCCGGCGGTTGCTGGTGGCCCTGGGCGCCATGGCCCCGGAGGGTGAGCAACAACTTACCCCGGCAGGCCGTGCCATGGCGGCCTTCGGCACCCATCCCCGCCTCGCCCGCATGTTGCTGCGGGCCCGGGAGCTGGAATCCGAGGGTCTGACAGGGATTGTCGCCGATGCGGCTTTCCTGGTGGCGCTGCTGGAAGAAGATCTGCGAGGATCGGAGCGCCTGTCCGTGCTGTTCCACCGCCGTCAGGGCGCCCTGCGCCAGGGGGCGGCCCGCTGGTTCGAGCGGCTCGGCGTGCGGGCAAGCAGCCCGCAGGGTCAATGGCTGGGGTTGCTGTGCGCCCTCGCCTGGCCCGATCGCATCGGCAAGCTGCGCAGTGGCAGCCGCTATCAGCTCAGTGGCGGGGTGAGCTGCGATCTGGTAGAAGGGCATCCCTGCCAGGGGCAGGGGGCCATCGTGGCCGTCGAAATGGGTCAGAACGAGCGCGGCAGCCGCATCTTCATCGCCGAGCCGGTGGCGCTGGATGAGTTGGTGCGCCAGCTGCCCGAGCTGGTGAGCGAGCGCCAGTGGTTCGACTGGGACGATCGGGAGGAACGGGTGCGTGCGGAGCGCCAGCAGGTGCTCGGCGAGCTGGTGCTCGGCCAGCGGCCGCTGACGGATCTCTCCGATGAACAGAAGGGGCACTGCCTGCTGCAGGGCATCCGGCGCAAGGGGCTGCACGTGCTGCCCTGGGACGAGAGCAGCGAGGGGCTGCTGGCCCGCTTGCGCTGCGCCCGCGACTGGCTGCCCGACGAAGCCTGGCCCGCCATGGATGAGGAGAGCCTGCTGGCCGACCTCGAGCAGTGGCTGCTGCCGGCGGTGAGCGGCATGACCCGGCTGGAGCAGTTGAAGCGGCTCGACATGAGCGACATCCTGCGCCAGTCTCTGCCCTGGCCCCTGCCAAGGCGGCTGGACGAGGCGCTGCCGAGCCACTTCACCGCACCGACCGGCAGCCGGGTACGGATCCGCTACCAGCCGGGTCAGGCGCCGGCGATCCCGGTGCGCATCCAGGAGATGTTCGGGCTGGGCGCCACCCCATGCGTGGCCGATGGCCGGGTCCCCCTGGTGGTGGAGCTGCTCTCCCCGGCCCAGCGCCCCTTGCAGATCACCGCGGATCTCGCGGCCTTCTGGGCGGGATCCTATGAGCAGGTGAAAAAAGAGATGAAGGGGCGCTACCCCCGTCACTACTGGCCGGACAACCCGCTGGAGGCGATGCCGACCCGGGTGACCAAGAAGAAGATGGGATTGCAGGAGTAGCCGACGGGACAGTGATCGGTCGGTACGATCAGAACAAGATGGCGGTGGCACAGTCCCCCTCCACAACAGGCATCGCAGGCCGCTCGCATCAGCGGGATGGCGAGGAGAACGACAAGAGGATTTATGGCAACCCAACGACGCAAGCGCACGCCCAAGAAGGCGGCGCCCAAACGCACCATCTGGCGCACCCTGTTCTGGCTGGGCTTCAAGCTCTCTCTGGTGGTGGCGGCCTTCATGGTGGTGTTTGGCATCTATCTCGACACCAAGGTGCGCGAGCGCTTCGACGGCGAGAAGTGGCAGTTGCCGGTGATGGTCTACAGCCGCCCGCTGGAGCTCTATCCCAGCCAGCGGCTCTCCCAGACCCAGATGCTGCGCGAGCTCAACATGCTGAGCTACAAGCAGGTGCGTCAGCCTCATACCCCGGGTGAGTACGCGGTGAGCGGCAATCGCATCGAGCTGGTGCGCCGGCCGTTCGAGTTCCACGACGGTGCCGACGGCGCCCGTGGCCTGCGTCTCACCTTCAACGGGGCGCGCCTCGAGGGGATCCAGTCCCTGGAGAACCAGCGTCAGCTCGGCTATGCCCAGATGGACCCGGTGCTGCTCGATCGCCTCAACACCGAGGATCGGGAAGACCGTCTGCTGGTGCGCCTTTCCGAGGTGCCGGACAGCCTGCTGGTGACGCTGCTCACCACGGAAGACAGGGACTTCTACCAGCATGGCGGTGTCTCGCCGGTGGCCATCATGCGCGCCATGGCAGCCAACCTGCTGGCGGGTCGCACCGTGCAGGGGGGCAGTACGCTCACCCAGCAGCTCGCCAAGAACTTCTTCCTGACCCGTGAGCGCAGCCTGTGGCGCAAACTGCAGGAAGCCTACATGGCGGTGCTCATCGACTACCGCTACAGCAAGGACGAGATCCTGGAGGCCTACCTCAACGAGGTCTATCTGGGGCAGAACTTCTCCCAGGGGGTCTACGGCTTCGGGCTCGCCTCCTACTTCTACTTCGGTATTCCGGTCAACGAGCTGGACATCGATCAGGTGGCCCTGCTGGTGGGCATGGTGAAGGGCCCCTCCTATTACGATCCCTGGCGATTCCCGGACCGGGCCAAGGCGCGCCGGGATCTGGTGCTGAAACTGCTGGCGGATCACGGCAGCCTGACCCAGGCCGAGTATGACCTGGCCAGCAAGCAGCCCCTTGGCATCATCGCCCGCGGCCAGATGAGCTATGGCCGTACCCCGGCCTTCATGGGGCTGCTCAAACGGGAGATCCAGAACCGCTTCGGCCCGGATCTGCTCAAGCAGTCCGGCCTCAAGATCTTCACCAGTCTGGATCCCATCGCCCAGCACGCCGCCGAGCAGGCGGTGGAGTCGGGTCTGGCCACCATCGAGAAGCAGCGTGGCAAGAAGAAGCTGGAGGCGGCCATGGTGGTCTCCGACTGGCACAAGGGCGAGGTGGTCGCCATGGTGGGGGGACGGGATCCCCGCTACGCCGGCTTCAACCGGGCGCTGGATGCCCGCCGTCAGATTGGCTCCCTGGTCAAACCGGCGGTCTACCTGACCGGCCTCTCCAACGGCCTGACCCTGGGCACGCCGCTTAAAGATCAGCCGATCCGCATTCGCGGCCAGGATGGCCAGATCTGGACGCCGCAGAACTACGACCGCAAGTTCCGCCAGAGCGTGCCCCTGATGGAGGCGCTCGCCAGCTCCCTCAACGTGCCGACCGTCAACCTCGGGATGCAGATAGGCCTGGACAAGGTGGTGGACACCCTGCACAAGCTGGGGGTGCAGCAGGAGATCCAGCCCTATCCGTCCCTGGTGCTGGGGGCGGTGGCGCTCTCGCCCATGGAGGTGAACCAGATGTACCTGCCCATTGCCAACCAGGGGTTGACCCAGCCCCTGTCGGCCATCCGGGCCGTGGTGAATGGCGAGGGGCGCCAGCTCTACCAGCATGACGAAGCGGCCAAGCGAGTGACGGATCCCCAGGCAAGCTGGCTGACCCTGTTCGCCATGACCAAGACGGTGAGCCAGGGGACGGCCCGGGCGCTCGGTGCCAAGTTCCCCGGGGCCACCATGGCCGCTAAGACCGGTACCACCAACGAGCTGCGTGACTCCTGGTTTGCCGGGATGGACAACAACGAGCTGGTGAGCGTCTGGGTCGGCCGTGACGACAACACCCCGGCCGGGTTGACCGGTGCCAGTGGCGCCCTGCAGCTGTTCAGCGGCTACATGAGCCAGCGAGGGGTCAACAGCCTGGGGCTGAAGATGCCCGAAGGGGTTAGCTGGGCCAACTTCTCCCGCTCGAGCGGTGCCCGGGTGGCCAGTGATTGTCCCGGCAGTCTCCAGGTGCCGGCCAAGCTGGCCGGTCTGGCCGAGCCCATGAGCTGTGCCAGCCCGGTCTCGGACCCGGCGAATGCCCTGGATAACTGGTTCAACGGTTTCTTCAATTGACGAAGACGGGCAGCGCAGGCTGCCCGTTTTGCAAGGATTGCCATGACCCATCCCCTGTTTGAGGCCATCCATCACGTGGCCATCATCGCCAGCGACTATCCGCGTTCGCGCCACTTCTATCACCAGGTGCTGGGGTTGCCCATCATTGCCGAGACCCTGCGGGCAGAGCGCCAGTCGTGGAAGCTGGATCTGGCGCTGCCGGACGGCAGCCAGCTGGAGCTGTTCAGCTTCCCGGCGCCGCCGCCCCGCCCCTCCCGGCCGGAGGCGTGCGGGTTGCGCCACCTGGCGTTTCGGGTGGCGGATCTCGACCGGGTCATCGCCCACCTGGAGCAGCACAGGGTGGAAGTGGAGCCGGTGCGGGTGGACGAGCTGACTGGCAAGCGCTTTACCTTCTTCGCCGACCCCGACGGCCTGCCGCTGGAGCTGTACGAGGCAGCGCGTTAGGCTGCCTGTTGCAATCTGGGTGATCGGTTTGACCATGAAAAGGCTGCCCTGGGAACAGGGCGGCTTTTTTCATGGGGTTGGAGAGGGGATCATGCTGTGGTCAGCAGGGCGACCGCCACCGCCATCACCATCATGCCGAGCCAGCCGACGGGTTTGAGGCGCTCGCCGAACAGCAGCAGGCCGCCGAGGGCGGTGCCCAGGATGCCGATGGCGCCCCAGGTGGCATAGGCCACGGCCAGATCGATCTTGCCGGTACTGACCGCCTCGCTGAGCAGAGTGAAGGCACAGAGCACCAGCAGAATGCCGAGGACGCCCCACCCCTTGTCGCGAAAACCGGCGGAGCGGTTGATCGCCATGTTGGCGCCGATATCCAGCAGGGCGGCGCCCAGTACGATGAGCAACGGGTGCATGGGGCTTCCCTCCTCTGGCGGGTGGGAGCTGGTACATCATGGGTCTCGCCCAGGGTCACCATGACAATCCCCACTATGGCCAGCGCCAGTCCGATCCACTCCTGGATGCTCAGCTCGTAGCCGAGGAACAGGACGGAGACGGCGGTGATGAGGGCGATCCCCAGCCCTTCCCACAGCGCAAACGCGATACCAATGGAGATTGTCCTGGCGGCCTTGGCGAGCAGCAGGTAGGAGAGGGTGATGAGGAGCCACATCGGCAGATAGTGGATCCAGCCGCTCTCGCTCTTTGGGATCAGGGCCATGGAGGAGGTGCCGGCGACCTCGGTCAGGATGGCCCCTGTCAGGAAGAGGCGGGCCAAAAGCAGGGGACGGGATGACATGCAGTTTCCTTCTGTTGCTGCGACGAAGAGAGGATAACGGCACCCGAAACGGGCAAGGTTATCGCTGAGCGTCGAGAAAGCTGTCGCTGCTTGTTTGCCTTGGGGGCGAGTTAGGGGATAAGGTGGGATGGAATAATCTGCCGCCAGTTTGAAGCCATGAAGCTAAATCAGATACAACTCTTTGTAGAAACAGCGGACAGTGGTTCGATAGCCAATGCCGCCAGACGACTTGGCAAGAGTCGCAGCGCCGTTAGCTCGGCGATTGCAACCCTGGAGGTGGAGCTTGGCGTCGAACTTTTCGAACGAGGGGCGAACCAGAGCCGGCTGACCGAAATCGGCGAGCAAGTGCTGGACGACTGTCGGCGGCTGTTGCAGGCCGCCAACAGCCTGAAGCTCAAGTGCGAGCACCATGCCTCCGGTGCCGAGGTGGCGCTGCGGGTAGCCCGGGACGACGCCATTCCCGAGGTGGTATGGCGCGAGATGCTGGGAGCGCTGCGTCGCCAGTTTCCGGGCACCAGCATCTCCCTGGTGCTGGCCTCACCGCCGGAGCTGCCGGCCCTGGTGGAAGAGGGGTTCGTGGATGCCGCCTTCGGCCTCATCACCGAGGAACAGGAGCGCAGCGGTCTTTGCATTGACGTGCTCAACCCGATCCGCACCCTGATGGTGGTGGCGCCAAGCCACCCGCTGGCTGGGCTGAAGCGGGTGTTGCAGCAGGATCTGACCGATCACACCCAGGTCACCCTCTCCTATGTGGACGCGTTTTCGGTCAAGAGCCTGCTGCCCATCGGGGGGCAGCATATCGGGTTGTCGAGTTTCGAACTGATGCGGGATGCGGTGCTGGATGGTCTGGGCTGGGCGGTGCTGCCTTCACCCCTTATCCAGAGCCAGCTGCGCCAGGGGGAACTGCTGACCCTGAAGCACAAGTTCAGCCTGCAGTGGCGTGATTACGGAGTCTATCTGTCGGAGAACGCCCATCACGGCAAGGTGCTGGCCTGGCTGAAGAAGGCCATAGAAGCCTATCTCGAACCCTTCGAGTAGCCGCCAACCGGGGCGGGCCCCCCGGTTGGCAGTGAGAGGGGATCAGCGCAGGCCGTGACGGGGGACGCGCTGGCGGGAGCGAAATGGCAGCAGCAGGAGGCCGAGCAGCAGATCCCCCGCCAGGGAGGCCAGCAGACCCGCCGCCACGCCGCAGAAAATGGCGGCCTGTTTGAGGGGGACCACATAGCCGTAGTTGTGCAGGGTATCCTGCCAGAGGGCGGGATCGGCGCGCAGCAACAGGTGGGAGAGCTGCTGGTACCAGGGGCTCTCCCGCACGGCGATCTCCCCCTGAAGGTGCTGCTGCTGGTTCACCAGTTGCTGGAGGCTGGTGGCATCCTGGGTGAAGACGGGATCCTGGCTGGCACCGTAATGGGCGACCAGCGCCTGCAGATCGCCATTGAAGTGCTGGTCCGCCGTGCGCTGGAAGGGGGCCAGCGCCAGACCTGCCTGCTGCAGCCGGGCATCCAGCCGCTGGAAGTAGAGATCGACCAGCCCGGGGATCTGTACACCTGCCAGCAAACCGAGGGCAAACAACATCATGCGAAGGTAGCTGCGCATCATCATCATCCTGAACGAAGGGAGCGCCCATACTAGCCGCAACCGGTGGGAGAGCCAAGGAGGGGGCGCGCTTGCCCACCTGGTCGGTGGCGCCAAAAAAAGAGCCGATGGAATACCTTTGTTACACGAATTCTTACACTTTTGTGATGCAAGTCATCTTGCGGCTGGCCTAGAATGAGCGTTTTTCGAAGGACACGTCGGCATGAGCAAGTTCATTCCTTTCTATCTGGCCGGGGGCCTCATCGCCTTCAGTTGGGGCGCCCTGCCTGAGCACGGCCCCTGGGATGGGTGGGATCTCGCCCTCTTCCAGCTGGTCAATGGCTGGATTGGCCACTCCCCCCGTTGGGCCGATCTGGTGGCCATCACCAACAACCGCCTGTTCGATCTGGCCGCGCTGGCCTGCATGGGCGGGATCCTCGCCAGTTGCTTCTTCCGTGCCGACGGGCAGGAGCGCCGTCGTCTGGTGGCCATGGGGGTCGTGATGCTGCTGGGGGCCCTGGTGATCAATCAGCTCGGGCATCTGTTGCCGGTCAGCCGTCCCAGCCCCACCTTGATGGTGGACGGGGCACTGCGCCTGACCGAGATCAGTGCGATTCCCACCAAGGACTCCGCCGGTGACAGCTTCCCCGGTGATCACGCCCTCTTCCTGATGATCTTCGCCGGTTTTGCCCTGCGCTATCTGCCGCGCTGGGCCGGGGTGGTTGCGGTGGTGATGGTGCCCCTGTTTTCGGCGCCCCGCATCCTGGCGGGTGCGCACTGGATGACGGACGTCTATGTAGGCGCTCTTTGCCTCTCCCTGATCTGCCTGCCGCTGCTGTTGCTCACTCCCGTGTCGGATCGCCTGATCGACCGCCTGGCTCCCCGGCTGCCACGCTGGATTGCCTGACGGAGAATGAAAAAAGAAGGCGGGTCACCCCGCCTTCTTTCGTTTACGCCTCACCGGTGCTGTGGTCGTCGCGAAATGACCAGGACTACGCCCGATGAGCCCGGGCTGTCGCCCTCCCAACCAGTATGGATAGCCCCATTCGGGTTCTGCCAGCCAAAATAGTCGCGGCCAAACGTTTGCATCCGTCCTCTCATGATCCTGGCCAGGATTTTTTCCCTCCGCTGCCTTAGAATCGCCGCCCGTTGTTGGAGGTCTCCCCATGCTTGTCACTTTTCTGCGTCTCTTGTTTATCGGTTGTGCCCTGGTCTTTCTCGTTATGCTGGTCCGTGCCTGGTGGCACAAACGGCGTCATGGCCAGCTCGAAGCCACCCCTTTCTGGCCGGTGGCGGCCATCGGCTTTGTGGCCAATTTTCTCGATACCCTGGGGGTAGGGAGCTTTGCGGTGAAGACCGCCTGCTACAAGCAGTTCAGGTTGATCGATGATCGGGTGCTGCCCGGTACCCTCAACGGCCAGTGCGTGCTGCCGACCGTGACCCAGGCTCTCATCTTCATCGGCGTGGTCAACGTGGATCCCGTCACCCTCATCAGCATGATGGCGGCTGCGGCGGCCGGTGCGGCCTGGGGCGCCCGTTACGTGGCCTCCTTTGATCGCCAGACCATCCGGCTGGTCATGGCGGTCTCCCTACTGGTGGTCGCCGGTCTCATCTTTGCCGGCCTGCTCGGGCTCTTCCCCCTCGGTGGCGAGGCCATGGGGCTGAGCGGTTACAAGCTGGGGATCGCCCTTGCCGGCAACTTCCTGTTCGGAGCCCTGATGAACGTCGGTATCGGCCTGTTCGCCCCCTGCATGACCCTGGTCTATCTGCTCGGCATGAACCCGCTGGTGGCCTTCCCCATCATGATGGGATCCACCGCCGTTCTCAGCGTCTTCTCGGCGGGGACCTTCATCCGCAAGGGGGCTTTCGATGCGCGGGCCGTGCTGGCGGTGGCCATCTTCGGCCCCATCGGCGTGGTGCTGGCGGCCATGCTGGTCAAATCCATGGAGATGGAGATGCTCAAATGGCTGGTGGCCTTCATCGTCATCTATACCTCCTGGACCATGTACGCCTCCTGGCGGGCGGCGCGGCGACAGCCAGCGCCCGCGCTGGCAGAGGCGACGAGCTAGCTGGCGTCGGCGAGGCCCGCCTGCACGGGCGCCCCGCGTTGGTATGTCATCCCGCTCGCCCGGTCCTGGCGCGTCTTCTGATGCCTCTGGCAGCCCCCTCCGGGTGGGCGGCCTGCTGGCTGGAGGCGACCAGTGCGGCTTCCGCCCTGGCACCGAGAAACACATAGAGCCCCAGCGCCAGCAGCAACCCCACGGCGCAGCCCATCACCCCCACCGCAGGCCAGAGCAGTTCGCTCTGGCCGAGGGATCCCTTGAACAGCAGCAGCAACCCCTCGATGGAGACCGCGATCAGGATGGCGGCGATAAAGCGGGTAATGGTGCGCCGGATGGCGCTGTGGCGGAAGATGTCCTTATGCAGCAGCACTTCCTCTTCGAGGATGGTCTTGCCGAGATCGAACACCGCCAGCGCGAGCGTGAGGAAGATGATGGCGCTGAAGGCGCCGAGCCGGTTCTGCTGGGTGCCGCACAGGAGCAGATAGAGCTGTTCCAGCCCGTGCCAGATGAGGGTGCCGACGATGAGAAACAGGGCCAGACTCAGGACGACGTAGACGGCCCTGAACCAGGGAATGGCGCGCCGCCGCTCTCTGTCCCCCATCAGCCAGGCGATCAGCTGGTGCAGGTTGATCTCCAGCTCCCGGCCATGGCCCTGCACCAGCAGGCGCAGCTGCCCCTGGGCCGCCGGAACGGGCGCCAGTATGGCTGGCCTGATCTGGGGGGGCAGGCTCTTCACCTCCTCGACGAAGGCATAGGTCTTGAGAGACGCCTCGGGGAGGGTGAGCAGCCCCAGCAGCAGGGGGGCCAGCTCGGTTTCGTACTCCTGATAGCGCCGCAGCACATCGATGGGGCTCATCTCTGCCATATACACCTCGGTCCAATGGGCTCCTGAGCAGGGGCCTGCAAATTGTGGGCCCGATTTATGACAGCCCGTGTACGGCGCGGCGCACCAGCAGGTGGCAAGGCTCCGGTGAGGGACTTAAGGATGCACCACTATGGTGCCTTGCCGGGATGAGCAAACAAAAAAGGGCCCCATCGGGGCCCTCTGCACATCTTGCGGCTTGTCAGCCAGCCAGCTTGGCGAAGCTGCGCTCGGCGGCCGCCAGGGTGTGTTCAATCTCCTTGTCGCCGTGGGCCAGCGACAGGAAGCCCGCCTCGTAGGCGCTCGGTGCCAGATAGATACCCTCTTCCAGCATCAGATGATAGAAGCGCTTGAAGCGTTCCATGTCGCAGCGGGTCACCTGCTCGTAGCGGGTGATCTCGGTCTCGTCGGTGAAGAAGAAGCCGAACATGCCGCCCACGTAGTTGATGGCAAGCGGGATGCCGTGCCTGGCGGCGGCCGCTTTCAGCCCTTCGGCGACACGGGCGGTCTTGGCGCTCAGCTGCTCATAGAGGCCCGGCTCCAGCAGCAGATCCAGCATGGTGAGGCCGGCGGCCATGGCCACCGGGTTGCCGGAGAGGGTGCCGGCCTGATAGACGGGGCCGGTCGGGGCGATGTGCTGCATCACCTTCTTCTTGCCGCCGAAGGCGCCCACCGGCATGCCAGCACCGATGATCTTGCCGAGGGTGGTGAGATCCGGGTCGATGTTGTAGTGGCCCTGGGCACCACGCAGGGAGACGCGAAAGCCGGTCATCACCTCATCCAGGATCAGCAGGGCGCCGAACTCGTCACAAATGGCGCGCAGCCCTTCCAGGAAGCCGGGCACCGGCGGGATGCAGTTCATGTTGCCAGCGACCGGCTCGACGATGATACAGGCGATCTCGCTGCCGTACTGGGTAAAGGCTTCGCGCACCGAGTCCAGATCGTTGAACACGCAGGTCAAGGTGTGCTTGGCGAAATCGGCCGGTACGCCCGGGCTGTTGGGCTGACCCAGGGTCAGGGCGCCGGAGCCAGCCTTGACCAGCAGGGAGTCGGCGTGGCCGTGGTAGCAGCCTTCGAATTTGACTATCTTGTCGCGGCCGGTGTAGCCACGGGCCAGCCGGATGGCGCTCATGGTCGCCTCGGTGCCGGAGTTGACCATCCGTACCTGCTCCATGGAGGGGACGATCTGGCGCACTTTCTCGGCCATCAGCACTTCGATCTCGGTCGGGGCACCGTAGCTCAGCCCTTTTTCCACTGCCTTGATGACGGCGGCCTTGATGGCCGGGTGGTTGTGGCCGAGCAGCATGGGGCCCCAGGAACCGATGTAATCCACATAGGCCTGGCCGTCCACGTCATAGAGGTAGGCGCCATCGGCGTGATCGATGAAGCGGGGTGTGCCGCCGACCCCGTTGAAGGCGCGGACCGGTGAGTTGACGCCACCGGGAATGGTCTGGCGGGCCTGTTCAAACAGCTGATCTGATTTTGACATGGATCATCCTTAATGGGATTTTGGTCGTTACCCGGGCACAGGCTGCCGATTGCGGCTCGGCAGGGGATGGCGGGAGGAGTATGCTTTGCGCTCTCGCCCCGGACTCTCGCCCGTGAAACATGAAACGGGCCGACTATAGCAGAAAGGCCCAGAGCTGGGCAGCCGAGGCCGAGGTGTGTCTGGTCCTCGTTAGATGAGCGTGATTATCCATGGAGCAACAAGCCATTCCTTCCGCCGACGCGGCCTCGCTGCGTCGTCCTCCAGTCTTGCAGCGTCTGATACGACGGGACAAGATGCCGCTGCTGGTGCTCCTGCTGGCGGCCCTGGTCGGCCTGCTGGCAGGCCTGGTGTGCGGACTGTTCGAGTCTTGCGTTCACTGGCTGGCCCAGCAGCGTGTCGACTTGCTGGCCGATCGCCCATGGTGGCAGCTCGGCCTGCTCGGCTTTGGTTTCAGCGCCCTGCTGGGGTTGGTCGGCTATTTCCTCACTCATGCCTTTGCCCCCGAGGCGGGGGGATCCGGTATCCCGGAAATTGAAGGGGCCATGGACGACCTGCGCCCGGTACGCTGGTGGCGGGTGTTGCCGGTGAAGTTTTTTGGCGGGGTCTGTACCCTGAGTTCCGGCATGGTGCTGGGGCGGGAGGGGCCCTCGGTGCAGATAGGGGGCAACCTCGGCAAGATGGTGGCGGATATCTTCCGGTTGCCCAAGGAGCATGGCCACGCCCTGCTGGCTGCCGGTGCGGCGGGCGGTCTCGCTGCGGCCTTCAATGCCCCGCTGGCAGGGATACTGTTTGTCATGGAAGAGATGCGACCGCAATTTCGCTACTCCTTCCTCGCCATCAAGGCGGTCGGGATTTCGGCCGTCATGGCGACCCTGATGCTGCAGAACATGAAAGGGCAATCCCCCGTCATCATGCTGCCTCACTACGACGCTCCGGCCTTGAAGGCGCTCTGGCTGTTTCTTTTCATGGGGGGCTGCTTTGGTGTGCTGGGGTTCGTCTTCAACAAGCTGGTGCTCGCCTGTCAGGATGGTTACCTGGCATTGCATCAGAACAAGCGCCACCGCTTCGTCATCATCGGCATGGGGGTGGCTGGAACCTTTGGCATGCTGTCGCTGTTCGCCCCTTCTGTCACGGGAGGGGGAATCGAGCTCATCCCGCATCTGACGGGGGGAGACTATGCGATGGCGACGCTCTTCATCATCTTCTCGGTGCGACTGGTGGGTACCCTCATCTGCTTTTGCTCGGGGGCCCCTGGTGGTGTCTTTGCGCCGACCCTGGCGCTGGGCACCCTGTTCGGGGTGATCTTTGGTCACCTGTTCCACTCTGCATTTCCCGATCTCGGCATCGAACCGGGCGCCTTTGCCATCGCCGGCATGGGGGCGCTCTTCGCCGCCACCGTGCGTGCCCCCATTACAGGCATCGTGCTGGTGACAGAGATGACAGACAACTATCAGCTGATCCTGCCCATGATGATCACCACCATAGGGGCAACCCTGGTGGCGCAATGGTTGGGGGGGCGTCCCATCTATTCCCAGATCCTGGAGCGAACTTTACGGCTTGCTGCGCGTCAAAACCGGGGTGAAAGCAGCATCGCGACCGGTTAACTCTTTGTTTATCCGTATCAATCCGGCATGGTCGCGTATAGTGAAAAGAAACCGGCCGTGTTGATGTCGGCATATAGAAGAGGCCTTATGTCCCAAATCGTGAAGTTATTGGTGGTGCTGGCCGTGGGGGCATGTATCGGTTATGT